>JAAVEW010000007.1 GCA_014801075.1 Barnesiella sp. | reverse complement strand
CTTCAACAGCTCTATTATACACCGCTCTGAGAATACGGTTGTAGAATGATATGGTATTGGGCGATACACCTCTCAGCTTATGCCATGCTTCATACGCCTCCATAATCTCTGATGTCAGAAAATCGAGCATTATATCTTCCCCTTGCCGAAACTTTTTGAAGCTGTTAAGAGTAACTGTATATGTTTCAGAAGTTCTGGTTTTGCCATTTCGTTTCAATTTGATAATCTGACTTTCCATGAAGTTGAACAGACTGTACTCATTTGCATACCGGTTGAACTCATAAATCACATCGTCGGCAGTGTAAGTAAGGCCGTTATTATCGAGTTTGCGGATTATCTTGGTAAGGCGTTCCACGTCCCAGCGAATGCGTTCCCGTATAGAGAGTATAAACGGCTTGCGGTCACTGTTCAGGGTAGTCACAACCATAGAGCGGTTATCATCCCATTCGTAGGGAAATATGTGATATTCGGTGAGCAGTTGTCGTGGTTTTCTATCATGTATAATCTGATAGTAGATCGAGCCCTCGTGGTCAGCGACAGTCGAGGGGCGGAACTTTACTTTAATCGAGGCCATTTGATTTGAGTTTTGATTATATAAAATACAGCAAGTTGACACACTCCGAAAAGAGCGTTTCTTCTCTGTCCACAAAAATTTAATATTATGGTATAAATAAAATGCCGCGAACCCCGTAGGCCTCTAAGTAAATATCTGCTTATGAAACTTGATTCACATGTTGAATTTCTTTAATTTATAGGTAATTTTGTTTGGTAGGTGGGGGATTTTTGGATATATTTGTGCGAAATTGTTTTGGATGGGTATTTTTTATTAGATGACTGAGAAGATGATGATTATGTTGTTTGGTGGTGAATGTGTCGGGTTATGGTGAGTGATGGAGAGTTGTGTCGTGGGATTGGGATTGCGGAGTGGCGAAAGATGGATGCTTTGACGCGGCTTAGGGCTATTCTTGAGGATAGGGTAATGAGGTTTAATCCGTATGGGGTTGATGATGTGGCGTTGGTGGAGTGTGCCGAACGGGGATATTGGCGTGGGATTCCGGCCTTGACGCAGATGGTTGTTTTTCATTTTCATGGGATTCGAGAGGTGAAGTGGCGTACCACGTATGATGCTGCGTTTTTTCATATCGGTGATAGGGTAGAGGATGAGAGGTATCTCTCGGTGAAATCCCTTGTCAGTTCCCGTTCTCACCATACTACAAAAGCTCAGATTCGCACAACGTTGAACAATCGCTACATAGTGCGGTCAAATGTTAAGTCGCTCCGTCAAAAGAGTGTGTTTGTCAGCAATGCTCTCTATGCGGTAAGTTGGTATGACCGATATATCCCAAAGTATCGTATGTATACACTTCGAGGTGACATCCATTCGCGTGCTGCTACCATCCGCGCGGCCATGATTGAGGCAAAGCTATCAATGCTTGAAGATTTGCTGAAGTATCCCACCTCCGATCTCTACCTCGGTCCCATCCCTCCCGACTTCGATTACCGGACCCTAATCTGCACCGCCATTGAATCAATAAAGTGCTTTGACAAGATATAATACAGATTATGGCATAATGTTGTGGCATAATTAATACGCTGAACTTAGTCCAAATAACAATTCCATTATATCATCCCCACTAATTTTCGACTGCCCCGGTATTTTACTATGTACGCCCTTGTTTCGGCCTGTGCCGAAATATTCTGTTCAGATACTATCCGATACTCAAAAGCGCCTATAATCCGGCAATGGAACTGCGAAGTATTTT
This sequence comes from Barnesiella sp., assembly GCA_014801075.1. GTDB lineage: Bacteria > Bacteroidota > Bacteroidia > Bacteroidales > Muribaculaceae > JAGBWK01. The sequence continues at coordinate 98,912 of JAAVEW010000007.1, read as the reverse complement.
CAACGCGAAAATCTCACTGACAAAGGCGATGGAAAGAATGAACAAGTGGTACGAAAAGGAAATGGAACTGGGGAACAGCAATTTCCGCTCAGTAATCAGGACTTTCAAAAAACATGCCCCGACAATCCTAAACTATTTCCGTCGACGTTCTACCAACGCTTCGGCTGAATCCTTCAACTCCAAGGTAAAGATATTCCGCTCGCAAATGAGAGTTGTCCGCGACCGAAACTTCTTCATATTTCGGCTTGTCAAACTATACGCTTGATTTTTAACATTCACTTAGCACATTTAAAAAAATGCACCGAACCTTCGGCTTGAGCCCAAAAACTATGCGTCTAAAAATATTCTGCACTCGGGTAGTTTTTAACAATTCAACCGGGTTTTGCTACTGCCACAGTAAAAGCTATCTCAATCTCGATTTAATTATAAGGGCTTTCAAGAATGGAAACCTCCAATGGTTCAAATCTATCATCGCCTGCCTCTCCATAGCCTTATTGGCACTCTACCTGATAAGCAGTAAAAATGATTATAAGAATCTTATTTAATGATTATCAAAATAGTTTTAGACTATCACCTATATAAGGTATCATCTCGTCTTGATTTGTACTCATATATCTAAATCTGGATGGGTGACTCGTCCATACTATTTTAGTCTTATAATTATTGAGAAGGTAGAGAGCTCTAAAAGACTCCTCATAAAATTCATCCAAAGCTTGATAATCTAAATCTTTAAAAACATGGGATTCAGGACCTCCCCAGCCAAGAATGATTAGGTAATCCGGATTATAAGCGTTGATTAGATTGATTAAAGGGTCAAGAATGAGTTCAGAAGATTGTTTCAAGGAGTTATAATGGTTTTTTTCAAGAGAATCCCAAATTCCTTCTTTTTTTAAAGTTTTTGAGAGTTCGATGCTATTCATATTTCCCCAACCAATTTCTTTAACAAAATTTGTTTCTTCCACGGACAGATTACGTAGGGACTCGTTATTGAGAATCTTTTCTGTTCTGATATATAGATGAAGCTTTACTACGAACTCCCAGAATCTACCTTTATCATTATACCAGTCTTCTAATATTCGATATGGAGTAACGCATTGATTATTAAGGTTAATAATGTTATGAAAATTATTCATATGGGCACTTTCCATGAGAGCATAAAGTTGACCTGTAATCCAATAGTAGGTATCAATACCAACATAGAACATTTTCACCTGTGCCCTTTCATATCGTTCAAAGGCGACCGGTAAGAAAGGAAGATAGGGATAACCTGACTGGAGTAAATCTACCCCATTTTGGTCACAAAAGAGTTTTAAGAGTGGGGAATAAATTTCCTCTTGTTTTGTCATAGGTTTCAAAAACTGAGTTTTCGTAATCTTTAGAATTCCATAACAGTTTCAATTACAAATTTTTTTAATGAAGAGATACTTTCTTGTATTCCTGCATTCAGGGAAAAAACACCTTTAAGAATGTTTAAATGGAATGCCACTTCTAAACTTTCATTTAGTTCTTTAGACAACTCAATATGATAAGTTTCTTTTTTCATTGGATTCGGATGATTCGGATTCCTTTGATCCAGTAGAGATTTAAAATCTTGATCGTATATCAATCCTGTCTCCTCGCAAATTCTTAAAGCCTGCCTGTATCCTTCATAGGTAAGAGAAGGATTAGCATATTCCCTAATTATCTCATATCTGTTTCGATATCGTTCAATATCTTCTTTCTTCATATTTGTAGATATTTCGACAACACGATATGATATATCTCCTTCAGCTGTAAAGACTCTCTTTTCTTCTTGTAATGATTCTACTTTTCCACTTACTTTAGATGCACCTAATAAGCTTGCAATTTTAGAAAGAGCATCGAGCTTCCTATCGAAGAAAATTTGTTCGGCATCGGTTGCAGAGATATATTGTCGTGAATATGGTTCTAAAATTAGAACAGCATCCTCACTAATATTACGCACGCCAAAACGACTTTTCTTTACTATGTCAGGAAGACTATTATAATCATCAATAGAGATAATCTGAAGCCCGTTTGGCAATCTATTGACATTATCTTCCCACTTATAATTGATAGCCTTTTCTGGGCTCACTATGTGTAGAACCTCTCCCTTTAATTCACTAGCTTCCATAAGACCAAACCTATGATAATTATACAGATTACACCAATTATGATTTTTAAGTCTTTTTTTTTATACAGCTTGCTAACCGCTTTTTCTATAGTACTACTATCAAGGTGAGCAAACGTCGACATTAAATCGAGGTCTTTATCAATACAACTTCTACCAATTAATGAACTAGCTTGCTTTAATTTGAGAACAGCGTCATCAAATGTACAACAATCGTTTGTTAAGAACATGTAAGGCATATTCCGTCCCACATTGTCTTTTTCTTCAAAGCACCCTTGAATATAATATGTGTTGTTTACTATCGAAAAATTTGCTTGCTCAGAGAATCCTTTCAGTTCATTAAGCATTCTTCTAACCTTCGGAGTAAGCCGTAACGAGTTACTTGCTTGAGTAAGATCTGAAAAGGCGTTCATCTCTTCAGGGGTATCTGAGGATGACGTTATAATATCGTTGATAACAAACGTATCTTTTATCATTGCATCCTCATTTTGAGCCCATAAAATTGTTTTCATCCAAATATCTTTTTGTCGATAAGTTCTTTCATTAATTTCTCGTGTTCCGTAAGATTGGCTACAATAAAATTCTCATGAAACATGGGAGAATATGATTTACCACTAACATCTTGCTGAAAAGATCTGAGAAGACTATTTTGTTTATCCTTATCAATTTTATCTAAGTGAGATCCTATGGTAACTAACTTTTTCTTGATTTCTTCATTTGAACCGTATTTATTTTTCATATGTCGCCATATAAAATCCATTCTGTTCTTTACATCTTGCGCATAATTCTTTTCGGAAATGTAACGACAAGCATTAAAGACAAAAAATATTATATCTTTTTCTTCTATCCACTTTTTATAATACTCGCGAATGTAATTTTCCCCACCTCCTATATCGCGTCCAGCTGCTACTTTGATGCGTCTATCTCCATACCTAAATGTAAATTCTTCGTAATCATTAGTACCTGTTCCTTGATAGGAAGAATAGGATTTTTGTTGGAGCGTTTTATAAAGCTGAGTCTTGCCTGCTTCTCTCATACCAATGACTCCAAGTGTTTTCCCTTCAACCTCAGTCGCATGAGTAATGACTGCAATTAGTGCGCCAATACCAATTAGGCCGGCAGTCAATGGAATTAATAACCAAATCCAAGCTATTATTGGTTCCATTCCAGTTTCAATTGAGGTTAAGCTAAAATCCATATTAAATATATATATTTTTTGCACGTAATATGCACGTAAAAATTAAAATCAGCGAGCTAACTTATTTGAATTCAAATCGTTAACTCGCTGATATTGTGCCCAGAACAGGACTCGAACCTGCACGCCTCGCAGCACTCGCACCTGAAACGAGCGCGTCTACCATTCCGCCACCTGGGCTTTGCGTTTGCAAAGGTAAGTAATTTTTTTTTGTGAGCAAAATTTTTCTTTTGTTTTTTTACTATTGTTTTTTTCTTTTGGGCTTTGGGTTTTGTTTGGTTTTTGCTTTTTTTTAGTTGGTTTTGGGGTAGTGGTGGTGCGTTTTGTTTGGGGTGGGGTATTGTTGTTGGTTTTTTATGGAGTGGGGACTTGGTTGGTGGTGGGGTGGTTAGCGCTTGGTGCGGAAGAAGTTGCGCATTAGGTTGGCGCAGTCTTCGGCGAGGACGCCGGGGGTTATTGTTGCTTTGGGATGGAAGGGGTGGGCGGGTCTTGGCTTTACCTCTTCTGCTTTATTTGTTACGTTTGCTTTTACTGTTTTTTGGGCCTGCTCTGTTGCGGCTGCTTTCCCTGTTTTGCCGGTTTTTTCCGGTTCTGTTGGTTCTTTTGGGGCCGGGGGGGTGAGGTAGAAGGTGTAGCCGCGTTTGGGGTCGGGGGCGCCGTAGACTATGCGGGTGAGCTGGCTCCAGGCTATGGCGCCGGCACACATCAGGCAGGGCTCTACGGTGACGTAGAGGGTGGCGCCGGTGAGGTATTTGCCGTTGATGGTCTGGGTGGCGGCTGTGATGGCGAGCATTTCGGCGTGGGCTGTTACGTCGCCGAGGGTTTCGGTCATGTTGTGGCCGCGGCCTATCACTTGGCCGTTGGCTACGACTATGGCGCCTATTGGCACTTCGTCGGCTTGCAGTGCGGCGCGGGCTTCTTCGAGGGCCATGCGCATGTAGCGGGCGTCGGTTTCTTCCTGAGTTGCCATTTCGTTTTTCTTTTGGGGGGTATGTCAGTTGAGGTCGACGGTCATGCCTTCGGTGGCGGCTATGGTGTTGGGGAATATGGCGCGGGCTTCGGCAAGGTGTCGGCTCTCGTCGTTGTAGCTCTTGGAGTAGTGGCCTATGATGAGTTGTCTTGCTCCGGCTTCGAGGGCTATGCGGGCGGCTTCGGCAGCGGTAGAGTGGCCGCGCTGCGCTGCTTTGTCGGCCTGGTCGTCGGCGTAGGTAGCTTCGTGGTATATGGTGTCGACGCCGCGCACGGCTTCGGCTACGCGCGGATTGTAGGCCGTGTCGGAGCAGTAGGCATAGCTGCGTGCGGGCTCGGCGGGGGTGGTCAGTCGTTCGTTGGCCACGACGGTGCCGTCGGGCATCACGAAGTCGGCGCCCTCCTTGATGGCGAGCATCTGCGACACGGGCACGCGGTAGAAGTCGACCATCTCGCGGTTGATGTGGCGCAACTTGGGCTTTTCGCGGAATATGAAGCCGGTGCAGGGCACGCGGTGATATAGGGGGAAGGTCTCGACGGTGAGCGCCTTGTCCTCGTATATGATGCCTTGCTCGGGCTTTATGATGTTGAAGCGGAGGTCGTAGGTGCGTTCGCGGCAGAAGAAGTCGAGGATGCGTTGAAACAGCTCTGCGCCCTCGGCAAAGGTGTGGACGGTGACGGTGCCTTCGATGTCGTGGAGAGCCATCGTGGAGAGCAGTCCGGGCAGTCCGAGGCAGTGGTCGCCGTGAAGATGCGATATGAATATGTTGTTCAATCGGCTGTATTTCAGCTTCATGCGACGCATGGAGAGCTGTGCGCCCTCGCCGCAGTCAATCATCATCAGTTTATCGCGGTGGTCAACGACCTGACATGAGGGTAGATGACGCAGTGACGGGGTTGCGGAGCCGCAACCGAGTATATTGACTTTAAAATCTGCCATTTGCGGTGGTATTCAAGTGAGTAGTATTTGCAAATATAAACAAAATAAATGTATTACGGCGAGTTTTGCGAAATAAAAAAATCGGCATGACGCTTCCACAGAGTCATGCCGATTATAGTTACTTGTGCCGACGTCACGTCCACGGGGAGGCGTCGTAGGTGTAGACGATGTCGATGCTGTGCAGTTCGATTATCGTCATCACTATTGCGGCCACCAGGGCTACCGCGCCTACGATAACGGCGAAGCGGGCCTCGCGTGAGGGCTTTTTCTTCATGGTCATTGCGCCCAGTATGGTGCCTGCGGCAGCGTGAGCGATACCAATGATGGGGTACCAGAACCAAATCAGACCTATGAGAGCGAAAGCCTGCGCCACCCATAGCTGCACGGTGGCCGCGTCGGGGCGACGGCGTTTCAGCTTCGCAGCGGTGGCTGTATTGGACGTGTCGGTCATTATTATTGTTTTATTGTCCGATATTAAGACGGACGAGGTAGTGATTTGTTACAGTTATTTTCAAAAAAATTGCGTGTGGGGTCGGCAACGGCTGTTGCCTGCTGACTTACCGCATCAGTTTGTCGGGGTGATAAACGAGTCCTTGAAACCGATGAAGTAGAGGATGCCGTCGAGACCGATGGTCGATATTGACTGCTCGGCGGTAGCTTTCACCTTGGGCTTGGCGTGGAATGCGATACCGAGACCGGCGGTAGCGAGCATGGGGAGGTCGTTGGCACCGTCGCCCACGGCGATTGTCTGCGCTATGTTCACATTCTCCACCTGCGCTATGAGACGCAGTAGCTCGGCCTTGCGCTTGCCGTCGACGATGTCGCCGAGATAGCGGCCCGTCAGCTTGCCGTCAACGATTTCCAGCTCGTTGGCGTAGACGTAGTCAAACCCGAATTTCTGCTTGAGATAGTTGCCGAAGTAGGTGAAACCACCCGAGAGGATGGCCGTCTTGAAACCGGCGCGCTTGAGCACCTCCATCATGCGGCTCACGCCCTCGGTGACGGGCAGATTCTCGGCAATATCGCGCATCACGCTCTCGTCGAGACCTTTGAGCAACGCCACGCGCTCGCGGAAACTCTCGCAGAAATCAATTTCGCCACGCATGGCGCGTTCGGTGATTTCGCGCACCTTGTCGCCCACGCCGGCGCGGTCGGCCAGTTCGTCGATAACCTCCGTCTCTATGAGCGTCGAGTCCATATCGAAGCATATAAGTCGGCGGCAACGGCGATAGAGTGTATCCTCCTGCAGGGAGATGTCAAATCCTTCGTCCGACGAAATCTGCATGAAACGGTTCTGCATCTCGCGGTAGTTGGAGGGAGTACCGCGCACCGAAAACTCCACGCAAGCCTTAGACTGCGGTTCGTCGCTGTCGTTGAGGGGCATACGTCCCGTGAGGCGCTGTATGCCGTCGATATTGAGGCCCTGCGCCGCTATCTCGTTGGTCACCAACGCTATGTTGAGAGCCGTCAGCTTTCGGCCGAGGATGGTGATAATCCAGCGGTTCTTACCCTGAAGGCTCACCCAGCGCTCATACTCTTCGATGGTGATGGGGTTGAAACGGATATTGACATTGAGTTCATAGGCTTTGAAGAGGAGGTCCTTGAGTATGTCGCCCGACACGTCAGAGGTGGTCTTGAAAAGGATACCCAGCGAGAGAGTGTGGTGGATATCAGCCTGACCGATGTCAAGAATCTGAGCGTCATACTTGGCGAGGATATTGGACAGCGAGGCAGTTACGCCCGGGCGGTCGGTGCCGGAAATGTTGACGAGGATAAGTTCAATTCCAGGTTGCGCCATAACTTATAGAGATGAATTACAGATTATTAATTAATGTGTGCAATCAAGCAGGCCCGGAGGGCCGTCATTGCGATTCGGCAAATTTAATATTTTTCCTTTGAAGCGGCAAATATATGCGGTTATATAACACGTTTACATCGGGCCGGAACGGCAACGCGTTCCGGTCCGATGTCGGTATGGGTGTTGCAGATAATCTGCGCGAGGTTGTAGTTATCAGTTGCGCACGTGGTAGCTGATGAGACCCTCCAAGGGCGAAGCTATGATTTTGCCCACGTTGCAGTCGATTGCAGCCGCTGCTTCCTGGAGCACGTCGCGGAAGTGATAGGCCACCGAGCCCACGAAGTTGACGGGGAGAGTCTTGTAGGCCATGTAGTGTGACACGTTGCGCACGAAGAACGACTTGAACGAGTTGAGCACCAGACGGTGGATTGACGGTTCCTCGATATACTTTGCGAGGAAGGGGGTCAGCGAAGCGAGGAAACGGTTGGCCTCGGGGCTGCCATACACGCGGCGTATCACGGTGTCCATGTCGAGGTCATACTGCTCGCGGAATTTGAGGCACAACTCAGCGGGGAGCTGCTTCTTGAACACGTCGGAGAGGAGCTGACGGCCGAGCACCGCGCCACTGCCTTCATCGCCGAGGATGTAGCCAAGGGGAGCTACCGAGTCAATAATCTTCTCGCCGTCGTAGAGGCATGAGTTGGAACCGGTGCCGAGGATGCAGGCGATACCGGGCTGGCTGCCGCAAAGGGCCTTGGCCGCACCTGTCATATCGCTCTCCACGGCTATCACCGAGAAGGGAAATGAATTTTTGAGCGCTTTCTCCACCGCGCGGTTATACTCGCCGCCGCGGCATCCTGCGCCGTAGTAGAAGATGCGTTCCACCTGCTCGAGAGGGAGCTGAAACTGGGGTAAAACCTCGTCGGCAATGCGTTGTGACATCTCCTCGTAGGTGAGCATTACGGGGTTCATACCGGTGGTGGTAAACTCAAGGATTTTCTCTGTTTTTTCGAGCAGGCACCATTTGATGCCACTGCTTCCGCCGTCTGCAATAAGTATCATATTCAATCAGTTTTTATTGTTTTTCTCTCATTTACATTACCGTCACTCGTATAGGTGATAGTTTTGTTTTTTATAGTTGAAGCGTTCGGTGTCTTTATTCCAGATTGTGAGTATCGACTCCGCGTTGTAGTGATTTTTTGTAAGCGTTTCTCTGATGCTTTTGCTTCCCACTACATTATCAAACATTTTAATCCTGTTTTTGTTTGCTTCCGTAGCGGTTAAAGGTGATTGTTTCGGATACATTTTATGAATTTCCTGCATCACGAAGAACTGAATCGGGGTCAGTTGGGCCACGCTCTCGTCGGTGATGAACACCTCTACGCCGTTGACTGCCTGACCTTTAAACTGTCCGTAATAAGGCGTGTAGTGAACCGGACGGAACGCTACGCCGGGCAGTTGAAGATTATTGAGACGAGTTGAAAGTTTTGCGGCGTCAATCCACGGAGCGGCAAATGTGCGGAACGGCATCGTATAGCCCACGCCAATCGACAGCCAGCTCAGTTCGCCCGCGATACCCGTAGCCGGGTAGTAGAGACATGTCTCGGCCGAAGGGATATGGGGCGAGGGGAGTACCCACGGCAACCCCGTGCGGTCATAGGTCATGTCGCGCGTCCATCCCTCCATCGGTACAACGGTGAGTTTCAGCTTGTCAGCCCCCTTTATCAATCCTTCCTCTTTGAGATAGAGGGCCAGTTCGCCCGGAGTCAGTCCGTAGAGATAGGGGATAGGATACTGGCTTACGAACGATATGCAGTCAGGCTCGGTAATCAATCCCTCCACGCGGTTGCCACCGAGGGGATTGGGACGGTCGAGCACCACAAATTCAATGCCGGCCTGCGCCGCAGCTTCCATCGCCTTACCCATCGTTGATATAAACGTGTAGGAGCGGCAACCGTTGTCCTGAATGTCATAGACGAGCGCGTCGATGCCTTCAAGCATCTGCTGCGTCGGCTTCTTGGTAGCGCCGTAGATGGAGTAGACCTTTACGCCCGTGGCGGGGTCGGTAGAGGTAGCCACCTTGTCGCCTGCGGCCACGTCGCCGCGTATGCCATGCTCGGGAGCGAACATTGCCACGAGTTCCACGCCATCGGCCCCGGCAAGGATGTCGGGCGTAGCACGCAGTTGCGGGTCGACGCCCGTAGGATTGGTGATGAGGCCTATGCGTTTCCCTTTGAGAGCTTCAAACCCCGAGTCGCGCAGGGTCACGATACCCGGCTTGGTCTGCGCCGCAGCGGCCACGACCGCGAGCAGCAACGCCAGTGATGCTATAACTTTCAGTTTCATAGCGGATTGTTTGTTGACAGGATTATTTTCGTTTCTTGATTCCGAACGAGGGGTCGATTTTCACCATCGAAGCCACGGCGATAGTAGCCACGCAGCATATGATAGTCCATATGAAGAAATTCTGATAGCCGAGATGCTCCTGCAGCCAGCCTGCAGCCATGCCCGGAAGCATGAGACCGAGAGCCATGAAGCCCGTGCAGATGGCATAATGGGAGGTGGCGTATTTCCCCTCGGAGAAATATATGAGATAGAGCATATAGGCTGTGAAACCGAAGCCGTAACCGAACTGCTCCACAAACACACACACGTCAATCAGCAGTATTGACGGGCTGTCCAACTGACTGAGCAGCACGAACGTAAGGCACGTAAGCGACATCGACCACGCCATCGGTCGTATGCACCGTTTTAATCCACCCATTGCGGCCACGATGCCACCGAGAATACCGCCCGTGATAAGGCCTATGATGCCCACCGTGCCGTAGGTGATACCTATCTGCAAGGTCGACAGGCCGAGGCCACCCTTATCGACCGGGTCGAGCAGAAACGGATTTATCATTTTCACGAGCTGCGCCTCAGGCAAGCGGTAGAGGAACATGAAAGCAAGCGCCATCCCTATCCCCGGCTTGGTGAAGAACGTGCGGAAAGAGTCGGCAAACTCCCTGACGATGTCGCGCGCCGTGCGGTCGGGCAATCCCTTGTCGGCGGCAGGGCGGGGGAGTACAATCTGATGGTAGATGGCCGCGCCGCAGAATATCAGCGACATAAGACCAATCACGAGCATCCATGCGAGCGGCACATCGCCTGTGCGCACTTCAAGCCAGCCGGCGAGCGATACGAGCGCCCCCTGCGCGAAGAGCGTTGATAAACGGTAGAAAGTGGAGCGGATACCTACGAAGTAGGATTGCTGGAACTCGCTGAGAGCAAGCATATAGAAACCGTCAGCCGCGATGTCGTGTGTGGCCGAGGCAAATGCCATGAGCCAGAACATGGCCAGCGTGGCCGAGAAGAATACCGACGTAGGCAGCAGGAACGCCACGCCCGCGAGCGACAGCCCGATGCACCATTGCATCACCACTATCCACCAGCGCTTTGACCTGATGATGTCGACAAACGGGCTCCAGAACGGCTTGATGACCCACGGCAGGTAGAGCCATCCCGTGTAGAAAGCTATCTCGGTGTTGGATATGCCCAGGGCTTTGTAGAGTATCACCGACACGGTCATGACCGTGACGTTGGGCAATCCCGAAATGAAATATAGTGTCGGAATCCAGAACCAGGGGTGCGGACGCTTCCCCTGCGAGGTCCCGCAGGCAGTTTCGGCCGCAGGTTGCGGAGAGTCTTTTCTCGGTAACTTATTCATAAGCTTTAGTGACGGTAGTATCGGGGTAGTAATGAGCCAGAATCTGCTTGAACCCGTAACCGGCCTCACTCATGGCGGCCGCTCCTATCTGGCAGAGACCGACGCCGTGTCCCCACCCGGCGCCTCGGAGTGTAAAGGTAGTGATTTTTTTATCACCGTCACCGATTTTTTCAGTTTTTTCTACAATGAAGGCCGAGGAGTAGAGATGCGTGGGGGAGAGCAGACGGCGTATCTCAAGCTCCTTGCCCACGATGAGAGTGCGCTTCGTACCCGTGATTTTCAGTCGGTACAGGCGCCCTGAGGGCCCGCGGTCGAGGGGCGTCAGGTCAACTATGTCGCCGAAGTCAATACCTGATTTGCTGTGTATTATCTCGGCCAATTCTTCGGATGTGGCGGTCACCTCCCAGCGGTAGAAATCGGTTGTGGAGCGGTCGAAATTGTTGAGTACCTTGCCGAGCAGTGCGGGGTCTGACGTGTTGCAGAATGATTCGGGTCGCGATGTTATCCACTGCAGCGCTCCCGCTTCGGTAGTGAGGTCGGGCAGGGGTTGCTGAGGCAACGTGTCGCGGAATGCCTGCAGGTAGGGGTGATGCTCCTCGCCCCAGCAGGTGCCGAACACCTCGGTGGCGCCGCCGCAACATTTCGAGAAACGGGCGTCGCACAGCGTGCCGTCGGCGCAGGTCAGCACCATTCCCTCGGTAGCTTTTACGGCCTGCAGGGCCATATCGGTGGTGAGCCGTGTGACTCCCTGGTAGCGCTGACAATGGTCGTCGGCGCATACGTCGAAGAGTGTGTGGTCCTCGCGGTCATACCATCGTATTATCTCGCCGTCGGCTACCATGCCCGGCGCTGCGACGCACTCCGATGCGCGGCGTCCTATCATGCGCAACAGCCAGCTGCGCGATATTACGGCATGGGCTTTCAGAAACTCTATCGGCGACGTGGCGCTCATCTCCGACGATATGACACTACAAAGGTAATCCTCTACGTCAATGTGGTTTATGACCACTATTACGCCATTGTCGGGCAGCAGTTCCACCGCGCCGCGAAATCGTTGCGACTGCCTCTGCTGCCAGTGGAAACCGACGCCTATGGTCACGCCGCCCAGTTCAAACACCGAGTCGTGCGCCACTGGGTCAAAGCGCAACGGTCCCGTCAGCTCCCCGATGCTGATACGTTTCGGGCCGAGGCTGTCAAAACCGCTTATGAAATTGAGTTCTATTTCGGGGGCCGACATCAGTCCTACGGCGAGGACCGGGCGGCTGTTACTGCTTGATGATGTCATTGAGCATGGTGTTGAGCTCGGCCTGCGTGAAGCAGAGCTGTGAGTAAATGCTGCGGATAGTCTCGGGGGTAAACTTGTCGAAATCCTCAGGTCGGGCTGCCACCATTACCCCTGCGAGGTCGATTGACGCGGGGCTTACGAGCATTCCGTCCTCGCCGTAGAAGTCGGGCCGATGGCGTCGGCGCGGTATGATGGTGAGCACGGGAACGCCCCCGACGGCGGTGCAGAATATATTGACCTTCGCCTCCTGTTCCCCATCCTCGTGAGGCAGACGGGCGAGCACGGCGTCGACGCATTGCTGCGTGGCCTCATCGCCGGTCAGGCGTACAACCCCCATAGGCAGCGTGTCGGCACTCATCATCGGGAGCGGCTCCCTCCTTACGGCCTGGAAATGGAAATGGTCGGGGGCCGATGCTCCGCAGGCCGGACCGTTGTAGAAGATGGCGAAGTCGGGGAGCAGGAGCGCAAGGCTTGTCATGTCGCCGATAGCTCCGGCTATAGATTGCGGTCGGTGCTCACGGGCAGTGATGGTGAAGTGCTGCGGCAGTATGGGAAACGGGTTGACGAGTATGCGGTAACCCTCCCAATCGAGATGGCGCTGCTCGGCGGGACGGTTGGCATCGCAGAGGAAGCAGGGGCGCGCGGCTATCGAGGCCTTGTCGACCTTGGCGGCCGACGAGCGTATGCGCGACGGATTGTGGGTGATTGTGACGGGAAAGCCGTCGATGTCGATGCGGCGGTTGAGCACATCGTCGAGCGCGTCGAAGCGGTCGCGTACTTCGGGCCACGCTTCGAGCTGGTCGGTGAAGAAACGTATGACGTCGTTCTGTGTCAGCATATTGAGAGGGTGTTTGTGCGATTGTTAGTTAGCGGCGTTTTTGGCTATGCGGGCTTCAACCTCCCACGTGCGCAGGCTGTCCTTGTAGCTGTTGTTGGCGTTGAGGCGGGTGATGTCGAGATTGGAGTCGGAGTTCCCTTCCCAGCGACGGCACAGGTAGAGGGAGTCGTAAATGCGGCCTATGCGGTAGTCGCGCGATATGGCGAGCCCCAGCGCGTAGTCCTCGCCGTAGGAGGTGTTAGGCACGCCGATTTCACGCAGCAGCGAGGTGACGAAAGCGCGCGGTGCGCCGAGGCCGTTGATACGCAGCGCGTTGTTGCGGCCATTGTCGTCGGTCCACTCCTTGTGGTCGATAAGGCCCGGAGGCATGGGGGCGAGATTGAAGTCGGTGAGCTCGTATGAACCGATTACCATGCCGCAGTTCTCGGCGCGGAACTTGTCGACGATGCGCTGCAGCGTGTCAGTACCTTTGTACAGGTCGTCGCTGTCGAGCTGCACTGCGAATCGTCCGCAGTGAGGCGAGTTGACACCCTCGTTCCAGCAGCCGCCTATACCGAGGTCGGTCTGCTGCGGTATGATTACCTTGAGCCGGTCATGTCGCGCGGCAAGGTCGCGCAGGGTGTCGGTGGTGCCGTCGGTCGAGTGGTTGTCGATTACTATGACGTTGAAGTCGAAATCTGTCACCTGGGCCAACGCGCTCTTCACGGCGTCGGCGATAGTGGCCACGCGGTTGCGCACGGGTATGATGACCGAAGCCTCCACCGGGAAGTCGCCGCTGTAGTCGGCCTCGGCAAATGCGGGCACGAGATACGCGCCGATTGCTTTGAGATGGTCGGTGCAGGCATCCTCCATCTCTATCTGGCGGTCGCGGTTGCGCGGGTCGACGTAGTCAAACTGCTTTTCGCCCGAGGTGCGCGTGTCGGTCTCGACGGCGGTGTAGAGCGTTTCGGGTATGTGTACTATCCCTCCCATGCGGCTCAGTGCGAGGCGCATGGCATACATGCCGGCGTAGCGGTAATCCTTGACGGCCTCCCCGCAGGCTTTGACAAGCAGACGGCGGTCGATGAGCACGAGCGGCCCGAAGTCAAAATCGTCGCGCAGCGAGCCTTTGCGGCAGTCGATTGTGGGGATTGACCGGGTGTCGCCCGACAGGGTGGTGACACGATAGTCGGAGTAGACCATCGCCGCGCCGCTGTCGGCTGCGATGCGGGCCATGCGACGCAGGCAGTTGTAGCCCGGCGCGAGGGAGTAGGGCGATGCGAAGATTGCTACGTAGTCGGCCACGGCACGGCGTGCAATCTCGCGCCATGAGGCTGTTGCGCCGAAGTCATAACCGTCGGCAGTGGAAAATACTTCAAAAGTCATATCCTTGAGTTGTTAATATCCTTAATGGTGCGTTAGCGTGAAACGCACTCTGAATAGTCGTCGATAAACAGTTGTCAGCGGGTAATCTCGATGTCGGCATCGCTGCATGAGGCGGGAGTGCCGGTGGGGAAGCGGTAGTTGTGGTCAAACTTCACCGTTGGCTTCGGCTGCTCCTGAATCGGCAGACGCGTGGTGCGCAGGTAGAGGAGCATCTGCGCCATGAGCATGTCGCGGTCGCGAGCGCCGCGGATTGTCTCAAACGGAAAACCCATCGCTATCACTCCGCTGCCGTTGTGGCGCGAGGCCACGGCCGCGCTCTTGCCATTCTCGTCGTAGGTCATTATCGATTGCGACACGCCGCGGTCGGCGCTCACAATGGCGTCGGGCGATTCCACTACGTATATCTCCTCGGAGAGTTGCGAAGCGTAGGCCACGTCGTTGCCGTCGCGGTAGCTGTTGGCCCAGAATGGCAGCACATTGACCTTGCCCGAAACGGCGGCAAACGAACTTTCATGCGCTATACCGAGCACTTCGGCTGCAAAACGGGCATCGGCTCTCATTGCGGAGTCGGGGGAGAAGGGGTTGACATAGAGGTCGGAGGCGATGTACGCGCCGCTCACGAGCAGACTACCCTTGCGGCCCGTGTGCTCGCGGAGTTTCTGCTGCAGCTCCGCGGGAAATGCCTTGAAGCGCGTGGCGGCCTCGGCGTTGCCGGGCTGCACCTCTTTCTGCTTGCCGAGTATGAGGTCGATGATGCTGTTCTTATAGTTGTGGTTGAGGTAACCGGAGAGTGAGGCCGAAATGAAGGGGTAGCCGGCTGCGGCGATGGCTGCGCCGTGTACGCGCGGATAGTCGAAAGTGTTGCCGGCAACGGGACGTCCGTCAAAGTCGCTGTAGCTTGCGCCGAAACCGGGGTCAACCTCGTCGTCGACCCATTCGCTCGAACGGTCGAAGTTGTACTGCGCGCCGGCGTAAGCGATGTTGCGGCGGTAGGGCACGCCGTGGTCGAGCTGATTGAGGAAGCCCGCTTCATCCTGCGTGTCGAAGAAGTCGGGCGACGACAGCCGGGTGAAACCGTTGACAATCAACACCTGCGGGTTGTCGTTATCCATGTGGCAGAGGCTCAGTGTCTCGGAGGGGAATGAGATGCCTCCCTTGTTGGCGGCGATGATACGGAAATTGTATATCACGCCCGGCTCGGCCTTGAACTCGTAGCGGGGCGATGACTCTTCGGCCACCTTGATGTAGATGTTGGAATCTCCTTCCGAGAGCTCCACGTAGTAGCTGTCGGGCATTGCGGAGGATTCGAGCGGGTCGGGGGTAGGTTCCCATCGAAGCATGTACTTGCCGTGCCCGCGGTCCTCGATGAGAAATGAGCTGACGGGGAGCGGCTGCACCACGTAGCCCCCTTTCGCACCGTAGAGATATTTGAGCATACCTTTGTATATGGCACGTGCGGCGTCAAAACGGAATTGCGGGTTCTGGCCGTGGCGCATGTCGGCGAAGTTCTGATGCGACAGCAGTTCGACCAGCGCCGAGGGCACTTGCGGAATACGTGCTTCGGCATACTTGCGGTCGCGCGTCTTGCGTTTGGTCCAGAGCGGTTCGTGGAGTGTCTGCAGATCGTTGACCACCGTGTTGACTATGCTCTCGGTGAGGTCACGGCATACGGTGCGGCGTCGGCCGTCGCCGAGGCGTGTGCCTCCGTCGGTGCAGTATATACCCATGGTGCCCACGATGGTGGAGTCGGGGGTGGTGCCGGCATCGGTGTGAAGCGCAAAAGCGAGGTCAACCGGTATGCCGAGGCCTTTGCCTTTGGGATAGCGTTCCGACCCTCCCGTGAGATAGTTGACCCAGAGCGGACGGCTGTTGAAGTCGTCGGTATAGTCATTCTCGTAGTCGGTCTTGGAATAGACATCGGCGGGAGCACCGGCCCATTGCAGCCAGTAGCGCGCGCCTTCGAGCCATCGCGGCAGTCCGCTGACTTGGCCATCCTTGCCGCGGGCCACGTTGCCCATGCCGCCGCCTATCCTGACTGCGTCGGCGGTCACGGTCTTGCCTGCGTTGGCGGCGTTGGCTAAGTTGGTGACGGTCACGAGCGGCAGGTCCTGCTTCCCTTTGGCAAAGGGAAACGAGCCTAAGGCTATCCATGTACCGCCTCCCATTGTCTGGTCCACAGTGAATGTCTCGTCGCCGCGCAGCGAGTGGACTGTATATTTCACGGCATCGCTGCTGTTGGGGAGCGACGCGTAGGAGATGTAGAGGGTGTACTCTCCGTCACGCGGTATCGTGGCGTTCCAGGTGGCCAATGACTCGTCGTCGGGGTTGGTGACGGTGGTTATGGCGCGCACCTTTCCCTCGGTGAAAGGGTTCTGGCGGTCCTTCAGGTTGCCGTCGGGCATCCTGAAGCCTGCGACTGAGGCGTCGCCCCACTTTTTGGCGGTCGACACCTCGGAGTATCCGGGGGTGGAGGGAGAGTCGGCGTCGATGATTACCTCCACGTCGTTGATGTCACGTTCGCGCGGCAGCATCACATAGGCTCCGGCGTTCTCGAGCATAGGCACGAGCAGGTCGAGCACGTAGGAGGTGGAGTAGGTATCCTCGATGGTCTGCATGAGGTGGGCGCGTTGCCATAGCCATCGGTTTTTGTCGATATTAAAATAGCGTCCGTGGCTTTGCCATAGGGCGATATTGCGTCCGTCGAGGCCCTTCGGCGCTTTGTGGAAATCGTCGCGGACCACCGGCTGCCGGGCTGCGGCGGTGACTGCTGTCAGCACCGTAAGCAGCAATATGTTCAGTATGTTTGCAGTAATTCGTTTCATTACTACAAATGTAATTATTAAAGATGAAAAAGAAGAGAGCGGGAGTGACAATAAAAGTTAATTTTTAACGTCACTCCCGCTCCCCGGTAATTTCTTTTCGGTGCGGGGCAAGCCCCACGGCGTAAACAAAACGGCGTTAATAAAACGCGGTATGAATGGCTGTAAGTGTTATTCCTCCGGCTCTACGTAGGTGTATGCTCCGAGGTCGGCGGGCGATGCGGAGGCCACGCCGTAGCGGTCGGCGGTGAAGCCGTAGATGTCGCAGTCGGGGTTTGATGCGCCGATAGCGGGCGACTCGGGGCGCAGGCGGTAGTCGAAGTAATATTGATTGCGCACCGTGTAGTATAGCGGGTCGGTGTCCCAGAGGCAGTCGATGAAGTTGTCGTCGTTGTCGCCGCCGCTCTTGAATATGCAGGTGCGGAAGGTGACGTCGGTGCCGGTGAGGTCGCCGGCCGAAAGCTCGGTGCCGTTGCCGTAGATGATGGAGTTGGTGAAGTCGGCCTTCATGAACGGCATGTCGGCGCTATCCTCGTCGGCCATGTCGGCGTTGAGGTGGGCCATCTGTATGGCGGGGCCGCCGAGTATGCTGAAGAGGTAGTAATTGGCTATGGTGCAGTGGTTGAAGATGTGGTTGCTGCCGGTCAGGTGGAGTATGCCCTGCGAAGCGTCGCTCAGCTCGCACCCCACGGCCTTGACTCCGGCGTGGAGAGCGTCGATGATATAGTTGGTAGTATTGCGTATCTGGCAGTTGGTGATGGTGAGCATCGGGGCTGAGGTGTCACCGTTGCCGCGCAGTGTCAGGCCGTCGCTGCTGTTGCGCACAGAGGTGTAAGACAGAGCGTTGTCGCGTGATGTGGGGGTGAAGTATATGCCGCCCCATTGTCCCGACATCAGTTCGTAGGGGATGGAGGAGGCTACGTTGCCGGTGCGGTAGCCTGTTATCTCCACTTGCTTCTCCGCTGTGCCCTCGGCGCGCAGTGTGCCTTCAATCTTGAAGGCCGCGCTATCCTTCATTCTCACTTTTGTGCCCGCTTCGAGGGTGAGCGTTGCGCCGGGTGCCACTCTTACGGTGTCGGTGATGAGGTAGGGCTTGTCGGCTGTCCACACGGTGTTGCCGGTGACTGTCAGTCCGTTGTAGCGTGTCACATCCTGTCCCTTGATGTTGAGCACCACGGTCGAGGTGACGCCGTTGGTAACGAAGTCGAGGTGACGGTCAAGGTCAAGCAGTTCGTTGCGGCCGCTCTCGGGGAGGGTGGCCTCGACGAATATGAAGATGGAGTCGTTGGGACGTATCTCTATGTCGCTGAACGATTTGCCTGAGAATCCGTCGACGTTGAGTCGGAAATGATTGTCGGCATCGTCGCGCAATGATATGCTGCTGATGTTGAGCAGTTTGTCGTGACGGTTGTAGACAATGAAGCGTTGTGTGGGCGACCCTTCGAGGGTGTAGACTTCGCCCATCTTGAGTGTGTCAACCGAGAATGTGGGCTGGTCGGAGGGTGACGTGGTGAAGTCGTCCTCGATGCACGATGTGAACATGCTGACGATGACGGCCGATAAGATGGTAAGATATATTGCTATGTTGCGTTTCATCATTGCAGATTATTCTTATTAAAGATTGTAGTCAATTGATTAACGAAAACTTACCCTCCTTATTGCCTGATTGACATAAATTCCTTACCTTTGCACTCCCTTTCAGGAAATTGAGAGTGGGTTGAGGTCTAAAAACCTTACACACTCTGAGTGCTTGCTACCTCGTTAAAAACAAGAAAACATGAAACAATTAGCCAACAGCCGTGTATCGGCGCTTTATCTCGTGCTCATTCTGACATTCTGTATATGTCTGATAGTAGCCAATCTTGTGGAAATCAAAACAATAGACCTCGGCCCGCTGACTATCACAGCCGGGGTGATAATTTTCCCCGTATCTTATATTATAAATGACTGTGTGGTCGAGGTGTACGGCCTGCAGAAGGCCAAACTGATGATATGGCTCGGCTTCGCGTCGAGTCTCTTTGTCACGCTTGCCCTGCAGTTGTCGCTCGCGTTGCCCGGCTCGTCGGAGTGGACAGCCCAGCAGGCTATGGAGCAGATATATGGTGGCGTGCCCCGCATCGTGGCGGCAAGTTTCCTCGCCTTTCTTTGCGGCTCGATGGTCAATGCCTACACTATGGCGCGCATGAAGAGCGCGGGCGATGATGCCCGCCGATTCTCGTTCCGTGCCATCATGTCGACGGTCTACGGCGAGAGCATCGACTCTCTGATATTCTTCCCGATTGCTTTCGGCGGCATCCTGTCGTGGCGCATGATAGGGTCGCTGATGGTGACGCAGGCCGTGATAAAGACTGTCTACGAGATGCTTATACTTCCCGTGACGATATATGCCGTGCGCCGTCTGCGCAAGGTGGAGCAGTTGGGCCTGTCGTAATCCCCGGCGCGATTGGCTCAACGATGGATTGGGCCACCGAGATTGTCGCCGCCGATAATTGAAACAGTAAACGAAGCTTGAAAAATGAATGATAAAGGAATAAACAATGAGGTAGTGGCGGTTCCGGCCGGAGCGCGTTGGATATGGTTTGACCTTGATGATACGCTCTATGACTTCATGGGGTCGTCGGCCGTGGCGCTCCGCGAGGTCTACAACAAGTATCGCCTCGACCGCTATTTCCGGGATGAGGAGCATTGGTTTGAGGTGTACCACCGCCACAATGCCGCCATGTGGGTGCTCTACAACGCCGGCAAGATTGACCAGGCAAAGCTTCGTTACGACCGTTTCTACCTGCCGCTTGAGGAGGGGGGAGTGCCCGACGGGGAGAACCGTCGCCTCAATCCGCTACTCGATGTCGACTATCTCAATGCGCTCGGAAGCACCGGCATGCTGATTGAGGGCGCCGACAGCGTGTTGCGCCACCTCAATTCGCGCGGTTATAAAATAGGTATATTGTCCAACGGATTCAAGGCCGTGCAGTATCAGAAACTCGCCTCGTCGGGCATCGACAAGTATATCGACTGCGTGATACTTAGCGACGCCATCGGCATCAATAAGCCCCACCGGCCCATCTACGACTACGCCCTGGAGCAATCGGGAGCCGTTGCAGCCGAGTCGGTTATGATAGGTGACAATCCCGACACCGATATCGCCGGCGCCGTGCGTGCAGGCTGGCCAGCAATACTCTTTTCGCCCCGCTGTGAGCAAGATACAATAAAGGTCGAAGGTCACGAAATCCAAGTGCTTCACACCCTGAAACCATTGCTAAATTGGTAAAAGATTGCATTTTATTAAAAATTTTGCATAGAAAATTGCTGACAATTAAAAAAAAAGTGCGATATTTGCATCTGCAAAACGGGATTAGGCTGTTTTGACCACCTAAACACTTGCAAACAAATATATTAACCTATAATTAAATTACAATAACAATGACTAAAGCAGACATCGTTAACGAAATCGCAAAACGTACCGGTCTTGAAAAGGCTAACGTACTGGTCACTATTGAAAATTTCATGGACGTCGTTAAAGACTCTTTGGCTCACGGTGACAATGTTTATCTGCGTGGTTTCGGTAGCTTCATCATCAAAAAACGTTCTGAGAAAACAGCCCGCAACATTTCAAAGAATACTACTATCATCATCCCCGAGCACAATATCCCCGCTTTCAAGCCGGCTAAAGTGTTCATGGAAGATGTGAAATAATATTGGGTAAAGACCTTGAGTCCCATCCCCCGAGAGAATTAACTACCTTAATTATCAACTTTTTAATCGTTACACTATGCCCAGCGGTAAAAAAAGAAAAGGCCACAAGATGGCTACTCACAAACGTAAAAAACGTCTGAGAAAAAATCGTCACAAGAAGAAATAATCTCATGACATAACGCTATACAGGACAAACTTATCTGATATTCCGCCTGGCGGTTATTGTCAATAAGTTTGTTCTTGCGTTTTTATTGAGATTACTTCTTGAAGTCATGAAACGGGCGCGCCGCAACTCCGCGTCGTCGCCGTAACTAAAAGAAAACCAATGAAAAGCGAATTAATTGTAGACGTACAGCCTTCCGAGGTGTCGATTGCGCTTACCGAGGAGGGACGCCTTGTGTCCCTGCAGAAGGAAGCCCGCAATCTGGCCTATGCTGTCGGCGACATCTACCTGGCTAAGGTGAAGAAACTAATGCCGGGACTGAATGCCGCCTTCGTGAATGTCGGCTACGAGAAAGACGCTTTCCTCCACTACCTTGACCTTGGCCCCCACTTCTCTACATATTCAAGTTTTGTAGAGCAACTGCTCGACGACAAGAAGCGGATACCGCAACTTTCAAAACTAAAACTCGGCCCCGACATCGACAAGCACGGCTCGATAGCCGACCTCCTTACCTCGGGACGCGAGTTGCTCGTGCAGATAGTCAAAGAACCTATCTCTTCAAAAGGTCCGCGACTCACCACCGAAATCACCTTCACCGGCCGATACCTCGTGTTGATTCCGTTCAGCGACAAGATTTCAATATCGCAGAAAATCAAATCGACCGAGGAGAAAATGCGCCTGCGTCAGCTCGTCGAGAGCATCCGCCCCAAGAATTTCGGCGTCATAATACGCACCTCGGCTGAAGGTAAACGCGTGGCCGACCTTAACCACGAGCTCAAAACCCTGCTCGAATGCTGGGAAAGCGCCATCGCTAAAGCTCAGAAAGCTACTGCTCCCTCGCTCATTTTTGAGGAGGAAAGCCGTATAGTGAGCGTGCTGCGCGACATTTTCTCGCCCGACTTCGAGTCAGTCTATGTCAACGATGCCGAAGCTATGTCGCAGATACAGAAGTATGTGAGCCTCATAGCACCCGAGCGCCGCGACATTGTAAAACTTTATGACAAGCCCGAACCGATTTTCGATAAGTTCAACATCACCAAGCAGATAAAATCGTCGTTCGGCAAGACCGTATCATTCAAGTCGGGAGCATATATCATCATCGAGCACACCGAGGCTCTTCACGTAATTGATGTCAACTCAGGTAACCGCACCAAAGCTTCGGCCGACCAGGAAAGCAACGCCCTGGAGGTCAACATGCGTGCCGCCGACGAGATAGCCCGCCAGCTGCGCCTGCGCGACATGGGCGGCATCATCGTCATCGACTTTATCGACATGAACAAGAGCGAGCACCGACAGCGCCTCTACGAGCACATGAAGGAAATCATGGCCAACGACCGCGCGCGTCACAATATATTGCCGCTCAGTAAGTTCGGTCTCATGCAGATAACGCGCCAGCGCGTTCGTCCCGCACTCGACATCACCACCACCGAGAAGTGTCCCTCATGCTGCGGCAAGGGCGAAGTGCAACCGTCACTCCTCTTCACCGACACGCTCAAAGAGAAACTTGAATATCTCGTAGGCACTCTAAAGGTCAACAAGTTTATAATGTATGTCCACCCCTTTGTCGACGCGTATCTCAACCGCGGCATCTTCTCAATCGCACGCAAGTGGCGTCGCGAAATCGGTGGCAGTTTCCGCATTATGCCTGACCAGTCACTCGCCTACCTGCAATATCGTGTCCTCGATGCCAACGGCAACGAGATAAACATGCAGGAAGAGAAAGACCTCGACAGTTCATCAACCAAAACAAGAGAAAAAGCCAAGAAAAGAGGCAAAGAGGAAAGCAGTAAGGAAGCGTGACCCGGCGTCACCAACCCCAAGTCCACCCTCCGAACCGACCCAATCAAAACCCCTAAAAGAGAAAGCCGGGACTGCCCAAAGCAGCCCCGGCTCTCTTACTTTTACACGCAGTTTTTTGTATTTCATGTCTATCCGTCCGAAAAGATTATCGGGAAATTAACGCTATTTGGCCGTAACGCATCGTGGCGGGGGTCTCCTGACCCGCGCTCTCACAATCAGGTCGTTGCATACGGGCATTAGCTGAGAGAGCGCGGGTCAGGAGACCCCCGCCACAAGACGGGCGTGCCTTAGAGAGTGGTTGGATTTTCTTAGATTGTGATGGAGAGGAAGAATTCGAAGTTGGTGCCGGGCATGGGGCGTGACATTATTGTCTGGTAGTCGGCGTTGAAGAGGTTATTGACTGAGAGTTTGGCTGATAGCTCGACGGGGCGGAGCGGAATGCGACGCTCCAGCGACACGTTGCTCATGAAATACTTCGGGAGGTAGCCGGTGATTGTTTCCTCGTTGGAGCTCATGGTGTAGCGACGAGAGTAGTAGCACCATTTATATTGCAACGACCACAGGCGCCAAGAGAGCAGCCCGGTTAGCGATGCCGACACTTTCGGCACGTAGGGCAACTGTTTGCCCGAGGACTTGTCGTTGACCGACACGGGGTCACTGTCGTTGATTGATGATGTCCATGAGAGGCCCGCGTTGAGGTCGAGGTTCCAGTCATGCGGCAGGCGTAGTGCCGTGCCCGCGTTGGCCTCGATACCGTAGGCATGCACTTTGCGCACGTTGCTCGCCTGGAAAAAGCCCTTGTTGGAGGGCAGCCATAATATCCAGTCGTTGATATATGAATCATACCAGTTGACTGATGCCGAGACACTTGCGGCGTCGCTCACGGTGCGTGCCATCGACGCTCCGAGGTCGTAGCTCCAGCCTTGCTCCGGCTTGAGGTCGGGATTGCCCCCGGGGAGGTAGTAGAGATCGTTGAGCGAAGCGAAATGATGATTGCGCGCTACCGATGCTTTAAGTGTCAGGTTGGCAGGACGATATATGACGTAGTCAGCAAACAGGGCAGGGGTGGGAGCGTCGGCGTCACTTCCGGCAATATCTTCGCGCACGACGGCCGAAAGACCGAGTGCCGATGTCGCCTGCCAGCGTGCCGACAGGGCCAACGCTGCGTCGCAACGTCCCTTGTCATAACTGTTTACGCCTGCGAGCGCGGCATAGTCGGTGGTGGCTACGTGGTCATACTTGACATTGACTGACGAGGAGATGAACACGTTGCGGCGCGGATACCAGCCCCAGTCGCCGTCGGCGTAGAGGGTGTTGGTCTTGGTGCGCGCGGTGATGGAGGTGTTCATTACCCCCTCGCTGCGTTCCACGGCGTAGTCGTAGGCGTTCCAATGGTGAGCGTAGCCGCCGCGGGCGTTGAAGGTCATGGCTACGGCAGTGTGCTGCCACGACGCTACGGCACGCAATATGTTGTCACGCTGTTTCTTGATATAGTCGCGGCTATCGATATAGTCGACAGTGTTGAGCGGCACGTTGCGCATCGAGCCGGTGTACCACACCTGCAGTCCCAGATTGTGGCGACGTGGCGCGTGGTAATATATCTGTTGCAGCAGGTGGAAGTCGGAGTAGCTGCCGTTGCGGTTTCTGTCGCGCGGGTAGTAGGAGTCGATTATAGTGTGGTTGTCGTCGTAGACAAATTCCTTGCGGTCCTTGTTGACGAAGCTGAAATCATTGTCGGAGGTGGAGAGCACGGCGCGGGTTGAGAGCTGCCAGCGGTCGTTGCCGTAGGTGAGGCGCAGAAACTCGTCGAAGGTTGAGAATGAGCCTGCTCCCTGCACGTATTGGGCCTTGAAGCCGTCGCTGATGTCAGCGGGCGATGTGGAGAGGTCAACGAGGCCGCCCATGCCCGACGAGGTGCGAGTCAGCGATGAAGAGCCGTGCAGTAGCGCGGCACGGTCGATGAGGTAGGAGGGTATCATGGAGAAATCGGTCATCCCCATGGAGGGGGAGTTGACAGGCAGTCCGTTCCAAGTGACGGCAGTGTGGGAGGGTGCTGCACCGCGAAATGACACGGTGGAGAGCGTGGCGCGCCCTGCGCTCTTGACGAACACCGAGGAATTGAAACCGAGCACGTCGGCCATCGATAGCGATATATTGTCGCGCAGCGAAGCCGAGTCGAGCGGAGTGTACTGCAGCCCTATCTGGCTCAACGGGCGGGTGGCGATGACGGTAACGCCGCCGAGGTTGCGCGTCATTGTGTTGTCGCTGCTGCTTGCGTTGGTCTCTTTCGGCATGAGTAAAAGCATGGCCAACGCAGCCATCAGTCGGAAGGGCACGGATAAAGTACGCAGAGGTACGTAAACTGATTGAAATTTGGCACTTGTGGCGCTGTGCCCTTCCGATGGTTGGCTTTGTAAGTTGCTGATATCCACTGCTTATTCCTTTGATAATTTCCAGCAGAAGCCTGCTGGAATTATGCCGGTAGTGAATGAGTCGACCTCGTTACCGGCTGAGTTATAGCGGGTTACGGTGCCATTTTGCATATAATCAATGGCGTCGCCTACGTAAATATCACCGTTTGAGGGGTTTACGGTCAGCGAGTAAAGCGCGTAGCTCGTAGTCGGAATGAAAGGTGACGCTGGAGCTGAGACAGCGTTGACGCTCATTTTCTGCACACCGTTTTCAAGCCAGTAGAGGTTGTTGTCGAAGTAGGTGAGTTCTGACACCGAGCTGTATTCGGCAAGCTGAATGGTGCGCTCTACCTCAAACGCCTGCAGGTCAACGCATACGAGCGTGGGGGCTTCGAAGCCGATGGGATTCTGCTCCCAGCCGCCGCCGTCGCAGAGCACCCAGAGGGAGCTGTCGCCGTCGTAGGCGATGCTTTCGGGCTGAATGCCCACCTCGAGGCGGTCAACTACCTTGTCGGTGCGTGAGTCGATTTTAAGTATCTCCTTCTGGTAGCTCCAGCAATTTACATATACGTAGTCACCGACCTTGACCAGCTGCTCGGTGGAGCCGGTCGAACCCTCCATTTCGGGAATGTCGATGTAGCCGCTGATGCTGTAGTCGGCAGGATTGATGATGGCGATACGGTTGTCGTAAAGTGAGGTTGCGTAGAGTTTGTCGCTGCTGACAGACAGGACGTTACGGGGTGAAGTGATGCCTTTTATCTGGCCTTTCACCTGATAGTCGCTAAGGTTGATTGCGTAAATTGTGTTTGAGCCGTTGACGCATATCCACCCGGTTTCGCCGTCAATCATCATCGACTGGGCAGTGTCGCCGAGTTTCATGCCGTTGGCGCGGAGGAAGATGTCATTCTCAATAGTGTTGTCGGCGGGGTTGTAGTAGGACAACGAGCCGTTGCCGGCCATATAGTTGCCGTTGCACACGATGTAGAGACCTTCGGCTACCGGACTTACTACCGGCTCGAGAATGTTGTCGTCATCGTCGGAACATGAAGTCAGTGAAAGCGAGACGACTGCAGCCGCAGCTGCGTAGAAAAATATTTTTTTCATTGTAAATAATTTTTGAAGATTGTCAAAAAAGCACGTGACAGCGGGGAGTGAACGTTGGGTTCCCAACCCCGTCGGATCTACAGGCCGGATGTTCGCCAACTTCCAGCCGCAAAGCATTTGTTTTCCGGCTTCTCTTGTGCGACGCCTTCTCGGAGGGAGCTCTCTCCAATGGCTATTGTCGCGAAATCTGCAGCATCTTGTAAATTGCAGCGGCATAAAGAGTTACGGCAGCGTGCCTGCTCAGGATTCTCACCTGAATTCCTTAGAATGCGATTACGGATGTCGACTTCCGCAACGCCTTCATAGCTTTGCTGATGCAAAGATACGTAAACAATTTTTAAAAAAAGTAGGAATTTACAATTTTTTTACATAAATTTGGGTCGGAAATGTAGGTAATCTATGCTTACTCTCCATGTATCACATTAATATATAACTTGTTATGGAAACCCCCAAGACGGCAGACGAGTTAATCAACACTGCTGCCAATCCTACCACCGAGAGTTCTCAGCCCGAAGTTGAGAACGCAGAAGTCAAAACATCGGCCGCTGAAGCTGATGTAGCCACCGATGACGCTGCTGCCACAGAGGCAACTCCCGCTATCGACACCATGTCGGAAGCTGATGTCATCATCACCCTCACAGCGCTTGCACAGGCCGACGCCGATGAAATATCGCGCGACGAAGTGTCGAAGCTCAAGCAGCGTTACTACGCGTTGCGCAAGGCTACNGACGAGGAGGCCCGCAAACAGTTCATTGCCAACGGCAACGACCCCGAAGCGTTCATACCGGAAGAGGACCCCGCCGACGAGGTGCTCCGCCAGTTGCTCAACTCTATTAAAGAAAAGAAAGCAGCTCGGGCTGCCGAAGTTGAAGCGCAGCTTCAGCGTAACTACGAACAGAAAGACGCNCTCATAGCCGAAATCGCNGCTATGAGTACAGATACTGATAATGTCAACCGCCACTTCAACCGTTTCCGCGAGATTCAGCAGGAATTCAAGGCTGTAGGCGACGTTGCCCCGCAGCTTATGTCGGACCAGTGGAAGCGTTATCAGGACGCCGTGGAGCAGTTCTACGACCAGTTGAAGGTCAACAAGGAGCTCCGCGACTATGATTTCAAGAAAAATCTCGAGACCAAACTGCAGCTTTGCGCCGAAGCCGAACAGCTCGACAAGGAGGCCGACGTAATCGCCGCCTTCAAGCGCNTGCAGGACCTTCATATCACCTGGCGCGAGACCGGTCCCGTCGACAAGGAGCAGCGCGAGGCCATCTGGGCCCGCTTCAAAGAGGCNTCGGCAGTGGTCAACAAGAAATATCAGGCATTCTTCGAGGAGCGTAAGGCCCGCGAGCAGGAGAANGAGGCTGCAAAGACCGCTATATGCGAGCGTCTTGAAGCTCTCGACTTCGACGCCCTCAAATCGTTCAACGCCTGGAACGACATGACAAAAACTATTCTTGAGGCTCAGGAAGAGTGGCGCAAACTCGGNTTCGCTTCNAAGAANGCCAACAATCAGCTCTTTGCCCGTTTCCGCGCCGTNTGCGATAANTTCTTCGCNCAGAAGGCCGAATACTATAAGTCGGTCAAGGAGGATATGGCTTCAAATCTGGAGCAGAAACTCGCTCTNTGNGAGCAGGCTGANGCTNTGAAGGACAGCACNGACTGGAAGGCTACNGCNGAAAAGCTTACCGAACTGCAGCGTCGCTGGAAAAGTATCGGCGCCGTGCCCAAGAAACGTTCCGACGAAGTGTGGAATCGTTTCCGGGAGGCTTGCGATTACTTCTTCGAGCAGAAGAAACAAGACCTCTCGCAGTCGCGCAAGTCGGAGCAGGAGAATCTGCGTGCAAAGCGCGCGTTGACTGCGTCGCTCAAGAATATCGCTCCCGATGCTTCGCGNCAGGATGTCGTAGCAGCTATCAAGGATGCGCAGGCCCGCTGGAACGAAATCGGCCACGTGCCTTTCCGCGAGAAAGATAAAGTGTACGAGGAATTCCGCGCTGCNATCAACGAGCTCTACAAGTCACACGACCTGAAGGATACACGTGCCAATTTCGCACGCTTCGANAACAGTATCAACGAGATATCAGACAGCGGCAAACTCTCGCGCGAACGCGAACGTCTTGCCCGTGTGCTCGAAACCAAGCGTTCCGAACTCACTACCTATCAGAACAATCTCGGCTTCTTCAACTTCAAGTCGACCTCAGGCTCATCTATGCTTCGCGACATAGAGCGCAAAACTCAGCGCATACGCGACGACATCGCCGACCTCGAAAAGAAAATCGCGCTCATCGACGAGCGTCTCTAATCATCATGAACGCCGACACGTGCNGCGTGTCAGAGTCATAACATTAGACAAGCCGGGGACGCGCGCTCGCCGTGTGTCCCCGTCGCGTCAAATGACTCCGGCATGGNCCTGTCGTCGGCTACCTATTCAGCACAGTTATGCTAAGAACAATTCCGGTAGGAAAGTATGGTAAATATGTTCCGCTGTTGCAGACACTGCTTGATGTTATAATCATAGCAGGGTCATTTCTCGTGTTGCTGTCGATAGGGGAGAAGAAACATTTCCTGTTTGACTACGGNTGCGCGTGGAACTGGCGTATCGTGCTGACCGTGGCCGTGGTNGCGCTGATTGCGGGCCGCGGATGCNTTGAAGTACACGAGCGGCGCATGCTTCGCGCCGAGAAACTGTTTGGCGTGGCTCTTCTGCTGCCGCTGGGGTCAACGTTGCTNTATGCGGCAATGATGATGTTTACCGGNGCGGGAAGCGTCNGGTTTATGTTTTTCGCNCTGCTGTATTTNGCTCAGGCGGCGTTACTTTTCGATTGCTGGATTATTGAGCTGTTGATACTTAGNCGNTTACGACGCAGCGGGCGCAATGCGCGCAACATCGTGATAATTGGTACGGGCCAGTCGGCCANGCATCTCGCCACGCTTCTCGAGAGCGAGCAGGGCTACGGTATGAATGTGCTCGGATATTTCGACAACCGTGTACCTACCGATTTCTCAGGCAATTACGTCGGCACTGTCGACCGTCTTGAGGATTTCATTCGCGAGAATAATGTGCANGACATTTTCTATGCGTCGTCGATGGACAATGACACGCTCATCAACCGCATAATCAAGCTCTCCGACCAGTGTTTCTGNAAACTGTATTTNACGCCGCTGTTGTCGCCCAANNTGCAGCACAGTTTCTATATGGACACTTTCAACAGTACGATTCCGGCCATTGCTGTGCATAGTTCACCGTTGCGTTCGCGCACCAACCGCGCTATCAAGCGGGCCTTTGACGTAGTGTTTTCCGGCACGTTGTTGTTGCTTTCGCCTATCGTACTCATTCCNGTGGCGTTGGCTATCAAGATTTCATCGCCCGGTCCGGTGTTCTTCAAGCAGTTGCGCACCGGTTATCTCGGNAAAGAATTTTATTGCTACAAGTTCCGCACCATGAGGGTGAGCAAGGACGCCGACACGAGGCAGGCNACCAAGGACGATGACCGCAAAACNCGNCTCGGCAATTTNCTGCGCCACACGTCGATTGACGAGTTNCCGCAATTCTGGAATGTGTTCAAAGGTGATATGTCGGTAGTAGGTCCTCGTCCCCACATGCTCGCGCACACCGAGGAATACCGCAAATTGATTGACCGCTACATGGTGCGTCACATCGTAAAACCGGGCATCACCGGCTGGGCGCAGATACTCGGNTTCCGNGGNGCNACCGACGANCTCTGGCAAATGGAACGCCGCGTCGACAACGACGTGTGGTACATAGAGCACTGGAGCCTCTCCCTCGACCTCAAAATCATAGTACGCACAATAACCAACGCCCTCTCCGGCGAAGAAAACGCCTACTGATTCNNATCTCTNCCANCATCTCACATGGTTATGTATATTAATACANACAGGTTTAGTCTTTAGANATTTTTTTTAGGCACTGAGACGTAAAAATCATCTCAATGCTTAAATATTACGCTATTTTTTGAGATTTTACAGGTTAAATATTGGTTTAAAATATTATTTTTAGTTTACGAATTTTGGTTTTGAGGTCAAACATAGGTCAAACATTTTGGCGTAAATTGGCAAATTCGCGTATTTTTATCTTAAAAAAAAACGTATATAGATAGCCTTAAAATTGATTAATAAATACGAAAATCGCTCAAAATAAACTGTCTAATTAGNTTATTTTGAGCGATTTATNCTATCGTGATCCGGATGCGACTCGAACGCATGACCGTCTGCTTAGAAGGCAGATGCTCTATCCAGCTGAGCTACCGGACCTACCTTGTTATTTTCTGCAAAGGTACGCTTTTAATCGCTATTGTGCAAATATTTTTGAGTGTCTCGTGCTATTTTTTCGTTGCAATAGTACGGCGTTAACAAATATTGTGNANCGNNGTCTAAGTNGNAATCCGTTGCAATCAGGGGAGAAAACGTTTTTGGTCGGGGCGTTGGAGCGGGTGACGCGTGAGATAGTCGTTGCGCTGGTCGTCGCCNATAGTGCCGAGCACGAAGTAGCGGGCTGCAGGATTGAGTATTATCAGTCCNGCTGTCGATGCGGGCGGGTTCANNGCGCCGCTCTCGGTCGGTTGCATGTCTACGCTGCTGAAACCGAGGATTTTATCAAGGATAAACACGAGCGACTGGTCGGGCAGGGAGGGATAGCCTACGGCAGGGCGGATTGATTTCAGGTCGAGATCGGGCGTGGAGAGGTCAGTGTTGCCCTCGGTGTAGCCCCAGTCGTGTAGAGCGCTACGGTGGGTTGCCTCGGTGGCTGCTTCGGCAAGACGGTCGGCTACCGTGCGGTAAACCAAGCCTTTGTATTCGTCCTTTGCGGCAATGTCGTCAATAAGCGCTTGCATAGCAGTTCCGGTCGACACAGCGAAGATGCCGACATAGTCGTCAGTGCCGCTGTTGTCAGGAGCGATGAAGTCGGCGAGAGCGACTCGCGGGCGTCCGTTCTCGTCCTGTTGCTGGCGCAGTACAGGTATTACGGCCTGTCCTGAAGGAATCGAGATAACTATTTCATCGTCAGCTGTTGACGCAGCAGGGCGGCAGTCAACGATACCTTTAACGTGCATACCCTCCGAGGCAAGACTGTTGAGTGCCTCCTCGGCATCATGCAGCAATTTTGCCGCCTCCAACGCTTTGGCTTGAGAGAGTGACGAGGGTTCGCCGTGATTGCCATTGCAGCAGCAAAGCTTATGGTCGGTAGCAAGCGAGGCCAATGACGCATCGAGTTTCCAGGCCGCGAGAAAGGCACGCCAGTTGATGAGCGGGCGCAGAGTGTCGATGTCCCATTCATATATGCGACGGCCGGGAGTGACTGCACGGTTTTGCGGCGGGAATGACGGTTTCAGTGCGCGGGCTTCGGCCAACGAAAGCAGACGTTGTGGCGACTCGGCCGCGAGGCGCAGGCGTTCCTGCTCCTGTCGCAATTGTTGCTCGGCAGCGGGACGCGTGGCGTGGTCAACGAACTCCTTGACGCGGCCCGGCATCTGCGCGGCATCGCGCGTGTGGACCACAGGAGCGCTGTAAAGTGGGGCAATCTTGATGGCTGTGTGCAGGTCGGAGGTGGTTGCGCCGCCGATAAAGAGAGGTATGGTCAACCCTGCGCGCTCCATGAGCCGCGCCACGTTGCACATCTCTTCGAGCGACGGCGTGATGAGTCCTGAAAGTCCCACGAGATCAGCCTTTTCGGCGACTGTGCGTTCGATAATCGTTTCCGCCGGCACCATCACTCCGAGGTCAATGACATCGAAACCGTTGCATCGCATGATTACCGAAACGATGTTTTTGCCAATGTCGTGAACATCACCTTTGACGGTGGCAATCACCATTTTAGGGCGTGACGAGCCGCCGTCGGCGGTATCGGCTTTCTCCGACTCGATGACCGGGGTAAGTATGTCGACGGCCGCTTTCATCGCCGCCGCACTTTTAACTACCTGAGGTAGAAAGATTTTGCCTTGGCCGAAACGTTCGCCTACGAGGTTCATCGCCCCCATGAGCGGACCGTTTATTACATTGACTGCCGAACCCTCCTGCTGCAATGCTGCGGCAACGAGAGCATCAAGCCCCGCAACGGTGCCACGGGCTACGGCTGCAGTAAGCGCTTCAGCGGAAGAGAGCGTGGATGATTCCACCGCCTGCTGTGCGGACTTCGCTGTATCATCCTTATGGGCAAGGAGTTGCTGCGCTTCCTCCACGAGCAGGTCGGCGGCGTGAGGATGCTTGTCGAGGATAACATCGTCGACAAGTTGAGCGAGTCGTTCGGGAATATCGTCGGGCGAGGGGAGAGCCGCGGCGTTGACAATCGCCATGTCCATTCCTGCCGGAATGGCATGGGAGAGGAAGATGGCGTGCATCGCCTCGCGCACGGTGTTATTGCCTCGGAATGAGAATGATAGATTTGATAGTCCGCCACTCACTTTGGCACCGGGGAGGTTGGCCTTAATCCAACGCGTGGCCTCGATAAAGTCAAGGCCGTAGCGGTTGTGTTCGGGCATACCGGTGGCAATGGAGAGTATGTTGGGGTCGAATATAATATCGTGGGGAGGTATGCCGACTTGCTCCGTGAGAAGTCGATAAGAGCGGGCGCATATCTCGATTTTGCGGTTGAGCGATGTAGCCTGGCCCTGTTCGTCAAAAGCCATAACCACCATAGCCGCACCGAAACGTCGTATAGTGCGCGCGTGATTGAGGAATGCTTCCTCACCCTCTTTGAGCGAAATGGAGTTGACGATCGGTTTACCTTGTATGTTCTTGAGCCCGGCGAGGATAACGTTCCAGTCGGAGGAGTCGACCATAAGCGGAGCTTTTGCAATGTCGGGGTCGACCTGAGTGAGGCGTATGAAGCGGCTTATGCACTGCGCTGCGTCAAGCAGACCGTCGTCCATGTTGACATCGACAATCTGTGCGCCCTTCTCCACCTGCACGCGGGCAATATCGAGCGCTTCGTCGTAATTGCCCTCCTTGATGAGGCGCAGAAACTTTCGGCTGCCGGCCACGTTGCAGCGCTCGCCCACGTTGACAAAGTTGGTAGCNGGAGTGACGGGGAGCGTGTCGAGTCCGGCGAGCGTGAGTTCGCTGTCGGTAGCGCGGTATTCGCGCGGCGCGTAATCGGCTGCTGCACGGGCTATTGCGCGTATATGGTCGGGNGTGGTGCCGCAACAGCCGCCTACGATGTTGAGTTGTCGCGACTGAAAGAGTGGCGTAAGAGCTTCGACCATCATTTCGGGCGTCTCGGTGTAGCGGCCGAGTTTGTCGGGCAGACCGGCGTTGGCGTAGACCGATACGCGTCGGGCAATCGGTTGCAGCGCAGCGATATGCTTCACCATTCCCTCGATGCCGAAACCGCAGTTTAGTCCCACGGCAAAGGGTTCGGCGTGGGCAACCGTGGCCACGAATGCTTCGAGCGACTGGCCTGACAGAGTGCGACCGCTCTCGGTGAGGGTTGCGGAGAGGATTATGGGTAGCTGCGTGCCGGTAGCCTCGAACACGGTGCGGGCTGCGTAGATTGCAGCCTTGGCATTGAGTGTGTCGAAGATGGTCTCGATGATGAGCAGGTCAACGCCGCCGTCGACAAGCGCCTTTATCTGAGTGATATAGGCNTCGGTCATTGTGTCCCAGTCGATAGGGTCATCGAGGGTTACGGCCATCGTGAGCGATTTGTTGGTGGGGCCNATGCTGCCTGCAACGAAGGCCCGGCGGCCGGTGGCGGCGAGGTGAGCTTCGACCTCTTCGCGCGCTATGCGGGCGGCTGCGGTGTTGATTTCGGCGGCATAGTCGTTCAGGGCGTAGTCGGCGAGCGATATAGCGTTGGCGTTGAACGTGTTGGTTTCTATGATGTCAGCTCCCGCGTCGAGGTATTGTCGGTGTATTCCGGCTACGGCGTCGGGGCAGGTGAGACACAGTATGTCGTTGCAACCGCGCAGGTTGATGCTGCTGTCGGCGAATCGCTGGCCGCGGAAATCCTTTTCCGTCAGGTTGAGGGCCTGCACCATGGTGCCGAATGCACCGTCGAGTATTATTATACGCTCTTTGCTGAGCGATACGAGTTGTCGGGAGCGTTGGGGAAATTCCGCCATAGTAGAGATTTTGATAATATTAAAATAATTTTGAACAGTAATTATCAGTAGAAGTTGCTTTCAATATCTACTTAGATCTACTTAAAAGTTTAAATCGATATAATTATAAACAGTTTCTAATACAAAGATACAAAAAAATGCGGGATTTTGCTGATAAGTGAAAGTTTTATGGTTGATTGCTCAACCATCTGTGATTAACAATTGTTATAATTATAACTATTTATTTAACGAAGGGATCTAACGTTTCATCTTATTTATTACATTATGAGAAAAATTAAGTGCTTGATTATGGGATTTTTGGCCACAACGGGCGTTGCGGCAGCCGATAGCGGAATGATTGCGGCGCCCGACTCTGCGGCTCTAACCCTCGACCACATGACGGCCGACGAAATCCGAACCGAACGCCTCAAAGAGAGTCATAAGATTATATTTGTGGGCGATGGCGAACGAGCCTCGGCCGATTCGGTAGCACACATAGTGTCATTGTTTTATGTCGACCAGTATCGCCATTTTCAGGACCCGCTTGCGCCTTACTTCCTGTTTATGAGCAAGGACGCCAAGTTGGCAATGGGTATCGGCGGTTGTATAAGAATGCGTGCGTGGGGCGACTTTGACGGCGCTGTGCCCGTCAACGGTTTCATTCCGTATATGATACCCGTGCCCCGCGACCCTGACCGTACGCGTCGCATCGGCGGTACGCCCGGTGGTACGGCTTTGATGTTCAGGATTATAGGCCGCAGTGCGCTTGGCGACATCGTAGGTACTATTCAGTGTGACTTCTCAGGCCCTGACAATGTGATATTCAAACTTAAAAAAGCATATGTGACGTTGGCCGACTGGACCGTCGGTTACGCGCCTACCACCTTCAGCGACCCCGCAGCTCAGGCTCCCACCATAGACGGTGGAGGCCAGAACGGTAAAATATCGCATACCGACCTCCTGCTCCGCTGGCAGCATAGTTTCACTCCTCACTGGGAGATGGCTACATCGCTTGAAATACCTAAATCGCAGGTTGATGCCGACGGTGTCCTGACCAAGAAGCTCGATGATTATCTCCCCGATGTCGCACTCTTCGGACAGTACAACTGGGGTCACAGCGAGCATGTAAGGCTTTCAGGCATACTTCGCACTATTCCCTACCGCAATCTTGTCACAGGAAAGAGCAAGACGGTACTCGGCTGGGGCGTGCAGGCTTCAACGGTATTCTATCCCATCAACCGACTGGCTGTCTACGGCATGTTCAACACCGGTCAAGGTTATCAGAGCTATATGGCCGACATGTCAATAGGAGCATATGACCTGGTTGCCGATGGAAGCAAGCCGGGCGAATTGTACGCGCCTCTCGCCGTGGGACTTAATGTAGGATTGAAATACAATTTTACTCCGAGTGTCTACGCCTGCGCCGCTCTCGGTCGCGTAGGTTACTATCCTCACTATAAGGTTGATCCGACCGATTATCGCTACGGCCTTTACGGAGCATTCAACGTGTTCTGGGACATGTCGCCCCGCCTGCAGGTCGGTGCTGAATACCTCATAGGCTCGCGCCACAACTTCAATGGCGAGCACAACCACGCCAACCGAGTTGACGTGCTCTTCCAATTCTCATTCTGAGACTCGGTGCGGGAGTTTTCGGCCGGTCCTACTTCTCCGGCCGGTCCTCATGAAAAGTTAAGGCATAAAAAAAGTCATATCGGAATTTCCGATATGACTTTTTAATTTCTATCGACGTGAGTCGAATGCTTTAGGGAAGCTGATGATTACTCAGCAGCGGGAGCCTCAGCGGCTTCTTCTGCGGGAGCTTCAGCTGCTTCTGCTTCAGCTTTGGCAGCAGCCTCAGCTTCAGCCTTAGCGGCAGCGATTTCAGCTTTTTTCTTAGCTACGACCTCAGCTTTTGCTTTGTTCTTAGCCTGCTCAGCTTCGAGACGTTCTTTAGCCTGAAGCTCTTTCTTGTCGGCCATAGAGGATTTCATTGCATCGATAGCAGCCTGTTTTTTGCTTTTCCAGGCATCGAAACGACGCTGAGCCTCTGCTTCGTCAAAAGCACCTTTCTTAACACCACCCTGAAGATGTTTCATCAACAGAACGCCCTCGTTAGAGAGGATAGTGCGTACGGTGTCGGTAGGTTGTGCGCCGACGTTAACCCAATACAAAGCCCGTTCGAAATTCAAAGTTATTGTAGCAGGATTAGTGTTAGGATTATAAGAACCTATCCTTTCAATAAATTTACCATCTCGTGGTGCTCTGCTATCGGCGATTACAATAGGATAAAACGCGTAGTTCTTACGACCGTGGCGTTGTAATCTGATTTTTGTTGCCATTAATTAAATTTTTTTAATTGATTTGATTTGTGGTTTTGTATTGTTTTGAAGCGCCACAAAGATACTCTTTTTTTTTCACACCGCCAAATATCCCCGCACTTATTTTACCACCCCACATCCTTTTCACACCATAACACCTATATGTCAGGCTTTATGTGTGGCTCCAAGACGTATGGGCTTAAGTCCGTCAATTGCAAAATCGGCGGTCAGTCCAAGTGCTCTCAGCACCCTTACAAGCGTGGAGATGGTAAGGTTACGACCACTTTCAATCTTTGAGATTTGAGCTGTCAGTACACCTACTCTTTCGCCGAGCTCTTTCTGTGTCAGGTTGAGCGATTTCCTCGCTTCCTTAATTGATGCGCCGATAAGTGCGGCCTCGACGGCAGCATCAAATTCTTCTCGCTCAACAGTGCCACGTTCACCGATATGTTTATCGGTCATTTCTTCGAGTGTGTAAAATTTCATGATTCCTTCTGCTTAAAATATTCAATACGTACAGCCTTTGCTTTCTCAATTTCCTTTTGCGGAGTCTTTTGAGTTTTTTTTATGAATCCGTGAGTAGTTATTATAAGGGCTTGTTCCTCGGTGTCAAAGAAGGCCAAAAGTCGGTAGGCAATTCCTGAGAAAAGAGTCCTGAATTCCCAGATGTCAGTCCCCTCAAGTTTTTTGAATAATTCATTGTCAATTTTGCCGGCGGCTACCAAATTGATATTATAGAAAATCTTATTCTTTGCTTTCGGGTTTACCGTGTTAAGGAATTTATCCACTTCTTCGGAGAATAATACCTTAAATTTCTTGGACTCATTCATTTGTCTGCTTTTAGGGAACAATGCAAATGTACGCAAAGTTTTCCTTATATGGAAATATTTTAATGTGATATTTCGATATTTTTGATGCTTTCTGTGCTGTCGTGCTGATTTTTGAATATAAACTTAAATTGGGAAGAGGGTGTTTTATGGTTGTATGTTTCTTTAATTTGATGTTTAGATTATTTTAATATTCAGACTATGAAAGTAATTGTTATTAATGGCAGTCCGCATATCAGCGGGGGATGTACTGACCGTGGATTGCGGGAAGTTGAGGATACTTTGAAAGCGAATGGTATTGAGGTTGAGCGCATTAATGTGGGCAATAAGGATGTGCGCGGTTGTATCGGTTGCAATTTCTGCCGGAAGCATGGCCGCTGCGTGTTTAATGATATTGTGAACGAGGTGGCGCCGAAGTTTGCCGAGGCCGATGGTATGATAGTGGGTACGCCGGTGTATTACGCGGGTGCCAACGGTCAGGTGCATGCCTTTCTTGATAGATTGTTTTACAGTACGTCGGGAGTTTTCGATAAGGCTATGAAGGTGGGCGCCACGGTAGTGTCGTCGCGTCGCGCCGGCTCCACTTCAGCTTTCGATGAGATCAACAAGTATTTTGCGATGACGTCGATGCCTATCGCTACAAGTACCTACTGGAATGAGGTACACGGTTTTTCGGCCGATGACGTGGAGAAGGACCTCGAGGGATTGCAGACGATGCGCAATCTCGGTAAGAATATGGCTTTTCTGCTCAAGGCTATCGCTTCGAGCAAGAAGGAGATGGGCGTTCCCGAGCAGGAGCGGCAATATTTCACCAGTTTCCCGGATAAGTTGTAAGCTTATATGATGGGTGGTTGATGTCTGGTAAAACTTTGGCTATAGGAGTTGGTGTTGGTGAGGGGTTGGTGGTGTTGGTGTTGAGGCGGTTGGAGTGCGGCCGAGGACGGCCCCACCACGGGGCGCTACTTCTGGGCGGCGGGGATGGTGAAGGTGAAGCGGAGGCCTCCCGTGGGGACGTTTTCCACTGTTATGGTACCACCCATTGAGGTGATGATTTTGCGCACGAGCGGGAGTCCGAGTCCGGAACCTCCGTTTTTGCGTGTGCGGCCTTTGTCCACGCGGTAGAAGAGTTCGAAGAGGCGGCCGATGTGTTCCTCGGCAACGCCATTGCCGTTGTCGGTGAAGGTGAACGTAGACAGTCCGTCGTGCAATCCCTCGTAGGCAAGCTTCATTTGGGTAGCACCGGAGTGGCGGGCTGTGTTGTAGGCGAGATTGAGCAATGCGTTGATAAGCAGAGACTCGTGTGCTACTACGAAGCATGGCTCAGGGATGTCGTAGCTGAACGCGATGCCGTCGGCTACGTGTCCGTTGACAATATCCTCGGCCAGAGTGACGGCGAGATAGTGGAAATCGATTACCGAGAGGTGGCCTGCGAGTTCTTGCTCGCTCAGTCGCATGACCATGCTGACGTCGGTGATGAGCGAGGCGAGGCGGTCGGTATTCTGCTGTATGCGCGCAAGGAAGTCGTCCTTTACGCTTTCGGGCATATCGGGGTCGGCGATAATTGTATCAATATAGCCTTTGATGATTCCGACAGGAGTTTTAAGTTCGTGGGATATATTGCGGCTCACGAGGCGTTCGTGGTNAATCTTGCTCTGCTCGGCGCGGATTTTATCGCGGTAGAGGGTGAGCAGGTTGCGCGACACGTCGCCGAGTTCGTCGCGGGAGAAATGCCACGTGTCAATATTGTCGGGCAGGTGGTCGCTCGCAATATTGTCGGCAAAATCGCGCAGGGTGTAGACGCTGCGGCATATGGCGCGCACGCCGAAGTAGGCCATCACCGAAGTCAGCACACCGAGCACGAGAACTACAATCCATATCATGGGGTCGGTTGACAGGAATGTCACCACTTCACCCTCGTAGGGGAGTGCTGACAAGGAGTAAATCATGCCGTCGGGGCTCGCCTTGCAGCATATCATGCTCTTATCCTCGTCGTGGATTATATTCTGGATATTATTGTCCTTGTCCTGGGCAAGGAGGTCGGCGAGAGCCGGGTTGGGAGTTCCGTCGGCTTCGTAGAGATTGATAGTTGTCGCGGGGTTGTCGGCTACCATCGTTCCGTACTTGTCGTAGACGGTGATACGGAGCGGGGTGAGGGTGGTATTGTCGGTAAAAAGACGTATGAAATTGACGNTTTCCTGCAGGTTGACACCGTTGTTGTAGGCTTCGATTACGGTGTTGTTGACGTTGAGCAGACGGTTCTCGAGATTCTGCTGCTGGCGGTTCTTCTCGTGCGACACGAAGTAGAATATCGTGATGCCGATGATGAGCCACAACATTGCCACGAGCGGGAAGTAGAGCCGCCAGTGGAGTCGCATTATTTGTTTTCGTCCTTTTGCCATGATTTTTCTCAGATATGTTCTACTTCGGGGTGGAGAGTGATGCCGAAACGGGAGTCAACGGCCATGATGATGCGGCGTTCGAGTCGGGTGACATCGCTGCCGGTGGCTGTGCCGTCGGTGTTGACGATGACAAGCGGTTGCCGGGGCCAGAGCGATGCGCCCCCTTCGGTCATTTCCTTGCAGCCGGCCTTGTCGATGAGCCATGCGGCGGGTATCTTCACTTCATCTTCGCCTACGATGAAACGCGGCACCTTGCAGTCGGGCATCGAGGCTTCGATGCGGGCGAACTGTTCGCTGCTTATCACGGGGTTCTTGAAGAAACTGCCTGCGCTGCCCACACGCGCAGGGTCGGGCAACTTGCTGTCGCGGATGGCTATAACGGCGTTGCGCAAGTCGCAGGCCGAGGGGTTGTCGCCGACGATGGAACGCAGGTTGGCGTAGTCGAGCTGAGGCGACGGGATGGAGGTCAGCTCGAAGTGTACGGTCAGGATGATGTAGCGGTCGCGCATCTCGTCGCACTTGAACGCCGAGTGGCGGTAGCCGAACTGCATCATGTCGTGGGTGAGCGTGTAGCGGCGCAGGGTGACGGTGTCGACGGCTTCGACGAGGGCGATGCGGTTGCCCGCCTCCACGCCGTAAGCGCCTACATTCTGCACGGCCGATGCACCCACTGTGCCGGGAATGCCCGACAGGTTCTCGAGTCCCCACACACCGCGGTCGGCGAGGTCGCGGCAGAGCGTGTCCATCACCGTTCCGGCCGATGCGGCCACCATTACGCGGCCCTGACTCAGCTCGGTCACTTCGTAGCCGGCGATGCGCGATATGAGTATCGTGCCGGGGAAATCCTCGGTGAAGAGAATGTTGCTGCCCTGACCGAGATGTTTGAGAGGGCGGGGCAGGGTGGTGTCGGCAAGGATTGACATCAGTTCCTGTTCCGAGTCATAGTATATCACCATGGCAGCTTTCGCCGGAATGCCGAAAGTGGTGAAGTCTCTGACGTCTGCGTTGTAAAGGATTTCGCTCATGGTGATTGCGATTTTAGTTAACCGGGTTGGGTGAGTGGTTAAAGCAGAAGAGGCACTGACTGCGTTTAGCCGGTCAGTGCCCCTTCGTTTTATTTGGGGTCGGCGAGTAGGCGGGAGTCACAGAGTGACGCGGCCGATGCCGATAATGGTCGGGGTGGGTAATTATTTAAGGGCATCCTTAACGGCGTCGTTGGGCACCATTTCTTCCTTAAACATGTAAGCGCCGGTTTTGGGCGACTTTACCATTTTGATAACTTTGCTGTAAGTGCGACCTTCACCTTTTTGAAGAGATGCGACTGTTTTCTTTGCCATATCTTAAATCGTATTATTTGATTTCTTTATGTACGGTTACCTTCTTGAGGATAGGGTTATATTTCTTGAGTTCAAGACGCTCGGTAGTGTTCTTGCGGTTCTTGGTGGTGATATAGCGTGAAGTGCCGGGCATACCACTTGCCTTGTGCTCTGTGCATTCGAGGATAACTTGCACGCGATTACCTTTAGCTTTCTTTGCCATTTTATTTAGAATTCTATGTATTTTATTTCAGTGATGTAACCCTTGCTTGCTGCCTGCTTGAGAGCGGCGTCAAGACCTAATTTGTTGATTGTACGCAATCCGGCTGCCGAGATAGTGAGCGCAATCCATGCGTCCTGTTCAACCCAGTAGAATTTCTTGTTGAAAAGATTGACATTGAAGCGACGTTTGGTACGGCGCTTTGAGTGCGATACGTTGTTGCCGGTAATCGCTTTTTTGCCGGTAATTTGACAAATCTTTGACATGGCTGTTAATAAATTTATCTATTTTGTTTCGTTATGTGACTGTATCGCTTCATGGCCGCCATCTCAGTCTCATATCACCCGTGAGCGCATCATTTCTCGCAGGCTTTAAAGGATGAGCCATAAAACAGTGTGCAAAGTAACTGATTTTTTCTCAACTAACCAAATTTTTTCAACATTTTCGCTAAATTTATTTTCAACATTGCTCTGAAACGGCATTTTAAGCGGGGTGCAAAGGGGTAATGACAAAAAAAAATTGTAATTTCGCAACAGGTAGTTACAGAGTAAGGTAGAGGCTGCGAAATGCCAGTAGCGCCATCTGCTCATAAAAAAATATACATCTTCTTAAAGAGACGAACAGATATGACAAAGCATGGATTTTTCAGAGTGGCTGCGGGTGTGCCGTCAGTCAATGTGGCCGATTGTGAATACAACGCCGACGCCATCATAGCACTTGCGCGAGAGGCGGAGCAGGCAGGCGCTGAGGTGATGGTGACACCCGAGATGTCGGTGACAGCCTATACGTGTGCCGACCTGTTCCACAACGCCATGCTCCTCGACGGAGCGGCCCGCGCGGTTGACCGTATCGCCGCGGCCACGGCATCGCTCAGTGTGACCGTAGTGGTGGGTGCGCCCGTGATGCACAGAGGCAGNCTCTACAANTGTGCNCTCGTCATNTCGCGCGGCAAAGTCGTNGCNGCCGTCCCCAAGAGCTATNTGCCTAACTATAANGAGTTTTACGAGCGCCGTTGGTTTCAACCCGCCGACGACTCCCTCNCCACGGTGAGCATCGGCNCGCATGGCGACGTGCCCTTCGGCTGCAATCAGCTTNTCGAAATCAACGGNGTGAAAGTGGGCATCGANCTCTGCGAGGACCTCTGGACCGCCATTCCNCCCTCCTCGCGCCACGCGCTTGCNGGCGCCGANGTGATACTCAACCTCTCCGCNTCCGANGATGTCATAGGCAAGTATGCCTACCTGCGTTCGCTCATAGCGCAGCAATCGGCCCGCTGCATGGCCGCCTACGTATATTCCGGCGCGGGTTACGGCGAGTCGTCGACCGACCTCGTGTTTGACGGCAAAGCCATCGTAGCCGAGAATGGCANGGTGCTGGCNGAGGGNCNGCGTTGGCANTCGCAGCCGCANCTCGTGGTTACCGACGTCGATGTCGACGCCCTGCGCCGCGACCGCATGCACACCACCACNTGGGGCGACGCCGNCCGCCGCGAAGTCACCGCGCAATACCGTGTCATCNCCCTCGCANCCNCTGCCTCCGAGCTCGCCGACCTGCTGCGTGAAGTCAACCCGCTGCCGTTCGTNCCNGCGTCGGACAACGATATGGAGGCCCGTTGCAGCGAAATCACCAACATACAGGTGGCAGGCCTCGCCCGTCGTCTCGACGTGACGCACACGCGCAGTCTTGTNATNGGTATCTCCGGCGGNCTNGACTCCACNCTCGCGCTGCTNATNGCCGTCAGAACCTTTGACCGTCTCGGCCTCGACCGCAAAGGCATCGTAGGTGTCACCATGCCCGGCTTCGGNACNACCGGCCGCACCTACAACAATGCCCTCACCATGATGCGCACCCTCGGCATCACCATGCGCGAGATACCTATTGCCGACGCCGTCAACCTCCATTTTCGCGACATAGGCCATGACCCCTCGGTGACCGACGTTACCTACGAAAACTCGCAGGCCCGCGAACGCACCCAGATACTAATGGACATAGCCAA
Organism: Barnesiella sp.; assembly: GCA_014801075.1. Classification (GTDB taxonomy): domain Bacteria; phylum Bacteroidota; class Bacteroidia; order Bacteroidales; family Muribaculaceae; genus JAGBWK01. The sequence continues at coordinate 55,568 of JAAVEW010000007.1, read as the reverse complement.
CCAGACGGGCGGCATGGTGCTCGGCACCGGCGACCTCTCCGAACTCGCCCTCGGCTGGGCCACCTACAACGGCGACCACATGTCGATGTACGGTGTCAATGCCGGTGTGCCGAAAACCCTCGTGCGACATCTCGTCAGATACTTCGTGGCGACAATCGACAACGACGAAGCCCGCGCCGCCCTCATCGACGTCATCGACACCCCCATCAGTCCCGAACTGACCCCCGCCGCCTCCGACGGCACCATAGCGCAGCGCACCGAGGACCTCGTGGGCCCCTACGAACTCCACGACTTCTTCCTCTACTACACCCTGCGCTACGGATTCACCCCCGAAAAAATCGAATACCTCGCCTGCCACGCCTTCCCCGGCCGCGAAGCTGAGATAGCGAAGTGGATCAAAGTATTCTTCCGCCGCTTCTTCAACCAGCAATTCAAGCGCTCCTGCCTCCCCGACGGCCCCAAAGTGGGCAGCGTATGCCTCTCACCCCGCGGCGACTGGCGCATGCCCTCCGACGCCTCCTCCGCCCTCTGGCTCAATCCCCCCAGCCGCTAAAACTACCTCCTCCCCTCATGTTAACGATGATGAAGCAAAGCAGAATACTTATTATATATGTCGCCGTGTTGGCCGTGATAGTGACGATAACGGGTTGTCATCACAACTCGGCGACCGATGATGCCATTAACGAAGCCGAGCTTCTTATTGAGTCGCAACCCGACTCCTCGTTGGCCATACTCAATGCAATCGACTCCCGCAGCCTCCGCGGCGATGAACAGCGTGCCCGTTACGCCCTGCTGATGTCAATGGCACTTGACAAGAATTATATCGATACAACCTCATTTGATGTTTTGCAGCCCGCCATTGACTACTACCTTGAGCACGGTACACCCGACGAACGTCTGCGCACCCTCTACTATCAGGGTTGCATCTACCGCAACCGAGGCGACGATGCCAACGCAATGGCTTCATGTATCGATGCCCTCGAACTGAAAGATGTAACCGACACCCTCGTCCTCGCCCGCGTATATGTAGGGCAGGCTGTCCTTTATTATAAACAATACAAAATAGATGAATTTGTTAATAATCATTTGCGGGCGGGGGACTTGTATAAGACCAATGGTGATTATGCATCAGCCATTAAGAGTTTTTCAAAGGCTCTTAACATGAGTGTATTGCTGAAAAATAAATTTCGGTCTGACAGTCTTGTTGCAGTTTGTCAGGAACTATTGGCAATACGCCCCGACATGCTTCAGTTTTACAATGACTATTATCTCTCTTATTTGATAGAATATGCTCCCGAGGAAGATATTCGAGAGGCGTTGAAAAGTTATGAAAATGTTTATGTTCCAGATGATATATTGCTGAATGTGGTGCGAGGCTACTCTAAAATTAAAGAAACAGAGCGTGCTTTATCATTACTTGATGATATTGAAATAGGACCTGATACGTCAGACTCATTAAAATACTATTCGATTAAATCAGAAGTTTTAAAAATGGCCGGAGATTATGCCGGGGCACTATCGGCATATGAGGATTATTTATATACTTCACAGAGGCAGCTTACAGGGTTATTTTCTAACGACTTACTTTTTGCAGAAAAAAAATATGATATTGAAATTTCAAATTTAAGAAATATCCAGACCAAGGACTCCATAATCAAATACAGTATAATAGCAATTATGGTGCTGATTGTTTCGGCCGGTATCATCTATTTCAGCTATCATTCCAATAAAGTAAAACGTATAATTGCAGAACAAAATAATCTTAATCTGAAGTTGGAGAACAGAACTGCTGAATTGGAAGTTGAAAATCTTAGATTAGAAAAAACAGAACTCGAATACGAACGCGAAAATCTTAGGAATCTGCTTAATGAACAGGCTGAAATATCAGTTCCGATTAAAGAAGCAATAAATGTACGACTTAATCTTCTTAACGGACTTCTTGCAAGTGAAATCTCGGATAACGAATCTTATGCTGTACCGTATAAAAAATGGATTGAAAATATTAGAAAAGACAGACAGTCTTTTATCGAATCTACTCGCCATGCTTTTTCAGCCTCTAACCCCAACTTTATACATTATCTTGAATCGCATGGGTTATCTGAAGATGAGATAGGATACGTGTGTTTATATGCTATCGGACTTAAAGGGAAAGAAGTTGGAGAGTATCTACAACTCAAAGGTCATTATAATATAAGCAGTACCATTCGCAAGAAACTCGGTATAGGAGAACATGACACTAATCTCGGAATCTACATTAAACGACTTATTAATGATTTGGGTTAGGAGTCCAAGATGACGACCTAAAAAGCGTTAACTCAGGGGGTGGCAGATTAAACATGATTTCTGTTGTAAAAGACCTTTACGCCAGTAAAAATGAGTTTTAATTAAACTATCTACAGCAATATTAAATAAGCACATTCTGCTTGATTTATAATAATATGATTATCAAGTGATTGTACAGTTTGAAATTAAACTTTTTATTTGCTTTTAAATTTTAATGAGTGTATTTTCGTGAAAAATATAATCATTAAAATCAAAATTTATTGCAGATGAAAAAGTTGTTTCTTACATTGACATTGTTGCTGTTCCACATATTTATTGCGTCAGCCGAAGAAGTAAAAGTTCCCATCACAATAGATAAAGGTAATACCTCCTCAGGAAATAAGGATTGGAATAGAGCACCGGCACGGTCAATAGTGGATATTTATTATGATACTGACACACACGCAATAACAGTTATTGGGCGTGAGTGCATTGAGGCCGAAATATTTCTTTATGATAATAGCGGAATGCTCGTAGACTATTCGTCGGAGATTAATGTTGTATTTACCGTTATCACGCCGGGTGACTATACCATCTCAATTGTAAGTGAAGATTGGAGCGGAGTGGGAATTATTACAGTTGAAAATTAGTATATAACTATGTTTAGATTATTATTATTTATTGCGCTTTTGATTTCAAGCGTAATGCCGGGTTTTACTCAGTCAGTGAATTCTCAAAGATATTCCATAAGATATGTGGACAAAATTAAGACAGGGAATGTAAATTTTGAAAATCAAAAACTCCCTGCAAAAGCACGTCGACTCTCCAGTAATAAAGGTAACATTAACCTTGTCTATTTTGACGAAGTTCCTGATTCGATGAAAGTAGCCCTTTCGGCTGCGGCTACTCTATGGGAAGCAAAAATCTCAAATAGGCAACCTATTTATATTGGAATTTTTTTTGAACCATTGAGCTCCGATGTTGCTATGGAATCTGAGGTATATTATTTTTCTGACACGCGTTCAGAATTATTGGGTTGCCCATTAGCTTTAGCTTCTCAGCTATTGAATGAGCAGTATGAGTCTGAAGATAATCCTGATGGTATTATTGTGCTTAATTCAGATATTAATTGGGTTTGTAACTTTTCAGGAACTTCTACAGATACGTATAATGTAACGACAATTGCGATGAGAGGTATTGCACGCACCTTAGGTTTTGGTTCTAGTATAATACCATCGGGTAAGAACTTTGATTACTACTGCAACTGGCCTACTTATTATGACAAATATCTTTGTAATGATACTCAGTTTTTGACAGAATTAGAGCAAGAAAGTAATGATATGGCCAACTTTGTAAAATCCGATAATGTATTTTTTAACTCGTCATCAGACTTATACAAAATATATGCACCATTCCAATATAATCCTGAGTTATCATTAAACTATTTTGAGGACAACAATTCCTTGATGTCATATTTACTTGGTAAAGGGAATTGTAGACTTGCTATAGATGATAAAACAATCAATGTGCTAAGAACAATTGGTTGGGATTTTCCGGAAAAAGGATTGAAAATTAAAAGTGTTGATATCGCGGATGACGGAATAGCTTCATCTTATACGAGTCATACATTTTATTTGGACAAGGGTGAAAATACAGTAACAAATTATCAATGGAAATTTTTATTAAAAAATAAGTCCGGGCAGTTTGAACAAATTTCAACGGGTAAAGATGAAGAATTTACTATAGAGAAAATTAATCTTCCCGGAAGTTATTTTGTAAATATAAATGGAGATCATGAGGGGCGGATTGAATGCTCATATACTATTAATGGAGTTGATTTCAGTGCAATGCCACTTTCTATATCGTTAGAATTAAAACCGATGATTCTTTCGATTTATGATGTCGAGAAACATTATGTGACGTTAGATGAATATTATCTTACATTTAATGTAACTTATACTGGCGCCGATTATCTAAAAGCAAAGATGGAAGAAGATTATAGTTTCGGTAAACGAATATATTGGAACTATGAACCGTACATAGCCCACGTAAAGACTGGTACAACAACAGATTTATTCTATTGTTGGGTGACGGTTGAGGTTAGTAACGAGTATGGAACTATAGAAGAAACGCTTGAATTTGAACCGGAATATGATAAGTACAATTTATTAGAATGTAAGTATAATGTAAAAAAGGCAGAGTCTAGTTTTGAAAGGGTAGGACCTATACAGATATTTAGTTCAGATGGAGTATTGATGTATAATGGAGACTCTTCGGCCTTATCTGACTATAAGTTGTCGCCTGGTATATACTTTAAGCGAGAAATGGATAGTAATGGATTATATATGACTACAAAAATTATAGTAAGATGAAAATCGAAATTATAGTGTTTGTACTATGTCTTTCATTTTTTAATTTGAAAGCAAATGCCCATTCTGACGACATTGAAGGTAATACAATGCCTAAGATACTAAATGTGGACTACGATTATGAATTATTTAACAAAAATGATGAAATAGACTGTAAGGGACAATTGAAATTTAGAGTATCTATCCCTCCAGGAGCAATATCTCTAATATATGAAAAGCAAGGAAGGCTTTTCTTTGAGTCACAGAACCATCCAGATTTAATAGACTTCAATATGAAGTGGGGTTATGATAATTTTACCGAAAATTCTGTAGAGATAAATGATCCAGAAATATACTGGGGAAGATATTTTAGAGTAAGGGTAAAAATGGAAGATGACACTTGGATTTGTTCTGAAATTCATAATACTAAAAATTATATGTGTGAGGAAGATTTAGCGATTTTACTTCAATCAGCATATGTTGATGACATTAATCCGGATGATATAAGCGTATATATTAACAATGATATGTTAAATATCAATACATCGGAAGAAATGGATTTAGTAATCTTAGATTTAAGGGGACAAATATTATTTTCAGGAGTAGTTTCTCAGTCTACAACCATACCACTTAATATGTCCTCAACTCCAATCATTATAGTACGTTACAATTTTAAAAACAAAACATTAACTCAAAAATTTAAAATACTATGAAACGTTTTTTATGCTTGTTTTCGTTTCTACTTGCCTTAAGTTTGGCTAAGGCAGATGAATATAGCGAATTTTATAATTATGTCTCTGATGATATTCGCTCATTTATTGAGGACCTGCCCATTAATAGAATCATCAATGGAGGAACTGTTATAATTCCTGAATTCGATGAATCATGTCCTGAAGAAATGAAAGCGCCGTTTATATATGCTTGTAAACTTGTAGAAGAGTATATTCCCCCGTGCCTACCTATAAGAGCAAAAGTACGTGTCGGTAATATAAACGGATCACAGCGTAATGCTATCTCAAAGGTGACGAATGTCGTACAACCAGAATTTGGGAGTTCGGGATTTTATGATAATGCGACAATGTCAACTATTAAAGGTGTGATTTTGGGTGAAATGTGTTATGACGTAGATGTTACGTATTTGCGTTATGTTCCAAATATCCAATTTCTAAACGAAGAGCCGGATATTGAAATTATATATAATAAATCTAAATTAGATGAAATTTATTTTTCTTTGGATACCAATCCGGGTGATAAGTATGATTTTGTGTCCTTGGCTTTAAGAGATCTGATAAGAGGTTTTGGATTTTATCATAACTATATTTTTAATCCGGTGAACAATGAAATACGAAATCCACAAACTAACATGCTTCCATTTGAAGTTGAAATTGATAAAGCTCTTGGAAAGAACTCGACAGCTGAAGCGCGATTGTCGAAAGCAACTCAAGGGGAATTACCTATTTATCAACAATTGAAGTTGTATGCTCCCGAAACGTGGGTCAATGGTACTTCGTTGAATTATTTTATTCCAAATGATCAATATAAGATCTCAAAAATATTATCTTACGACTTTTGTAAGGGTATGGTATGCCGGTCTTTAAATGAGAATTCCATATATTTGTTTAATGATTTATTGGGATGGAGATGCAGCTATCCAGTAGGGATTGGAACTCCCAATACGTCAGGAGGAGGAAGTACCGACTTGAAAATGGATTATAATGGAACGTTCTATATAGGCGACGTTGAGCCAGAATATGGCTATAACATGCAGATTGCATCTACAAATGTTAAACTGATGAGTTCGGAACCGGGTGACGATGATAGTAAATTGAGAGAAGATCATTGGAAAGCGGTTGATTATGTATATCAGTTTTATCCTTATTTTAATCCGGCACACGACATACCGACATCACCCGGGGATGGTTTCACCGTCGCTATATTGAAAAAAGATGGTACGTGGGATATAGTATTTGCTCTGCAAATTTATGTCCCCGGTATGCCCTATGAATTACAAATGTCGGAACTTGAATTCCATTGTGACCCAGATGAGTATGAAAGAACTGTTGAAGGATATCTTCGAGCAAGAATTGCTACGAATTTCACAAGTAATTGGGGTTATAAAGAACTACGTTCAACATATTTCGTAATTGATTATCTTCCTCCGAAAGTCAAATTGAGATATGATTATATAAACGGTGATGTGGTTAGTAAATCACCATTAACGGCCTCTCCTAATGCGGCGAGTTATGATGTTAGATTATATCTTGCAGATATTGAGGGTGTAGACCATATTATTCTTGAATGTTTGAGACAAGGCTCTCGTTTTCCCAATAAATTACGCATCAGCGATGTGAAGAAAGGATATTTCGATGTAACTATTGACAAACCAACTACTTTTACCGCAGTTGCCTACAATGATAATGGACAAACACGAGGTATACCTGTCTTAGTTGATATTCCTACTGGCGGAAGTGTGTCCACTTTGAATTTTCAAATGCAGGATGATACTATAACAGTTAATGCAACAGAGGGTGAAACTGGAGAGTTTGATTTTAGCATAATGCCATTGACAGCAAGTGCTTCCCAGTTTAGTATTGGAGGTAACAGCGGTGGCGAAATTGATATTTCTTCTTTACCTCAGGGTTTATATGTACTTAATGTCACTGATTATAAAACAGGATTGAACGGTACATTTAAGTTCAAGAAATAATATTTGTTTCAGGTAGGCGAGTGACAAGCCACGGATATTGTTCCTGTGCTCATTTTTAACTAATACTATGAGTGCAGGAACATTTCTTTTTCTTCGATAGAATTGTGAAATTGAAATTGGTTGATCTTGGATAAAATAATATTGTAATTATTTGTTTTATATTGTTTTAAATATTACTTTTATCGGCGTTAATTTTAAGTGTGGTATTTAATTTTTTAGGATATATTATTTTATGTGTAGAGTAGGAGTTTATTTCTATATTTATTATTCTGTTATGAGGAAGTTGTTGATTTTATTTTGTTTGTGTTGCACGGTTGTTGTGCGTGGACAGGTAATCGATGTGCAGCGAGTAGAGGGGGAGTTTAATGTTGGGCTTGGTACTCCGGTAGGAAATTTCCATGATGGCAAGCACCGTATAGGCCCTGACCTCGGCTTGGAATTGAGATACAATGTTCCGCAATCTAAATTTGATGTTGGACTTCTTGCCAACTTGACCACAAGTGTATTTGATTTTGACAGCCGTCCGGGTTTTGACGGTCAATGGGACTTGACTCAGAGCAATCGTTCAGTTAATCTTATGCTTGTCGGTGATTATAATTTTAATCAGGGGAGCAGGGTTAATCCTTATGTGGGTCTGGGTCTTGGAGCGTCATTCTATGATGTGGTGGAGGATAAGGTGTATCCTCAATCCGGGACCGGGTTTATATTTCGTCCGCGTGTCGGAATCGAACTGTTTCACCATCTGCGCATAGGTGCTTTCCTTTCGGTGATAAGAACCGGTTATACCAACTTCGGTATCTCAATAGGAGGTGTAATAGGCGGTCGTCCCGGGAAGTAGGTTCTGTTAGCGCATAGCTTATGAGCAGTTTTTCTGTAATAAAATCAATGTTGTTTTAATTATCATATTCGGGAGATTACATATTATGTATAAAGTAGGAGCTTTATTAATTGCGGTATTGGTGTCGTTTGTGGGTGCTGTGGGAGTTTGTGCGGCTACGTCGGTAGCAGCGGCAAGTACGGCAAGTGCGGCAAGTGCGGGTGATGACGGTGTTGTTGGTATTATCAGGTGTGGCGATGTGTCGGACGATGGCGTTGGTACGGCTTATGCTGCCCATGAGTTTGTTCTCGACAGTGCTGTGGGCGATGTTTCGGCTTATCAGTGGTCGTTTTGCCTGAAAGATTCGTCAGGAGAGTTTGTGCCGGTATCAGCAGGTGATGAAGCTACGTTCTTGGTTGATGCGGTCAAGTCACCCGAAAATTATTTCGTGAATGAGAGCAAGAGTCTGGAGGGACGTGTTGAATGTACCTACACAATCAACGGCGAGCATTTCGATGCAATGCCTTTCTCCATTTCGTTGGACCTGAAACCGAGGATAATTTCGATTGATGATGTCGAGAAGCATTATATGACATTAGATGAATATTATCTTACCTTTAATGTAACTTATACTGGCGCTGATTGTCTAAAAGTAAAAATGGAAGAAGATTACAGTTCCGGTAAACGAATATATTGGAGCTATGAACCGAACATAGCCCATGTAAAGACAGGAACAACAACCGATCTGTTCTATTGTTGGGTGACGGTTGAGGTTCAGAACGAATATGGTTTAGCAACTGAGACTCTTGAATTTGCACCTGAGCATGATAATAGCGGATTACCTCCTGTGGTTGATTTGACATTTATCTATCTTAACACGGAAGAGAATGAAAAATATAATTATATAAGACTGTATTTTTCAGATTTGGAAGGGGTTGACCGTTTAGTTTTGGAGCGGTTAAGAGATGGATTTCGATTACCAAGTAAGATTGAAATAGGAGATTTAAAAAAAGGATACTTCGATACATCAATAGATATGAACACCACTTTCACAGCCGTGGCCTATAATGAAAACGGGTCGACTCGAGGAACACCGCTGTATGTGCCCATGAAATCGACCGCAGGGATTGAGGTAGTGGAAGAAGCTGCCGCTGTGGTAGAGCGAATCGTGGTGTATGGTTTGAGCGGACGCGTTGTGTTTGACGGTATGCCTGAAACGTTTGGTACTGAGCAGCTTTCCTCCGGAGTGTATGTGAAGAAAGAAGTGCTGAAAGGGGGAGTTAGCAGGACTTCAAAGATAGTAGTAAGATAGGACTTGTGTGGTATCTACGTGCGGGGGGCCTCCCGGCCCGCCGAACCCAAACACGAAACGTATCCAAAACATTAAGCGTATCCCCAAATATAGGCTATACATCACTGTCAATCGGCGGGCCGGGAGGCCCCCCGCACGTTGCGTAGCTGATTGAAGGTATAACGGCACAAGCCGAAAACTCAGCGCACTGAGTTTTCGGCTTGTGCCTGTTTCTGTTACTTCTTGTTTGTGTTACTTTTTGAGGGTCATGGCGAGGAGGGTTAGGGCTGTGGTGGTGGCGCGGTCGATTACGCGGTCGCGGGTGCCGGGGAAGTGATAGGTGGCGGAGATGGTGCGCGCGGGGGTGGAGATGGCTATGCATACTGTACCTACGGGTTTGCCGGGGGTGGCGCCTGTGGGGCCTGCTATGCCTGAGGTGGCCATTGAGCAGTCGGCACCGATGGCACGGCGCACGCCTTCGGCCATTTGGGCGGCTACCTCTTCGCTGACTACACCGCGGGCCTCGATAGTGGCGGGGTCAACGGACAGGATGTTGGTTTTCACACTGTTGGCATACGAAACAACCGAACCGAGATAGCAGTCGGAGCAGCCTGCGAGAGCCGTGATACGGTGCGCAATATTGCCGCCGGTGCAGCTTTCGGCTGCGGCAACGGTGTAGCCGTGGGCGCGGAGGCGCTGCAGGAGCGCTTCCTCGGGAGTGAGGTCGGCGTCGGCGAGCAGATGGTCAGCAAAGCGTTGACAGAGTTCGCCGTGCAGTCGATTGAGTGTCGACTCCAGCAACTCACCGTCGGCGTGGCGGCCGTCGAGGCGCAGGCGTATGATGCCCGGTTTGGGTAAGTAGGCGAGATGGACGAAGTCGGGCAGAGCGTCCTCCCATTCGTCGAGTTCCATCGCTACTTTTGATTCGGTAAGGCCCTCCACTATGACGCAACGGTGGGCTATATGCTCGTCACTGTGAAATTTCTCCAGCAGCTGCGGGAACACCTGCGACTCAAACATCTGCACCGTTTCAAAGGGTACGCCCGGCATAGACACAAGCACCTTGCCGTCGGGGCGCTCGAACCACATGATGGGCGCCGTGCCCACGCGGTTCTGTATCACGCGGCATGATGATGGCACCATGGCCTGTCCCTCGGTCAGGGCGTTGAGCTTGATGCCGCGGCGCGAGAACACATCTTTAATATTCTCAAGCACCGAAGGGTCGAACACCATTTCGCCCCCGAAATAGTTGCAGAGTGTCAGTTTGGTGATGTCGTCCTTGGTAGGACCGAGACCGCCGGTAGTGAGCACCACATCGGCCGCTGCAAACGCTTCGTCGACAGCCTCGGTGATGGCTTCGGCATCGTCGTGGATTACCTTTACCCACTCTATGCTCCAGCCCGCGGGGTCAATCATGCGGGCTATTGAACCTGAATTTGTGTCGATTACCTGGCCGAGCAGAAGCTCGTCGCCTATTGCTATGACTACTATTTTCATTTTGCGAGTAATTTTTTACAGAAAAATCCGGAATTGAGAATAAACGGAAAGTATTGAATCACGGCGCCGACACGGTTTTTGAACCGCACTTTGCGGCCGAATATCTGCCCGGGAGCGAGACGGCGCACTATGGCGCGGCATTCGCGGAGCATATCCGGCGAGTCGCTGCCGTTGGCATTGATGAGCAGCCACATGTTGAAGGCCGCGCTGAATAGCCGCGAACGGGCCGCGGGGGCCAGCTGCGGGTCATCGGCGAAGCGTTCGGTCAGTTCCTGTGCCACCCGCAGCGCATCGAAACGCCCCGTGGAGAAGGTGTGCAGGAGGCTGGCAGGATTGCAACGGTAACAATATACTATATCGTCGATTACAGCTACCCGGCCGGCCTTGACAAAAATTTGCGGTATCAGCAGCAAATCCTCATATATCACTCCCACCTTGAATGCCTCGTCGCGCCACAAGCTGCTGCGGTAGAGCTTGCCCCAGGGGGAGGTGTGCACAGCGTGGCAATATTTGTTCTGGTAAAGCATTATTTCGGCAGCCTCTTTGCCGGAGATGATGCGCGTAGGGCGGCGCGAAGTGGCGGCGGGGAGACCGTCGAAGTCGTAGAAACCTGTGTACCACCGGCCTGTCACGATATCAACCTCCGGATTGTCGCGTGCGGCATCAAGCATGGCCCGCAGCGCGTTGTCGGGCACAATATCGTCGCTGTCGACCATCACTATCCAGTCGCCGCGAAACAGGCGCAGGGCGGCGTTGCGGGCGGCCGACGGTCCACCGTTCGGGATGTGGACCGCGGTGATGCAGTCGTGGCGCGCGGCATAGTCGTCGGCAATCGCCGGTGTGCCGTCGGTAGAGCCGTCGTCAACCACGATAATCTCCATCTCCACACCATGCTGGGCGAGCACTGAGTCAAGACAGGATGCGAGGAAACGCTCGGTGTTGTAGGCGGGAATAATAACGGAAATCATGGGTCGCAGAGGTTGAAAATGCCTTGGTGACAGATGAACGGGATTACACTCCGACGCGGGCGAATGGCGCTGCGTCGTAGGGGCAGAACTGCCCGTCGAGATACTTGAAATAGCCGGCGATGGCCACCATGGCGGCGTTGTCGGTGGTGAACATGCGTTCGGGGATGAACGCGCGCAGTCCGCGGCGCTCGCAGTAGTCGGCGATAGCGGCGCGTATGCCGGAGTTGGCCGACACGCCTCCGCCTATTGCCACGGTCTTTACGCCGGTGGCTTTCACGGCTTTGTCGAGCTTGTTGATGAGAATGTCGATGATGGTGCGCTGCAGCGAGGCGGCGAGGTCGTCGATGTTTTTGGTGATGAAATCGGGGTCGAGGGCCACATTGTCGCGCAGCGTGTAGAGGAACGAGGTCTTTAATCCGCTGAAACTGTAGTCGAAACCGGGAATATTGGGTTTGGAGAACTTGAAGCGATCGGGATTGCCGGCAGCGGCGTGGCGGTCGATGTGCGGTCCGCCGGGATAGGGAAGCCCCATCACCTTGGCACACTTGTCGAAGGCTTCGCCGGCAGCGTCGTCGATAGTGCGGCCGAGAATCTCCATGTCGTTGTAGTTCTTCACGAGGATAATCTGCGAGTTGCCACCCGATATGAGCAGGCAGAGGAAGGGGTATTCGGGCACGGTGTCGGTCTCCTCGCGGCGTATGAAGTGGGAGAGGACGTGGCCGTGGAGATGGTTCACATCGACGATGGGGATGCGCAGTCCGAGTGACATACCTTTGGCAAAGGAAGTGCCCACGAGGAGCGAGCCGAGCAGGCCCGGACCGCGGGTGAAGGCTATGGCGCTGAGGTCGGAGGCCGCGATGCCCGCACGCTTGAGGGCGGTGTCGACCACCGGTACTATGTTTTGCTGATGGGCGCGCGAGGCGAGTTCGGGCACAACGCCGCCAAACTCCTCATGCACGCTCTGCGAGGCTATGACGTTGGAAAGCAGGATGCCGTCGCGAATCACGGCGGCTGACGTGTCGTCGCATGATGATTCTATGCCAAGTATTGTTACGCTCATTGTCTGTGTCGTAGGTTATTTATCTGAGTTAGAGTTATTGTTGTCGGTTGATTTGGAGCCGAAGCGGAGCAGTGTGTCCGGGTCGTCGGCTTCGGGTGTCGGGGCTGCAGCGGGGATGCTGTCGGCGGGAGCCGCAGCGCTGTTGTCGTCGGCCGGCTTGGTGCCGCCGGTTTTGGTGTTGCTCTTCTTGCGGCGGCGCAGGAAGGAGAGGAAGTTGTCGAAATCCTTCTTGAACATTACGCCCACGCCCTGCGTGGTGTCGGCCGTGCGCAGGTAGTAGTTCTGGTCGTTGTAGAAGTTGTAGGCCTTTAGGCGTATGGAGCCGGTGCGGTTGAGCAGGTATTCAATCTGGAAGTCGCCGATAAACTGGTTGGAGTTCATCAGATTGTCGCGGTAACCGAGGTTGCCGTTGAATATCAACCTATTGTTGAGGAGTCGGCTCGACAGGGCCACGTCAACCTCCATGTCGGAGAAGTCGCCGCGGTCGCTGCGGAAGTTGGGCGACACGCTCCAGTTGTCGCTCAGGTGGCCGAGAATGTTGCTCAACTGCGAGGATATGGTCGACGAGGCCACCGAGAAGAGCTCGTTGCCCTTGGTGGTAGATGTCATGTAGTCGGGGGTGTAGAAACGGTTGAGGGCGAGCAGGTAGATAATCTGCCTGTTCATCATCTCCTCGGTGCTGACGATTGATTTCACCTTGCGGTAGGTGTCGGAGGTCAGTGTGGGGAAAGCGAGGTCAAATTTTATCTCCGGCTCCTGGATGTCACCTGTCACTTTGAGAACGGCGTGGACAGGCACGTTGGTGCGGTTGAGTTCCTTGTCCTGCAGGAACGACTCGTCGAGGTCACTGAGGTTGGCGTTGAGCGAGTAGATGGCCTCGATGTCAAGACGTGCGGCCAGCGGGTCGCCGGTAAATGCTATCTGACTGCCGGAGTTGATTATGAAGTCCTTGATGATGATGTCCTGGAGCGTGAAGTTGTAGGTGCCGCGGTCGAGGGTATAGGTGCCGAACATGCGCAGGTCGTTGTCGGCCGACGTGTAGACCATGCGCAGGTTGCCCTGGCCGTAGGAGCGGATGCGGTCGCCCCCTACGGGGTCCATCACGAGTATCACCTCGGCCTCGGGGGTAATGTTGACGCGCAGCTCTATGATATAGTCCGAGGCTTGGTCGTCGGAGGGCTTGTTGAGCATGGCGCGCAGATGCTCCACGGCGCCCATGCGCTCGTCAATCTTTATTTCCTCTTCGATTTCCTCCACGGCATCTTTATCGCGGAAAGTCAGGAAGGTGTATTCATCGGCAATCTCAAGTTCGGATAGCACGAAGGTGAAAGTCGAGCCGGCTGTGGTGGTGGCTTCAACGTCAATCTTGACCACGCCCGGCTCGCCCTTGACGGTGGCGCCGCCGTTGACGAATATACGGCCGTACCAGTCGGCATTCTGCTTGGGAGTCTCGTCATAGACAAGCATGCCTCGGGCGTCGGTGATGGAGAAGTCAAAGGCAGGGTTGCGGAAGAAATCGTGGGTCACGATGCCGTTGAGTTTCGCCGTGTTGCCGTAGGGATCGCTGAGAGTCACGTCGCGCAGACTTATCTTGCCGGGGGTGATGATGATGGAGTCGCTCGCGGTGAAGTAGGTGTTGGTGAAGTCGAGTTTGAGGCGCAGGTCCTTGGCGTAGATTTCGCCCTCCATGTCGATGTCGGCAAACGTGCCGAAGATGCGGGCCCAACCGCTGCCGGTGCCGCTGATGTCGGAGGCAAAAGCTTTCATGTACTCGCCCATGAAGCCGACCGGAGTCTCGTCGGGGTGCAGGCGTATGTCGAGCGACGAACTGAGCGGGAATATCTCACCTTCAACCTTGGCCGTGCGGCCGTTGTGCTGGTGGATGGTACCGTCGAGAGCCACGGCTTTGAGGTCATTGTCCCACCATGATATTACGTCGGCATCGCCGAGCACGCAGCCGTTGTAGCTTATGTCGGTCACGTGGATGCCGTCGGTTGAGAGATGGGGAGCGGGGGTGAGGAGTTCGGAGGCGGTAAGTTGGCCGGTGGCATCGCCGCCGAGCATCACCTTGTCTATGCCCAATGATGCGAAAATATAGTCGAGGTTGAGGTTGAGCACGTCGATTTCGAGCGTGTCGGCGGGGTTGGCCGACACCGAACCGTTGATTTTGACAAACTGGTTGTCGCGGCTCACGTTGATGCCCTTGACGTCGATACGCGATGAGCCCTCGCTGACGATGAGCGCGGGGGAGAGAGTCCACACCGAGTCGTTGAACGCCATCGTTGATTGGTGCATGTCGGTGTAGGTGTTGATGCCTTCGCTGCCGCGTTCTATGAGGGTGGAGAGTGACACGGAGCCGCTGTAGTCGCGCTCGCGGTCAATCTTCCACGTGATGTCGGTGTTCACCACATTGCGCTCGGCCTGCAGGGCGAGGGTTATTGCCGTCATGCCGTCTTTCGAGGGGTAGGAGGTGTTGAGGACGGCGCGGTCAGTGCCCTCGATGCCGTCGATGAAGGCCGAGAAGCGCGTGCCCTCTATAAGTTTGTTGCCCTGGCGCAGGTAGGGGGCGTCGAGATCGACGGAGGCCTGCATGGTGTTCTCGTCGATGCCGCCTTCGAGAGTGACGGGATAGATGGCGTAGACGGGCAGGTGGAAGAAGTCGGAGATGCGGTCGAGGTTGTCGAGCGTGAAACTGAAACTGAAATTGTTGCCGTCGACCTCCTGTTTCTGCTGCAAGCGGGTGCCGGCGGCTGGGTCGGCAAGGGCAGGCAGGGCCTCGAAAGCGAGGGCGCGGAGGGCCGGCATCAGCGTGGCGAAACGGAAATCGCCGGTGATGTCGCCGTTGATGATGTCGCTCTGCAACTCGATGCTGCGGGGCATCGACGAGGAGTCGAATATGAGCGATATGTTGTCAAAGGCAAGAGTCTCGTCGGAGGGTGAGGTTATGTCGAAGTCTGTTACGGTAATGATGCCGTCGGCGCGGTCGGGGAGGAGACCCGAGAGCGAACCGTCGATGAGAGCGTTGAGTATGTAGCCGTCGAAGCGGTTGCTGAGATTGAGGCCATTGAGGTCGACATCGGCGAGGGTGGCCGAGAAGTCGAGGCTTTCGTTGCCCGGGGTAATGTCGCCGTTGAAGTCAACGGCTATGCCACCGGCATCGTCGACGAGAGCGGCGCGTCCGTCGATTGCTCCGGCGTTGTAGCTGAGGGCGGCGGTGAGGCGGTCGTAACTGTTGCCGCGCCAGGAGAAGTCGGTGACGTCGGCCTCGACCGAGGCGCGGCTGCGGCGTCCGGCCAGTGTTGCCTGACCTTTGGCGGTGGCGTTGAGGTTGCCCAAGTCGGTGCGGCCTAAGGCTTCGGCAAGGTCAATATTCTTGGCCGTGAGGTTGAATTTGGCCGAGAGGGGCGATTTCTCGTCGGGTTTGCTGTAGGCCATGCGTGCCTCCATCGAGCCGCCGTCGAGGTTGAGGTCGGCCTCGGCGTGACCGGTGCGCAGGTTGCCCTCGGCGCTGCCCTTCATGGTCAGGCCGCGGGGCAGGTTGAGTGCTTTGAGTGCCGGGATACGGCAGTCGGCCAGCATGGAGTAGAGCCGGCCGCCTATGCGCAGCGAGAGGTCATTGACGCGGTAGGTCAGCTGCTCCTTGTCGAGCGGCCGGAATATGGTGGCATTGTCGAGAGCGAGCGCTAACTCGCCGCTGTCGTCGGCTACATTGAGCGTGGTGACGTCAACGCGGCTGCGGCTTGCCTCGATGTCGAAGTTGAATGTCACGGTGGTGTCAAACTCGTCAAGCTCGGGAGCGAGGGGCGCGATGTCGGGCAGGTAGATGTGGCTCCCTTTCTTGAATCCCAACGACAGCATGCGGCTTGAAAGGCCGGAGGCCACGCCGGCGAGGGTAGGGAGTGACTCGCTGAAGTCGGTTGGCTCAAGTCGTGAGCCGGGCATCGTTATGACCATGTTCTCCCAGCCGAGAGCTTCGGGGGAGTAGCGGAAGAGGGCGTGAATGTCGGTGACGGAGAGTCCGGAGCGTTCGGCGAATGCAAGGCGCTTCAGGTCGATGCGCATATCGTCGTTGCTCAGGCGCGGTATGTTGAGGTCAGCGCGCAAGTTGTTGATGCTGATGTGGTTGGGGTCGAATTGGCCCGGCTCGACGGCGGGTGCTGAGTCGATGTCGTAGCTGATTGATGTGCGACGTATCACCACGGTGTTGACGCGCAGGTCAAATTGCGTGGGTTCTTTCTTCTCCTCCTTGCCTGAGAGGGCGTCGATGACGGGCTGAATGTTGAGCGGCGAATCGTGGTCGGCTCTGCGCAGGCGCAGGTCCACGCCGGTCAGTTCGGCGTAGTCGATGGCTATGTTGCCGTGCAGTATCAGTTCGTATAGGTTGATACCGGCGCTGATGCGGTCGGCAACGAGGAGAGTGTCACCCTCGCTGACAATCGCCACATCGCGCACCGTGGCGCGGTTGAACGGACGTATACCGAGGTCGCCGACGGTCACCTCCGCACCGAGTTTCTCGCTGAGCAATGTCTCGCAACGCTCGCGCAGCGCATCCTGAATCCACGGCAATGAGAGCGCCACATAGAGCAGCGCGGGCACAACGATGGCGAGCAACATACATGTCATCACCAAGCCTCGTATTATCTTGAAAAATCCCTTTATCTTCATTGCAAGGATAACCTTTTGGCCCGAAGCAGACAGCAGTCATCCTGACGGCCCGCCGCCTCGGCCTGCTACAAGCATACAAAGTTACTCATTTTTCCAATACCACACATTACTTAACTAATAAAAATTCGCTCACTTCGACTCCTGCGCCGCTCTCTCTCGGAGAGCCGGCAGGAGCAATGCCATGATAAGGTGTCGGAATTATGCGGGCCAAATTCATATCTTGTCCCAATCGCTCTTGCGTAATCCGCAGGATTTGGTTAACTTTGAGCAAGTCACCGCAATAGTGCTTTTTATGGCAAAAAGCGGCGACTGTTTTATCTGTTAAATCTTCTGATTGTGAGAAAAAGAGTTACCATATTTTTCACCGCTGCGCTGATTGCCGCATCCATCCCCCCCTCGGCCAAGGCTACGCCATATGATTTTACCGAGGCTTCATCTGAAAAGCAGATTGCCGATTCAATAACAGTTGCCGGGCGCATCCGTATGATAGGGGAGGGTATGCCGCGCACCCTGATAATTAATGAATGTGATCCTTGGGAGAAGAGCGAAAGGGCAATATGTGAACTTGACAGCAGCGGCTCTTTCAGTCGGAAGATACCTTTTTCATTTCCTCATACATTCACTGTAAATTATGACAGGGGAAACTTCATAAACGTATTCGCGGCACCGGGTGATTCGGTGTTCATGGATATTGATGCATCGGTTTCGCCTCTTTATGTTGAGTTCTCGGCCGACAAACAGGAGATAAACCGGCAATACAATCAGGCCTTTCAGCACATGAGTGAACTGTATTGGTCAAGAAGTTTGCCATCCGATACCGTGCCGCTTGAAGAATATATGAAGGTATTTAAGGAGTATGTCAGGGAGGGGCGCGACAGTATCGATAGCTATGCGACTGTACACAATCTGTCGAGCGAGGTGGTTTCGATGTTGAATGCCGACAATATCTATTCTCTTGCCAATTCAGCTTTAGGGTATTGCGGACATAGTGACGAGGAGAAACGAGCGTTTTTCCTTGACCCTATTTTTGATATCTTCAATGAGGATAACACAAAAGTAATGCTGTTCCCATATCATATAAGTGCCGTAATGAGTGAATTTCCCGATGTGCTGGAGAGCGCACCGAAAGGAATAATAAGGGATATTATGTACGTCTGTCGGACGGATTTACCTGCTCCCGACAGGTCGGAATTCTTTAACTGCAATTATTACGACAGGGTTTACGGCCGGCAGCCGGAGAGTGAGTTATCTGTCCGGAGCATCAATTCCGGCTCTATGACGGTGTATGTTGACGGTGAACTCAGGAATCTTTCCGATGTGAATCCTATCGCATGGCTTATAAAGGAGTGTGAGGGTGCAGCTATCTATCTCGATGTCAGCGCCACCTGGTGTGGACCATGTCGGGCAGGACTAAGTGGAAGTGAGTCGCTCAGGGAGCATTTCCGGGATTCGGATGTGAAGTTTGCTGTCATGTGGCTACGCTCGGAAAAAGAGGATTGGGTTAAGGTGGCCCCGACAATCTCAAATGCAATACAGATTTTCGTAGATGATACTGAAATGGATGATAGGATTACGGGTTATCTTGAGATAAGCGGTTTTCCGTCATATCTGATGATAGACAAGGAGGGAAACATTACCAACGACGGAGTGCCTCATTATCTGTCGCCGGAACTTCCGGAATTTCTCGGTAATTTCAATAAGCAGAGGCTTAAATAAGTTGAGATTGATAGTTATCGGAGCGAATGACGGTGATTTACCCTGCATGATATATAATCCAATCTTCTTTTTGCGGGAGTGAAGTTTTTGTTATATCTTTGTTGCGATAAGCGGGTGAAGGGCTGATTGCGGTTTTCGCTGATACGGTGCCTTTCGCTTTTTGGTATCGTATTTTAGTTTTTTAGTTATGAAATATTCGAGAATATTACTGTCGGTTGCCTGCATGGCATTGGTCGGCGGAGTTGCCGGTGCCCGTGAAAACGCTATGGGTGTGAGGGTCGGTTACAATACCCGCAACAGTTCGCCTACGGCCGGACTGTGGTTTCAGCATGAGTTTGCGCCTCACTTTCGTCTGGCACCGAATGTTGACTATATCTTCCGTCACGACAACAGCGACGCGCTCTCGATAAACTGCAACGGTCAGTTCCCCTTTCATTTCGGTCAGTACAATGCGTTCGTTTTCTATCCGTTAGCGGGTATCAACTACACGAGTTGGAACTATCATCACAGCGATGACCCGACTGACAGTTCGTCGGACGGCGATGGCGACGTGACCTCGCGCAATAATCGCTTCGGATTTAATGCGGGCGCCGGTCTGGAATACCGCGTGACCCCGACTCTCAAACTGGCTCTCGAAGCCAAGGGCACGCTGGTAAAAAGCTACTCCTCGGCAACAATCAGTGTCTCTATCGGCTACGTTTTCTAACAGTAGCATAATGAGTTGGTCTATCTACCCTTGTGCTATTTCTAAAGGAGTACAGTCGCTTTAGCAGGAGTACAATAGATTAAAAAATAGTATATTATTTTGCAGGAGCGGAATAGTATAATAGAAGTGCAGTAGTTTTGCAGTAGCATTGGCTGATTTACTATAATGCGGTGGATTTTGGCAAGGCATTTTTAGCCGGCTGAAATCCACTGTTTTTTGTTTAAATGTCAGTATAAGTGTATGATATATCATGTTTTCTTATATACTGATATGTTGGATTATTGCTACTTATTTTATTTTTATAAAAGAAAATTGTCAAAATATTTGCATATATTATGGCATTATGTTTACTTTGTGGTGTTTTTAATGGGTTTGTGCTATTATGTATGAATTGTAATATGATGTATAGATACTGTATAATAATTTAATACTTAATTCCAATGCTTACAGTTAATGGTAAAAGAGTGAAGAAAAGATGGATAATAATGTTTGCCTGCATTGTGGCAATCAGTATTATCGGATTGTTTGTAAGACCGGCCAAAGGACTTTATGACCTTGCGAGCGGCAGTTTGTTTGCCAACATCGCGTGGATGATTACCGCGACGATATTCGTGTTGATGATGACGCCGGGACTATCGTTTTTCTACGGTGGTATGGTGAGAGCGAAGAATGTGATTTCCACCATGTTGCAGAGCTTTATCGTGATGGGATTCGTGAGTGTCATATGGGTAGTGTTCGGTTTCGGACTCGCGTTTGGCAATGACATAGGGGGCGTAATCGGCAACCCCTGCGACTTCTTCCTTCTCAATAATGTGGGGGTAGGAAACGTAACAGGCAATCCCTCCGAGGCAGTCAGCGAGATAGGTATGGCTACCACCACGATACCGCTCGTACTGTTCGCATTGTTTCAGATGAAATTTGCCATCATCACCCCCTCGCTTATCACCGGTTCGTTTGCCGAACGTGTACGCTTTTCGGGCTATCTCGTGTTTATGATAATATGGATTATACTGGTTTACTGTCCGTTGGCCCACTGCACATGGCATCCCGACGGCCTTTTCGGCAAACTGCATGTTCATGATTTTGCCGGCGGCATCGTGGTGCATGCGGCTTCAGGTATCGCCGCGCTTGCGGGAGCTATGTTCCTCGGTCGGCGCACATCAACCGAAAATTCCAAGCCTGCCAACGTGCCCTTCGTGCTCCTCGGTGCGGCATTGCTGTGGCTCGGCTGGTTCGGTTTTAACGGCGGTAGCTCTCTGGCAGCCGACGGCGTGGCGTTGTCGGCATTCCTAAATACCAACACCGCAGCTGCAACGGCAATGGTGACATGGGTAGTATTTGACGCCCTGCGCGGTCACAAGCCCTCGGCAATGGGCGCCGCTATCGGTGCAGTAATCGGCCTTGTGGCAATCACCCCCTGCGCGGGATGGGTTACACTCGGCGAGTCGATATTCATTTCATTCGTGATTACGATATGCTGCAACCTCGCCGTCACCTGGAAGAAATCGTCCAACCTCTTTGACGACGCCCTCGATGTGTTTCCCACCCACGGTCTCGGCGGCATCATCGGCACTGTGCTGACCGGTATATTCGCCTATAACTATTTTGCCGACAACGGAATGGAGGGCGTGACGCGCACAACATTCTTCTGGAATCATATCCTTGTACTTGCCGGAGTCTGCGCTTACACATTCATTATGAGTTATGCCATCTATTGGCTTACCAACAAGATGATACCGATGCGAGTGTCGCGCCACAGCGAGGAAATCGGCCTCGACCGCTCGCAGCACGATGAAGAATATGCCGGTGAACTCGGCACCGGTATTGCCGAAGATACTCCTACGGACTATCAGTGGTTCAACTCCGCCGAGTAAAACAGATAATTGTTTTTGAAACAGTAGAACAGGAGCTCCAACAGTAGACCAGTAGATTAAGACAGGAGTACAGCAGATGGTTGTCAATCATAACATTACCATTACTGTACTCCTGTCTTAATCTACTGTTCTACTGTTTAAAATATAGAATTCAAGTATTTAATATCTTCTGTGATATTGTGGAAGCGGGGCTATTGTTGGACGAATGCGGAGGGGTCGATTTTGCCGTTGATGGCTACTATGTCAACTTCGCCGGGCTCGGAGTTGAATATCAGCATGCCGCCTATCTCCTCGTTGTCTTTGTCCATTATGATGTAAATCAGCGAGCGTTCGCCGCCTTCCTCCGATTCCACCATTTGCTCGGTGTTGTATTTCGTGAGAAGTTTTTCAAACTCAGCTATTACGAGGGCGCATTTCAGTTTGTTTTCGCAGGAATATACCTCGACCGACTTGATGTCCTTGATAACGTTGCTGTATTCCGAGGCATACTTGTCGACCATGCCTCCCGACAGTTTCATCATTGCGGGACCGATATATACTTTGGTAATACCGTCGCCGGTGGGGAGTGAGTTGAGCATACGGGTCTGGCTGCAAGCCCACAGAGGGAGCATTATTGCCAGCAGGAGTAAGAGTTTTGCTTTCATAATCAGTTTCATATTTTATTGTTTTTTATTGTTTTTGTTGTCGAACCGGTTCTGTTGTGTCTTATGAATTGTCGATTGCCGAGCGAATGATTTCGCGGGTGTTGTCGAGCGCGTTGTCAGTCTCGATTATCGCTTTGGTGGTCATGGCCAGCGCACGAGAGTAGTGGCGGTTTACCTCTTCGAGGATGCGTGCAGCCTCCTCGGGGTCCTGGATGTCAACGTAGCCGGCGGGCTCTGCGGCGTCGGCGACGGCACGCTCAGGTTCTACTGTCTTTTCGTGGCGCGGGGTGCGTATGCGGGTAGCGGGAGCGGAGTCGGGAACAGTTTCATACGGGGCGTCGATTGCGGGTACGGAGTCGACGGGTGTGAAGGCGTTGTCAGCATACTCCGTCACATTCGTAGCTGCCTGTGCTTCGTTATGCGCTTCAGCGATGAGCTGAGTGTCGGAATTATGGCTGAGTCCTACTATCAGCAGAACGGCTACCGAGGCGGCTACCGCTGCCGATACGAGTCGCAGGCCTAACCGGCGCGGCTTTGCGACGCTCTGTTCCCGAGCCACTTCGGCCTCGATTTCGGCCAGCAGTTCCTTGTCGGGACACTCGGCGGAGAGGTCGCTGATGGTGGCGAACACTTCGGCCTCCTGTCGGAGAGCTTCGGGCAGTGTAACCGGGTCGGTGTCGCGGAAGAAGTTGATAATCTCCATCTCCTCCTCGCGGCTCGTGGCGCCGTCATACCAGTCGGCTATCAGTCGGGCTATGCGGTTATATTTAGTTGAGTCGTTCATCATTTTCGTATTGCATTATAAGTTTACGAAGTTCTTTTCGGGAGCGGGAAAGGTGTTGGCGCACATTTGTCTCGCTCAGGTTGACAGTTGCCGCTATCTCAGCCCCCGATTTTCCCGCGAGACTGAGGCGGAGGATAGTGCGCCGCGGTTCGCCGAGATTGTCGATGGCAGCCGAGAGTCGTTCGAGTCGTTGTGTATCGTCGCAATCATCGTCGGCTATGGTGTCGGCAACGTTCTCTATCGGTGTGTCGGTATCGGCAGGTTTGCGGCGGAGAATGTCGAGGCAACGGTTGCGCACGGACCGCACGGCGTATGCCGTTCCTGCACCGTTGACAGTAATATTCTCACGTCCCTCCCACAGCGACCGCATCACATCCTGCACTGCATCTTCGGCGCTCTGTCGGTCGCCGAGCAGTTTCCGCGCCACGGCTGTCATTGCACCGTAGGCCGGGAGGATTACCGATTTAAATTCTGTTGCTGTCATTCTGTCTTTTTGGGGTTGTTTCACTTATCTGACGACGGGTTGCAGGTTTTGTGACACCATTAGCCGAAAAATTTTTCTAATTTACGAAATTATTTCTACATTTGTATGTTTAACAGTTATATGTAAACTAATCAGCAACATCAACAACGTATGAAAAAAGTGGCATTGATTACCGGTATCACCGGTCAGGACGGCAGTTATCTCGCCGAATTTCTTATTGAAAAAGGATATGAGGTGCATGGAATAATGCGTCGTTCGTCATCGTTCAACACCGGTCGCATCGAGCATCTGTATCTCGACGAGTGGGTTCGCGACATGAAGCAAAATCGATTGGTCAATCTGCATTGGGGCGACATGACCGACTCCTCATCGCTCGTCAGAATAATACAGCTCGTGCAGCCCGACGAGATATACAACCTTGCAGCGCAGAGCCATGTGAAAGTGTCGTTTGACGTGCCGGAGTTTACCGCCGATGCCGATGCCATCGGTCCGCTGCGACTGCTTGAGGCAGTGAGAATACTCGGTCTTGAAAAGAAAACCAAGATATATCAGGCTTCGACATCGGAACTCTACGGCAAGGTGCAGGAAGTGCCGCAGAAAGAGACCACACCGTTCTATCCCCGCTCGCCCTACGGCGTTGCCAAGCAATACGGTTTCTGGATTACCAAAAACTATCGCGAGAGCTACGGCATGTTTGCCGTCAACGGCATCCTCTTCAACCACGAGAGCGAGCGTCGCGGCGAGACTTTCGTAACTCGTAAAATTACTATAGCAGCCTCACGCATAGCGCAGGGTTTCCAGGATCGCCTTTACCTCGGCAACCTCGACGCACGCCGTGACTGGGGCTATGCACGCGACTATGTTGAGTGCATGTGGCTTATACTGCAACATCCCGTGCCCGAGGATTTTGTGATAGCTACCGGCGAGATGCACACCGTGCGCGAGTTTGCCACGCTGGCTTTCCGCCACGTAGGTATCGAGCTTGAATGGGTAGGCGAAGGTGTCAACGAGAAAGGTATCGACAAAGCTACCGGAAAGGTGGTTGTAGAAGTCGACCCGAAATATTTCCGTCCCTGCGAGGTCGACCAGTTGCTCGGCGACCCGACCAAGGCCCGCGAACTTCTCGGTTGGAATCCGTGCAAAACATCATTCGAGGAACTGGTGCGCAAGATGGTGGAACATGATATGCGTTTCGTGCGCAAACTCTATCTGCGTGACCGCGAGGATAATGCAAGAGAGGAGGGCGCCGCGTTATGATGTCACCCGATGCCAAGATATATGTGGCAGGCCATCGCGGCATGGTAGGCTCGGCCATAGTGCGCGAACTGCAGCGACAGGGCTACACCAATATCATCACCCGCACCCATGCCGAACTCGACCTTTGCAATCAGGCCGACGTGGAGCGTTTCTTTGCCGAGAATCGTCCTGAATACGTTTTCCTTGCAGCAGCTAAGGTGGGCGGTATCGTGGCCAACAACAACGCTCCGGCCGATTTTATGTATCAGAATATGATGCTGGAGATGAATGTCATCCACTCGGCGTGGCGTAACGGTTGCCGCAAACTGGAATTTCTCGGTTCGTCGTGCATATATCCCCGTCTTGCGCCGCAGCCCATGAAGGAGGACTGCCTGCTGACGTCGGCTCTCGAACCTACCAACGAGGCCTACGCCCTTGCCAAGATTTCCGGCTTGAAATATTGCGAATACCTTAATAGTCAGTATGGTACGGACTTCATATCCGTGATGCCGACCAATCTCTACGGGCCCAATGACAACTACCATCCCGAGCACTCCCACGTGCTCCCCGCGCTGATACGACGTTTCCATGAAGCGAAAGTGGCGGGAGCGCCGTCAGTGACATGCTGGGGCGACGGCACACCTTTGCGCGAATTTCTCTATGTCGACGACCTTGCCAATCTCTGTGTGTTCCTCATGAACAACTATTCGGGCAACGAAACCGTCAACGCCGGCACCGGTAAAGAGATAACAATAAAGGAGTTAACCGAACTGGTAGCCCGAACCGTAGGCTACGATGGCGAAATACTCTGGGACACCACCCGCCCCAACGGCACACCCCGCAAACTCCTCGACGTAAGCAAAACCCGCGCCCTCGGCTGGACCTACAGCACCTCGCTCCCCGAAGGCATAGCCCTCGCCTATGCCGACTTCCTTAACAACCCCGTCCGAGCTGAGAGATAACAACCTGTATTTCCTCAGGTATCAATAAAATAGCGGAATCAATTCTTCAAATTTCATGATTATTGAAGAATTGATTCCGCCTTTTTATTTATAGGATAGCGTCCTTTTTTAATACTGCCCCTTTTTATAGAATACCGCCCCCGTTGCAGGGGTTTGTCGCAGGTGATGACGGGGGAAAGCGGTTGCGAGGGGAGCTGCCGCTCATTGCAGCCGCTTTTGCGAGCCAAAGTTGCAGGACGCAATTCCGGCCGTTCCGGGTCGTGGATTAGTCCTCGAGGAAGTAGGTGAGGGTGGTGACTACGCGCACATTTTTGATGGAGGGGGTGTATTGGTCGCGGTTTTCGATGGAGAACTGGCCCTGTGAGGCGGTTTGGATTTTACCGAGTTTGCTTTCGGAGTCGTCGGCAAACTTCTGGGCTGCTTCGCGGGCATTCTGGGTGGCTTCGGCAATCATTTCGGGCTTGATGTCGTTGAGGCCGGTAAACTCGTAGTTGACCTGGTGGCTGTAGTCGTCGGCCGAGAGTGCGATGCCCTCTTTGAGGAGTTCGCCCTGACGGCGTATCAGTTCGTCAACCTTGTCGACCTGTGATGAGGTAACGACAATGATTTCCGTCATGTTGAAACGGAAACGGTAGTCATTGTTGGAGTAGTTGTTGGCCGCGCGGTCATATGCTTCGGGGGCATTGATGGAGATTTCACTGTCGGTGATACCCGCTTTGTGGAGGAAGGCGAGAATCATGTCGTTGGTGGCGCTTGCGCGGTCGTAGAGCTCGGGCAGGTCGTTGCCCTGAATCTGATATACGATGGGCCAAGTGACCTTGTCGGCTTTCACTTCGCGTTCCGAAAGACCGCGCACGCTGACGGTGCGCTGCGCCGATGACATGGAGCGGAAACCGGCACGGATACCGAGACCGATGGCCAGCAGACCGAGAGCTATAAGCAGGGCGGGGATGATTTTTTTCAGTTCTTTCATTGTTACAGGAATTTATTTATATTGAAATGATTTATATGTGAATATATGCTGAAAGTCGCCGGGATGTTTAGCCGGGAATTATAAAAATTGTTATAGACAGTGCGCAAAAATACAAATTTATTTGTTATCATAATAGTTGCTCAAAAGTTTTTTATAACTTTGTCAAAAATTACTTTAACATTTTCTTATCATTAAATTAACTATCATGGCAAAACCTTACGTTGTCGGTATCGACATAGGTGGCACAAATACCGTATTCGGTATTGTTGATGCACGAGGAGTAGTAATAGCAAGCTCTTCAATCAAGACTCAGAAACATAGCAAAATCGAAGATTATATCGACGAACTGTACACCGAGCTTTCCAAACTCATTGAGACCAATGATGCCAAGGATAAAATCCACGGTATCGGTATAGGCGCCCCCAACGCCAACTATTTCTCGGGTTGTATCGAGACTGATGTCAATCTTCCCTGGCCCTCGCCCATACCCTTGGCACAGCTTGTCAGCGAGAAATTCGGTATTCCCGTGGCTATCACCAACGATGCCAACGCGGCAGCTATCGGTGAGATGGCCTACGGTGCTGCGCGCGGATTGCGTGACTTTATCATGATTACCCTCGGCACGGGTGTCGGTTCGGGTATCGTAATCAACGGCCAACTCGTCTACGGTCACGACGGTTTTGCCGGCGAACTCGGTCACGTGGTCATGAAACGCCACAACGGACGTCTCTGCGGCTGCGGCCGTACAGGCTGTCTTGAAGCCTACTGCTCGGCGAGCGGCGTAGCCCGCACGGCACGTGAATTCCTCGAAGTGCGCACCGAGCCCTCAATCCTCCGCAATATCCCCATCGACGAAATCACCTCGAAGGATGTGTATGACGCAGCTGTGTCGGGTGACAAACTCGCCAAGGATATCTTCAACTACACAGGCGAAATCCTCGGCGAAGCGCTCGCTGACTTCACTGCCTTCTCTGCACCCGAGGCGTTTATCCTCTTCGGCGGTCTTGCCAAGAGCGGTGACCTGTTGATGCGTCCCTTGCGCAACTCTCTGGAGAAAAACGTTATGGCTCCCTGGAAAGGCAAGGTTAAAATCCTTCTTTCCGAACTCAAGGAAGCTGATGCCGCCGTGCTCGGTGCCTCAGCTCTCGGTTGGGAAGCCAAGCCGATGCCTGCTCCTGCTGCAGCTCAGTCTACTACTGCGATTTCTCCGAGTCCCGCAGCTCCCAAAGCATAAGGTAACTACACCTGTTTATATCGGATGGTGTGCATGATGTCAGGTCATGCACACCATTTGTATATTTATCCGTGCTATATGCGTGGCGACAGCGAAAAATTGCGTAAATTTGCACTCGGAAAATCGCGGCTACCCAAGTTGTAGCGCGCGGTTTGGAGAATGTTATGATACAGAAATACTTACAGCGCGAATGCCGCGATGTTACGGCTACTGATACGGTGCCTTCACCGCGACGGCTCATCCTGTTTTTCGCAGGGTGGGGCATGGATGCATCGGGTTTCGCCTCTCTGTCAAAGCCCGGCTACGATATAATGGTCGTCTACGACTACCGCAACGAGGATTTCGACGCGACCTTACTTGATGGATATGACGAAATATGCGTGCTTGCATGGTCGCTCGGCGTGTGGCATGCCGACCGTTTCATATCAACCCACCCCCGTCTGCCCGTCACCCGCACTATAGCCGTCAACGGCACGCTCAGTCCCATTAGTGCCGATTACGGCATACCGCCGCGCATCTATGACCTCACGGCAAAACTGCCCGATGAGGGAGCGTTGCAGAAATTCTACCGACGAATATGCGGCGGCGAGTCGATGATGCAGTCACTGATGCCGAAGCGTCCGCAACGAGGTGTCGATGAACTGCGCGACGAACTGCTTGCCGTGCGTGCCCGCATTCCTGTTGACGGCGCTCTCGATACCGCTAACTGGGACGAGATATATCTCTCGGACAGCGACCTGATATTTCCGTTCGATAACATGAAGCGCGCCTGGGAGGGAGCGACGGAACGTGTGCGCGTGATGCACGGTGCCCACCATGCCATTGATTTCAGCAGTTTCATGGCCGGAGCATTTGTCGACAAATTGCTTGTGGGCGACCGATTTGCCACGGCGACGCCATCCTACGAGCGCGAGGCCGAAGTGCAGCGCCGCGTAGCCGACAGAATGATAGCTGCCGCATTACCCCGGCTTACCGTTACCGACGGACTTGCGATAGTGGAGGCCGGCAGCGGCCCGGGAGTGCTTACCAAGCGCTACCTGCCCTCGTTGAGTAACAGCCGCGTGGAGCTTTGGGACCTCGCGCCGTCAGCTGTCACGGCCGCTGACGGTAATCGTGTGGAGGTGAAGGCTTGCGACGCCGAGATGCAGTTGCGCCGTGTGCCCGACAATTCCATCGACATATTCTTCTCATCATCGACCATACAGTGGTTCAACTCGCCGCGCCGCTTTCTGCGCGAGGTTGTTCGTGCGCTTGCCCCCGGCGGACAGGCGTTCATCTCGTGCTACGTGGAGGGAACTATCCCGCAGTTGTCGCAGCTCCCCGGCGCCTCGGCCATGCACTATCCGCAGGTAGACGACGTGCTTGAATCGCTCCCCGCAGCGGAGTGCGACACATTTACCGAGGAGTTCAGTCTCGAATTTGACACAGCCGCTCAGGCACTTGCCCATATGCGCTCAACCGGTGTCAACTCGCTGGCACGCAAAGCTATGCCGGTAGCCGCCACCCGCCGTCTGATGCAGCTACTCACCGAAGGCGACAAAGCCATACTGAAATTCAACACCAAGTTCATATTAATCAGAAAAAATGGATAAGGAAACAATATTCGTGACCGGTATCGACACCGATGCCGGCAAGTCATACGCCACCGGCTGGCTGGCCAATTGGCTCGCAGCAAAGGGCCGCTCAGTGATGACACAGAAATTTGTGCAGACAGGCAACGAAGGCCGCTCCGAGGATATCGAACTTCACCGCCGCATCATGAACCGCGACATGGCTGAGGAGGAATACCCGCTGACCGCACCGATGATTTTCACCTACCCCTCGTCGCCTCACCTTGCCGCCAAGGTCGATGGCCGTGAACTCGACATCGCTGTTATCGACGCTGCCCGCAAGCAGCTTGAGGAACGCTACGACACTCTGCTCGTGGAGGGTGCCGGCGGCTTGATGGTACCTCTTACAGAGCGCTATCTCACTATCGACTACGTCACCGACAATGACCTCGATGTAGCCCTCGTTACCAACGCCAAACTCGGTTCCATCTCCCACACGCTCCTCGCTCTCGAAGCTATAGCGCGCCGCAACCTGCGACTGAAGTATCTCCTTTACAACACCCACTTCGACACCGATCCGGTCATCGCTCCCGAGACGCGCAGCTACATCCGCAACTACGTGGCCGAGCATTTCCCCGACGCGCAGTGGCTTGAGGTGCCATCAATGAGCCTGTGATACTGACGGAGCTATTAGCGACGCGTGAGGTAAAAAATTTGAAATTTTAAGAAGAATATACCTTTACGCGTTAAAAAATAAGTATATTTGCATATTTAAAGGAGAAAAATTATGCTAAACGACGAAAAAATCTACGGACTCATCGGTTATCCGCTGACTCACTCATTCTCACAGCGCTATTTCAACCAGAAGTTTGAAGCCGAGGGCATCAATGCCCGCTATCTCAACTTCGAGCTTCCCGATATCGGCGACCTCATGGAGGTGGTGAGCGAGTGTCCCAATCTGTCGGGTCTTAACGTCACCATCCCTTACAAGGAGCAGGTGATTCAGTATCTCGACGATATGGACGAGGACGCGGAGAAAATCGGTGCGGTCAACGTAATCAAGTTCATACGCACCCGCGGCGAACTCCGTTTCAAAGGCTATAACTCCGACATCATCGGTTTCTCCGACTCTATAAAGCCGCTGCTCAACGACGAGCGACGCAAGGCTCTCGTGCTCGGCACAGGTGGTGCATCAAAAGCTGTTGTGCGCGGACTTGAAAACCTCGGCGTCGAGGCCACGCTCGTGTCGCGCAGTCCACGCAAAGGTGTCATCACCTACGCCGACCTCACACCTGAAGTCATGGCCGAGAATCTCGTCATCGTCAACACCACGCCGCTCGGCATGTATCCCCACGTCGACGAGTGCCCCGATATTCCCTACGACTGCCTGACAGCCAAGCATCTGTGCTACGATCTCCTTTACAATCCCGACGTAACGCTGTTCATGCGCAAAGCCGCCGAGCAGGGCGCCGAGACCAAAAACGGTCTGGAAATGCTTCTTCTGCAGGCGTTTGCCGCATGGAATATATGGAATGAATAATCGTTAAACAAGTAATATCCGATAATTACTGCCGTTTATAAATATACAGTCCGTAAAATGAATGTACAATTGCGGCTGTTCGCATAATCCCCGACAGTAGACAGCTATTTTCAGAGTCTATTTTTTAACAATATATACTTTTAAATAACTATTTATGAGTAAGCGAGTTACTACAAACGAAGCACCGTCGGCGCTTGCGAAGGCAGCCAAGTGGGTCTACGTGGCCATCGTGCTTCTGCTTCTTTTCCCTTTTGACAAATTTGACCTGCCTGCAGCTTCGGCGCCCATTGCTCTGTTTGTCGGTCTTGTGTTTGCCTTCATCTTCCCGATGCCTTTCCCGAAGTTCAACAAGAAAGGTTCTAAGTATCTGCTCCAGGCTTCGGTCGTAGGTCTCGGTTTCGGTATGAGTATCACCGAGGCGCTGAAGTCGGGTGGTCAGGGCATGATGTTCACCATCGTGTCTGTAATCAGCGTCATGGTGCTCGGCGTGCTGATAGGCTACTGGTTTCATCTCAACCGCAAGACGAGCTATCTTATCTCGGCCGGTACTGCAATATGCGGCGGCAGCGCAATCGCAGCCGTAGGTCCCGTGCTCCGCGCCGATGACGAGGAGATGGCCGTGTCGCTCGGTGTAATCTTCATACTTAATGCCATCGCGCTCTTCATCTTCCCGCCAATGGGCCATTATTTCGGCATGACCGACGAGCAGTTCGGCACATGGGCAGCCATCGCTATCCACGACACTTCTTCGGTTGTAGGTGCGGGCGATGCGTTCAGCCCCGAGGCGTGCAAGATTGCGACAGTCATCAAGTGTACCCGCGCGCTGTGGATTATCCCCCTGGCGTTCGTCACCATGTTCATCTTCCGCGACAAGAATTCGGCCAAGATTTCAATTCCCTGGTTCATCATCCTCTTCGTGGTAGCGATGTTGGTCAACACCTATCTCAATCTGCCCGCGTGGCTGACCGAAGAGCTTGTATATATAGCCAAGAAACTCCTTGTAGTGACGCTGTTCTTCATCGGCGCGAGTCTGTCGCTGGCTACGGTCAAAAGGGTAGGACTGCGCCCGCTGCTGCTTGCCATCCTGCTCTGGATTATCATCGGAGTGTCAAGTTTCTTTGTGGTGGAACTGACAATGTAGCCCCCGCGCTCCCATGCGACTGACACAACCGCCGTTATCCTATATACCCCTGCTGCCGATACTTACAGGTGTCGTGGCAGGGGTTTTGTTTGGCCGTTATGTCGCGGTAGATACGGGCGTGGCGGTGGCTGTTATGGTGGTCGTGGGGTTGGCGGCAGTTGCTTTGCGGCGGTCATGGGTTGCCGAACTGTTGTTGCCCATGGCGCTTGCCGTGGTGGCTGTAGGTCAATCTGTTCCGGTGCAGTTTGAGGTCGNNCCGGGCCGCGNGACGAGGTTGGAGGGNGTAGTGACGCGTGTGGAGGTGAAGGCCGTGGGNCAGAGNGCCGATGTGGAAGTTGGCGGTCATGCNGNNGGAGACTTCANCGTCAGGATTACCTATCCGCTTTTCGTTCCGGCCCTTGAGGTCGGCGATAAGATAAGATTCTCAGGCACNTATTCATTGCCGCGCCGCTCCACTGATATGCCGCTCGAAGATGANCTGTCGGAGTTTTATTTNAATACGCGCATATCGTTGCTCTGCTATGTGCCNCAGGATTGCCTTGAGGTCACGGGGCGTTCNGNCAATCCGTTGTTTGCGCTGCAACGATTGAGNGGGGAGATAGTTGACAGGATTTACTCCTCGGGACTNAGCGAGCAGGCGGCGGTGTTNCTCGCAGCGGTGCTTACGGGTGACACGGCAGCACTCACTCCTGAGCGGCGGCAGCANTATGNCTCGNCCGGTGTGGCTCATATACTGGCACTGAGCGGCGCCCACGTGGCTGTGATAGCCGTGGTGGTGTCACTGCTTCTGTTCCCGCTCGTGGTGGCCGGACACAGGAAACTGCGTTGGTGGCTCACTATCGGGGTGCTGTGGGCCTANGCCGTGCTGACCGGNATGTCGCCGTCGGTGTGCCGTGCCGTCATCATGGCGTCGGCCGTACTGCTGGCGCTGATATTTGACCGGCCGCGTTCGTCGCTCAATGCGCTCTGCCTNGCGGCGATANTGATACTGGTGTTCTCNCCGTTGTCGCTTTTCAATGCCGGATTTCAATTGTCGTTTGTGGCAACGCTNTGTATCATTCTGTTCAGTCCNCGGCTCATGCCNCAGGGCGTTGCGCGGTCGCGNTGGCGCGNGCTGTGGAGCNTCGCGGCTGTGACNCTCGCCGCCACGTTAGGCACTTTTCCGCTTGTGGCATGGCATTTTCACAGTGTGCCGTTGTTTTTCTTTGTAGCNAATATCGNGGCAGTGGCCGTGATGCCGCTNATGATAGGNGGNGGNGTNTTGCTTACAGCGCTGCTNTTGCTCGGTGTTGANCCGGCGTGGCTTGTCNGTTGNCTNGACGCNGTCTATGGNGCATTTGACAGCGTTGTGCGNCTNGTTGCNGGNCTGCCCGNGGCNGCTGTCGAGGGTATCTATATTGACGGTTGGCTTATGGTGCCGATGTATGCNGCGTTGGCATTTTTCGGGTTGTATCTTTATNGNCGNCGNTGGAACTATGNNGTGTTGGCCGTGGCAACGGCGCTGTTCACGGTGGGTGTAGGTGCGGCGGTGCGNCCTGTGNATGCCGACGGAGAGGCTTACATGCTTCGGTCGCTATCGGCAACGGCNGTGGCGCAGCATCGTGGCGACACGTTGCGTGTGCTGACTGCCTCCGCACGTCATGAGTATGCCTACGANTCGCTGACCATTGCCGACCGTTACCGCGACTATATGGCCACGCGCNACATCCGTTGCATTGNAATGCTGCCACTCGACTCGGTAGCGGCNCAGTCNGGCGGNACAATAGAGTTCGGCGCGCGCCGCATGCGTGTNNTAAGTAGGGCGAANGATAAAGATAAAAAGCCGATAGATACTGACACAATAGATGTCAATACAGNTAGCCCCGTTGTCGATTACTGCCTCGTGACAGCGAAATGGTATGGCGACCCCGTAGCGCTCTATCGCAGTGTCAATGCCGACACAATAGTGCTGTCAAACGACATAAACCGCCGTCGGCGCCAACGCTACCACCGCGAACTGACAGCAGCCGGCATCCCCGCAATAGACCTCGCAGAGCAACCACTCTCCTCCACCCGCTAACTCCCCCCAAGTAAACAACGCGGCTTAATTGCCTGAATCCTAAACTGAAATTCCTGCCACTTGATTTTTCTTCCATAGTGGCGAGTTCTTGATTGAATAGAAAAGGCGTAGGTAATTATTCCGGTTAGGAGGCGGCGTGCGTGCGTATTATTTCGTTGGCCAGATATATGTCACTGCGGCATATAAGGTCGGCCGTACCGTCATCAATGATTTCAAACAATGGTGACGAGTAGAGCATATCCATGGCTTCCTCAAGCGGGATACGCTGCTTCTCTGCAATCAGTTCAATAATACGGGCATACTTCATGTCCCTCAATATTCGGGTAGCTTTATCCATGATTGGCATATAGCGAATATCCTTTCTTTTGCATTAGTTTGATTACATCCTCAGCCACATATTCGAGACTGAACGTGTGGAGTACGTCGTAAGCGGCTACCAGATAATCCTTTAATATGCCGGAAGCACGGAGTTTCTGATATATTAAAGAGCAAGACTTACCGGTCATCAGTGCCAATGCACCGATGACGCATGTCACATAGTCTGTTTGATTTTTCGTCATAGTAAGGAATTCTATGCGTTTGTATGCCGGGACGATGGCTTACTCGTGGCGGGAGATGGAGGCGCCGAGGGCGTTGAGGCGGAGGTCAATGTCCTCGTAGCCGCGCTGTATCTGCTCTATGTTGCCAATTACGGAGGTGCCGTTGGCCGACATTGCCGCGATGAGCAGNGCGATACCGGCGCGAATATCGGGCGACGACATGCTGTGGGGACGCAGCGGATAGCGGTGGTCAAGGCCGATGACTACGGCGCGGTGGGGGTCGCAGAGTATAATCTGTGCGCCCATCTCGATGAGTCGGTCAACGAAGAAGAGGCGGCTTTCAAACATTTTCTGGTGAATCAGCAGACTGCCCTTGCACTGCGTGGCAGCCACAAGTATCACGCTCAGGAGGTCGGGCGTAAGGCCGGGCCAGGGAGCATCGGCAATGGTGGGGATGGAGCCGTCAAGACCGGTCTCTATCTCGTAGGTATCCTGTTCGGGGATGTAGAGATCGTCGCCCTGTTGCTGTACGTTGATGCCGAGGCGGCGGAAACTTTGCGGTATGATGCCGAGATTGTCAATCGACACGTTGCGTATGGTCAGCGATGACTGTGTCATAGCGGTAAGACCGATGAACGAGCCTACCTCAATCATGTCGGGGAGGATGCGGTGGGTGGTGCCGCGCAGTTCCTTGTTGCCGGTGATGGTAACAAGGTTTGACCCGATGCCTCGGATGGCGACACCCATTGATGAGAGCATGCGGCAGAGCTGCTGCACGTAGGGCTCGCAGGCGGCGTTGTAGATGGTGGTTTCACCTTCGGCGAGCGAGGCGGCCATGATGATGTTGGCAGTGCCGGTCACCGAAGCCTCGTCGAGAAGCATGTAGGAGCCTTTCAGGCCACCGTCGGGAGCGTCGAGGCGGAATGATGACATGTCGGCATCATAGTCAGCCTTGGCGCCGAGGGCCATGAGTCCGAGAATGTGGGTATCGACCTTGCGGCGGCCTATCTGGTCGCCTCCGGGCTTGGGGAAGTAGGCGCGACCGAGGCGTGCGAGCAGCGGACCTATGAGCAGCACCGAGCCGCGCAGCTTTGAGGAGCGCGTAATGAAGTCGAGTGAGTCTACGTAGTCAGTGTCGATGTTGTCGGCACGGAATGTGTAGCAGTGCTTTGAATTGCGGGTCACGTTGACGCCCATGGCTTCGAGCAGACCGATGAGATTGCGCACGTCAAGAATGTCGGGAATATTCTCGATGGTTACCTCGTCGGAGGTGAGCAGACAGGCACTGATTACCTGCAACGCTTCATTCTTTGCGCCCTGAGGCTCTATGGTGCCGGAGAGTTTCTTCCCTCCCTCAATTATAAATGAACTCATATGTATGAAAGGGTTATTAGTTGAAGTGTATGCTGAAACCGGTCTATCCTGCCGGGGCATGCCGCACGGTGGTATATATCGCCGATGTTTCTGTGTCAAATATACAAAATTAATTTGATAAGTAGAAGTCGAAAATTACTTTATTTTAAGTAGACGTTGAAACAATCTNCGGCAAGCNTTGNTAGGTGGNGGGGAGTGGGNGGGATAGAATGCAGCGAAGCCGTTGCTCTTTGTTTNCCCGGGGTGGGGGAGAGCAACGGCTTCGCCTGATATTTGGGAGCTTGCTTTGGGGCAAGCTGCTGGAGCTTGGGATTATACGCCCTGGAGCTTGAAGTTGATCGGGAGGGTGTACCACACGTTAACGGCCTGACCGTTCATCTTACCGGGGATAAACTTCGGCAAGGTCTTGACTACGCGTACTGCTTCTTTGTCAAGGTCGGGGTCTTTACCACGTGCTACTTTTACTTCACCGATTGAACCGTCCTTGGTTACGACGAACTGAACTACAACTCGACCCTGTACATTGTTCTCCATCGCGATTGCGGGATACTTAATGTGAGATGAGATATATTTCAGAAGTTCGGCTTCACCACCGGGGAACTGAGGCATCTGCTCTACTGAGGTAAATACCTTGTTCTCCTCAACGGGAACGGGTTTCTTCTCTTCTACGATTACTTCGTTCTTGTGTTCGCGAACGATGTTGAGGTCGTCGGTACCCTGGTCGAAGTTGGTTGAACCGAGAGCTGTTGAAGTATCTTTTACTTCATCGGCTGATTTAACCTGCTCGGTTACCTCTTCGTCCTTCTGCACGAGGAATTCGGTAAACTTCTCGGTGTTGAGGATTTCCTCAGCGAGAGCTTCCTCTTCTTCGGGTTCGGGGATATCCTGATCCTGTTCCATCTGGTTCTCTTCCTCTTCGGGGATTTCGAGTTCGGCCTCGAATTCCTCGAACTGCTGCTGCTCAACCTGAGCGAGGAGTTCGGCGATACGTTCTTTCTCTTCGCGCTCTTTCTCGGCCTGATACATGCCGTAGAGCCAAGCGAGGATAAGGACTACCACCAGACCTGCTACAACGTAGAGGACAGCGAGGTTGTGACGACGGTCGCTTCCCTGACGGAGGGTATATGCACCGAACTCTTTATTTTTGCCTTCAAAAATAATGTCGGTCCACTCTTTTGATGAAAGATCTACATCTTTTGCCATGTTCTTACAATTTTAAAAGTTAATAAATCTTACACCTTATTCAGCCGGGTTGCGACGTTTGTAATCCACAATCAAGAGAGAGTCGGTAGGGGTGAACGTGCCGATACGATACTGCGAAATCTGGTTGATCTGCATTTCGTCGAGGGCTGAGATCACGCTCTGCCATGAGGCCTCGGGAGTAGCTTTGACGGTAACCTGGGGACGGTTGGAGATAGTAGAGTCGTTACGTATTTTACGTGCTTCGACCTGATATTCCTCGTCGGTGATTTTACCGCGGCGCCACTGCGCCTTGTAGGTCTCGAGTTGAGCAAGCACATCGGCATTTCGGTCGTGGAGAATACGGCGAATACCTTGAGTTGTGCTACCATCGTTACCGATGAATTTCTCGGCTTTCACGGTGTTGTCTACCTTGGTGGGTTCACCGGCGGCATCCTGACCGAAAATCACCTGCTTGGAGTCGGTGACAACGGGCTCGAAGCCGAAGTAGTAGTAAACAACATCCTTGGAGTTACCGTTTTCATCCAAAACGATGTTACCGTTTTTATCACGTTCGGAGTCGATAATCAAAGTGATAGCTTTGGTTTCGGCTACGGTTTCAGAGTTATCTTGCGAACGCTCCTTATCGGGGTCGGGAGGAGCGGGGAGCGCAATGCTAAGTGTCTGCGATTTAATCATCGTGGTACAAAGCATGAAGAACGTGATAAGGAGCATGTTCATATCCACCAT
Organism: Barnesiella sp.; assembly: GCA_014801075.1. Classification (GTDB taxonomy): domain Bacteria; phylum Bacteroidota; class Bacteroidia; order Bacteroidales; family Muribaculaceae; genus JAGBWK01. The sequence goes on along the minus strand of JAAVEW010000007.1, from coordinate 17,208 downwards.
CGGGGTGAAGTCGACATGGATATGCATCTTCTTCTGGGCGCCTTTTTTCTTTTTGCCGCCGTCTGATTGTTCTATCTGTGCCATATTGATTAATCGTTTTCTGATTTCAACGCCGTCATGACGGTGAATTTGTTCATTTTAATGGTTCGGAGGTTTTCAAGCACCTTGTTAACGGTGTTGAATGCCGTGCCTCGGTCGGCTTTCACTGCTATACCTTCGCCGGTCTTACGCATCTTGTAGTTAAGAGTCTGGAGACCTTCGTCGTAGGGGGTAGCATTGAAGATAGCGCGCATCCACATCTGGAATTCGTTGGTTTTGACGGGCTGACCGTCAGCGCCAATTTCCTTAGTGGTAAGGTAGTTGGCCAACGGAATACCGGAGTCGGCTCTGTCGAGGTCGCTTAACCATTCATCCTGCTTCGTCTGGTCGAGTGAGAAGAACTCGTGCATCTTGCTGATGGGCACACCGAAAGTTCCCACTTTGGCGAACTTTTCGATGTCATCATTAGTGATACCGGGGTCTTTACCGCCGTATTCCTTATAAAGAGCGATAGCGTTGCGGAGGATTTCCTTGCGGAGATTCTCGGTGCCCCATGCGCCGGGATCATCTTCGGGGATATCGGGGTTTGCTTCACCCGTCACCGAGATGTACACCTTGGGGGTATCCTTGTCATCCTCGCTGGTAGCCACAAGAATCTGGGCTACGTTTGACAGCTGGATTTTCTCAGTGGATACCGAGGGAGGGGTCACAACCTGAGTCGGCTCTTTCTGAAGGAACGTCGAAGTCAACATGAAGAAGGTAAGCAAAAGTACGGTCACGTCACTCATCGCGGTCATGTCGATGAGGGTGCTCTTCCTTTTTACTTTAATCTTTCCCATATTTTACTTAGATGTTTTCGAGATTAATACTATTGTAAAATTAAGGTTGGATTAGTGAGTAGCTGCAAACGATTGTACGATAGAGAAACCGATTTCGTCGATTGCGTAAGTGAGGTTATCGATTTTGTTGGTGTAGAAGTTGTAAGAGATTACAGCGAATGCACCGGTTGCGATACCGAAGGCGGTGTTGATAAGTGCCTCAGAGATACCGGTTGAAAGTTCGGTTGAGTCGGGAGCGCCTGATGCTGAAAGAGCCTGGAATGATTTGATCATACCGATCACAGTACCGAGAAGACCGACGAGAGTACCGAGGGTGGTGAGGGTAGCCACGATGGGGAGGTTCTGCTGGAGTGAGGGCATCTCAACTGCCATAGCCTCTTCTACTTCCTTCTGGAGAGTAGCAACTTTCTGCTCTTTGGTAAGAACGGTGTTGGCGTCCATCTCTTTGTAGCGGACGAGAGCTGCAGAAACTACGGCTGCAACTGAACCCTGCTGTTTTTTGCAGAGAGCCTGAGCACCGTCGATGTCGTTCTTGGCGAGACATTTCTTAACTTCAGATACGAATTTGGCGATAGAGCCATTACCCTTGGCGCTCTTGAGTGCGATAGCACGCTCAACTGAGAGTACGAGCACTGTGAGAAGAAGAGTCTGGAGGATAGGCACGATGATACCACCTTTGTACACAGTACCGATAAGGTCTTCGGGGTGAGCATCTTTAGCTACATAGTCAGGAGCGAATGCCATTGAACCGCTGTAGTATGCGGGTTTGGGTGAACCTTCGAGACCTTCGTCTTCGAGTTCTTTAGCTTCTTCTTTAGAATAAGCGGCAGCTTTGCTTACGTCTTCAGTTGTACCGCCTGCTTTAGCTTCCCAAAGGGGGAGCTGAGTAGCTTCGCTCTGGAGCTGTACTTTACCGAAGTGGCCTGAACCACCGAATACGAACAAGAATAAGCAAACGGCTACTACAAAGCAGCAGATGATTACCAAGAATGCGTTCTTGACACCGCGTACTTTGCTTTTCTGCGCTTGACCGATAGCCTTGTCAGCGGGACGAGGCTGGGGAGAATTGGGCTTTTGAGCTTCCATAAAAGATAAATACTTAAATTAATGGTTAATTAATAATGATTGTTATTTAATTTCTTTCAAAAGATTGTTTTAAACGATTGGCTGAACATCTTATTCAACGCTATTTTTCAGGCTTCGTAAAAGGTACAAGGCGTTAGATTTATGGTCTGTCGGCGTCTCTTGAGCTTAAGGAAATGCCAATGTAATAGCATGATTTAATGTCTGTCATGTCATTTGTTTTTTAGAAGTTATGCCAAAGGCTGACGTAACTTCTATCTGCAAATTTATCCTTTATTTTTAAACTGGCAAAATTTTTATGGCTCAAAATCTGTAGCATTCCGTTATTTTGTTAATAATAAAGGTATTTTAAGTTATATTTTTAAGAAATGATGTCTACCTCCCTGCATGTGTCTTCAGAGTACCGTCGGAATAACGGGTATAAATATCATCTGCCACCCTCTTTTATAGTATATTATGCGATATATGCTGCATGTCGGCCCCTGTTTCCTTAATTTTTTTGAAAAAAATGCTGAATATTTCTATTTTCTCTAATATAAAAGATGTAAATTTGCAGAGATTTTGGAGTAGCCTCTCCTGCCATGATTAATAATCAGTGTATAATATCGGTATGTGACGCGACCGCCGGTGCTGCGAGCGCCGTGCCGCCCGTGGCTGACTGCGGCAGAGGAGTGCCCGTGTACAAATCGCTTCAACTGTTGAACTTTAATTATTGTATAATATATTTATGAGCCGGAAATTAACAATAAAGAAAGGGCTTGATATCAGGATAGCCGGCGGACTTGGCGATGCGGCTGCCGTTGATGCGCCTCAATCGTCGACCTACGGCATAATTCCCGACGACTTTCTCGGATTCGTCCCCAAACCCTCGGTCAAAGAGGGTGACAAGGTGAAAGTGGGCGACCCTCTGCTCTACGACAAACGTGACTCGGAGCTGAAACTCGTATCACCCGTGGAGGGAACGGTGACAGCCATAGTGCGCGGAGAGCGACGTAAGATAATGTGTGTCACCGTGACTCCCGACGGCGACGTCAGCAAGAGCGCCAAGGCCGAATTTGACACCAAGGTCAGCGATGCCGACTCGGCACGCCGACTGCTCAAGAACTCGGGTCTCTGGGCCATGATGCGTCAGCGCCCCTATGACATCGTGCCTAACCCCGACGCACAGCCCCGCGACATTTTTGTCACCGCCATCGACTCGGCGCCCCTTGCAGCCGACCCCGTGAACTATTACAACGACATCAAGGCACTCGAAGCCGGAGTAGCACTCCTGGCGCTTACCACCAAGGGCAAGATATATGTGGGCCGCCGCGACGGCAGTAAGCTTCCCGACATCAAGGGGGCTGAGATGGTCGACATCGACGGACCGCACCCCGCAGGCAATGCCGGAGTGCTGATAGCCAACATCGCCCCCGTCAACAAGGGCGAGACAGTGTGGACGCTCGACATCGCCACTCTTTGGCGCATGGGTCGCCTGATGCTCACAGGCACTGTCGATACCACAACCTACGTAGCCCTGACAGGCTCGGAGGTTGCCGACCCCAAAGTGTACAAGGCAGTCATCGGCGCCACCATAGCCTCGCTTACCGACGGCAAACTGCGCCCCGCCGACCATCATCAGCGCATCATCTCAGGCAATGTGCTGACAGGCATCACCGTAGCCGCCGACGGCTATCTCCGCTATCCCTACCGCCAGATTACCGTCATACCCGAAGGCGACGACGTTGACGAGTTTATGGGCTGGGCCTCGATTTCTCCCTCCAAGATGAGCGAGAGCCGCACATTCCCCGGCAAATTCCTCAAACGCCTTTTCCGTCCCGACGCCCGCCTCAAAGGTGGTCGCCGCGCATTCATCATGTCGGGCGAGTATGACCGCTACATGCCTATGGATATCATGGCAGAGTATCTGCTCAAAGCCATCATAGGCCGCGACATCGAGAAGATGGAAAAACTCGGTATCTACGAAGTAGCCCCCGAGGACTTCGCTCTCGGTGAATTTGCCGACACTTCAAAAATCGAAGCGCAGAAGATAGTGCGCGAAGGTCTTGACTTCCTGCGCAAGGAGGTAGAGTAGGCCGCTAATTAAAAGTATAAACCAATCACGCAGCTCGAAGCTGTAAAAAGTATAGATGAAAGCATTAAGAAAAATGCTTGACAAGGTCAAGCCACATTTTCAGGAGGGAGGCAAGCTTCACGCTTTCCACTCGGTGTATGATGGCTTTGAGACTTTCCTGTTCACTCCCAACTCCACCTCGACGTCGGGAGTGCAGATCCATGACAGCATGGACTCAAAGCGCACCATGATAATTGTAGTGATGGCACTCGTGCCCTGTCTGCTGTTCGGCATGTACAATGCCGGGTATCAGCACTGGGAGGCTATCGGAGCGGCCGACAAACCGTTCTTCACGCTGATGCTCTACGGATTGCTCAGCGTATTACCCAAACTCATTGTGGCCTACGTCGTAGGTCTCGGCATAGAATTTGCCGTGGCACAGTGGCGCCGCGAGGAGATACAGGAGGGCTTTCTCGTGACCGGTATATTGATACCGCTCATATGCCCGGTCGACACCCCGCTGTGGATGATAGCCGTAGCCACCGCATTCTCCGTAATCTTCGTCAAGGAAGTGTTCGGCGGCACAGGCTATAATATATTTAATGTAGCGCTCGTGACCCGCGCGTTCCTCTTCTTCGCCTATCCGGCCAGCATGAGCGGCGACAAAGTGTTTGTCGACACGCAGGCTATCGCAGGCCTCGGCGAGGGCACCGTAGTCGACACCTTCACCGGCGCGACACCCCTCGGTCAGGTAGCGCTCCAGGCCGGCGAGCAGAGTGTTAGAATCACCTCTACCGTCAGCGCTGACCCCGTCACCACGGGCGACATGTTCCTCGGTCTTATCCCCGGCTCGTTTGGCGAAACCTCCACGCTGTGTATCCTTATCGGCGCCGCCATCCTGCTGTTTGCAGGCATAGCTTCGTGGCGCATCATCCTTTCGGTATTTGCCGGCGGCGCAGTGATGTCGCTGATAGCCAATACATTCAGCTCGCCGCTCTATCCTGCGTCGATGCTCTCGGTGGCCGACCAGCTCTGTCTCGGCGGATTTGCATTTGCCGCTGTGTTCATGGCTACCGACCCCGTCACCGCCTGCCGCACCAACGTGGGCAAGTATATCTACGGTTTCCTTGTCGGAGCCATCGCGATACTGATACGTGTATATAACAACGGATACCCCGAGGGCGCCATGCTCGCCGTGCTGCTTATGAACGCCTTCGCTCCCCTTATCGACTGGTGCGTGGTGCAGAGCAACGTGCGCCGTCGCGAACGCCGTATGAAGTTAAAAATCACTGACAATGAATAAGCAAAGCAATACCTATACCGTAATCTACATCATCGTACTGGTGGTTGTAGTGGGAGCGGCTCTGGCATTCACCGCGATGTCGCTGCGCGACCGTCAGGTGGCCAATGCCAATGCCGACAAGATGAAGCAGATACTCGCTTCGGTTCATATCCCTGTCAACGATAAGGATGTCGACCGTCAGTTTGCCGACCATATTACCTCCATGCTCGTGGTCAACGCCGAGGGCAAGGTGGTGAAAGAGGGTGGTGCCGACGACATGGCGATATTCAATATCGACGTAGCCGAGCAGGCACGTGAGCAGGCAAGCGCCCGCGAGCTCCCCGTCTACGTGTGTCGTCTCGATGACGGTGTCACCAAATATATCCTCCCCGTTGCCGGCAACGGTCTCTGGGGCCCGATATGGGGCTATGTGGCACTGGATGCCGACGGCTCCACCGTCTACGGCGCCTACTTCGACCACGCTTCCGAGACCCCCGGCCTCGGAGCCGAGATTGCAACCGAGCGTTTCCAGAAAGAATTTGTAGGCAAAGAGTTCTTCAAGGGCGACAAGTTCCTGCCCGTCAAGGTAGTGAAGGCAGGCCAGAATCCCGCCGACGGCAGTGACTATGTCGACGGTATCTCAGGCGGTACCATCACGAGCAAGGGCGTAGGCTCGATGCTCGACAACTGTCTGCAACCCTACGACAACTACCTGCAGACACTCCGTAAATAATGTCGATGTGATAAATCAAAAAAGCTATGGCTGAAAAAATAAAAAACAAGACGGTATTTTTCAACCCGTTCTCCAAAGACAACCCGGTGGTGGTGCAGATACTCGGTATCTGTTCCGTGCTGGCTGTCACCGCCAAACTTGAGCCTGCCCTTGTCATGGGCATGTCGGTGATAGCGGTGCTCGCGTTCTCCAATGTCATCATCTCCCTGATGCGCAACACTATCCCCACCAATATCCGTATCATCGTGCAACTCGTGGTGGTGGCCGGACTGGTAATCATCGTCAACCAGCTCCTGCTCGCCTACGCCTACGACGTGGCCAAGCAGCTCTCGGTGTTTATCGGATTGATTATCACCAACTGTATATTGATGGGACGCCTCGAAGCGTTCGCAATGGCCAACAGCCCCTGGCCCTCGTTTCTCGACGGTGTGGGCAATGGTATCGGCTACACCATCATTCTCGTTATCGTGGCCTTCTTCCGCGAGCTCCTCGGTTCGGGCACGCTCTTCGGCATGCAGGTGATACCGCAGTCGTTCTACGACGCCGGCTACGTCAATAACGGCCTCATGATACTCCCCCCTATGGCGCTCATCGTAGTGGGCTGCATCATCTGGGTGCATCGTTCAATCAATAAAGATATTCAGGAATAAAACAGTTTACGACAATGGAAAATTTCAATATCTTTATACGCTCGATATTTGTCGACAACATGATATTCGCCTACTTCCTGGGCATGTGCTCCTTCCTGGCGGTATCAAAGAATGTAAAGACAGCGTTCGGACTCGGCATTGCCGTGACATTCATGCTCACCATCACTCTGCCTATTAACTATCTGCTCAACACCTATGTGCTCAAAGCCGGCGCCCTTGCATGGCTCGGCCCCGACTACGCCGGTGTTGACCTCAGCTTCCTCTCGCTCATCATGTTTATCGCCGTCATCGCCTCCATGACACAGCTCGTGGAGATGGCCGTGGAGAAATACTCCCCCTCGCTCTACGCGCAGCTCGGTATCTTCCTGCCCCTTATCGCGGTCAACTGTGCCATACTCGGCGGTTCGCTCTTCATGCAGCAGCGCGACTTCCCCAACGTGGGCACGGCCGTATGCGCCGGTGCAGGCTGGGGCATAGGCTGGCTTCTCGCCATCGCCGCCGTGGCCGCCATACGCGAGCGCCTCGCCACCTATTCCAATATTCCCCGACCCCTGCGCGGTGTCGGTATCACGTTCATTCTCACTGGCCTCATGGGAATTGCCTTCATGAGCTTCCTCGGTATTAAACTCTGATAAGACACTATGATATTACTGGAACAATCAGCGATGATGTCGACGCTCATAGCAGCCGTCGGTATCTTTTTGGCGATAACTTTATTGCTCGTTATCATACTGCTCGTGGCTAAGAAATATCTTGTCAAGAGCGGCGATGTCAACATCAATATCAACGACACTGACAATGTCACCGTGCCCTCCGGCAAGTCATTGCTCTCCACGCTCGCCGATCAGAACATATTCCTCTCCTCGGCCTGCGGCGGCAAGGGCAGTTGCGGTCAGTGCCGCGTGAGAGTGCCCGAAGGTGGCGGCGAGATACTCCCCACCGAGGCTGTCCACTTCTCGCGCAAGGAGATGAAGGATGACTGGCGTCTGGCCTGTCAGGTGAAAGTGAAGGAGGATATGAAGATACTCGTGCCCGCTTCGGCTCTCGATGTCAAGGAGTGGGAGTGCGAGGTCATATCCAACAAGAACGTCGCTACCTTCATCAAGGAGTTTATCGTGGCTCTCCCTCCCGGCGAGCACATGAACTTCATCCCCGGTTCTTACGCGCAGATCAAGATACCCACCTACTCGATGGACTACGACAAGGATATCGACAAGAGTCTTATCGGCGACGAGTATCTGCCAGCGTGGGAGAAGTTCGGTCTCTTCTCGCTCAAGTGTGTCAACACCGAGACTACGGTGCGCGCCTACTCTATGGCCAACTATCCTGCCGAGGGCGACCGCATAATGCTCACAGTGCGTATTGCCACGCCCCCCTTCAAACCGAAGCCCGAAGTCGGATTCCAGGATGTTATGCCCGGTATCGCTTCAAGCTATATCTTCACGCTCAAACCGGGTGACAAGGTGATAATGTCGGGCCCTTACGGCGACTTCCATCCCATCTTCGACTCTCAGGCCGAGATGATGTGGATAGGCGGTGGCGCAGGTATGGCGCCGTTGCGTGCCCAGATTATGCACATGACCAAGACGCTCCACACCACCGACCGCGTCATGAACTATTTCTACGGCGCCCGCGCGCTCAACGAAGTGTTCTATCTCGATGACTTCCTGCAGCTTGAAAAGGATTTCCCCAACTTCAAGTTCCATCTCGCGCTCGACCGTCCCGACCCGGCCGCCGATGCTGCGGGCGTGAAATATACCCCCGGCTTCGTGCATCAGGTCATCTACGACACCTATCTGAAGAATCATCCCAACCCCGAGGATATCGAGTATTACATGTGCGGTCCCGGCCCGATGAGTGCCGCCGTCAACAAGATGCTCGACTCGCTCGGTGTCGACCCCGAAAGCATCCACTACGATAACTTCGGCGGATAAATTCCCGAATATTTGAGGTCAGATTCCGCATATATGAGGTTAAATCCTTGAAGATGCATAAATATTGCATATGCAATGTATGTATGAATATACGCAATTCGTAATATACATAAAATATGCAAAATGAATAAAGCGCCCATTTATGGCAAAATGCTATGAATGGGCGCTTATTTTAACTAAAAATGTAGGGTGAGATAGTTAATCAAGCAATATGATATTAAAAATTTGTTAAATATATCATTTTTTAATATAAAACTATTGTATTTTAATGAAAAAGCCGTACCTTTGCATTGTGTTTTTCATGGTATTAGATTTAAGGTTAACAAAGATTGATTGTCGAGAGACAATCATTTCTTTTTTTATACCCCCTCCCCAACAGTTTTAGCCGTAATAAATGCGATGCAATGTTCTCGCCATCACCTTGTAGCCGAGTGAGTTATAGGGCGAAGGTGTTCCCATGTGTAATTGTCGTATGGAGTTGAGGCGACCGTCAAGGCCGCAGGCGGGTTACAGGTCGGAGAGGATGAAGCTGTTGGCGCGGTCTATGGCGTCGGACGAGAGTGACGCGAGATAGATTTGTGTAGTCAGTTCGGAGTCGTGACCGAGAGCGTCGGAGATTGTTGCGGTGGGTATTCCCTTTGACTTTGCTATCGAGGCCCAGGAGTGGCGCGTCACGTAGGTGGTGAGCGTGGTTGGGATTGCGGCTATGCGGGCTATCTTTTTGAGTGCCTTGTTGGTGCGTCGCAGGGCCGACTCGTAGAGGGTGCGCTCCGGTTTGCACCTGTTGTAATCGCGTGCGTAGGGGAAATGGATGATGGGTAGCAGGTAACAGTTGTCGGGCACGAGAGTATGCCACTTTGCAATCAAACCTGTTATATAGTCATTGAGGCCGATACGTATCTGTTGGCCCGTTTTGTGACGGCGGTAGCGAAGCTCGTTGCCCGAGATGTGGTCGCGGGTCAGGTGGGCGGCGTCGATGAAACTCATGCCGCGGCAGTAGAAGAGAAACATGAAAGTGTCGCGGGCGAGGTCGAGCGCGGGATGCGCCGAGAGATCTACCTCCTTGATGCGCTTTATGTCGGCGAGAGTGATGGCGCGTTTGGATGTTTTCTCGATGCGCGTGTAGGCTTTCTTGAACGGCGCGCGGTCAACGGTGAGCCGCGCCTCGACGGCACGGTTGTACATCGCCCTCATGTTGCGCATGTAGAACGACACCGAGTTCGACGAAATAGTTGTACGGCCGAGCCATGCCTCGTACTCCTCGATGACCCCCTGCGTGATACCCTTGAGCGGCACTTCGCGCCCGTTGCTGAATTTTTCAAAACTGCGGAGAGTGGCGCGGTAGTTGCGCGCGGTCCCCGTCTTGCCGAGAAACGTCTTGCGCTCTATGGCTCTCTGCATGAAGCTGATGAATGACTTGTGGCTGCGGCGTCCGTCGGCAGTTTTTGTGCTGTTGGCAGCCCGTGATAAAGATTCCATAGGTGAGTGAAATTAAATTTAAGAGTATGTTTACTTTTAAATGATTTTAGCGCAAAGAGAGATTTGGACTCTTTTTTAAAGTTGAAGAGGGAGCGATGCGGGCATCGTGACTGATGAAATCTTTAAAAAAGAGCCCAAAAGATCCTTTGTGATGAAATCAAAAATTAATAGAACATACTCAAATATTTAATTTGGTTTAAAAGTAAACATACTCTTATTATTGCATAAGGTTTATTTATTCATTATCTTTGTATGATGATAGAGTAATTTATCGCATAGAAATAAAAACTAAGGATAATGAAAGGTGCCACAATATTCCGCCTGCTTTGCATAGCGGCATTATGGATTCTGATATGTATATGGTACGTCGACCGATTGGTGAGAACGCAAACCGAAATCAACCTGCGCACGCTCTTCCCTATCGTAGCGTCGGGCATCATAATCATTGTCCCCCTCTATAAGAAGTATTTCAAAAACACTGATAATAGTCAGAAAAATGGCAAATGAAACCGATGCGACATACGCAATGCCGGCCGACACGCCGACACCGCTGCTCGACAAAATATCATTGCCGGCCGATTTGCGCAGCCTCCCGGTAGATGAGTTGCCGCAGCTGTGCAGCGAGATACGACATTTCCTCATACACAATCTCGCCGACAATCCCGGACACTTCGCGTCGTCGATGGGTTCGGTGGAGCTTACCGTCGCGCTTCATTACGTGTTCGACACCCCCTACGACCGCATAGTGTGGGACGTAGGGCACCAGGCCTACGCCCACAAGATACTGACAGGACGCCGCGAGCGCTTTGTCGACAACCGCCGGCTCGGCGGCCTCAGCGGTTTCCCCAATCCCGCCGAGAGCGACTACGACACCTTCATCGCCGGGCACGCCTCCAACTCCATATCGGCGGCCCTCGGCATGGCCGTAGCCTCCGAACTCAAGCATGACGAACCGCTGCGCAAGGTAGTGGCCGTAATCGGCGACGCATCCATATCGGGCGGCCTCGCCTTCGAGGGACTCAACAACGCAGCCAACACCCCCAACGACCTGCTTATCATACTCAACGACAACGACATGTCGATTGACCGCAACGTAGGTTCGCTCAACACCTATTTGGCCAATCTCACCACCTCGCCGGCCTACAACGCGGTGCGCTACAAAGCCTACAAGGCATTGCGCCGCCTCCATCTCGTCAGCGAGAGCCGCCGTGGTTCGATACTCCGCTTCAACAATTCCCTCAAATCGCTGATTACCAAGCAGCAGAACATATTCGAGGGACTTAACATACGATACTTCGGCCCGTTTGACGGCCACGACATACGCCGCATTGTGCGCGTGCTCAAGGATATAAAGGACATCAAAGGCCCCAAACTGCTCCACCTGCGCACCGTCAAGGGCAAAGGTTACGCACCCGCCGAGAAGGACCCCGCCACGTGGCACGCTCCCGGCCGTTTCAACGCCCTGACCGGCGAGATAAAGAAAAACTCCGCGCCCCGGCCGCCCAAATATCAGGAAGTGTTCGGAAAGACGCTCGTCGAACTCGCACGTGCCGACCGTCGCGTGGTTGGCATCACCGCCGCCATGCCCTCAGGCACATCAATCAGCGAACTGCAGGCCGTCTATCCCGACCGCACCTTTGATGTAGGCATCTCCGAAGGTCACGCCGTGACCTTTGCCGGAGGTCTTGCCAAGGAGGGGCTGCGTCCGTTCGTGGCCATCTACTCCTCCTTCCTGCAGCGCGCCTACGACCAGATAATCCACGACGTTGCCATCGCTTCGCTCCCCGTGGTGCTCTGCATCGACCGTGCCGGACTGGTAGGGGAGGACGGTGTCACCCACCACGGCGTCTACGACATGAGCTATCTCAACCCCGTCCCCGGTATCACCATCTCCGCCCCCTCCGACGAGATGACGCTGCGCAACCTCATGTACACCGCTCTCCATAAGGCCACTGGCCCGTTTGCCATACGCTATCCGCGCGGCGAAGGGGCTAACATCGAGTGGCACAACGAATTGGAGCTGTTGCCAATAGGCCGCGGCCGTGTGCTCCGCGAAGGGGATAAAGTGGTAGTGCTCTCGCTCGGACCTATCGCCTCGGAAGTGGCCGCGGCCCTCGACCGCCTCGCCGACCGTGGCATCTCGGCTGCCCACTACGACATGCTGTTCCTCAAACCGCTCGACGACAACCTGCTGCGCAAGGCAGCCGACAAAAACTGCCTCATAGTGACAGTGGAGGATGGTACCGTCAACGGCGGTCTCGGCAGCAGCGTGCGTCAATGGCTCGACGACAACGCATTGTCGCGTCAGATTGTGAGCATAGGCGTGCCCGACGAGTTTGTGGCGCAGGGCACGCCCGCCCAGCTCTACCGTCAGTGCGGCATGGATGCCGAGAGTATCAGTAATACTATAATCTCCTGCCTATGAAGATCGTAATCGTAGGTGCGGGGGAAGTAGGGCAGCACATCGCCAAGCTGCTCTCGTCGGAGGATCAGGACATTGTGCTGATTGACACCGACGCGGCCAAGCTCGAACGTATCGACGCCAACTACAACCTCATGACGCGCGTGGGCAGCCCCACCTCGTTTCAGACACTCCAGTCGGCCGGAACCCATAAGGCCGACCTCTTCATAGCCGTCACCCCGATGGAGGAGCGCAACCTCCTTGCCTGCTCCATAGCCAAGGCGATGGGGGCCAAGCGCGCCGTGGCGCGTATCGACAACTACGAGTTCCTGCGCCCCGAGGCGCGCCAGTTCTTCCTCGAGCATGGCGTCGACGACCTCATCTACCCCGAACAGCTCGCCGCACTGGAGATTAAGACCGCTTTGAAACGCTCGTGGGTGCGCCAGTGGTTTGAGCTCCACAAAGGCGAACTCGTGCTTGTGGGCGTCAAGGTCTACGACAATGCCGCCATCGTCGGTTCCAAACTGCGCGACCTCACTTTCACCCACCACGACCTCCACATCAGTGCCATCACCCGCCGTCACGAAACCATCATTCCGGGCGGTAACGATATAATCCAGGCCGGCGACATCATCTTCGTCACCACCACCCCCGAGCATGTCGACGCCCTGCGCGACGCTTGCGGCAAGAACGAGCACGTAGTGCGCAACGTCATGATTATGGGAGGCTCGCGCATCGCCATCCGCCTTGCCTCGATGCTCGGTCCGGAGTACCGCATCAAAATCATCGACAACGACCGCGACGTGTGCCGCCGCCTCCCCGAGAAGTGCCCCAACTGCGAGATTATCCACGGTGATGCCCGCGACAACGATATTCTCATCGAAGAGGGTATCGAGGATATGGACGCCTTCATCGCGCTGACCGAAAGCTCCGAGACCAACATCCTTGCGAGCCTGTCGGCCAAGGAGTTCGGCGTGGAGAAAACCATTGCCGAGGTGGAGAATATACAGTTCATATCGGAGGCCGAAGGACTCAATATCGGCACCATCATCAACAAGAAACTGCTCGCTTCGAGCCGCATATTCCAGATACTACTCGCCGCCGACTCCGAGACCTCCAAATTCCTCTCGCTCGCCGATGCCGAAGTGGCCGAACTGGAGGTGAAGCCCGGCGCCAAGATTACCCGCTCGCCGGTCAAGGACCTCAAGCTCCCGCGCGACCTCACCATCGGTGGTCTCGTGCGCGACGGCCGCGGCATGCTCGTCACCGGTATGACCGTCATTCAGCCCGGCGACCGCGTGGTGGTGTTCTGCCTCTCGGGCGTAATCCGCAAGATAGAGAAGCTCTTCGGATAGCGCACCAACTGCCGCTTACTGCCGGTTGAAAGTAACATAGTGATAATCAGAGAACAGAAACTAATATGAGCATACGGACAGCATCGCGCCGCAGGCGCCGCATGAAGTTCAACGTGCCTGAACTGGTACGTATCGCGGGCTTCCTCACCCTCATCGAGGGGGTGTTCATGCTCCCGCCATTCCTCTATGCGCTTATCCGCGAGCGCGGCGAGTGGATGGCATTCGGCATCTCGATACTGATATGCGTGGTTATCGGAGTGGCCATCATCACCACCGTGAAACCGCGTGTCAAGGATATGGGCAAGCGTGACGGCGTGTTGCTCACCGCCTTCGTGTGGGTCATCTTCTCGCTGTTCGGCATGCTCCCCTTCATGCTCTGCGACGTGCATCTCAATTTCTGCGAGGCATTCTTCGAGGCCATGTCGGGATTTACCACTACGGGCGCCTCGGTGTTTGGCGACATCTCCGACCTGCCCCGCGGGCTTCATTTGTGGCGCTGCATCATGCAATGGCTTGGAGGCGTGGGTATTATCATCTTCACCGTGGCCTTGCTACCAATGCTCAATTCGGCGGGCGGAGTTCAGATGTTCAATGCCGAGTCAACCGGTATCACCCATGACAAACTGCAGCCCCGCGTAAGCCAGACTGCCAAACGCATGTGGTTGATTTACTGCGTGCTGACCCTTGCTCTCGGTCTTATCCTGTGGATTGGCCCGCTGCCGCTCTATGAGTCGGTGTGCCAGTCGCTGTCCACCGTGTCGACGGGCGGTCTCAACTCCTGCTCGGCCGACAACACGGCGTGGAGCTCCCCCGTGGTGCGCATTCCGGTCATAATATTCATGTTTATCGGCGGCGTCAACTTCGTGCTTATCTACCGCGCGTCGCTCGGTCAGGTGCGCAAGGTGTGGGCCGACGTCAATTTCCGCACCTACACCCGTGCCGTCGTTCTCGTCACGCTCTTTATCATTGCCGTGTTGCTGATTGACGGCGAGCGCGATGTCGAGAAGATACTCATCGAACCGCTCTTTCAGGTGGTATCATCGATAACCTCCACCGGCTACACCGTCGACGACCTCGACTCGTGGAATGAGGTAGTGATACCCGTGCTGCTCGTGCTACTCATCATGGGCGCCTGTGCCGGCTCCACGTCGGGCGGTATCAAGATTGACCGCGTTATCTTCATGGTGAAGAATGCGCGCAACGAGCTTCGCAAATTCGTCAACCCCAACCGCTACTACCCGCTGACCATCAACGGCACGGTGAAGCCGCCCGAGCTGGTGATGAAAGTGACATCGTTCTTCGTGTTCTATGTGCTGATACTCATTGCGGGAGGTGTCGTGATAACCGCTATGGGCATGCCGCTGTCCGACGCCTACTTCGTCACCCTCTCCTGCATAGGCAACACCGGCCTCTCGGTAGGGCCGACGGCTGAATCCTACGCCGTGGTACCCGACGCCGGCAAACTCGTGCTTTCCGTCATCATGCTCGTGGGCCGTCTCGAAATCTTTACCATCATCATTCTCGTCACCCGCAACTTCTGGCGTCGTTAGCCGTCGCCGAGTCGCGTCCGTCGGCTCTTGTCAAGGTTGTAAAGTTTGCGCGTCAAAGTTATTGGTTACTCCTCGGAGTTATAAATCATGCTTCGCGAATGGAAAAATTGTTCCGTTCTGTTCCTTTTAAGTGTTAAATATTTATTTCGGTATGTTAAAAAATGATATTCTGCCGAAAATTTATTATATTTGCGTATTGCTTAAGTATAAATATATTTAAATTGGATAAGAATCGTGTTTAATTTTTTTAGTAAGAAATCGCAGGATAGAGAAAATTTGTTTTTCACTACCGACATTCACAGTCACGTAGTTCCCGGCATCGACGACGGTTCGCCCTCGGTGGAGCGTTCCGTTGAGCTCATCAAGAGCATGAAAAGCTGGGGGCTGGAGAAACTTATTGTGACTCCGCATGTCACCCAGGACACTTTTGAAAACACTCCCGACACCATCAGCCCCGCCTATGAAGCACTTTGCGACGGACTCCGCGCTGCCGGAGTCGACATCGACATCGACCACTCCGCCGAGTATCGCGTCGACGAAATGTTTGTGGAGCAGTTTGATGCCGGACTGGTGCGCCGTCTCCACGGCGACTACCTTCTCGTCGAAAACTCCTACATTCAGGAGCCTTACAATCTCAATCAGATACTCTTTGAAATCAGCATGAAAGGGTACACTCCGATTCTTGCCCACCCCGAGCGCTACATATATTATTACGAAAAGCGCAACCGCTACGACGAGCTCCATTCCAACGGTATTCTCTTTCAGGTCAACCTCCTGAGTCTTGCCGGCTACTACGGCAAAGAAGCCAAAAAGATAGCCGAAATGCTCATAGAGAAAAACTACGTTGACTTCCTCGGCACCGACCTTCACCGCCGCGCCCACGTAGAAGCAATAGAAAAATACCTCGGCACAAAAGACTACCAGCGTCACCGCGAAATCCTCGCCGGCCGCATCCTCAACGACACCCTCCGCACCCCCTCCCCAAAATAACAACGCCCCACCACGACGCCCCCCCCATAGCGGGGCCCGTCGCGTCGTAGCGGTGGGAAAGCAGTAGGCAACGCCGTGGTGGGGCCGTCCCCGGCCGCACCCAAGCAGCAACGAGCCCCATGCCGGAAACGCTGTGGCGGGGGTCTCCTGACCCGCGCTAAATAAGTCATACGTCTAAGCTAGTCAGACGCTAACCAAGCTATAGCATTTATCGTGCGGCCGAGGACGGCCCCACCACGCCGCCACGCCGCAGCGAGCGCGGGTCAGGAGACCCCCGCCACACTAAACCTACGGCACTAAATCCCCGTTCCCCACTGGTATCCCCGGATTTTCACGTCCCGACGCAGTCCCATAGCAAACTATTTCATTCATAACATTGTTATAATATAAAACACACACCAGATTTTAGAAAAGCCATAGTCAAAAAGGTTTTTGGTTCAATTTTATATACCATTTTGACTATGGTTTTCTTTTGTTACACCGTAAAACATTTGTAACTAAGACGTAAACGTCGTGGTGGGGCCGTCCTCGGCCGCACCCAATCAGCAACGCCCCATACTGGAAATGCCCCATGCCGGAAACCTCGTGGCGGGGGTCTCCTGACCCGCGCTAAGCAAGACAGACACCTAACCAAGCCATAGCATTTATCGTGCGGCCGAGGACGGCCCCACCACGAGGGCACGCCGCCGCGAGCGCGGGTCGGGGTCTCCCCAATGCGGTTAAGCTAAGGAGTTAAAGGACTCGTTTCCTGTTGGTTTTGGTTCGTGTCCTGACGCCCTTTTTATGCCTCTTTCTTACTCTTGGGTAACTTCGATTGTCT
>JAAVEW010000006.1 GCA_014801075.1 Barnesiella sp. | reverse complement strand
TAATCCCCACGCGATGTCACCCATAGCTTGTTGTACTTATCCTTTTTGAGTCTGTGCAGATTGATTCCTACAGGTATCTGTTGAACCTGCTTGAAGTCAACCATCTGAATAACTGATACGGTGTTATCGTAATTCGGAGCTCTGTAGCCTCCGGAATTTGCCACATACATGTAATCATCCACTATCTCCATTTCTTCCGGCTGATAGCCTACGGAAACTTTGCGGGTTACGGAAAGTGATAGCGTGTCTACCTCATACACCGCTCCTTTGGGTGCATTTGGATCAATCAGCACCGGCCCGACGTAGGAACTGACATACGCTTTACCGCGATGGAATCTGACGTAACGACAGTTAGGTATGTCAACTTGTCCGAGCCTGATGCCTGAACGTGCATCAAGCACCTCGACTTTATGCGAGCAATTCACAACCACATATAGTTTGCTTCCGTAGATACCTATATCATTACCTACATCACCAAGTTCTTTGATAACATTGGGATTTCTTTCAGCGTAAAAGTTTCGGGAATAAAGACCGGTGTAATAGTCATAAAAGTCAAGGGTGCATTTATTTGACCCCATATTGCCTTCGTTGACGAGATAGAATCCCCGGATTTCGTCACCGGGACGTTCGTCTCCAATGATGTCATACTCCGTTGGCACCACAAGTTCGTCCTCTCGACAACTTGTGGCGACCAGCAGGAGCGGCAGAATATATAAGAAAAATTGTTTCATAGTTATATTTCTACAGTTAATGTAAACCTATAATTGCGCTTTGGCATAGGATAATTGAGTATTACATCATAATCCTGACTAAGAAGATTATTGACCTCAATCAGACCGCGCAGGCTGACTCTTCCCAATTTGAAATCCTTGCTCACTGAAATATCCGAAGTATACCAGGGCTGAGTGTAGTTGTACCTGATATTTTCCTGTTGATTGTATCGTTCCCCCACATAAATCCAGGAATAATTAAGTCCCCAACCTCGCCATTGAGCATTTACCACGGCCGATCCNGAGTGACGCGGAATATANGGAATCTGGTCNCGNTANTAATTATCAGCCGGATTTGTTATGTCAATAGCNCGTTGGAANGTNTATTGNNCNCGNACNGTNAGATATAAATCNNNATANGGNTTNANNGTCANNAGTCCTGTAANATCNATNCCNCGNATATCNACGAGCCCNAGNTTNAGCATNGTCCANCNNAACTGNTGNCCTTTNGGNTANGCGACAATCTTNTCNTTNACACGATTATAATATACATCGGCACTCACGCGAGCTGATGAGATGAACGATGATGACNGATGATCATANAGAAGTCCGAGATTATATTGCGTGACGCGTTCAGGCGAAAGCTTTGAGTTTCCCATGTCGGCATAGTACANATCATTAAACGTCGGCATTCTGAAAGACTGCTTATAAAATGCNCTNANAGANAANTCTTTNTTTCNCANNGGNTANCCATTAACAAANATNGCGGGAGTGAATATATGTTTATCNTTTGGCGCCTCNTGACCTTTTATTCTATCGTGAATAAATGTTCCNAGAGCACTTGCCTGNAACTTTACCCGGTTAAAATNCAATGCTGTAGCANNGGATAAGTACTGGGAAATACGGTCAGGTTTNACGAAACCGTAAACGTCGGCATCAAGNTTATTCCACATAAAATCATAGCTTCCCGANATCTNCCAGAAATCATTTATGGNATACTCATTGGCTGATGAAAAATAAATTTCTTTCTGTTTATACAGATTGTCAATCTTTACNTGNTTGTCATCNTTNTTGACGTAGTGTGTNCGATAAAACGCATACTTGATATTATTCAGCGTTGTGAACTTCCCGAAANATCCNGTATANCGNCCNTGTGCAAANGAGTTGNTATCCCATATNCGTTCGCCTCGCCGCCATACGTTNTTGACTATCGCACCGGGNACACCTCGCTCCGAATTATAATTNTAGACCTTGAAATTCCATGATCCCGNTTGAAGGGCTCCGTGCATATTCAGCTCGATACGGGTCGCATTTATATCGCCGTTTTGCCTNACAGCTGTAGTGTCGTAGGCAAGTTCGCCGGCNGGATTAACACGTCGATATCGGAATTTGTATTTGCCNCTGGAATTGANCCATTCCGNGCTCAAAGAAGCTGATANCCTCTCACTGAGTTTCAGCTCGACAAGTGCCGAAGGATTNAGCAAATCAAATGAGCCGGTACGAATGGTTGCACGAGCGTGATAATTCTCACCNTCATTAAATACAGGTGTGCGCGTACGCATATATATCNTCCCTGCCGACCCAAAATCTTTGGCCGGTTGCAATATCTCGCTTTTCTGACCATTATAGAGAGACAATGCCTCCATATTATCAAGGGAGAATTGACCCAAGTCNATNTGACCATTTTGAGCATTACCGAGTTCCACACCATCATANACNACGCCGGTATGGTTAGTGCCCATTGANCGGATNTTGACAGTCTTNATACCACCTACACCGCCATAATCCTTTACTTGAACCCCTGAAAAGTAACGAAGTGCATCAGCGACACTATTNCTGTTCAAACGGTGGAGTTCCTNTCCCGACAATGTCTGTGCCGGGATAATGTCATCAGNGGGCTTTCGCGCNGTTACCACGACCNCATCCAATTGTCTGGAAAGAGNGTCAAGTGGAGTATCGCCAAAANCCTCTAAAGGGATTAAGCTAAGTATTGCTNTTNAAAGCAATAGATATTTCATACTTCAAGTTTGAAGGTTAATACTCAGAAAAAAATTCCCGTCTGCGTACTAACAGAATGTACACANACGGGGAGTATGGATTAACCTCTAAACGAGTGTAGAAATTACTTTGAATCCGNTTAAAGAATCAACNACCTGCCCATAGTCCCGTAGGCACATTCATGTTTACGGCAATGGCAGGTNTTCTGACTCATCCCAATCTATCACGCCTTCTCAAGACTAAACAATCTCAATGACATAGTGCAATAGACTTTGGTATAGGATTCACAGCAGCGGGTACTGTTCCGGATTCTCACCGGATTCCCTTTTGATGCTCCTTAACGCCTCCACTCTTGGACGACAGGGCAACCAATTGCGACAGCAAAATTACAATAAAAATCCCTATCTTCCAAATATCTTTGATTTAGAGAGTTCATTTTCATTGACTTTAGACTATATTATGGACCTAATCAAGCTCAACTAAAAATAGAAAGGATGAAGATTATTGACATTTTAATCTCCATCCCTTTTCAATCATAACTTATACCGCGGAAAACCAACACACCGATCTACATATATCTACATATGCTTATCTACATAGGCTTTCCTACCATATATAATAAAAGACTCCGCCAACATTATCGGCTTTTGACTTTGTGTTGATGTTAGTGCATCAACCGTTACGGTCTTTACCCCTACAACCATTTTGTAAACTTATTTTTGTACAACCTGCCGAAAAGCAGTTTTTGGGGGGGATAAAACGAAAGCCTCTGAAATCGGGTTGATTTCAGAGGCTCTGGGATGCGTTTTTAACGCTTTGGTGGTGACCCCGGAGGGGCTCCGGAATCATTTCATTATAGCACTGATGATGAACTGATTAGAGAATTGTTGTAAACTATCCTCCACTAATCTGTCACCACACAATTTCAATGTTCTGCACCGATTTGATACAATCTACTATTACAAAAGTAGGAAATTTTCGCCAATCCCCCAATAATTAGACTGTTAAATTTTTTTGCCGGTTTATAATAACCCTAAACCGACCAAAATATCAACTTAAATCGAACCGCTTTTCTCTCATCCGACCGAAATCCGACCGTTTTCGGTCAATCTAACCACTTTTTCGGTCGGACGAGGTCATATTTCTGTTAGTTTCGGTCCGATGAATTAGTAACTATCCATTTCAATCCTACTCTATGGATTGAATTCTCGTCGTTCATTTCGATAAGAAGCCTTCCTAAGAAACGTAACTGTTGCTCAGTATTTTTATTAGAGGGTAGTACATCTTTAATGTACTCATAAATAGTTTCTCTACGGGCACCCTCTTTTCCTGCATTTTCCAATAGTTGAATAACCATCTGCTTCATCTTGGCTTTTTCCAATCCTTTGACTTTTGTATATACAGGAAGTTGTTTTGAGGCTTTTGCTACGCCGAGAGAGATGGTGTAATTGGGGGCTTCGCCCTCAATCAGTCCGCGTTTTAGCAGGTCTTGCGCTATTTCCGCATCTATACGATGTCCTTTCTGGATGGCATCAAGAGAGATGCAATCGTGCAGGGTGAGGTTGGAGTTTTCTTTGAGGAGCTTAGTATAGCGTTCATTTATGGTGTTGCCATAAATACGCACTGCCACTTCCTTCTTTTCGTTGTCAATCTCATAATCGGGCATCGGGAAACGGCGTTCCATCTGATTGGTAAACATCTTCTTGATGCCACGGCTTACGGTGTCAATCATATTGAAATGCACCATCGCGCGACACAGGCATGTATTGCGGAAGAAACGCTGAGGTCCCTGCGTTTCCAACGCGTTCTCCAATGTGCCGGGAATGAACGAACCACCATTTGCATAGTAAAGAAATCCGGGATTCTCCACCAAATTGATGCGCTGCTGAAGGGTATAATCCTGATGGGCGATGCAGTTATGCAAAGCCTCACGGATGGTGTAGTCATCATATTGCTTCATCGTGTCGGGGAACAGCGTTCCGCCCGGCATCTCGCGTAACGTCAGATTATGGATTTTGGCAAGAATTTCATCAACCGTCAGGATGAAAGGCACGGAGAAATGCTCGTAATCGACCACGTCTTTCTTCTCGTCGCGTAAAGTCCATGTCACTTCAGTAACAGCCGGACGCAGTTTGCTGTCAGAGAACATCTTTCCGAGCAAAATGATGGCGGCACGACGCAACTTGCCATCAACCATAAGCTCGCACTTGCTCAGGAACTCTTCTGTTGACCATTTATTGACTTCCTCTGCCGGAATACGGTTATGCACCTTCTTGAACATCATCTTCGCCTTGGCAATAGCTACTTCGTCAAGGTCATCAATCGTAGCGTTAGGCACAATCTCCGCCGACCAGTCAGGTTCGGGTGTCTGATGTCGGATTTCATCCTGCTTTGACTGATTCAGCGGTTTAAGGCTTTCGCCGTCGCGACCGTAGGCAATCCCTTTCCACTTCATCACGATATTGCGCGGCGAAGCCGGAATCTTGAACATCAGGACGCGTTTCCCCTCAACCTCTATCGGCACAATCTCGCGAAAAGTCTGCCCGTCGGTAGTATGCTGAGAAAAATCGTGTTTGAGCTTATTGAGCGCACCTTCGCCATCCTTAAACGAAGTGCCGACAATCGTATGCTTCTTCTCGTCATAGCCGAAAATCAGCCACGCGAACTCCAGCCCGCGCAAATTTGCCTCATTGCTCAACGCCGAGAAATACTTGCCCAAATCATCAAAGTCGAAGCTATTCTCCGCCCTCTTAAACTCCACCACCTCACTCTCTGGTCTACGTTTGAGACTATTGAATATATTGATATACTGATCCAT
Source organism: Barnesiella sp. (assembly GCA_014801075.1). Classification (GTDB taxonomy): domain Bacteria; phylum Bacteroidota; class Bacteroidia; order Bacteroidales; family Muribaculaceae; genus JAGBWK01. Next base: position 3,826 of record JAAVEW010000006.1, on the reverse strand, counting down.
AGTACTTAGAGCTTGCTGCTGCTTGTTATCAAAAATGAATATTCTATAAATGAGTCAATGCATCCGGGAAATAATTCTTAATAATATTTTGGGCTTCCAAGCTTTTTCTTATAACTTGAATTGCGCGCTCAATATATTCATTACGCCCTCTCAACCCAAATTCTTGAGCAACCTTTGTTGTCAGACCCTTGTGATTTGCAACAGTTATAAGATTCTTATAATTTTTAGAGTCTATTATTTCAGATAGATACTCTTTCCTCTTTTTATATGTTTCTTCGATGTTAATTCCTGAGAGAAAAGCATTATAGTTTTCTTGAACTTTCTCTTTTGTATCAGCCTTGCGTAAATGACACTCATTAAATTTGTAATTAATGTAAGCAGCAAGATACAAAGAAATCTGCGACTCTATAGAATTTTTGAATTCAGATAACACATGCTCTTTTATTATCTCGACATCAACTGTCTCTGATTTGACCTTGCAATATTCAGACAAAAACTCTTCTGAAATAATAAGATTCTCAATCTCAGAGACTTCAAAAGTGTAAATCCCTTCTTTTTCAAATTTAGAAATCTGAGCAGGATTTCTAAAATCTTTATCAATTATACCAAAGGCTTTTTGAGACACTCCAGAAATAGAATTAAATGCTCTGGTATAATTAACTACATTTTTGCAAGATTCAACTTCTTGAATAGTATAGTTCGGGAAGAGGACTTCGTAAATTTGTTTATCTGGACTATTAACTTTTCCCTCACAGAAAAGAATCGGTTTTCTACTTCCTACTAATTTTAACAATAACTCCTCTGGAATAATATTTTCTTGAATTAGTTCAATCGTCCAACTATTAGGATAATTGAATGTTTTTATCCAACCTTTCTGACAATTTCTAGATGTGGCAAAATCTAAATCATGGGTAAAGTAAATAAACTTACAATCTGGACGTTTCTGCTCAAGAATATCCCAAAGTTTGTTCGCTATAGATTTATGCAGATGTAATTCTGGCTCATCTACAATAATTATGCCTCCTTTAGGAGCAAACAAAACTCTACCTGCTAAATATATTATAACGCGCTCTCCATCACTCATTTGATGTGCGTCATATGTTGAATCTTTGTATGTAATTTTTAATTCATTGTTGTCATTACACATTAATGTACGATGTGCAATAAGAAAATTCCAAATATCAATTATATCATCAAGAATTCCTCTAAAATCTTCGATTGGGACTTTCTCACCTTGTTTATATCGAGTTGAAGCTTGATTAATGGCTCGTTGTCGTTGGCTAAGTAACACCCCCATAACTTTGACCATTTCTGAGCCATACTTTTTTGTTAAAGAGTATTCAAAATCACCCATTTCTTTAGCTTCGAATGTTACTTTATCACTATAGATGTCTTTTTGATATTTATGAAAATGAGTCTCTGCACTTGAATAATTCGGAGTGTTGGCAAAAGAAGGGAATATCAGTAATTTTTGAGCAGGGATTACTATTCCGTCAGAAACATTTAGACTACTCTGTAAAAGATTTGCGAGAGATGTTTTTCCACATCCATTTGCGCCAACTAAAACAGTATTTAGCTGTGCAAAACCCAATGCTTTGTAGAAAGAATATATTTCAATCAGGTTACTTATCCCAGAGAGTCGTTCTGAAATGGTTCGATATGAAAGTAATTTAGATTCGTCCGGTCTGAAGTACGTGTAATATTGGGTAGGAATATTTTGTTCTACATCGTGCTTTAGTTTTCCAAAAAACGATTCTGGGATACGGTCAGAGTTGATGTCTTCAATGACCTCTTCAATCCATATATTGATGATATCTATGTTGGCTTTGACCCTTTGGATATTCACCACTGGCGCAATTTCATCATCTGTAGTACAAACATTCAGAAATCCTTGTAGGGTCGCCTTGACATAGGAAAAGAATTGTAGGAGTTCTTGTTTATTCATATCAATTTATACTATTTCAGTACTATTTGCAACTTTATATGGATTCTTGGCTGAGTGCGAGAATACAAATCTTTCAGTATATCCCAGGTATGAGTTAATAGGAAACATACGCTGAACATACTTACTCATATGTATGAATATTTACCGATTGTTTACCTTTTAAGGAATCCATATTCATATACCTTTGGCTCAATTTTTGAAGCCAAAATCTTGAGTTTAACTCTTAGATTGCGAATAAGTTCCGTATAGATTTTATCTTCACTATCTGACTTCATTTGACTTTTCCCATTTTTCATTGTTTTAGTACCTTGAAAATACATTTTAATATCATATAATGATGCATCAGGATTAGAGTCTGGTTGAGAGTGATAATAACGCCATAACTCTCGCCCGGCATCAAATACCGCGGTTGCTTCTGCAGAAAAAACTATGGGCTCGTTCTCTTCAACACGACTTGAGAAAATATCAGCTTCTATTATAGGTCGGGATTTACCTGAAATAAATTCTGTCATAAAATGGCTTTTAAAACAGTCGCGTGCACCAATTTCTTCCTCAGTGAAAGGAATCCAATGATTAGTGCTAATCGATGATTGTATAGTATTTGCATTCGAGAATAAACAGTATGCAAGACAGTCTGATACAAATTGAAAGTCTTTTTCAGGATTATTGGGAAATAGAAACTGGTCTCTATCGTTTAGCCATGTCGCCTCTATTGAATGTCGAACGGCAACAAAAATAGCAATACGCAAGAGATTGTTTGGAGTTATCCACCAACCGCGTGGAGTTGGCATTTGGGATTTAAGATTCATAAAGTACACAAGCTTCTGATTTTGAAAATCATTGCGACCGTTGCTCATGAATCCAAGCTTCAATGAGTTTTTATCATCTCTTACTTTATTTACCCACTGACCAATATTTCCGGAATGTCCATCATAACAGGAAATCGTTTTTCCCCCAATTAATTCTGCTTGGGAATTATAGACGTCAGCTGTAATTTCCGAGAAAGTTTCAGTAGTGTCTGTATCCCAAATATAAAATCCGATGGGGAATTTTCCTCGAACATTATCAAAGGTATCAGCTGGAACCAAAAAAATTCGACCGAGCTTCGCTCGGAATGATTTGCGGAAATCGCGGAAGTTAGGTGCTTGCAAATTTTTCAACTTTGAAAAATTTGCAAGCACCGATGAAGGGATTTCATGGTATATTCTTATAAGAAATAATGCGAATAGTTCTCGACCTGCAATTCCTATACGATCAAGATATTTTTTATATATAGAATTAGAAACTGATACATTGGTTTTGTTCTTTCCCGTGCCATATATTTGTTTGCTATCGCCAGCTTCGGCATAAGGAGGGTTGATATAAATTACTAACTTCTTACGCGTTTCTTTATTATCAATAATCTCTTTTAGGCGTGTCGGTAACTTATCGAATGAATCGTTGAGAAAATCAAACTGAAATACATGTTCATCCAATAGATTGGCACTACCATTCTTTATCCTCTCTTTCATGACATCAACATCGGCTTTATCAAGAGTCGATGCCCAGATTCGATATTTATTTGTCAATCCGTTAAGCAGGTTACCAGTCCCGGCTGCGCAATCCCAAATATAATATTCATCCTGCCAATTCTCGCCAAGTTCGTCGGCGAGATATTGTTGAGACAACTCCACCCATTTCTGAGGTGTAAAGAAAGACCCCTTGCGTTCGCGCACGTCTGGCGGCACAAGCAAATCACGACGTTCTACAATATAGTCCCAAAATTCTCGCTTAGGTGGGCGACTATAGCGGTTCCAAAATTGATTGTGAGCTTTTTGTTCGTCAAGGAAATTTGCCTTGCTGGATGTAAATAGGCCAAGGTCATTCTTTTTTCGGTCAAGT
>JAAVEW010000005.1 GCA_014801075.1 Barnesiella sp. | reverse complement strand
CATAGTCAAAAAGGTTTTAGTTCCAATTATATATACCATTTTGACTATGGTTTTTCTTTTTTTGTGCCGTTAAATATATGTAAATAAGGCGTTGAATCCTTAGCTTAACCGCATTGGGGAGACCCCCGCCACGCACCCCGCCACAGGGCTTGGCATAGCTTCCCCGGGGGCACGCTGCAAACCCCTCGCGCTGCATTTTAACAGAATTGCAACATGCTGAAAATTTGCAGTAATAGAATTAATTTCATACCTTTGCCGCATAAAGGCCTCGCGCAGCGACGGGAGCACGGATAATGCAATTCCGAGCGGTGGGCGGGTCCAATTACATTTTGGAAAAAGCGTATACTCTACGCTCATTCTTGACATCTTGAAACCTGGAAAATTTCAATCGCAGTCAGGATGATGCAGACGGTAGACGCCTTATGGATATGCTATATATCAGCCGCTGATGACGCGTGAGCGTCAGCATCGGTTGTATATTTTCATATTCTGCGTGAGGCTTCTGCGTTTGCTCGTTCAACAGCGCATTAATCAATGTTTAGGAAGCCTATAACTATTTGGATTCCAGGATAAAAAGAAAGGGGCCTTATCTTAAAAGGCTCCTTATCTTTTAGGTGATTTTAGGATTTCTCCTATTTTGTCAGCTCTTTCTTCATCTCTTTCAGCTGCGCAATCTGTGCATCAATATCAGCAATTTGTGCTTGCTTCTTTTCTTCAATGAGAGCGGGGATTTTGTCAAGCAGTTCCTGAAGCTCGGCGATTGTCATATCTTCAAGTTTAGTTGCAGGGGTAACAGGTGTGGTTACTGATTCTACATCTTTGAATGATGCATTGACGAGTGAGAGAACTTGTTCAGGAGTTTCACAAGTTTCGAGGCGGCACTGTATGCCTTTCTTGTCTGCTGCCCAGAACCAGCGTTTGATGGTTGCAGCCTGTTTCTTGTTGATACCGTTGATTGCGAGACATTCTTCTTTTTTCATAATTTAAATTTTTTAGATGGTGAATAATGTTGTTTGTTTTTGATTACGACACGAAGATAGCGCCGTTTTTCTTCCTAAAAAAGCATTTTGCGCAATTCAACATTACTTTAACTTTCGCTTGCACAGCAGATTATCCATCTGAAAAGTTTAAAATTCAGAAACCGTGTGAGAAAGATTCGGGCGATGTTAATTGGAGTATCAAAACAATTAATCCTACCCCGGGGCTTTTACTTACAAGGTAGGAAATAACTTATAAGAATAAACTATATTAAAATTGTATTAATCTACTATATCCCATGTTCCACTACCACCTTCACGCATTTGGTCTGGTAAGTCTATAATATCTTGATTATTGATACACCAATCTTTAAATGCTTGGGTACAACGAATATTTTTTAGTAATGAACAACCATTGAACATATACCTCATATCAGTAACACTTGATGTATCAAAATTACTTAAATCTAATGATACGAGTGAAGAACATCCCATAAACATATACATCATATTAGGAACACTACCTGTATCGATATTGCTTAAATCTATTGTACACATTATCGAATGCTAATAAAAAAGACTATATACACTATTTAAGTAGGTATCAGCAAATTTAGGCATATACTTAAATGTTTTTAATGTGTCTGAATCAATATCGTTTATATCAGTCCCAGTGTATGGTTTCGCCATTTCTACAGCTTCCATATCAAGATTATATACGTCCATTCCTGCATCTTCGAGCATTTTGACATAATCTTCGGAATAGTTNAGTTCAGTGATTAGNGGNGATTTATCGGTTTCATATATGATTCTAATATTATCTTCTTGTACATTTCCGATAATTCGTTTAANTTCCACAGTTTCTTCAAANGGAACTTCAAAAACTTCACCATTATGAGAGAGCTTAAATGTTATGTTACCATACGTGTCCTTTACAGTCCATAATNCAGACGAGATTTGTTCAGTACCATAGTAAACTCCAACTGAATATCTGTTAATAATATAGCACCCATCAAATATTGCTTTATTAGCTTCGGTGCCTTTACGTCTAAGCTAATAAAACATATCTGATACCTCCTCAGTTTCGATTCGCAAATATTTAGAAGGAGTTCCGATAATCGGTTCATCTGCTATCTGTTCATAGGGTGCTAAACCGGAATGCCAGCATTCCCAGTTGTTTACCTAAATGTTAAAATCAGGATACTTTTCCTTATATTGTTTCAGCATGCCTTCTGACACATAGATATTGTCAATCTTCCCGGTCAAGTCTTCAAGTTCATTACCAAGAATATAAAGGTTGTTATCTTGTTTGATTTGCATAGTTTTGTATAAAAGAATTCTTTGTAATATTTAGCAACAAAAGGCGAAACACATTATATGCTTCGCCTTTTGTGTGCGGTAAGATAGTAAAATTACTCTTTGGTATAGCTAATNTCAATACCTAAGATAGTACGCTTGCGCTGAGCCTTATCGTATTCTCTAATGGCATTAATAATGTACTCGGTTCGGTTCTCTTGCTTGTCGAGGATCTCGATTACGTCTTGCGGTACNTTAATACCGACAAAGACACGGGGATTAGCACTTTTTGGGCGTCCTGCACCTTCTCTGGCGCCACCGTGTGAAAATTTTTTAGTTTCCATTTTAATTGAAATTTTATTAGTAAATTTGCAATCAACTTAATCCAACAAATTAAAGGGCGCCCCTTGTGGAGCTTTAAGACTTTCGTCACCCTTTGTTGGACTTAGAAGATTGTGAGTGTTATTATTGCAATCTTCAATTTCCAAATCTTAATTGTAAACTCAATTTGCAACATGGTTTATTAAGATTTGTTGGATTAAGTTTTCTTTTATTTGGCATCAACTATTTCCGTATTCATCACTCTCTGATGACATTACAAAGATAGTGCTTTATCTTGAATTATGGTTTATTAAAATCAAAAAAGATGCTAATTCAAATGCTAAAGATTGCAAGAAAATCACCGGTATANCCTTGGTCTAAAATTTAATTACTATATTTGCAATCGGTTTAGCCCAACAAGCAAAGGGCGTTCCTTGCGGAACTTTAAGACTTTCGCCACCCTTTGTTGGACTTAGAAGATTCTAATTGTTATTTTAGTAATCTTCAATTTCCAAATCTTAATGTTTACGTGAATTTCGAAGGTCAACATAATACTTAAGATTTGTTGGGTTAAGCTTTCTTTGTATTTGGCATCAGCGTTTTCCGTNGTAATCACTCATTGATTACATTACAAAGATAGNAGATTCTATTGATATACAAGCNGTTAAGTNNGCTAAAATATGCAAGCNTAATGCAAAAGAATGCAAGCNTAGNAGCTACATAATTCTANNNNCGAATTATGTAGTCGTGCNATTNATANTATCNTCNGAATTACAGCCTTTATNNGAATCAAGATGCTTTTTTATTTCATCAGCAAGTTCATTTTTTACCTTATTTTTCGCTTGGTTNATAGACAGATTTATACCCATTAATGCTCCTGAAAATACNAACACCTGAGCNAGAATCCANAGNACACTCTCAGAAACAATACCTGTTGGGTCTACTATAAAACCTGCAATGGTAAGTCCGAAACCAAATAAAAGNGATACTCCAGCAATTATGTAGGTTAGAATCTCTTTTGTATTATTATTCCACNTCATAGCTTTGGTCANTATTCTCATATGAGCAGGNNTGGTAGGCTTCGAGTTCNTCAAGATAGANTTTTCGCTGTACATCGTCTATTTCTATCCATTCGGCTGATGAACTGTTCTCTCCGATAGCTACCTATGTGGCTATTACTCTTTTTGATATATGTACGTNGTCGGATTGAGTAAGATACATACCGNTTGCGGGCGTTAATACTGTAGTNGTAAATTGATACTTTGTCATAAAGGTNTATTTTTTAATTCGTTTCGAGTGCTTTTGTTAAAGTCCAGCCCTTGCGAGTGGCTGTGTTGATGTCGTTCTGCGATAGTAGTTCGTAGGTGAATGTAGAGAACTCTATAATACGTTGCGTATTATANATCTATGCAAGTGCATTTATCACTTTACGGGCTGTTGTTAAATCTAACGGACNGTCGGCAAAAGAAATGGAGGCTGAGAACGTTTCGTTGTTGGCCTCAAATTCAATGGTTCTGAGATTTGTACAGCCAGCGAACGCAAAGTTTAAACTTCCATCGCCTATTTTGTATAANCCCACAGTTCCGAGTTTAATTTTCTCCAAAGAAGTACANTTGTAAAAGAAATGATTATAATTTCCTGATGAGGTAATAACAACTTTTGACAGGTCTAACTCTTTTATTTGATTGCACCNTGCAAAAGCATATNNNGCATNTCCGTTTATAANTATCTCGCCGCAATCAAGTANAAGTTGTTTCAAATTAGGATTAGANTCAAAGCAANAAGAGCATATGTTAAAACTTGGTGAATGTATGGTTATACTTTCACTATATCCACTGATGAANNTCNTCGAATTAGTGACTTTATTTAAATAAAAATCTATTGGTGCTGTTACCAGATCTGCATTNCCTGAAGTGTCATTCATAAANTATTCGTGCGACTCAATCTCCATGAATGTGCGCTTGGATACAAGTAANTTCTTTGTTGCTCTCGCTTTGAAAATACTTGCATAATTACNTCCCGNTANNNCTCGAGNGAAACGAATACCTCGTAAATCTATTACATCATTTATTCCAAAATCAGCNCCGNGGCGTGAGATTATCACACCAATATGAGGTATTTTGGAAATTGAGGTCATATAGGAANTAACATNANAACCGNNATAANTANTTCCCANATATTGCTACACTTCCCATTCTTCACTTAGATTTATAATGTCCTTATCGAATTTGAGTATAATTGGTATAGGATTACTACCATNTATGTATTTTACAAATTCACCATTGTGAGCTAAATANGNTGTTCCANTCTGTCCCNNAATCTCTCCCACAAGCATATTAAACTCAGGATCTTTTGCCCATAGTAGTTTCCGNTGNCCTTCCCCAGCCGCATTGTCGAGTATCGCAATAATCTCGTTAGTATTATCGGAGGTCATCATGACTATATCGCCGNATGCAAANGGATTATCNGAATCATAATACTCCGTCTCTGACATAAAACGAGGTGACAATCGTCGCGATAGAACATCAAGTATCTTAGCGATGCCACNGTGCAGTTCTGTTTTCAGAGCATCGCTATTTGGAATTGAAATTTCCCTTTGTGTACCGTCGTCACACGGCATTATGATTTTCTCAATATATTCCTGCATAATAATTCGGTTTTATTGTATATATCTTTGTCCATCCGTTCAAGTGTAGCCATGCATCTATCAAGGTCGTCAAATTTACGACATGTAAGCACATGCTGGTAACCGATACGGTTGGCTTGTTCCGTAAGCGAAGTCTCCTATGGAAGCATTAGTGATACTTTCGCATCGTAGCGGCGACATACTTGTAAGGCATGGCGCTATTCTATAATGACATCTGGCGTCAGCATATTATCTCTGTCAAGCAGTTCTCGCGCAACATCGGAGTAGTGGTTGGCACATAGTTTATACGTATCACAGTAACTATTTCGTAATGTCTCGGAACCAAAAGCAATAATGCCAGTATTGTACGCTCCGATTTCATGCGGGTGTATGTCGAGTGACTATATAAAGGGCAGGTCAATGTCAAATACGATATTCTCTTTCTCGTACCATTCCGACGACTCATAGTGCTGAGCCAGGAAATCCCAATGTTTGGAATCAATATACCGCAGAGCATTCTCAGATTTAATGAACACGTCGCCGTCAATATGAATTGAGCCGACTGGTTCTGCTTGTAGAGCCCATATTTTACCAGCTGCCCAAAATCGGGGGTGAATATCATTGGGAACTTCGTTGAGAGTAAGGTTTATTGCATCGTAAGGTAAATGTCCGAGCAGAGAAGCGCCGAGTGTGTCGGTATGTAAAACGGTTTCCACACCCAGTCTGCGCAAATAAGCAAGTGAAAGAGCAAAATACCAGATATTGCCAGCCATACGGCGTAGTGCTCCATAACCGTAGAGATCAATCGAAAGGGGACGTGTCGAAAATGAATGTATAAATCTCATATATCCCAATCTCCTATAGCGAAATTACCGTTATTTCCATAATAATAGCCATTATATGAACTGGCGCAAGAGAATATAATCCCTGGGGCGCCTATCGGTATGCTGTAGTACCCCATGTTTGTTACGAACTTCATATTGGCGACTGGCATCACGTTGCCGTCATCACCTTTATCGCCTTTTATACCTACCTGTATTTTGTCATACAGATCAATATCTGTATTATCATCATCAGTAACAAAGGGTACTAATTCAAAAGCCCAGATTCTATCAATACAAGAAACGTATTCATCACCGTTTTTACTCCATAAAGTTAAGGAATAACAGCCATAATACTTCTGTTCTATACCTTTGTATACTGCCCTTAAATGGTCTGCATCTTCTACATAAAAATCCAACTTCTGCTTATTCATTCGCGGGTCAGTAATTTCTAACAGGTAATCTGTTTCATTCAGGCCTGTAGCTGTAAGTACAGCCCATCTGATATTAATATTGGCACCTAACTTCGTTTTAATCATTCTCACGAAAAATAACTTTTTATATTTACTGCTGCGCATATAAAGAAAGAACTGCCTAAATTAATAAGCAGTCCCAACAGCAAACAAAATCAAGAATATTGAATTTAAATTAAATCTCTTTCAGTACCATCTTTACCAACTTTAATGCCTTCAGCTGTGATACTAAGATAGTATTCACCATATTTAAAATATGCACCTGTTTCACTTATAATTACTTTGTCATCACTATACTACCATGCAATACCATTCGGTGCAATTTGTCCTATAGTTGAATTAGTATGAGCTGTGTAATGGCAACTAAAGTTAAAGGTAACTTGATAGTCTTTAGATATTAGATTATTTGATGTAAGAGTGCCACTAAAACTGATAGTAAATGCATATTCACCCGCATTAGTTACAGAGTAATAAACAGCAGTGCCATCACCTCCTCTTACAGCTTCGTATCGATTGCCATTTTTCCTATATATGCTATATCCACAATGCGTATTGCTGAACTTTAATACGTTATTCTCCAGTAAACAATTAATCGTGTCAATCCTAATTATATCACCAGTATTACAATATCCTAAATCTACAAAATTTGATGCATAATATATCCCGGTACCATCTTCGTCAGTTTCTACAATATCACGATAATACTAAGTTACAACTTGGCTATATGTGAGTGTTGGCTGAATTGTACCATCTAAAGTAAAGTCATAAAAATCCGGTAGCTGAGTTGGTGAAAAATCAACAATACTATCATTATCATCATCTTTCATAACGATACCTGAGAACATATTATCATTTACCGCTTTACCTGCCCAAATAACTTTATCATTAATTGTTGTTATGTAAGGAACAGAACTATTGCTACCTGAATTTCCTGAACCGGAACACGTACAAGATTTAATTGAATCAACTTTAATGATAAGGTTGTCAAGAGATGTAGTCAAGTTAGCTATGTTAGTTTTATTTGTTGCTATATCTAATTTGTTGCGGGCAATTTGGGTCTATAAGGACGCAAGAGTGCCATTAATAGTCGTGATATTATCAGTGTTCGTCTATATATTACTCTGGTTATCAAGTATTAATTTTCTGTTAGCTGTTATGCGGTCACTGTAATCAACCATTAATTTCAGTATATCAGTCTTTACTCCTGTTTCGGGATTCGGTACGCATAGATGTTCAGTAGCATAAATCTCTTTAGCTTCCATGCTTGATGATTTAATTAAGCCATCTGCATATAAAGAGCCATTTTCTTCTGTATCATCATCAATCCAACTATCATCAGTATCACCTTTATCTTTGCTATCATTGTCATCATCGCTTTCATCATAGTAAAATGATTTAAGATAAATGTTGCCTTCTACCTTCATAGAATTATTAAGGTCATTACCTGTATCATTATTTCCCCATAATGTGCGATCACTACTACCGTCACTACGTGAAGGTATATCATTTGATGTGCCTAATGATGAAACGGCGGTTGCAATCTATGTTGAGTACACTTTGCCTTCCTTATAGCTATTATATTTTACGAATTCCATCTGTTATGCTTTTTCAATAAGTTTTATGCTGCTTGAATTATTCTTGTAATCAACACCAATTTCCTGAATGATAAACTTTACACCTGATAAAGTTTTATCAGTGAACAAAGTATATGGTTTGTAATGGTTTTTCAAATTTGCATCAAGAATCTTACGAGGTTTTTCGTATTGATTAACTAACTTAAAAATCAGGTGTTCTTCCTATTTTAAACCTGATGCATCTTCAGTTGATGAAGTATTAGTGCTATTTTCAAGGGATTTAAGAGCTTTATTAAATGTGGTTGTAATATAATGTGACTCACCATTTGTATCAAGGTAATCAACCGATGAATAATTGGGCTTTTTGTTATCGTTTGTACAAATCTTAAATTTAATAGTGCTCATTTCAGACACAGCATCACTAACAATCGCATTAGTGAAAATCGTATCAGAATCGTTCTCTCTATCATCAAGAATTCCATTATCAATATGGGCTTCAAATTTAAAGTTTCGTAATACCTGAACATAAGAGCAATATCTATTGTAGCCGTCCCAATGTCCGTGATAACTGTCTCCGTACATATCTCTATTCGCATAGATAGAGAATTCAATGCTTCCTTGTAGGTTTGCCTCAGGCGGACAAGGAATATACACGCCCTTTTCAGTACACCCGTAAACAGATTGTGCAGTATCAATGAATTCAATATACTTGTCATAGATTTTTTTATTTGAATAATAGTCACGGTTGTAATGTCGTCCTTGATTGGNTAAACCAAATCTAATCGGGAAAGTGCTGGGATTAGTAGTCCAACCGTCTCCATTCCAATACTGATTACCCCATTTTAAGAATGCCGGCAAATACATTTCTTCACCTCTTTTGCAATCTTTTTCTCTTTTAAGGTCTCCATTATTTGCCCCATCACTTAAAGGAAAAGGGGTATTCTATTCATCATGATACAATACGCTACCTTTTATCAAAATGTATGCATCTTCACCACCAAAAACTGTGGCCGTGTTCTATGCTTTAAGCTTAATGAATGGATAGTTGTAAACATTATTCCTATCTATATGATTCGCTGAATCATTTTTCATTATAATGATAGGTTCCAATGCTATCTTTGATGCATCTTGATTAAGCAGTTTATACCATGCGTTTTTACGGGCTGTTTCAGACATACTTGTCCATGTCCCTGCATAATTAACTCTCCAACTATTATATTCTGATGATGAAATTGCTCTATGCCAAAACCGACAATATGTNGCGCCTTTACANGTTAGTACAACAGGCCACGACATATCTTTTGTATAAGATGATGTATTATCTACATTTCCTGTACCGTATTTAAGAAAGTCAAAAACAGGAGAGTCATAGAATTTAGCTATACACACCCATAATCGATTTTTCCAGCCATTACAAATCCAAATGCAATAATTATTTACACGTCCATTTTGGGATTTTTCAGTAAAATTATCTGATGGATAGTTTTTATAAAAGCTGTTATATGAATTGTAATAACTCCAGCGATTATCATACGTACCCATTGTAATATTCTACTCAAAGTCTTCATCTCCAAACTCCGGAAATATGTTGTCAAATGTATGAAAATCATCTTTAATCGTAACTTTATTATAAACTTCATCAAGTGATACATTTGCACTGTTATTTGCATGTGTATTACCCTCAATATGCATAGATTCTGTTAATTGCACCCGGGCTGGTGTCATATTACTACCGATAGCATATTTGAAGTAATAGTTGTTATTCTGCTTTATCGCATCATAATCGACAATAAAAATTTCATCGCCATGCGGGATTAATGAATAACCTAAGTATTGGCAAATCTCATATAGTACATCATAGCAGTTCCATGCTACATCATCATCGGGTTGGTTTATATCATCTTTCTCATCAAAGAAGTTATTCTCGGAGATTCTGAATATATCAATAACTGATTCTGTTGCATTATCCTTAAGTTGTACATTATCACTTATATAGAAATTCCGATAACATTTACATGAAGCAAGAATACGATTTATTAATTCAGAAAATTTCACAACTTGTCTTTCTGGATTAACGCTGCGATAAGGTATGTTTTTAAGTGCAGAAATACCNTCGATACATTCAATTTCTACTTCTTCCAATTCACCGAATCCCTGNTCATACATACATGGTGAAACATATCCGGTCCATTCAACGGTATTCCAATTTGTACCTGACAAGAGTTTTACAGAATTACCGATAATAGAACCTGAATACAGATTGAAATTTATGTTTCTGGTTACNATTGTAACNGTAGCTCCTGTTGATTTAATAGGTGCATATATGTGTTTACCGTCTGAATCCATCTNAGTAACAAACGGATTACCCCCTAATGTGAATGATTGACGAGACAGAGTGGAATTGTCTGTTACAACTTCCACTCTATATGCCTTGCCGTTTATGTCTGAAAATTCGCTGTAATATAACATGATTCGTTTGCTTTATTTGTATTTAGATGTTTTTGTTTCGTAGTTCTTCAAACAGCCTCTAAGATTAGAACCACTGATAGTGAAATTAACATCACGGCCACCTACACCACCACTGCTATTAAGTGCACGGAACAGATTACCCTGTTGACGTTGATTAAGTATCATTTCACCTGCATTAACTCTGGCCAACATTCTATCTCCATGATAAGACGANCCNGTGATAATACCACCATCAGCAAATGAACCGGCAAATGAAGCGAATAATGCGGTGATTGTAGCCACTATTGATGCTATAGCCGCTATATTAGCNGGGAATGGTAATGCGGCCGCAGATGCTGTACCTGATGCAAGAGCTTCACCTTCTTTAGCACCCATTAAAGCAACTATCTAAGGAATAATCTATGCTACAGCTTGTGCACTCTGTCCGGCTAATTCCAGCATCTGTCCGCCTGTTCCCCCGATTATCTGCCCTAAGTTGCCGAATATATCACCTATACTTGATGCAACAGTGCCTACTTCATTCATTTTATCCTGGAATGATTGCATTGCTTCTTCGGCCGTTTGCAGGCCTTCTGTATTAACANACAATTCAATAGGCTTTAATCCTAATTCAGTTAACTGCTTATTGATTGTTTCTAATTGTGCTTTGGCTTCATCCTTGTTGATTAATCCTATTGAGTAATCTGATTGCATCTGTTGAATAGAGCTATTAGCACTTTGNTATGCCTCGNGCTTTTTATCAAGTGTCGATGCAACTAATGTTATTTCAATTGGTTTGAGTCCTAATTCTCTAAGATGATCATTAATTTCAGTAATNNTTTTTTCGGCANCATCTATTGATTTTATTAATCCTATTTCTAAGTCAGATTTCACCTGAGAGATTGAATTTTTGGCGTCATTATAACTATCCCTCATCTTTTCAGCGTCAGATTTATCAACAGGAGCCTTCATTAATCCATTACGTATCTTTAATGCATCAATTTGTTTCTATAGTGAGGCTTTTTCATCATTAATTATTTGCAACCTTTCATCAGACACTTTTGAATTTTTCAGCTCATCATCTAACTTTTTATACTGTGCTTCCAAATCGGCAATAGAATTAATTTCATAATTAGGCTTATTTGAAGTGTCATGCTTTTTAGGTTCTAATGGTTTGTCTGCTTTCTATGGAGGGGTTTGCAAAAACTCATTATTCTAAATTAAAGTCTGCAATTCATTCCCGGCGGTTGTCAGTTCTTTATTGAACAATTTTAATTCCTTATCACGATCGTCTGCCGCCTCCTTATTGTTTGCTTCGAGGCGCTGGCTTGCCTNATTACTCCTATACCGATTTACTTTTTCCGCATCTGATTTAGATAGTGTATGCGTTTTTCTAAGGTTATTGCGGTTAATCTTTATTCCAGCATTTTCAGCTGCTTGTTTAGAAATAACATCACCTGCTTTTGCTGTATTATAGAATCCTCCGCCTTTAACCGAACTACTATTCTCTGCAACCTTTTTATAGTAATCTTCCCATGCTTTAACCATCAGGTTCTGAGCCGCAGCTGCCCGGGCCCGTAATTCAAGAGCCTTTACTACAGTATTAGTCTATTGTGAAAAAACTTTTTCTGCGGTAGTTAAATCTGTAACCGATATACCCAGTTCATCAAAAGCTTTCTTGTTATTTTCTAAAAACTTCTATTTTTCAGCATCGGTTTCAAGTGCATTCCACTGAGTTTGTAGCAGTTTATATTTTCCAACTAACTTACCTGCACTTTCAGCGGTCTCATTTGTTAAGTCTTTTTGTGCTTTATAGCGGTCTTTTAATGCATCGGTATGTTCTTTTTCTTTGTCTGTAGAATCAGAAGTACACATTGAATAAACTGNAATGCCAGCTGCTGCAACTAATAAAAGTCCGGAAAAGTCCCCTAATAATGCTTTTCCAACAGCTCTTGTTACATTCCATGCAGATTGTGCAGTAGTACCTTTTGAAGTCATTGCATTATTGGCTCCTTGTGCTACTGTATTGGCCGCTGTAGCTGCTGTATTAGCTGTTTGGGCGCCAGTAGAGGCCATAATTTTAATCTGTTTCAGACGTTGAATAAGTATACTGTCCTTGTTAAGTATATTGGATATTGTCTGGACGCCATTTAACAAAGCCATCGCACTCTGAACTTTGAGAAACGCACGCTGTAAATTCTCATTCTCACTTCCCAAGAGTCCCATAGCTCCTTGTAATACCAAGACGGTAGATGCAACACCCTGTAATACCGCAATATTTGCCTATAGTTTCATTGTATCACTTGCAAATACATTGGTTGCCGCCGTGGCATCTGCGATGGCATCTGCATAATTACCTGCCGCTTGTGCCATTTGGTTATATATGGGGGTATTAGAATCACCNCTCAAGTTCAACTAAGCCATAAGGCTTTTTATATCCTTTAACTTACGNTGTAGNGGAGCGGTNGAGTTCTATATCCTTGTAAATTTCTGCTGAATNTGATCAAGNTTGCTTGTTGATTGTCCTACATTATTTAAGTTCTATCGAACTTGATTTATAGTATTGGAGAGATTATCTTCTCCTTGTATTCTAACTACGTAATCTGCCATATCTTATATCTTAGATTTACATTAAATTTTCTAATTCACGAGCTTTTTTAGCTAATCTTTCAATATCCTTGTCAGATATTGTTTTATCACTGCTAATATTACTGCCTTTTTCCCACGGAAACTCAATTATATCTTTAAATGACAGTTTTTTAGTAGAATTTGTCTACGCTATTAGATAAGATATTAACCGTGCCTGCTCCCAATTATCCTTGTTTTTAAGATGTTGATACTCCATTACTGCTCGTATCTCAAACATCTGCATATTATCAAGCACATATTCAGGAGGGTAACCTAACTAAAGGGTCAATATACAGTATAATTCAGATACACTTACTTTTTTTTTACAGAACCGTCTTCACTTTCAGGTGCAAAAATATCCTGTGATTTTTGTTGTTCTGTAATAATGGCATTTAATTGATTCAATAAATCTTTATCATCGTCCATTGCATCAATAAAATCGTCCCANTCTAAAATATTATCAGGATTGTTTGCAAGAATAATAGAGTAGAAGAAAAGGTAATTATCAAACATAGTTTTAACCTCAAATGGTCGTCCTGTAATCTGCTCAAATATAAAAAGTCCGCGCAATGTGTATTTTACTTTATAATTCTTATTCTTGATTTTGATAGTGTTTGCTTTCATTTTCTACAAAATAAAATGTTCTTGTTGTATTTACCCAACAAGAACATTAAAAGTATCAAGTTTAATATAATTAGTCTTCGTCATAAAGCGAAGCTTTAGCTGCACCGCTTACTGGCTCTAATGCACCAACACCAGTGAAATCTACTGTAAAAGTTGCATTATCATTATTAGGAGCATTTTGGTTAAGGGCTGTGATAAGAGCCTTACCTTTATAGCCGTGATTAGCTTTAGGTGTCCAACCACTTGTCGGAACAGTGTCTAATTTGCCTTCTGCATAATTAGTAGGAATTACCTTCATAAGCGAAAACAATATCAACCGGCTGACGTGCTATCATAAGATTGAAAATGTCCTAAAATGTAGAACCGGCTCCAGTATCAGCAACCATATTTTCAGAATTGGCGGTCCATGAAAGAATCCCCATTTCAGAGGTTGCCCATTTGCCGCCGCTGTCCTTGGTCGAAGTTTCTTTAGTCTCTCCAGAGATTGAAAGTGAGTGATTAGTTGCAAAAGCAATAGATTTGCCACCAACGAAAACCATCACATCACCACCACGTACGATTTGATTCATTTTTTATATATGTTATAACTTAAGTTTTATATTAAAAGTGAGTTTTTGAACATAAGCGTCAGAAAGATAGCTTTCATCTGCCTGTATAAGCTCAATATCTTCAATTATAAGGCCGTTTACCTTGCCTCTNTTATGTTCAAGTGCTTCACGTATATCTTCTGCNATTTTNATAGATTCATCATAGTTAACGGCTGCTGTTATTACTTCAATTCGTGCAGTATCTTCACCGCTATAATCCTTATTTGATGAAACGGTAACACCTGAACGTCTGTATATGATAAAAGGATAATCGGTTTTAGCAGGAGCAATAAGCGGAAATACCTTTTTCGGCATCACAGAATCAAGCTGCTACTTTATAACCTTACCTANACTTAATGCTGTATTCATATTATTTTATTGAGTTNAAAGCACTGTTTAATGAACCGAATATGACATTTTCAATTTGGCCTTCTGAATTAGAACNGGCAGTNGCGAAGAATCTTCGNGCATCAATAGCACCATGATCTGCACCGCTATCTGTTTTTCTTAATCCTGTACCATTTTCAAATATCCATAGTCTAAAATCACCTAAGATAGACACAATAGTTTGATTATACGCTTTGTCAANAGTTAACCTGATACCTTCTTCCATTGTTTTTCCATTCCAACGGTTAGGCCTTTGTGACGCACCGGAACTTAATGAACGTCTTAAAGATTGCTTAGTGTTTTCAACTAAAATCTAACCTGCTTCTTTAAGTGCGGACATAATTAATGGTGCTGTTTTTTCAGGTGCCAGTTGTGCAAAAAGATTATCAACCTATGTGCTGTCAATTTCAGTCATTAATTAGTTCAGTTCTAATAGTTTTTACTTGCTTAATCCTGTCAGGCATTATAGACAAAATGCGGTATCTTTTATTGTTCCATACAATACGCATTTTTTCATTTACATCATGATAATAACGGATTCTAAAAGTCATATTCCATGCATAAAANGTCTCATTATTATCATTAGTACGGCTACCGCTATCCCAGATTATATCAGCTTTTGTCTTGATATGCTTAACCCATGTCTCAGTTTGTGAACCGAAATCATCATTAACTATAATCTCAGGTTTTTCAATCACAATATCGTAAAATAAAGTACCTGCATTCATAGTTTTTTACCGGGTCCGTTATATCGTTTATACAGGCTTAACAGATAATCGTATGCAAACGGAACTTCTATAACGCTACCGTAACTGATAGATTCTCTTTGTGCGTATAATGTGCCTATGTAAAGCAAAATAGCCTGAACAATGGCAGGTGGTAAATCTTCCCTGCCATTGTCAGAAACTATTAAGTTTTCAATATCTTCATCAATATGATGAGCAACTACATCTTGGGCCGCATTAATCAGCCACACGATATAACCGTCATCACCATGATAATCGGCATCAATATTAAGATGTTTCTTCACTAAATCAAGTGTAAGATAGTTTTTCATCACATTAAATCAGTTTAATTGTTTTATAGATTAGGCCTTAGCAACAGCAATAGCTTCGGGACGAAGAACCTTTGCGTCGAAGTAAGCATTTACAACGATACGTACCATGCCCTGTGCAGCCTTAGTGTANGGATCNACAGTAATATCAAGGCCGCTCCACTGTGCGATAGCGAGATTTGAGAAATCNCCATAAGCAACATTAGTTGCAGCTACATTTGATGTAGAAAGAACAGGAGTACCATCGAGAGTGCCATCAGCAAATACAAGCTCAGTTGATTTGGTTGATTTTGCCATATTACGGAAAGCNGCTTTAGCNTTAGGCGACATGATATATTTNCATTCACCATAAACATTAGCTTCTTCAACACCAGCCTCAAAGTCACAAATACCNTTGTANGTAGTAATNTGTTCGAGAGTGTTACCGGCAAAGATACCACCGGGCTGAGTAGCTGTACCTTCAGCGTCACCGAGAATAGTAGCTTCGAGCTTAGCATTAATTGCATTTACAAGATCCTGACGAATGAGAGCTTCAGCAGAGAGAGAATCCTATGCAAGGAACTGTTTAGAAAGGTCAACATAAGCAGTAAGACGCTTAGGAGTGAGTTTAACAGAACTTACCTCACCTTTACCGTTTTTAGCGTCACCAACCTCAGTTTCCCAACCAACATTACCAGCTGACATTACGGGAACCTGTACATCACCAACGCAACCGGTAATATACTTAGCGCCTGCCTGAATAAGTACATTCTTAGCATACAAAGGTGCAAGAATATCTTCAAACTGAGTTTCTACAAGGTCATCATGTACACCACCTTCACCAGTTACAGTGAAAGCACGGCTATTAACCGGTAACTGAATCTGTCCATTGAAAGAAAGGCCAGCTTTACGCATTTCTTCACGGCCTGCATTGATTACAGCCTGATCGCCGGCATTTAAATTGCCATTCTTGGCAACTGCATTGATTGCATTAATTAATGAAAAACGTTTTTCCATTTTCTTTGTCTTAATATTAAGGTTTTTATTTCGTATATTTTTGTGTGATTTAAAAGAACGCTGCTCTTTGTCTTCTTCTTCTTCTTCGCAGTCTTCTTTTTCTTCAACGTCTTCTTCATCTTCTGGTTTATCATCAGATTTTTCTTCAACGTCTTCTTCTTTTTCATCTTCTGCAACGTCTTCATCAGTGTTACGTGCATCTTCTGCATCGTCAGTTACTTCTTCATCAGTAACATCTTCATCTTCTACTTTGGTAAGAGCGTCAAGTAACTGTTTTATTTCTTCTATACGCGCAATTTCTTCTTCGGTCATAGAGCGAACCTCAGTCTTGCAGCGGTTGCAAATAGCAGTTGCTTCGGCTTTAAGTTTTTTTGCTAACTTCTTCATTAGATTGCAATTTATGTAAAGTTTAATATCGATTAATTTCTGCAATAACTGCGTCCATCTACTTATCTATCTCGGTAGAAATTATTCTGATTGCATCGAATGAACGACAGCTGCATGATGTGTCGGAATATGCAGGAGTGAAAACAGGCGATATATCAAATAATTCATCAATTTGTGTTATTTCACGGTGCATAATACCGTCTTTTGAAGTCCATTTGTCACCCCCTTTTGGTACTGTAAAAGCAAAACTGGATTGGTTTAGATCTCCACGACGTAAGTATTCCAAAAGTTCATCACCTAATGCAGTATTAGGAGCTTCAAATTCATATTTTAATCCCGTCNCGTCTAATGTAAGCTTCAAAGAACCCTAACCATACCGAGAACGTGCCAAAACCTTATCGTCATCATGATTAAATTTAGCAAACACATCTGATTTATCAATTATCTCTTGTGTGATTGCACCTTTGCGTATAATTTCATAGAACCCGATATTTTCTGATTCAGAGTCAAATACACACGCATAACCTGTAACCGTGCGTCCATCTCCGACATCAGCAGTACGGCTTATATAACTACGATTTTCTATATTATTTGCTTTCATCTTCTGTATTATTGAGTGTGTTTTGGTTTATATCAGTATATGCGATAGTGTGCTTATCTAATCCGTCAACAGGCGCATAACCTAATTCTTTGCGAACTTCATTCGGACACAATACACCATTAGTAATTAATGTATTATAGTAATTAGCAAGGGCAGTTTTGTCTGTTTTCATTAAGGCGGTGGTATCAAGTTGAACTATCAAATTTGAATCAGGAAATAGTTTGTTAGTGAATTCCTGATTAAACATCTCAATATAAGCAGATAAGCAATGCAGCATAAACTGATTCTGAGCTGATTCCAGATTGCCGGCTTGTTCACCGGTCAGCATAATTGCTGGAATACCAAAAAATCTTGCAATATCCTCTACATTAAATTTTCTGCTTTCAAGTAATTGAGATTCTGACGCATTAACAGCTATAGGTGAATAGTGCATATTGCCCTGTAATATAGCGATACCGTGGGCATTTGCACCGTATGNCTAATTCCAGCTTGAACGAATATCATTACGCTGCTTTTCTGATAATTGGCCGTCAACAGTTAAAACACCTGCAAGATTACAACCACTTTCAAAGAAATCATGTGCTTGATTTTCAGTTGCCTGTGCCGTTTCGACAGCACGTGCAGCATAAGTAAGAGCAGGAATACCGACAACACCATTTAATGTATATTTCTTTAAATGTATTATATCAGCCGGCGATATTTTCACATTGTTGAGATTAGTACAAGTATAATGCAGATCGTAAGTCTTTTCATTGTAAGTGCAAGTTACCGATGATGCAGGTAAGTATATAAGTTCAATAACCGTGCCGTCCTTTGCTCTGTTAATGTATGCGTAACCATTCCCCTTTAACAATACATCACGAATCATCGATGATTTTAATGTGTACTCTGATATTACTCCATTTGAAAATGCTCTTTTAACAGGGTGATTATCAAGATTGCTAACATGAGTAAGAGTCGTGTCTTTAATACGCACCGGCATTATTGCTATTGAATCTGAAATAATATTGACAGCACGGTTAACTGCGGAAACTGTCATTGTTGAATTTTGAGCAATGTTAGCTCCAAAAAGCAACGCATCAGAAAATGACGAAACATATTCCAAAGAGCGTTGTTCTTGCTTCTTATTAAAAAAATCCCAAAATGCCATATAGCGTTTACTTGTTTAAATTAACATATTTATATTACTTCATTGTTAAATCGACATATCATAACATGGGGTTTCTATGTATCTTCCAAGTGCTTGCAGCATAGCTATTACAATATCAATTTTCTGGTTGCTGTTTCCACCCTTAACTGGTTTTATATTATCGTGATAGTCTGCTTTCAGTGCTACATTCTGAAAACACCATGAAGTTATAGGGCTTTCCTCAATAACCATCTGTCCGCTGCGCACAAGTCTTTCAAATTCTTTGGTCGGTCTATTGAAATTACCTAAAGCCTGGCTGAATGGCATTAATGGAAGGCCTTCACCTGTTGCTGCTATTGCCCATTGCACCGCGTTCCAACTATCGTAGGCTATTGATTGAATTAGATATAAGTCATTATTCGCCAGAATATCCTGTAAAATGTCATCATAAGAAGTGACATTACCATCACAGATTCTTAAATATCCCTGTTTATTCCATTGTTTATATAGTTCTGTATTAGGACTTTCGTTTAAAGTGTCCTCCGGCAAATAAACATCAGTAAAAAAGTAATATTTAGGGTCATCTTTTGTAGGCGGAAATAAGTACGAAATCGCTGTCAAGTCAGAAACAGACGCTAAATCTACGCCAATATAACAGAATCTATCCTTAAATTTAGTCCTGTCTATCTTCTACATGGCATTTTTAATGTAATTAGATGGAATCCANGTTACTACATTGTCGCTCCAGACATTAAAATTCTTTGTAATGATACCTAAAAGCAATGCATTGTTATTTTTCGCCTGTTGTACCTGCTGCTTTAGATAATCACGTTGAACGGTAATGTCTATATTGGGATTTGCTTTAATCCAGACATTTTCATCAGTGTAATCATCATCTTTGTCTAAAGTGAATATACAGGCAAAAAGGCTGTCATCAGTTTTTAAGCCTGATACAACCTCAATCGCTGTTTCCCTGAACTGGTAACAGAAAGATGATTTGTTAAATCCGGCTGTTGTCACCGCCATTGCAAGAGGTTCTTCACGCATACCTTGTCCTGATACAAGTACGTCCCATAATGCAGAATTAGGGTGCGCATGCAATTCGTCTGCAACAAAAAAACTGGGATTATAACCGTCCTGATTACCTGCATCAGACGATAAAACTTGTATAAGAGATTTGGTTTTAGGGAACTTAATCGTATCACGGTAACGTTTAAAATACTTACCTTTACGATCGATACTTTCACAAAGGTTAGTCGACATGCTGAATGCGATACCGGCCTGTTTTGCTGTTGATGCAACAAATTCAACCTCTGCATTTGCTTCACCATCGGCAACCATCATATAAAGAGATATTGCAGCTGCTAACTGTGATTTGCCATTTTTACGGCCAATTTCCCAATATACAGTGCGGATAACACGCTTATTGTTATGTACCCAATAGAATCCGAAAATGTTATAGATAATCCATTTCTGCCATTCTTCCAACAAGAACGGTTTGCCATTGAATCGTCCTGTAAAATGCTTTAAGTGCGATATGAAATTGATTACCTTATCTGCACGTGTACCATCAAAATACATGTCAGTACGTTGTAACCAGTTCAAATAACGAGAGCATGCGAGCTGTATATGCTTACATGCTATCTGTTTGCCCGATACTACATCATTGGCATACTATGTATATCGATTTGTTATCATTGAGTTAAGGAATTAATGAATTCATCAGAATTATCGTCTTCTGTAATCTTAATCTTTGCTTTTGCGTATGGAGATAAACCGAGATTTAATACTTGCTTTATGATAGTAGCTTGAATATCCTTCAACGTGCTTATTAACGGATTTTTACGATACGTTTCAAAGTTGAATACACCTGCTTGCTTTATAATATTCTTGTATTCAAAGTATTGGTATAGATTATCCTCCAATAATTCAAGAGTAAGCTCCCAAGATGGGTCAATAGCACCGTATGCAGTATTAAGATAACCCCGAATTCCATTCATGTACTTATCAACCTTTTCTTGAATCTACTTTTGTGTCCTCAGGTCCTCAGTCCCTTCAGGTAACAGGCCTACTAAAACGTCTGTTTTTATATCCTCATTAAAGAGTTCTTGCAGGTCTAAAATGTCTTTTTTCTTTGCCATCTTGATTTGTTTGTGATTTAGTATATTTAGAATAAGCTGGCAGCTGCCTTTTGCTTCTTCCTCGTTAGCTCTGTAACACCCTTTTCTGTTTGGTTTGTAGGCTGAACCGGCATACTCAGGTCTTTAAATGTCATATTCATCGGTCCCAAATTAAGTGACATAGTATCGCCAACAGAGCATTGTGCATGTAAAGGACGTAATTTATGGCCGTTCTGGGCTCCTGTATCGCATCTCGTCTGCTCACCTGATAGTTTGCTTAGATTCTCGGTTTCGGTGCAATACGGAGCGTTTATGGAGCTATTGTATAAGTATTGTTCTACGTTTGTCAGATACCCGGATTTAATTGCTTCCCGAATCATTGTAATACGGCTAAAATCTCCATAAACCGGTAGTTGTGCAAGGTTTTTTAGTCCTGTTGGAGTTGGTATTTGTACTCCATCAGCAATAAGGCCGTTACCAATTATTGAAATTTCGCTGTCAGTATAGTCACGATTATTAGTAGTGTTTGATACTGTTTCATCTGCTACTTCATTGCTGATTATAGCATCAACTGAGATTGGCTTCACTTCAATGTCAACAGGCGCAACAGTTATATTATCATTAAACTGCTTTACATCGTTAATCAGTAGGTTAATTTCTTCTTTAGTCATGATTTTGTTTATATCTCTAATGTATGTTCTGTATGTAATCCCTAAGGCTTGTATAACAGGATTATTATAGTTCTCTTTGATATTTTTATCACTGTCGAAGCTTGCTTTGATTATCTCAAGACGCATTTTAATCTTCGCATTCTTCGATGTTCCGAATTCAGTTATCCATTCATTCATACGACGTACAGATACACCTGCTCTTTTGGCATTAGCTTCAATCGATATATCAGATCGATAGGTCTGCTTTATTTTATGATCTGTATACTTCTTCTTCTCCATTGCTTGCTGTTCTTTGTTTAATTTTTTTGTAAATACACCTTCCTTGATACTGTTTAATGTCTGGCTGTGCTATACTTTAACAATAGCACTATTGTATAATGATTCTCTGTCTTGCTGTTGTAAAAATATAACCATATAATAAAGAGTCTCAACATATTGGTGTATATTATCGGTCCCATGTCCTTCTATGTCCTCTAGCATATTATAAAAAATATCAATGCTCGTAACATCAGGCTTCATGTACATTCGACAAATGGCTCTGTCAAAGCAGAAGGCTAATAATTTCTCACCACCAACCTTAAACTTGTTTGGGATATACAGATTTATATAATTTTCTGGGAGTTCTTCTTTCGGAATAAAACAGAGGTTATATTTACTGGTAATAGGAGCTGTGTTGAAATAAACTAACTGACAATCGGATAATTTTGTTAAGTACCAGCTGGGCTTGTTGTATGTACATTCAGATAATGTTTTTACAATAGAGATTGTAAGGGTGTCATCTGACAGTTGTTGTAAGGTGCCATTCTGGAATGCTTGTTTAAAAATCGGATATAAATACATCGTAAATTAATTATTAAAAGTTTTGTTAAGGGCATTTGGCCGTGATGGTTAGATGCTCATTCTATTTATATAAGTTTAAAAATTTTTCAGTGACATTTTGTGCACTTTCTACTATAATAGTGATAGTAAAGATTGTGTAAATTGTTTAATCACCAGTGACATTCTGTGCACTTTTGACGTGTTGTTTTGTCACTGAGACGTAGAGTTTTGTCACTACGGCGTGTTGTTTTGTCACTGAGACGTGGAGTTTTGTCACTACGGCGTATTTTTTGTCACTGGCATTTTGGGTTTAAAGGACTGAAAACCAATTCAGTGACATTTTGTGCATTCCACCTAACTATAAAGTTATAAAGTTAATAAGTTATATAGTTAGTTGATATGACAAATGAATCTATTGCTTATTCTTTATTGATTTAAAATTAAGTTGAATAATTAATAAAGTTGTTGAGCTAATGAACTACTTAATCAACATAGTTTACTACAAGATTCATCGGGCTACGCCCATTCACCTTAGACAAAACTTTAATTGTTTACTAATACTATATGTGTAGCTTTGTTTGGAAGAAAAATATAATTTTCTTCAATATTAAATAATCTACATTATAAACTTTATACAGTCAATTATTATGTCAGTCAACATTACAGATTTTGATAAATCTACATCATTAAACATACTAAACAACCTCTTTGATAATTCAATTACTATACAAAATATACAGCAAACAACATCATCAAAAATTGATTATACAGCAACCTTAATAGACAACAGAACCTGTAAACTAAATAACTGTTTATTTAAATTCTTGAATGTAGATGTTACTGGTATAGAAACTGAAATCAATATAACCAACCACTATACAGACATTATAAACTACATAAAGGCTAATGAACAACCTGTTCAGTTAATCTACATTTGTTTAGTAACAAATAAGACGATTCTGTACATGTTTAATCTACTAAATGATGTAGTTGTTAATAATAATCAGTGTATAGTTGATTTAACTAAACCGATATTCAGTACAAAATTAATCAACAGGCCTTTTAACTACAGCCCACTGTTTGACAGCTGAACCAATAACCAGTACATTAAAGAATCAAACACTGCGGCATCGCATAACTAAAGAATTAAACACCGCCGTCAAAATATTGCGGTTAAATATTACAGGAGTAGAAAGTATTATTAATCATTTTACAGTATCTGCTGTTGTGAAACATCTGTTACTGACAAATAAAACTTTAGCCATTGTTAATTAAAATTGTAATGTTGTTGATTCGGTCTGTTTTCGTAAAGATTACAGGCCGATTTTATTAAATAGTGAATTTTGTATAACTCATTGATTATCAGTGCTATTTAAAAACCGCAAGTATAGGGTACTGGTTTTTTAATAAAACTGCTTAACGTATTGATAACCAATAAGTTATTCGGTTGTTAAATTATGTGTTAATTAATTGAAAACCAGCTAATTGAGTGGTTTTTGAGTAAAAACTGCTCATTTTTTACTAATTTTTCATCAATTTCTGAGAATACTGTATGTAAGCCCTAAAATCTACGCGCTAAGATACTGAATTCTGCACAAAATATCCGCATATAAATACGATATAAAACATTACAACAACGTAATTACAAATGACAAACACAACAACAGAGCAATGGAAACCGGTAACAATAGATGGATTTGAACATCTTTATGAAGTATCAAATTTAGGTAACATTCGCAGAACAGGTACAGCGCATAATTTAATGCCCCTTCATGTCGGAAGCGGTTATTTAGACGTTATCCTATGCAACAGCAAGAAGCGTAAACAGATTAAGATTCATCGTGTAGTAGCTCTTGCATTTTTAGATAATCCAGAAAACAAACCGTGTGTTAATCATCTTGACGAGAATAAACACAATAACGCCGTCACCAATCTTTCATGGTGTACCAGAAAAGAAAACATGAACTGGAATGACATCATTAATCGTTCCTTAAATACCAGAAAGTAGAACGCCAATAAGATAGTCGCAATGTATGATGCAGACGGCAATATAGTAGACACAGCAAAAACCATCACATTACTTTGCAGAATACACCCGGAACTAAATTATCCCATAGTCGCTCAATGCTTATCAGGCAGCACAAAAAAACATAAAGGTTATACTTTCAAATATATTGATTATGAACGTTGAATTTACACAAGAAGAATTAGCAACCGAAATATGGCGTCCCGTTAATCTGAAAGGTTATAGCGAATTTTATCAGGTATCGAATATCGGCAGAGTTAAATCCATCGATCGCACAATAACCTATCCGAGTGGAAGGAAACGCCACTCCAAAGGTAAACTCCTCAGTCCGTTTGATATGAATGGTAATGGTTATAAAGGTGTTGGATTAGCAAACGCAACGGATAATATAAAAATGTACGTACACCGGTTAGTCGCTCTCAGCTTTATAAAAAATCCGGATCCTAAGAATAAAACGTTTGTTAACCATTTAGATGAAAACTCGCTGAATAATCGGGCAACTAACCTTGATTGGGTGACACCTTATGAAAATTCTATTTGGGGAACTTTACCACAACGCAGATCAAAACCTGTTGCAGCTATTGATTTAGAAACAAATTAGGTTATAAAAACATTCGATTCAGTAAGACAGGCAGCTGAATTATTTGGTATATAGCCTGCTAATATATCAGCTGTATGTACAGGAAAACAAAAAACTTCATTAGGATATAAGTGGAAACATATATGAAAAAGACATTAGATGCAATCTTAGTTTGCTTAATCATTATAACTTATTGGATTCTAAATATCATCAACATTCCTTTTAATATAATAAGCGTGTTGTGTGAATCTTGTATAAACGATTTAAAACAAAGAGGGTAGAAGATATGCCAACAATATAGAAAGCAGTAAAGAAACCCCGTCAAAAATACGGTAAATCTGCAGAGGCAACCAAAATATACGGCACAGTAACATGGCGCAGGTTGAGAATGGCAAAGCTAATGGATAATCCTTTATGCGAATTATGTCTGCAAAACGGAAAAACTACCCCTGCAACCGATGTTCACCACATAAAGCCCATACAAAGTACCGATGATGAATTACAGATGAAAACGTTAGCATACGATTACAACAATCTCATGAGTCTATGTGAACAATGTCATTATAATCTGCACTCAGAATAGCGAAGTAAATAAGACGTAAGATTAAGCATATTTTATTAATTCAATTTAATAACCTCAAACCTATACGGAATGAGGTTATTTCTTTTAAGGTATGAGAAAATACAGAGTTTTAGTGTTTTTCAGCACTATAAGTGATTGATGATTAGAAAATAATAGGTATATTTGCAGTGTAGAAAAAACAAAACAATTTGATTAAAATTATTATAGAAACAAATATCATGGATCACTTTAAGAAAGAAAAAAGATTCGTCTATTGGGCATCAATCGCTTTGATATGGTTTTTCTTTTTGGTTGGCGGCTTACTTATCAAATATGTTTTTAAGTAACGATAAGGTTGTCAATAAGCCGAATACGGTGTATTAGTATTATTCAGCAATTCAGTTAGATTATATTAGCGTAAAACCTTGATATAAGGATTGAAATGAGTGCTATCTTCGCTGATGTAACTCATTAACTTATATCAATATGTTCAACCTACCTAAATGGAATGTTCAGGAGTTCTGTGGTTATGAACCTAAAACTACCTTCTGGCAAGATTTCAGCATTGCTGATGTGTTCGGTGCTGATGCAGTACAAGACACGTTTAACCGAGCTTTCAACGAATGGAAACATGATGTAACCTATTTGACAGAGCTTGTTATGGTGCTTAATCATAAGTGCTGCTGTCATTACGAGAAGAACGAAAGCCTCTCACGTCTCTATTGTGAATTGTACGAAAAGACAAACGATTATGCACTGAAACATCTAAAAGGTGAAGATTTGTCATACTTCTATCAGGTGACGGATTAAAACGCACCAGAACGCTGTTTATTTGGCCCGTATCGCGTTTCTTTATCTCAGGTAGCAAAACGGCTATCTGGTGAAACAGAGACGAATACGGGCTTTATTTTTGCCTATTGATAGATTCTTTGTATCTTTGCATATTAAATCAATCAAGTAACATTTATATGAAGATTAAAGAGCTTTCTGAATACCTGTACGATGATGAAATTGCATCTACTGATGCAATTGTTTTGTCTAATTTTGCGGTGCATGTTAGTAAAGAAGCACAGGACAGAGAAAATAAGATAAATCAAGCAAAAGAAATCCTACAAAGACAGATAGAAGAGAATTTAGGAGATTTTGAATTAGATATAATAAAGGAGGCTTTTTCCAAAATCCAGACTGAATACAACAGAGCAATTCGTAAGAAGATTAGCGATTCGTTTACTGCTGAAGAATTAGCCAATGAACACTTCGAACCAATACCTGATGACGACGACTACGAAATAAGCAATTTAGGACGCATTAAAAATAGATGGGGTAATGTATCCTTGGGTTCATTAACACCTGATGGCTACTTAAGGCATACATACAAGGATAAAGATGGCAAAAGTAAACTTTTTTTTGTTCATCGAATGGTTGCAATTGTACATAAAATAGAGAATGATGCCCCAGAGCATAAAACAGTTGTTAATCATAAAGATGAGAACAAAATGAATAACCGTGTAGACAACCTCGAATGGACGACCCCGCAAGAAAATACAATCCATGGTACAGCAATTGAACGGAAGGTTGCCGGTAGTAGAAAAAAAGTTGCATGTTATCTAAATAATGATTTAGTTAATATCTTCGATTCACTTACTGAAGCAGGAGAGTGGATGTTTGACAATATGGACAAACAAAAGTATAAAGCAAGTTCAAGTGAGTCTGTAAGATCTGTCATTGGAAATAATCTTAACGGCAGAAATAAATCAGCATACGGTCACACATGGAAATACGTTGATGATTAAAACGCACCAGAACGCGCTTTAAACGCTCCGTATCGCATCCTAATCAATTCAGAGTATTAAACTGCTACCCGAGCTGAAAACGGGGCAATACTGTGCGTTTATGGAGACGGATTTGCGTATTACGCTGATTTTGCGTATCTTTGCTATATGGATAAGGATATGCAAACTAAATTTTCCAAGGATTTGGATTTTGAAAAAGCTACGGAAATAGCTCACTATATCAAAATTGATGTAGACAAATATGCCGATATACTTCTTAATATGGTTGAAAGTAGAGAAGTAT
This sequence comes from Barnesiella sp., assembly GCA_014801075.1. GTDB lineage: Bacteria > Bacteroidota > Bacteroidia > Bacteroidales > Muribaculaceae > JAGBWK01. The sequence goes on along the minus strand of JAAVEW010000005.1, from coordinate 133,352 downwards.
ACGATAACTCAAATTCTACGAAAAGAGAGCAAGCATATAGCCCGTATGATATTGCACTAATCATTCTGAAGCAAACTACAGTTTCCCTACGCAGAAAGGCATACGAAGTACATGAACAATGGTTGAAAGATAACGGATATATTGAAACCGAAACCGATTGGAAAGATATACCGGGATATTCTCGTTATCAAGTATCACGCTACGGACACGTTAGAGTTAAAGAATCTGGTGCGATTATGCAGCCAGGCTTTGCTGAAACATATCCACGCGTTAACTTAATCCCTGATAGGCGAAAAGGCGTTTCTCGTGTCAATGGTATTCATGTCTACCAACTGGTTGCAGACGCATTTGTAGATAAGATTCCTGGAAAAACGTTACCGGATCATATCAATGAAAATCCTTTAGATAGTCGTGCGGAAAACCTGCAATGGTCTGATAGCGTTGAAAATAGCAATTTAGTTAGAACCGTTATTCGCAAAGTAAAAACGCTCTTACTAAATCGTCCTATAATATGGTTAAACCATTATTTCCCGTCACGTGAGTATGCGTCGAAATTAACCGGGGTATCATTACAAAACCGTTATGATTGGCGAGATTACAATTATAAAATAGACGGAGAACAGTTTCCTGGTTTACCAATATTATCTAACGAAGAAATAAAGGAACTAAGAACCGATAAGAGACGCCGAGGTCCTATACGAGGTCGGGATATTAGCACGAATTGCGTATATACATTTGATAGTTTGCAAGACGCTGCACAATACATTAAATCTGAAGTAAAACAGAATAACGCATTGAATGGTATTGTTGGAGAGATTTCTTTAGCATTAAATGGTAAAGGGAGGCGAGGCAAGCCTTATGAAGTTTTCGGATATGAATGGCAACGAATTGATGTAGATTAAAATTACATCAATTCGTTACACTAACAGTTTCCTATAGGTCTAATTCCCTTTTTATTACCTCAATAACATTGAGTGTGATATATCCGTGTTCATCGTACATTTCAAGCATCTTTTTATCGACAAACATATAAAGATACGGAGCATGTTTCATGTGGTTGTTACGCCATACATCATAACCGAATTTGAATGATACACCGTTATAGGTATCGACATTCATAATCCTGAATTTATGGCCATCTATTTCAGTCCCCGAAATTCTGATTTCCCTGATATTACGAAATATCAAGTCTTTAATTTCTTTACGTTCTTCATACGTGCCTTCCAACATTGTACGTGATATATTGGTAAGGTTATATGCAAGGGGCTGAGACGAGTTCAGATAATCCAACTGTTTGTTAATGCCTTCAATTTCGTTTCTGATAGTGGCTATCTGATTTTCTATGCCGTCTATCTTAGCATCTAATTTGCTAACACGCTGTTTATATTGAGCATCTGTCATGTTGCCTTCTACATAGTAATCATCTTGTAATTTAGTCTTTCTGTCTTTAATAGTTGATACTTCTTCCGTAAGAGCACCAGCCTTCTGTTTTAAGATAACAATATTATTTTCAAGCTCTTTACATATTTGTGATGTGTCCTGCTGCTGTCTTGACATTTCCAGATAGTAGGTCAAATCAACAACTATCCTGTCTATTACATCACGCCTTATGCCTGGCGATTTGCATTTTTCGGTATTTTCCTTTACTCGATAGCTTGTAGATTTACGATAGCAATAGTAGTAGTCAGCCTGTGCGATGTAGTTAGAGCCGCAGTTGCATTTAATCAATCCTACACAATAGTTTATATTCTTATGTTCCTTGGTAAAAAAAGTTGCCGTTTCTCGTTCTCTTATTTTTGTGCATTTGTCAAACAACTCCTGTGAGATTATTCCAGGAGTTCCGTAATAGCCTTTGACAAACTGGTCATCAACTATGATATTGCGTACAATGTTGAATGTGATTTTGAGATTTCGTTTTCTTATGCCACGTGCATTTAGTTCATCAACTAACGCGTACATACTCCATTTGCCTGTTGCATACAATTCAAACACCAGTTTAATAACATCAACCTCATCAGGATTTAAGATTAAATGTTTATCAGCTGTCTTGATATATCCGAATTTGACGTTGCCTCCAATGAACAGATTTTGTTCCTTGTTACGCATACGCCCACGTTTCATCTTTGCAAACATTTCATCAGTCTCAAACTTAACCATTGAAGCATAAACAGAAAAGGCAATGCCGGCCGCTGCATTAAGTTCTCCGTTATCATCAAGTAATGTTATTGCAGGATTCTTTACATAAAGCTGAATCTTATGCTCAACAAAAAAGTCCTTAATTTCATGTAACTTGCTTTCAACTCGTCCTAAACGGTTGAGGTGCCAACATGCGGCTGATTTTATAGTAGGATTATCAAGTATGGCCCTTTTGATGTCAGCTAAGAAGTCCAGATATTTTTTATTACATTTGGCAGCTGATGCTCCCTGTACTTCAATAAAGAGCATATCGGATTCGTTAAAGCCACGTTGAATTAAAAAGTCAACAAGCTCTTTTTTCTGGCTTTCCGTTTCCTGTTGCTCAGTAGAAGCCCTTATAATACAAAGTATTGTTTTCATTTTCAGGTAGGTATTGGTTTCTGAATACAAAGATAAGGAAAATAATTTAGGTTCTAAACATTGATTATTGTATTACTGCGATGGGCAATTCCAGGGCCTCAGGATGTGGAACGGGCAAACGGTACTGCTCTCACGCTTTTGTTTTAATAGTTATAAACTACTGGTGGGCAGGTAGTTAGCAATAATTATCACAGGCTCAAATGTTACCAAACCTAACCTTTACCGACGCTCTCAACGAATTTTGCAGGCAGCCGACAGGTAGGAGCTTGTATCTACTTTTCGGCTTTTAGGCAGGCAGCACGCCACACGTGTTGCCGAAGGGCTATCAGAATATCAATTGGAGATAAATCAATTATTAAATAACTGCAATAATTCAAATTAAAAGAAATGAAAAAATCACTATTACTAATTTTATTGACACTGCTGCTCGCTGCCCCGTTGACGATTCATGCAGAATCAGTAAGAGTAGACGTAGGCCAACTTCGCTACACAGTTGATACAGATACAAATACTGCCGAACTCTACGGTCCTGTTTCCGAAGATGAAGTAATCCACGACCTCGTAATCCCCGACTATATTGACTACAACGATACCCAAATCCCTGTAACCTCAATTAGAGATTATGCTTTTTATCGTTGTTCCGGCTTTACTGGCTCACTTACTATAGGCGACTCGGTAACAACAATTGGAGATTCTGCTTTTTCTGGATGTACCGGCTTTACTGGCTGGCTCACCATTGGCAATTCTGTAACAACCATTGGTGATAGGGCTTTTTATCGATGCTATAATTTCGACGGCGCACTTACTCTTGGGAATTCGGTAACAACAATTGGAGATTATGCTTTTGAATCTTGCTATAAATTCAGGGGCTCACTCATTATTGGAAACTCGGTAACAACAATTGGAGATCACGCTTTTAGCCATTGCTATAGTTTCGGTGGCTCACTCACTATTGGAAAATCAGTAACGACAATTGGAGATTATGCTTTTAATTATTGTACCGGTCTCAGTGGTTCACTGGATATTAGCGACTCGGTAACTACTATTGGAGATTGTGCTTTTTATAAATGCGAGAGCTTAACAGGCTCACTTACGATTGGCGACTCAGTAACAACAATTGGAGAAGCTGCTTTTATGTATTGTAAAGGTTTCACCGGTCCACTTACGATTGGTCCATCCGTAACTTTAGTTAAAGATCATGCTTTTAGAGCTTGTACAGGGATATCGTCATTAGAAATTAAATCGGCTAATCTTAAAATAGGAGCTAAGGCATTCGCCGACATGACAGCCTTGCAATCAATTACATGTTCTTCTATAACACCTCCCGAATGCGTCTACAGTGAAGACAACAATATCATTTTCTCTAATTATGACATACCTCTCTATGTGCCGGCCAAGGCTGTTGAGGAGTATAAGACTGCTACTGAGTGGGAGAAGTTTAAGAATATTGAGGCTATTAATGTTCCTGCTACATCTATTGCGTTGAATATTACTGAGGTGGAACTTGGTTATGAGGAGACTGTGCAGTTGGTGGCTACTGTCATGCCTGATGATGCTACTGATAAGAGTGTGACATGGGCAAGCGCTGATGAGGCTGTTGCTACTGTTGATGAGAATGGTTTGGTTACTGCTGTTGCTAAAGGCACTACTACCATTACTGCCACTACTGTTGACGGACTGACAGCGGAATGCATCGTGACCGTGAAAGCATCTTCGGGTGTCGATGGTATCTACGGCGACGGAGTGAGTGTGACAGCGAATGGTGGTGTCATCACCGTCAGCGGTGCGGGCGTCAAGGTGGTTCGCGTCATGACAACCGACGGCAAACTCGTGTTCACCGCGCATGGTGATTGCAAGGGTAATGTAGTTCCCGGCATCTACATCGTGGCAGTCGGTGAGGCGGTTGTCAAGGTCGTAGCGTATTGATTTTTATTAGTTTTATGATAGTAAACGTGTCGGGGGATTCCCCGACACGTTTTTTTTGTGGGGAAGTCGTGGTGGGGCCGTCCTCGGCCGCACGTTTGTGGCTGGGGCGTGGCGGGGGTCTCCTGACCCGCGCTTTAGTAAGTTTGACGCCTAAGCAAGACATAGCATTTATCGTGCGGCCGAGGACGGCCCCACCACGAGGTGGAGGCACCATGACGTTGGAGCGCGGGTCGGGAGACCCCCGCCACGCCCCCTGCCAGAGGGCTTTGGCTCTCTCTCCGTCGCAGGCCTTTGGGTTTTTAGTGGGGGGTAGGCTATTTGGAGGCTATTACCAGGATGATGAGGCTGGTGAGGAGGAGCAGGAGGTCGAGGAGCTTGGTGCGCACGTTTTTTTCGTGGAGCACTATGACGCCGTAGAGGAAGGGGATGATGACGCTGCCGCGGCGTATCATTGATACTATCGCTATCATGGAGCCGTCGACCGAGAGGGAGTGGAAGTAGGCAAGGTCGGCCACGGTGAGGAAGAGCGCTATGCAGGGGATGGTCCAGCGCCACTGAAACTTGTCGGTGCGCGCGCTCTTGCTGCGCATCAGCGACAGCAGCAGTATGCTCATAATCACGCACTGATAGAGCGAGTACCACGCCTGCACCTCAAGCGGCGCGTAGCTGCGCAACAGATACTTGTCGAAGAGGGCACTGACCGCGCCGAGCACCATGGCGCCTATCGACAGCCACAGCCATCGCGACCGCCTCAGCGAGAATCCCTCCTTGGCGCCGATGCGCGATATGAAGTAGAGCGACGCGAAACCGATGATGATGCCCACCCACTGCAACGCGTTGAGACGCTCGCCGAAGATGCAGAGTGCGCCCACGAGCACGAGCACCGGACGCGTGGCGTTGATTGGACCTTGAATGGTGAGCGGCAGGTGCTTGATAGCGAAGTAACCCATTATCCACGAACCGAGTACGATGAACGCCTTGATGACGATGAGTATATGGCCGCGCAGAGTGTCGCCGAGTCCGAAGTGGCCGGCGGCGAGGTCGGTGATGATGACGGGAGAGAGGTAGAGTGCGCCGAAGATGGTGTTGAGCAGCAACACCATCAGCACGTTGTTACCCTTGACTGACAGTTTCTTGAATATATCATAGACGCCGAGACACGACGCCGATATCAATGCCGGTAATATCCACTCCATTGCTGCCGGCGTTTACGCTTCCGCTACGTTGTACACTTGGCGGTGGAGCAGAAGCGACGACCGGGCGGCATCGAGCGATGCGTCGGTCGACATGAGCCACAGGTGCACCGGGGGCAGATATGTGTCGTAGGGGGGCTGCACGTAGCTGCGGTCGATGATGTCGAATCCGAGCGTGCGGTAGAAACGTATGCGGTGGCGTGCCTGCTCCGACAGGTGCTCGGGCTCGGCTTCGAGGAGTATAGGGAGCGGGGCACACTGCTGCTGAAGCAGGCGCATGGCCGCGCTGCCTATGCCGCGGCCGCGCAGGGTGGGGTCGATGACGAAATGCTCCACGTAGACAAAGTCGTCGAAGCTCCACGTGGTCAGCATGCCTACGAGGCGGTCGGCGAGGCGCACTCCGGTGAGTGTCAGCCGGCCGTCGCAACGCGATTCTATCATATCCCAGGGTCGCTGCTCGGCCGGAGGAAACGCGTCGAGGTATATTTCTTTGGCTGCCTCAAGGTCGGTAGCAAGCGTGATAGGAGAGAGTGTTACTTTAGTGTCGTCAATAGGTTTCATTCTTAATGATATTCATTCTTAATGCTAATCTTCCGACGGTTTACGACATAGGAATGGTGAAGAGGAAGCGGGCGCCTTTGCCCTTGCGGCCGGTGTCGACCTTTACCGTTCCGCCGAGCAGATTAGCTATCATACGGCAGATGGTAAGGCCGAGGCCGTTGCCTTGCGAGCTGCGGTCGAGTTTGTGGAACCGGTTGAAGATTTCCTCCTCCTTGCCTTCCGGAATACCTATGCCGGTATCGGTGACTGCAAAGGTAATGGAATTATTCGGACGGTCAATTGTATATGATACGGAAATTGACCCCTCGGTGGTAAATTTGGCGGCATTCGTCAGCAGATTGATGAGCACCTGCTCCACGCGGTGGGCGTCGGTGGTGACATAGACGTCGGGGGCGCCCTCCTGCTCAAACGTCATGGTGACGCCGGGGCTGAGGCGCGAGCGCACGCTTTCCATAGCCAGCAAGCACATGTCGGAGGCTACGGCGGGTGCCGCGTTGACGGTCATGGAGTCCTTGCCGAGCGAGCGGGCGTCGAGGAGGTCGTTGACGATGGTGCTGAGGAGCTCGGTGTTGAGTTTCACGATGTCGGCGTAGCGTTGCAGGTATTTGCGCTTGTCGTCGCTCGCGCAGTCGACAAGCAGGTTGGAGTATTCCACGATGGCGTTGAGCGGGTTGCCTATCTGGTCGCTCATGTTGTCGATAAATTCCGACTTGTACTTCTCGGCGCTGCGGGCCTCGTTGCGGGCCTCGATAAGTTTATGCTGGGTTTTGAGCAGGTTGACGCGTTCCAGGCGCAGCTCCTCGTTGGCCTCGACGAGGCCGGCGCTGAGTCGACGGCTCTTGCGCATATTGATTATCAGCGATACGAGCGCCGCAATGAGAAGCACGAATACCACGCAGCCGCTTATCAGGAGGGTGCGCTGGAATTTTACCTTATCGTTGATGGTCTTTAGCTCAAGCTCTGCGTTCTCGTGTTCAAGTTCATAGAGGTCATATATGATTTTGAACTCGGAGTAAGTGTCGTGGGCGGCGAGTTCGAGATATTCGGTCAGCTTTTGGTTGAGAAGGGTGGTGTAGGCGAGCTGGGTAGCCTTGTCGCCGGTTTTTTCGGAAGCCTCGATGATGTGGCGTATGGCGCGTATGAGGTTGAAATTGTCGGTCGTGGGCTTCTCGATAATCTGTTTGAGCAGAGGGATAGCCGCGGCATATTGCTTTGTGGCCATGAGGTAGTAGGCGTTGGTGACGTTGTTGGTCATGCTTGCCTTAACCTCCTCGGAGCGTGCGGCGAGGGCGAGCACGCTGTCGTGGCACACCTCGATTTCTTCGGGCGAGAGCGCACGGTAATTCTGGAGCATGTTGCGGTAAGTGGTGTAGCGGTAGGGGTCGAAGTTGCGGTGCTCGCGGCCCTTGTCGTGGTAGTGCTGCTCCAGAGCGTTCATGCTTTCGAGGAGCTTGTGGTCGGCCTCGATGGCTTTTTCAGGCATGTTGAGATTGGTGTATATCGTCATAGCCTGGTTGTAGATGAGGTTGCGCAGACCGAAATCGCTTTCGGGCAACTTCTGTGCAAGTTCCAGCGATTTTTCGATATATTGCGGTAGCAGGGCGCTGTAATAGCTGTTGCCGAGAATGATACACAGCGAGCCGAGACGTTCGAGCTGCTTGTATATATCGCTGTCGGCGGGCATGTCGCTATACTCCTCGATGAGTTCCTTCACTTTGTCGAGACGCAGTTTCTCGTCGGTGTACCGCGCTATGATACCGGCCTTGCGCAGGGCGAGAAAAGTAGTGGTGGCCCGCTGGTCGCCCGATACCGGATAATTGGCGCACATATCTTGCAACTTGGTGATTATAGAGTCGTTGCGCACGTTGACGTTGGCAATCTGGCGCAGCATGTCGAGGGATACGGAGTCGTTGCCCGAGCGGTCGGCCACGTCGAGTATCTCCCATGCCACTTTTGTGCCGTCGGTTCTCGGTGTCAGGTCAAATATCTGATACATGGTGGCGATGCTGTCGTCGGGTGTCGAGTCATCGGCCAGTTGGTTGATATATACGTCGATTTCTTCGGCCTGTGCAACAGCCGGGGCAAGTCCTATGACCGCTGCTGTCAGTATGGAGGTAATGCGTCGGTTCATTGTGAATAGGTTGATAGAATGATACTCCCCCCGGTATGGCGGGGGGAGGTGATGGATCAGTTGTTGTCGGGCTGAGAGGCGGGAGTGCCGTTGAGGCGTTCGTGGAGGGTGCGGGTGGCGAGGCGCACGTAGCCGTCGAAATAGCTGCCGGGGTTGGAGACGATGCCCTGCAGCTGGTCGGTGGAGAGCGCCTTGACCTCGTTGACAAATTCCTCGGTTTCGCGTGCAAGAAGTTCCATCGACGATGCGTCGAGCACTTCGTAGGCAAATCCCTGGGTGTTGTTGTGAACAATGTCGAGCAGCTGTGCGTCGCTGTAGTCCTTAATCATTTCCCAGGCCTGGCGCTTGAGTAGCATGGTGCGCGCTTCCTCCACAAATGCGGGGTTGGCGTAGAGCATGGGGTTGTTGATTACCTTGGTCAGTTCGTCGTCGCTCATGCCCATGAGAAGCCGGCGCTGATCTTCGGTGATAGCTCCGGCGGGGGCGGCAGGCTGCGGCGCGGTAGCAGGCTGTGCCGACTGTGCGGGGGCTGAGGCGGCGGGTGCAACCGGCGCGGCAGCGGGCTGCGCGGCAGGTTCTACATATACGGTAGTGTCGTCAGTGTCGCCGTTTTCCTCATATTCAGCTTCAAGTTCGCTCGCATTACCGCAGGCTCTCCACCATGCGATGATGCAAATTACCGCGGTAAGGAGTCCGATAACGGAAGTTGCAATGCGATACTTGCCAAAGTCGGTTGACCAGTAGTCACTTGTGTCAACAAGTAATTCGTAGCACAGATAATCGATGACGGGATAAACCACCATGATAAAGAAGATAACCGAGGCGAGACGCAGCGCATGGAGGCGTCGGCCTGCCATGAGTGTTCCGATAGCGAGCGGCATGTATTTCACTACGTTAAGCACGAGGTTAAGCGTTACAACCTCTGTCATGGATTTATCGTAGTAGAGCTCACCCGTAACTTCGGGGCAGAACCCTATAATAAACTGATATATCGCAACTAATATGAATCCTACGGCGCAGAGAACGAACGACGCGGAGGGTATTCCGAATTTTGCCGCATTGCCTTTGCACCCAAGAAGCGCTATCGTAGCAATGATATATCCTATAAGTTGCACTCCGATAAGCACTTTCTCGGTGGTGTTGCTGAGATATTTGATAATCTCGGTTGACCCCAGAAAATATAACAGAGCACATGGAAGCATTGCGAGGGTGATTCCGAATGCAGCCAATTTAATGCCGGTGCTGATAGTTGAGACGTTGTTGCTCATAGTCTTATTGTTTATTCTTTTATTATATGTTCTTTTATTTTATGGTAGTCCGATTTTTGTCATCAATCTTTTCTTATTCTTCGGCGGCGTTCACCTCGGATGAAGAGGCAGAGGAAGAGCAGCGTCACTGCACCGGAGAGCGCGATGGCCGTGTTGACCGGCAGACCGATACCGTCGACGGGCGTGCCGAGCGGGGCAAAGATGATATAGCTGCAGCACACCATAGTCATGAACATGGCGGGCAGCAGCGTGATGTAGAAGAAGCGGCGGCGACGGGCAAGGTAAACGGTGACGGCCCACAGTGTGAACACTGACAGCGTCTGGTTGCTCCATGCAAAGTAACGCCACAGCACACTGAAATCAATTTGCATCAGCAGGAAGGAAACCACGATGATAGGCAGGCTGACAAGCAGTCGGCGCACCACACTCTTCTGGCTGATAGAAAACGTGTCGGCGATGATGAGGCGGGCGGAGCGCATGGCGGTGTCGCCGGTGGTGACGGGCGCCGCTATCACGCCCAGTATGGCGAAGAGGCCGCCGGCCACTCCGAGCCAGTTGCGGCAAATGGTATTGACAAGTTCGCCCGTGCCCCCTTCATGCGTGGCAACGAACTCACCGATAGCGCGATAAGAACCGCAGAATGCTATCGCTGCCGCAGCCCATATGAGTGCAACGATACCCTCGGCCACCATTGCACCGTAGAATACGGGGCGCGCCAGTTTCTCGTTCTTCAGGCAGCGGGCCATCATGGGCGACTGCGTGGCGTGGAAGCCTGAGATGGCACCGCACGCTATCGACACAAACATCATGGGGAACAGCGGCGTGGCCTCCGGGTCGGGCATGCGGTTGCCGAAACCGTCGGCGAGGTCAACCGGGATGGTGATGCCGCTGAAAAGCAGATAACCCATTATCCCCAAGGCCATAACGAGCAGCGCCAGACCAAAGATGGGGTAGAGCCTGCCTATCAGTTTGTCGATTGGGAGTAGCGTGGCGAGTATGTAGTATGCGAAAATAACTATGGTCCAGAATGTTACCGACAGATGGTCGGGGGTAAGCGAGGCAAGCAGGCCTGCCGGGGTGGTGACGAACACCGCTACCACCATGATGAGCAGAAACACTGTGAACAAGCCCATTACGTTTTGCACCGTGCGGCCCAGTTCGGCCCCTACAAGGTGGGGGAGCGACTTGCCGTCGGCGCGCAGTGACATCATTGCCGACAGGAAGTCGTGGACCGCGCCGCCGAATATTGTGCCGAGTGAAATCCACAGGAAGGCCGCCGGACCGTACATCACGCCCATTATGGCGCCGAAAATAGGACCGATGCCCGCGATGTTGAGAAACTGTATCAGGAACACTTTCCACGCAGGCAGCGGCACGTAGTCAACGCCGTCGGGGTGTGAGGATGCCGGAGTGAGGCGTTTCGGGTCGATGCCGAACACTCTCTCCACGACCACTCCGTAGATGAGATAGCCGCCGATGAGCACTGCAAGAGATATGAGGAAAAGTGTCATTGCATGATTGTTTTTAAGCGTCAGCCCGGTTTGTTTCAAGCTTCGGCCCGGTTTTTTGTCAGATATTGCACCAAATTTACGAATTATTAGGAAAATACACAAAAAAACAATTAATTTTGTAGAAATATCCGCTGCTCTTCCGGATTATTGCCGGGCGGAGCATACCGTCAGTGCGGTGAAATAACAGTAATGATTATGAATGACAGTGGGTTAAGACATATAGCGATAGTGACCTCCACGCGAGCCGACTGGGGGTTGCTCGCTCCCGTGGCCAAAGCGTTGAGGGAGCGCGACGACGTGAGGCTCAGTATCATCGCCACCAATATGCACCTCGACGCTTCGAGAGGTATGACCGTCAACGAGATAGAGGCCGACGGTTTCCGTCCCGCCGTTTTGCTGCCGCTGATGCACGAGACTGACAGCGAGGTTGATACCGCAGTGGCTATGGGCCGCCATCTCGGCGACATGGCCAAGGTGCTCGCCGAGCTTCGCCCCGACATACTGCTGCTGCTCGGAGACCGTTTCGAGATGCTTGCCGTAGCCTCGGCCGCCATGATGCTCCACGTGCCGGTGGCGCATATCTCGGGGGGCGAAATCACTCTCGGTGCTATCGACGACAACATCCGTCATGCCATAAGCAAACTCTCCTCGCTCCATTTCGCCACTACCGAGCAGCATCGCCGCCGCCTTATTGCGATGGGCGAAGAGCCTGACAACGTGGTCAATACGGGCGCTCTCGGAGTGTGGAACATGAATCACGCTCCGGTGATGAGCCGCGAGGAGCTGGAACGCTCCATAGGGTTCAGCCTCGACGGCCGCGTGCTCCTCGTCACCTATCACCCCGCCACCAATGACGCGGAGTCCCCCGCAGTGAGATTCAAGGCATTGCTCGACGCACTCGACCGTCATGCCGATTGCCGTGTCATCATCACATATCCCAACAACGACCCCAACAGTGCGTCAATTATCGCCATGATAGAGGATTATGCCCGCAGGCGCGAAGGCGACGTGCTTGCCGTGCCCTCGCTCGGCGCGCTGCGTTACCGCTCGGCGTTGCATTATGTAGCGGCCGTGGTGGGCAATTCGTCGAGTGGCGTTGTGGAGGTGCCCTCGGCGCGTGTTCCGGTGGTCGATATAGGTATCCGCCAGATGGGGCGCACCGCCTCCGAGGCCGTGATACACTGTGCCGACGATGTCGATTCGATTGATGTGGCCATCACATTTGCTCTCTCGCCGCAGGGCCGGGAGAAAGCGAAGTCGACACCCAATCCCTATCAGCATGACGACACCGTCAGTCTGATTGTCGACCGATTGCTCTCCGTCGACCCCGCCACACTGCTGCCAAAACGATTTTACGATGTTGAAATGCTTTGATTGGCAGTATATTAACCTTCATTGACAGAACTTATTGATATGCAAAATATAAAACCGTTGTTCATTATACCGGCCCGCGGCGGCAGTAAGGGTATTCCCAAAAAGAATATCGCGCCGCTCAACGGCCGGCCCCTCATTGACTATACCATACAGACGGCTCTCGCTCTCGCTCCCCAAAGCCGCATCATCCTCTCCACCGACTCCGACGAGATAGCCGACACGGCGCGTCGGTGCGGTCTTGAAGTGGCTTACCGACGTCCCGACGCACTGGCTACCGACACCGCCGGGTCGCGCGAGGTGATACTCGACGCGATGGATTGGGCCGATGCGCAAGGTGTTGATTATGACGCAGTTGTACTGCTACAACCTACGTCGCCGCTCCGTTCGGTTGAGGATGTGGAGAATGCGATGGCGCTCTATACGCCTGATATTGACATGGTTGTGAGTGTCACCGAGGCCCGTTCCAATCCCTATTACAACTGTTTCGAGACCGATGCCGACGGGTATCTCCACGTCAGCAAAGGTGACGGCATGTACACCCGCCGCCAGGATGTGCCGCCGGCCTATGAGTACAACGGTGCTGTTTATGTGATTAATCCACAGAGCATCAGGGATATGGCTATGGGAGCGTTTCCGCGCCGTGTGCCGTCGGTGATGCCTGCCGAGCGGTCGGTGGATATTGATGCGCCGGTCGACCTGCTTATTGCCGCGCATCTGCTGCATCAATAAGGCTGACACGGCAGACGGCTCTAACTGACAGGGCTGTTTGCAACGTAACTGAAAAAGTAGTAAATTTGCACGTATGCTGACGTTTCAACGACATATCCTGACCTCCGAGGCTACCGTCCGTGAGGCAATAGAGGGTCTTAACCGCCTCTCGGGCGGCGCTATGACCATAATTGTGACCGACGATTGCCGACGCCCAGTGGGCACGGTGACCGACGGCGATGTGCGTCGCGCTCTGTTGCGCGGTATCTCGCTCGACGACAATGTGATGTGTGCGGCCATGCGCGATTTCCGTTCCGTGAAGCGGAGCAATGTCGATGTGGCTTTCATCCGCTCCATGCGCAATCTCGGTATAAGGCTGCTTCCGGTTATCGACGATGAGGGCAGGCTCGTTGAGATTCTCGACCTGCGCAAGGTCAACTCTCTGTTGCCGCTCAGTGCGCTTATAATGGCCGGAGGCAAGGGTGAACGGTTGCGCCCGATGACGCTGACCACCCCGAAACCGCTGTTGCAGATTGAGGGTAAGGCTATTATCGATTACAACATCGAGGCCCTGGCCCGCGTAGGGGTGAAGGAGGTAACGGTCAGCACGGCCTACCTTGCCGAGCAACTCGACGCGCATTTTGCACAGCCCGTGGCCGGCATCAACGTAGCTACGCTGCGCGAGCAGTCGCCACGCGGCACTATCGGCGCTCTCGCCGACGCTCTCCCCGCCATGACCAATGACACCATCCTGGTGATGAACTCCGACCTGCTCACCGACATAGCTCTCGACGAGATGTATATGCTTCACGTGCAGGAGGATGCCGATATTACCATCGCCGCGATTCCCTACACCGTGTCGGTGCCCTACGCCATACTGTCGACCGACGGCAGCCGCGTCACCTCGCTGCAGGAGAAACCCACCTATTCGCTCTACGCCAACGGCGGTATATATATGGTATCGCGCCGCGCAGCCGAGATGGTGCCCTCCGACCGTCGTTACGACGCCACCGACCTTATCGAGGACGCTATTGCCCGCGGATTGAAGGTGGTATATTTTCCCATCAACGGTACGTGGATTGACGTGGGTACGCCCGCCGACTTCCGCCATGCCGCCGATATAATGAAATACCACGGTCGCAAACAACTGTAGCTCCGCGCGTGTTATAAAAATAAGTACGCGTATTATAAGTGCGCGTGTTAAATAAACAAATACAGAAACTGATATGCCTGAATCAAATTTTATTGATTATGTAAAGATATTGTGCCGCTCGGGTAAGGGTGGCGCAGGCTCACGCCATTTTTATCGTGCGAAATATGTTCCCAAGGGTGGACCCGACGGTGGCGACGGTGGCCGCGGCGGTCATATAATACTCCGCGGTGACCGCAACATGTGGACACTCCTGCCTCTGCGTTACCGCCGCCACATCTTTGCCGGCAACGGCGAGAGTGGCTCGGGTGGCCGCAGCTTCGGTAAGGATGGCGACGACGTGGTAATCAACGTGCCGTGCGGTACCGTGGTGTTTGATGCCGAGACGGGTGAATACCTGTGTGAGGTGACTGACGACGGCCAGGAGGTGAAACTGCTTCGCGGCGGTCGCGGCGGTCTCGGTAACTGGCACTTCAAGTCGGCTACCAACCGCACTCCGCGCTATGCGCAGCCCGGCGAGCCGGCCATCGAGAAGAGTGTCATTCTTGAACTGAAACTTCTTGCCGATGTAGGTCTTGTAGGGTTCCCGAATGCGGGTAAGTCAACATTGCTCTCGGCTGTATCGGAGGCGCGCCCCAAAATCGCCGATTACCCCTTCACGACTATGGAGCCGCAGCTCGGTATCGTGGGTTATCGCGGTGGCCGATCGTTTGTGATGGCCGACATCCCCGGTATCATTGAGGGAGCGAGTGAGGGCCGCGGTCTCGGATTGCGTTTCCTCCGCCATATCGAGCGCAACGCTGTGTTGCTCTTCATGGTACCTGCCGATGCCGATGATATTGCCGCTCAGTATCAGGTGCTGGTCAACGAGTTGGAGCAGTTCAACCCGCAGCTGGCCGACAAGCCCCGCGTGCTCGCAATCTCAAAGAGCGATATGCTCGATGACGAACTCATTAAGGAAATAGAACCGACGCTGCCTGAAGGTATCCCCCACGTGTTTATCTCCGCCGTTACCGGTATGGGACTTACCGAACTGAAGGATATGCTCTGGGCTGCGATTATCGACGACCGCAACCGCATAGAACCTATGCCTATCACTCACCGCCCGCTCGACGTGCGTCACCGCGTGCAGGAGGAGGACGACTTTATCTTCGAACCCACTCCCGTTGACGATGACGATATGCTCGAAGAGGATGAGGATTGGGATGACATCGGTTGGGAGTATGGCGACGATGACGTCACCGAAGCTCCAGACGATGAGGAAACCAAGGAGTGACATGATGTTGGAAACGGTTGACCTTTACGTGGGTGCGGGCGCGCAGGCGTTCAGCACCCTTCGTTCGTTTGGCGGCGAGGCTTCGCAGGGCGATGCCTATGCGGGGTTTAATGTGTGCCACTACACAGGCGATGACCCGGCGCATGTGGCGCGGTGCCGCAGGGTGCTGGCGCAGTTCGCGGATGTGGCGACGCTGATTATTCCGAGGCAGACCCATTCGGTCAATGTGGCCGTTATTGGGGAAGAGACCGTTATCGGGGATGAGATGCCCGACCTTGATGGGGTGGATGCTTTAGTGACGCGGCGCGACGATGTGGCACTCGTGATTAACACTGCCGATTGTCTACCGGTCGTGTTCAACGACCCTGAAGCGGGGGTGACGGGTATCGCTCACGCAGGGTGGCGCGGACTTTATGACGGCGTGATTGAGCGCACGGTCGAGGCCATGGAGCGGCTTGGTGCTTCGAAGAACGCGATGCGGGCTGCCATCGGGCCGTGTATATGCGGCGCGTGCTATGAGGTAGATTGGGATTTTGCCCGACGGTTTGCCGAGCGCTTCGGCGAGGGTGTGGTGAATGGCAGCGGAGTCAAACCGCATGTCGATTTGCGCGCGGCAGCTTTGATTGCGCTTGGTCGGGAATGTATCGGCGCCGACAGGGTAGAGGTGGCGACGGAGTGCAGTCGATGTGACAACCGCCTTTTTTCGGCGCGAAGAATGGGCATTTCCTCCGGCAGAATAGCCACTGTGGTGCGCAAAATCAAGAAAAATTAATTTTTTTTTGAAAAAAGTTGCCGAAAAATTTGTCAGTTCAAAAATAATGCGTACCTTTGCAGTGCAATTGAACGAAAGGGGCGTTTAGCTCAGCTGGTTCAGAGCATCTGCCTTACAAGCAGAGGGTCGGGGGTTCGAATCCCTCAACGCCCACTCCCCAATCAAAAGCCATCAACAATCACCTGTTGATGGCTTTTTTTATTGTAGTTTTTGGAGAGTGGGGAGGACCAGTCGGACAGGTCGGACCGGTCGGACGGTGGTGTTGGGCTTGACAACCTTTTGGCTTGATGGGTTTCGTTTGTAAAAATTGCTGATAACTAACTTTTTTAAATGATATGAAAGCGTTGAAAATGATATTGCTTTGCGGGGTGGTGGCTTTGATGGCTGCTTCGTGTGGCACAAACGAGAATAACTATCGTAAGGCTTACGAGAAAGCTAAAGAGAAAGAGTCGGACGGTATTGAAAGTACCATCTATAACCGCATACGCGAGCAGAGCCGCGACGAGAAGATTGTGCTTGGCAACGACACGGTCGACGTCAAGGTGGAATATATCGCCGCGACCAAGGCTGCGGGTTTCACTCCGGCCCATATGCAGAAATACAATGTGGTGGTAGGGCAGTTCAAGCAGCTTTTCCATGCCAAGTCGTTGCGCGGCCGTATGGCCGACGGCGGTTATCCCGATGCTATAATCGTGGAGACCGGCGAACCGCTCTACTACGTGGTGGCGCTCTCCACCAACACACTTTTGCAGGCAGCGGCCGTGGCTGACAGCATTGCCGCGTCATCGCCGGTGAAACTTGCCGACGGTTTCCCCGTGATAATCCGTGCCACCAACCGCTGACGCGGCACGCACCCGGCATCGCGGCGCTATAGGATAGCTCCGTGATGCAGTTTTTTACACAATTATATATGGAATATCTTAAAATTGAGTATCTTTGTAGGTAATTAAATTATAAAGATATGTCGACTTTAGAGATAAGTGAGATATATAAGGCACAACAGGTGCTTAAAGATGTGGCCCGTCATCCGAAGATTATCGGTCCGACGGAGCTTTCACGCGATTGCGAGGTTTATTTGAAGCCTGAGAATCTGCAATATACAGGTTCTTTTAAATTGCGTGGCGCGTATTACAAGATTTCTCAACTTTCCGACGAGGAGAAGCAGCGCGGGGTTATCGCCTGCTCGGCGGGCAACCATGCCCAGGGCGTGGCTCTCGGTGCCAAGCACAACGGTATCAAGGCTTTGATATGTCTGCCGGCCGGTGCGCCCATATCAAAAATCGAGGCAACGAAGCGTCTCGGAGCCGAGGTGTGCCTCGTGCCCGGAGTGTATGACGATGCATATGCCAAAGCGCTGGAACTCAAGGAGGAATATGGCTACACATTCGTTCACCCCTTTGACGATCCCCTCGTGATTGCAGGTCAGGGAACTATCGGTCTTGAAATCATAGAGGAACTTCCCGATGTCGAGGCAATCGTAGTGCCTGTGGGCGGCGGCGGGCTTATCTCAGGTATAGCTTTCGCGGTCAAGACATTGCGCCCCGACATCAAGGTGTATGGCGTGCAGGCCGCAGGCGCTCCCTCCATGGAGCAGTCGATGGCCGAGAACCATTCGGTGCATCTCGACAGCGTGTCGACCATTGCCGACGGTATCGCCGTCAAAGAGCCGGGTATCAACACCTTTGCTATGTGTCAGAAATATGTCGATGAGGTGGTTACGGTGACCGATGACGAGATTTCGGCCGCAATCCTCGCCCTTATCGAGAAGCAGAAACTTATAGCCGAAGGTGCCGGCGCTACTCCCGTGGCGGCGGTGATGTTCAACAAACTTCCCGTCAAGGGGAAGAAAGTAGTGTGCCTCGTTTCGGGCGGCAATATCGACGTTACTATTCTCAACCGTGTCATCACGCGAGGCATGATGATGGGCGGGCGCATGTGTGTGCTGACCATCGAACTCGACGACAAGCCCGGTCAGCTCTCGGCTGTCAGCGACGTCATTGCCAAGTGTGGCGGCAACATCATCTCGGTGACTCATGAACGCACCAAGGCTACCAACCATATAAACTCCTGCTCGCTCCACGTAGAGATGGAGACCCGCGACAGAGACCACATCGCTTCGATAAAGAAAGCGCTTGAAGAGGCCGGATTTCCGGTGATACACGGTTATTAAACAGATAAGAACTACTTACTGGTATGAATGAAGATCTGGTAACAATCTATGCCAACAGTTTCAAAGAGAACTGGACCCTCCCCGCTCTGACCGACTACGGAGATCAGGCATCGACCATCACCTACGGAGATATGGCGCGGCGTATAGCGCGACTGCATCTTTTCTTTGAGAGTCAGGGCGTTAAGGCCGGTGACAAGATTGCACTATGTGGACGTAACACAACGACGTGGGTCACTGTGTTTATGGCCACTATCACATATGGCGCGGTCATAGTGCCTGTGCTTCAGGATTTTAACGCTCAGGACGCACAGCATATCATCAACCACTCGGAGTCGGTGATGCTGTTTGCGAGCAATTCGGTGTTTGAAAACCTTGACTTCGAGGCTCTTCCCGGACTGCGCTGTGCCCTCTCGATAGATAACCGCAGGGTACTTGCCGAGCGCGGCGATGAAAAGAACCTACCCTCCAAGGTGTTGAAAAATCTTACCCGCAAGTTCAAGACCCGCTACCGCAACGGCTACACCCGCGACGATGTCAACTACACCGTGCGCGATAAGCATGAAATGGCGGTGCTCAATTACACTTCCGGTACCACGGGATTCTCGAAGGGTGTCATGCTGACGTTTGACAACCTTGCGGGCAACGTGGTGTTCGGTGATAAGTCGCGACTTCACTATCAGGGTTCGCGCGCGTTGTCGTTCCTTCCGTTGGCCCATGCCTACGGTTGCGCGTTCGACATGCTGGTGACACTTGCCGTAGGTTCGCACGTCACGCTGTTCGGTCGCCTGCCGTCGCCGCGTCTGCTGCTCAAGGCGTTCAGCGAGGTGCGTCCCAACCTGATTGTGACCGTGCCGCTGATACTCGAAAAAATATACAAGACCCACATCGTACCTATGATAACGAAGCAGACGATGCGCTGGGCGCTTGCCATACCCTTGCTCGACAAGGCGATATACAGCAAGATACGCAGTAAGCTCGTCGAGGCTTTCGGGGGCGCGTTTGAGGAAGTGATTGTAGGCGGCGCTCCTCTCAACAAAGAGGTGGAGGAGTTTCTACATCGTATAAAATTCCCGTTCACAGTGGGTTACGGCATGACAGAGTGTGGTCCGCTTATCAGCTACACACCGTGGCGCTCTTTTGAACTTGAGTCGTGCGGTCGCACATTGCCCGGCATCATGCATTCCAAAATCGTATCGGATGACCAGGAGAATATCCCGGGCGAGATATGTGTCAAGGGGCAGAATGTCATGGCCGGTTACTACAAGAACCCCGATGCTACCAATGCCGTAATCGACGAAGATGGTTGGTTGCACACCGGCGATATGGGCGTGCGCAAGCCCGACGGCACTCTCTTCATCAAGGGTCGCTACAAGACGATGATACTCTCGGCTACAGGCCAGAATATCTACCCCGAAGAGATTGAGTCAAAACTCAACAACATGCCCTATGTCAACGAAAGTCTTGTCGTAGAGCGCGGTAAGGGACTCGAAGCTATCGTATATCCCGATTATGAGCAGATGGACCGCGACAAACTGACAATCGACCGGATGGGACCGATTATGGAGGATGTGCGCAAAGAGCTTAACAAGATAGTCGCTCCCTATGAGAGAATAGAGCATATACAGCTTATACCCAACGAGTTTGAAAAGACGCCCAAACGCTCCATCAAGCGCTATCTTTACCGATAAAGGGTATAGGTTATAAGATATATAAGATTTATAAAATATTCTTATAAGATATATAAAATATATAAGATATATAAGATAAGAAGGATACTCTTGTACCTTATATATTTTAGGGCTTCGCAAGGCGCTCATTAAACAAGATAAATAAAAGATTTTACTAATATAAATCAATTCATCGATGAAAAAGTATTTAGTTACCGGCGGTGCCGGTTTCATTGGAAGTAATTTTGTTGATTACCTGATTAAAACACACGGCAAGGATGTCAATGTACTCATACTCGACGCTCTTACCTATGCCGGCAACCCGATGACTATCAAACCTCTTCTCGAACTTGACAACGTTAACTTCGTGAAGGGTGACATAGGCGACAAGGAACTGGTGGAAAAAATCATGAAGGAATATGACCCCGACTTCGTTGTGAATTTCGCGGCCGAGAGCCATGTTGACCGCTCCATCACCAACCCCCGTCTCTTCCTCGAAACCAATATCCTCGGCGCACAGAATATGCTCGACTGCGCCCGCAAGGCATGGTACGAGGGCACCGATGAGAACGGACACCCCAAATATCGCGAAGGCAAGAAATTCCTCCAGATTTCAACCGACGAGGTGTACGGTTCGCTTGAAAAGAACTATGATGAAGCGCGCGAACTCCATCTCACCGACGACGTAGCCCGCGTGGTGGAAGGCCGCAGCGACCTCAAAACCTTCGGTGACAAATACTTCACCGAGGAAACACCCCTCGCTCCCCGTTCACCCTACTCGGCCTCTAAAACCGCGGCCGACATGCTGACCATGGCTTACCACGAAACCTACGGTATGCCCGTCAACATCACCCGCTGCTCCAACAACTACGGTCCCTATCACTTCCCCGAAAAGCTTATTCCGCTGATTATCAAAAATATCACTGAGGGTAAGAAGCTCCCCGTCTACGGCAAGGGCGAGAACGTGCGTGACTGGCTGTACGTAGCCGACCACGCCAAGGGCATCGACATGGTGCTTCGCAAAGGCCGCATCGGCGAAGTCTACAATATCGGCGGTTTCAACGAGGAGAGCAACATCAACATCGTTAAGACCATAATCCGCCTTGTGCGCGAAACCCTTGAGGCTGAGCCCAAATACCGCGATATTTTTGCAATCGCTCCTGAGGAAATCAACGAGGACCTCATCACTTACGTCACCGACCGTCCCGGCCACGACATGCGCTACGCAATAGATCCCACCAAGATTGCAACCGAACTTGGCTGGTATCCCGAAACACCCTTCGTGGAAGGTATCCGCAAGACATTGAAATGGTATCTCGACAATCAGCAGTGGGTGGCCGATGTAGTGTCGGGTGACTATCAGAAATATTACGACCAAATGTACACCAATCGTTAACCGTAGGTGATTATCAACTAATTAATATTTAGAAAATTATGAAAGGAATAGTTCTTGCCGGCGGTTCGGGTACACGTCTTTACCCCATCACCAAAGGCGTGTCGAAACAGTTGATTCCGGTTTACGATAAACCTATGATATATTATCCCGTGTCGGTGCTCATGCTCGCCGGGATTAAGGAGATACTTATCATCTCCACCCCCGAGGACCTGCCCATGTTCCGTCGTCTGCTCGGCAGCGGCGAGGACCTCGGTGTCAAGTTCTCTTACGCCGAACAGCCCCGTCCCGAAGGTCTGGCCCAGGCATTTATCATCGGCCGAGAGTTTATCGGCGATGACAGTGTGTGCCTTGTGCTCGGAGATAATATTTTCTACGGACAAGGTTTCACCGGTCTGCTCCGCGAAGCACTCGCCATTGCCGAAGAGAAGAACGAAGCTACCGTTTTCGCCTACCAGGTAAAAGACCCCAACCGTTACGGCGTCGTGACCCTCGACGAGACAGGTCATGCTACCTCAATCGAGGAGAAGCCCCTGCAGCCTAAGAGCGACCTCGCAGTCGTGGGCCTTTACTTCTATCCCAACGACGTGGTTGACATCGCAGCCGAGGTGAAACCCTCGAAGCGTGGCGAACTTGAAATCACCTCTGTCAACAACACCTACCTTGAGCAGGGCCGACTCAATGTCAAGTGCTTCGGCCGCGGTTTCGCATGGCTCGACACCGGTACTATCGACTCGCTCATGGAGGCTTCGGGTTTCATCGAGGCTATACAGAAGCGTCAGGGGTTCTATGTTGCCGCACTGGAGGAAATCGCCTTCCGTCGCGGATTCATCGATGCTGACAAACTGCGTGCTATCGCTGCGCCTATGGCCAAGAACAACTACGGTGCCTACCTCCTTGCGCTTGCCGACAAGGGTATTGAGAAATAAGCACCGTCGTCTAAAATAATTTTCAATCTCTATTTAGAATATAATCACGTAATGAGTCCCGAGATACTGCCATTGCCCAAGATTCTCGACCCTCGCGGCAATCTGACCTTCATAGAGAATGGAGCGCAGATACCGTTTGATATCCGCAGAGCATATTGGATATATGACGTGCCGGCGGGTGAAGAGCGACACGGGCACGCGTTCCGTTCGTCGTCAGAACTTATCGTGGCGCTTTCGGGCTCGTTTGACGTGGTGACCGACAGTGGCGACGGCGAGGTGCGCACGCACCTCGGCCGTTCGTTCTACGGGTTGCATGTTCCCCCCATGACATGGCGGCGCATCGACAACTTTTCCACCAACTCCGTAGCGCTGGTCCTCTCCTCGACATGTTATGACGAAGGGGATTATATTCGTGACAGAGAGCAGTGGCTCAGACTCTTGCAGGCAGGCAGCGCGGGTGGCGACACTCCGCAGCCCGTTGAGCGCGACTACGATTTCAATCGCCGCAATCTGCTCGACGAGTGCCGCATCGTGGAACTGTCGCGCCACCGCCATCCCAACGGTTCGCTGACTGTAGTGGACAATGCCGACAGCATGTTCCCCGTACGCCGCGTGTTCTATCTCTACGATGTGCCGGGCGACTCGGAGCGCGGTGGCCACTCCCATTTCAAGGCCCGCGAGCTTATAATCGCCGCTTCAGGCTCGTTTGACGTGACACTGACCGATGGTGTCGATGAGCGGAAATTCTCGCTCAACCGTCCCTACAAGGCGCTCTATATACCCAACGGTATATGGCGCTCGCTCGACAACTTTTCATCAGGTTCGGTCAGCCTCGTGCTTACCTCCGAACTCTACAGCGAGGAGGATTACTGCCGCTCCATGAGCCGATATAAAGAACTGTATAAGCCTCTTTTATGACCACTCAGCGATACAAATTTCTTGACCTTGCGCAGGTCAACGCCCCCTACATGGATGCCATCCGTGAGGCGGTGTTGCGCGTGGTGGAGTCGGGCCGCTATGTCGGCGGAGAGGAGTGCGGTCGCCTCGAAGCGGGGTTGCAGCATCTCACCGGTGCGCCTTGCGCTGTGGGGGTGAGCAACGGCCTTGATGCTCTCAGGCTCATACTGCGCGCCCTTGTCGAGAGGGGCGATATGCAGCGTGGCGACGAGGTAATCGTGGCTGCCAACACCTATATCGCGTCAATTCTCGCAATCATCGATGCGGGCTTGCGTCCTGTCCTTGCCCCGGTCGACATGGCAACACTCAATCTCGACACCGCGCGGCTTGAAGAATGTGTAACATCCCGCACGAGGGCCGTAATGCCGGTGCATCTCTACGGACGCGTGTGCTGGGACGAGCGGTTGAAAGAGTTTGTCAACCGCCATCAACTGTTTGTGATTGAGGATAATGCACAAGCTATCGGAGCGTGTGCCGCAACCGACGGACTGTTTGACAGCCGCGCCGCCGGGGCGCTTGGTCATGCCGGAGCATTCTCCTTTTATCCCACAAAAAATATTGGTGCGATGGGCGATGCCGGGGCAGTGGTTACGCATGACGCTGACCTCGCTGACCGCGTGCGCGCCCTTGCCAACTACGGCAGCGACCGCCGTTACCACAATATCTACCTCGGGGCAAATTGCCGCCTTGACCCCGTGCAGGCCGCAGTGCTCAATGTTAAACTCCCGGCGGTGGAGAGCGAGAGCGCACATCGTCGTGCCGTCGCCGCTGTCTACGACGAGCTGATTGACAATGAAGCTATTATCAAGCCGGAGTTGACAGGCGCAGATATGGTGTGGCACCAGTATGTGGTGCGTTGTGACCGCCGCGACGAGTTGCAGCGTTATCTCGCCGAAGCGGGTGTTGCCACTGACATCCATTACGCAGTGCCCCCTCATCGTCAGCCCTGCATGAGCGGCGTAGATTACCTTGCGATAGGCAATGCCCTCGCACAGGCCGAGCAGATAGGCGACACGGTGTTGTCGCTCCCGATTTCAACCTGCACCTCGGTTGACGATGCCAAGGCAATCGCCGCCATTGTCAACGCTTTCAAGTAATTATAAAAAATACAACAAATAAGGCCGCCACGATTGACATCGCTGCGGCCTTATTGCTGTATAATCTTCTATCTGTCTTTGTATTCTGTTTGTCTTTGGTCTACTGCTTATTTGGGGAACTTGTCGCCTTTGAGCACTGACACGGCTGCGTCGTAATCGGGCTCTTCGGTGATTTCCTCCACGAGCTGCGAGTAGATGACTTTGCGGTCCTCGTCAAGAATAATGACAGCGCGGGCAAGAAGTCCGGCGAGTGGACCGTCGACAAGTTCAAGACCGTATTTCTCGCTGAACATGGGCGAACGGAAAGCTGATGCTGCTGTGACGCCGTCGATGCCTTCAAGTGTGCAGAAACGCTTTGCTGCGAAAGGAAGGTCCTTTGACACGCAGAGCACTGCGGTGTTGTCAAGGCCGGCAGCCAACTGGTTGAAACGGCGCACTGAAGCGGCGCATACGGGGGTGTCGAGTGAGGGGAATACGTTGAGAACTACGCGTTTGCCTTGATAATCAGAGCAGCGGAGTTCATTCAGGTCGGGGTCAACGAGGGTGAAACAGGGTGCTTTCTCGCCTGCTGCGGGCAGGGTGCCGTAAGTGTGACAGGGTGTGCCTTTGAAATAAACGGTTTCCATAATATCTTTTTTTGATTGTTATTTTTTCATTCATGACGGCGCGCTATCGGTGCGCGCTCATCATTATAACAATCTCCCTGATATTTTGTTGCCTCACTGATGCGCGGATTTTATAATTCCCTCTCTGTCAACCGAAATAACTGCCGGGATGTGGGTAATTCCGCAGCTTCTCAGGAAGGAATTTGCGCCCACGAGCACCGTTTCGTTGCTCCGTGAGGGGGTCAGCAGATTCTCTATGGTGTCGGCATGGCGGGAAATGACCGCCCAGATTATATCGGTCGGTTCGTCATAGCCTGCAACCTCCGCGCGTATATCATTGATTGTGGCGGCCGACGTGATGTCAGGGTCAAAGACTACAATTACGGTGGGTCGCGGGAACGCCTNGCCGCGGCGATNGGTGTAGCGGTCGCCCGAGAGAGTGGGGTGGGAGAACTGNGGGAGCGCTGTGCCTGTAAGGTTTTCGAGGCTCAGGTAGCGTTCGCGCAGGCGATTGAATATNTCGGGGTAGAGAGCGCTCAAAGTGGCTTCGGTGAAGTCGGGGAGCGGAGTTGTGCCTNCGGNGGCATACTCGGCGGTTACGGTCTGCTCCGACGCCGTGCCGGGATTGTTCTCGATNGTGANGCGCAGCGGTTTGCCGCTGACGGCATCGAAGGTCATCGACACTTCGCTGACGTCATATCCCCTGACACTCTCCACAGCGTCGAGTCGCACGGCTNTGGCGCCGGCGTAGACAGCGTCGGGATTAAAGCGGAAGGTGTAGGCGGAGTCGGTGACGATATGCTTGACCCGGNTGAGGATNAATGCGGGGAAGCAGGTCGGTGAAGCGGGTTGATGTCGGNGCGGCNTCGGCNGNTGCGGGAGCNTGAGTGTCCGAGGCATGGTATTCGTGCAGGCGCTCGTCNGAGAAGCGGAAGTAATCNCCGTCGCTGTAGGCTGCGAAGCCGGCCGATACGTCGGGTTGCGATGCTTTGTGCCATGTTATGTAATAGTTGCATGGCGTGGCGTCGTCGGCAGCCGGGAGGGATTGCAGGCTGATGTCGTAGACCGCTTCCGATTCGGCTGACGGGAGCAGTNTGGAGTAAGTGACCGAAGCGGCGTAGNTGTCGAGAGCGCCGAGGCGTTNCTGCAGCTGCTCGATGGTGCCGATAGNTGCGGTANCCTTTGCCGCAGCNGGGNATGACGGCACGAGGCAGCATGCGGCGGCCATGATTGCNGTAAAAAGTTTCCCTCTCATAGTTNAATACGTTATAGGGTTGAAAACGNNNTNGTTGACTACGTTATNCNGGTCGNTANGCTCAAAGTTGGTCATAGAGCGGGAGGCAACGCATCATGTAGTCNCGNGCCACGCCCCAGGGNAGATANATACGTTCGTCGTTGGGCATCAGNCGNATAGGGCGCTCGTTGAGGTCGAAGCGCACGTAGTAGTTGCCGCGGTCAGACTTAAACAGAATCATCTGNAGGTTGGCTGCCATCGGCACTATGGCGAAGTTGCGGAAATGCTGNCCTACGGTATCGTAATAGTTGGTGAGATAGTAGGCNCCGTCGAGNCGGAGCAGGGAGAAGAGGGGNAGCAGGGTCTCNGCGTGGCCGAAGCGCAGGCGCACATTGGCATCGGAGTTTCCGGCAACAGCGGCGTCGGTGGTCTTGATAAGGTCGAGCACGAGGGGGGCGGCAATCTCGGCCGGANCGGCGGAGAGCACAGAGGCNGTGCGCTGCAGGTACTGGCGCAGGTTGTAGACGCTCCAGAGAGCATTCATCTCCTCCGGGGTGAAGTATTTGCTGAGGTCNACGTCGACACTCATTGCCGACAGTCCGGCCAGNAAGTGGTACTCGTCGATNGCGAGGCTGCGGGTTTCGGAGAGTGTCAGCGGNTACTCCTTGCCGAGCACGCGTCGCAGCGGTGCAGCCGTGATGCGGGTNTCGGCGTAATCGTTCCAGGGCGTTTCCCACACCTTGGAGCGCATGAAGTCGAGGTAATCNTTGTTGAGGTCGAAGGGGCGCATGAGCTGAGAGTTCTGGCGGCCCGACGAGGTGATAATCTCCACCTTGTTGTTGAGGCGGTCGAGTTGATGNGTGAAGCTGTACATCGACATCACGCAGCGGGGGGAGTAGGATGAGAGCGCGGTCACGTTGCCGTCGATGAAGAGTTCGGGATAGCTGACGAACATTCGCGATGCTATGCCGCGCTGTTCGGCCATGCCGAGGGAGTCGAGCGCACCCCAGTAGTTGTGGGCGCGGTCGGCCACGTAGCGGGTNAGTCCGAGCAGTGTTTTACCCTGCGGGGTGATGGTGCCGAGGGAGTCGGCGCGTTCGAGGGCGCGNCGCAGCGNGAAGGTGGAGTTGGGCGACGANGGNAAGCGTGCGCCGTGGCGTCCCACGTGATTGATGAATACGGGCGTCAGCGAGTCGGGCGTCTCTATGGCGGCATCGGGCGCCGGGTAGGGGAGCCATGAGCCTTGGCAATCGGTGTAGGAATAATCGGTTGCGGTGGGGTCGGCACCGTGGGCGCTGAATGCTGACAAGGTTATAAATAATGTTAGAAAACTAAAAAACTTTGGCATAATAAATTATCTTTTTGTATTTTCGTGTAAAATTAATACTTGATGACATCTTTACCAAATATTCAACAATTAATCGACCAAAATCGTTTCGCGGAAGCGAATGACGAAATNAATCTTTATATCAGTGAAAACGCACATGACGACGAAGCATTCTTCATNCGCGGCAAGTTGTGGTGGCGTCAGCAGAACTATTCCGCGGCCGTGACCGACTTTGAAACGGCAGTTGCAATCAATCCCGACAGCGACGCGCGCCACGCGCTCGAACTCGCCCGCGACGTCTTTGACTTCTACAATCCCGACCTGCTCAACCCATAACGAGGTTGTGCNTCCGTNGCGTCATGCAGCGGGCAANACGCACNATCATTACACATCACAATATTATATAAAATATATAACTTATATAAATTATATAATTATTCATCTATAATATTCATCTCCTATNCATTGTATAATTATTCAGATATAACNGATATATTCATCTCNCCACTCGAAATGTGTTGCCGAATAAGCGTAAAATTTAACTTTTGTCAATAAAAANNCNNAANTTGTTAGACAGNTTAAGGAATTTTTACTACTTTTGTTGCATAAGTATAATTTNAAGCCAATTTGTTTAACAATTTCTATGAAGAAAAATTTACTTTTAGGAATGTCGGTGCTCGCAATGACANCGACATTAAGTGTGCAGGCTGAATCCGTGGCCCACGGCTATATGTTGGGCGACGAAATGAGCCGTTTCGGGTTTATCTCNTTCCCGGTGTCGGANTTNCAGACACCTGTAATGGACAAGCGAAACTATGGTGAAACTCATGTGTCGGCCGGCGAGTGTGTCGACGGTATCTACTACACATTTGAGGTTTACCCCGACGTGATGGGTGGCGTATCGGCCATCAACTACCGCGTGCGTGATGCTAAAACGTTTGANATTCTCAAACATGTAGAGTTCTATAACGACTCACGNCGAGTAGTCGACATGACCTACGACTACACTACCAACACGATGTATGCTCTGGTTGAGGATGGTATCAACTCCTCTTCGATTGAGCGCACTTCACTCAATGTTGTCAACCTCTCTACCGGCGAATGCACAGTGGTAGGTTCGGCCGGCGAGCTTCTCGCCATCGACGGTAGCGGCAAAGAAGTGGAGGAGAGCCTGATTACTCTCGCTGCCGACGCTGATGGCAATCTCTATGCCATGGGCGAGTACCGCCAGTTCTACAAACTTGACAAACTGACCGGTAAAGCCACTCAGATAGGTACACAGCACTCTATCGCTACCATGAACCAGTTCCAGTCAATGGCTTTCGATACCGAGGGAGTGCTCTACTGGGCGCAGACTCACCCCGACTACGGATATTTCCTCACTATCGACCCCGCCACCGGCGTTCCCTCCTACATGGCCGAGGATCCCGATCCGGGTACAAAGTGGAAGAACGAGGCAAGTATTCTCGGCGACAATGCCGAAGTGACCGGTCTGTGGTTTGAAAAGGGACTTGACACCAAAGCTCCCGCTGAGCCCGGTGATCTCAAAGTTGCTATCGGTGCAAATTCACCCAACACCGTGTCACTCTCATGGACAGTTCCCACAGTTGACCTTGCAGGCAACGCTGTCAGCGTGTCAGCTATCAAAGTATATCGTTTCGGTGAGCCCGAGGCTATCGCTACTCTTGCTGCCGACGCTACGTCATACGTTGACCCGGCTGCCCCCAACGGCAATGTCAGCTATATGGTAAGCGCCGTTGCCGACGACCTTCACGGTCGCGGTGCCGTTGCAACCGTTCTGACCGGTGCCGACGAGCTCATGCCCGTAACCGACATCAACATAGCGCTTGAAGGTTCTACCGTAAGCCTTTCATGGAAAGCCCCCACCTCGACCTACCACGGTGGCTATGCCGACTATGACAACATCTCATACATTGTATGGCGCATAAAGGGTAGCGACGAGCAGATTATAGCACGCGATGTGAAAGAGACTTCATATACCGATGAAATCTCCGAGCCGGGCACCTACTTCTATTCAATAGTTCCCGTATCGTGTGGTGTCGAGGGTTATGCCGCCGACAGTGACCCCGTGACATATACCACTACTGCTTCAATTCCTTATTTCTCAGGATTTGAGGATAACCAGGACGGCAGCCTCTGGACTACATTCAACAACCACAGCAACACTTCATACGGCTGGAGCGTCACCGCCGGCTACGAATATCAGCGCTACGACGGCAACTTCGCGCAGCTCAAGAGCTACAGCTCTTCCGAGCCCTGCGACGACTATATGTTCTCGCCTGCAATCGAGTTTGCCCCCGGCACATATCAGCTCACCTACATGGTCAACGGTTCACTCAGCATGGACAAGCACTCATGGTCGACATTCATTGCCGATGCCGCTAATCCCGATGCCGGTGTTGTAGCTGACATTGCATCATACAACAATGTGGCAGTAGGCGGTAGCTGGATTGAAAACGAAGCCGCTACATTCACCATCACCGAGGCCGGTGTTTATTACCTTGGTTTCCACGGTACTACCACCGAGATGTACTGCACACTTAAAATCGATAACGTAGCTATCACCAAAGCTCCTGCTTCGATTCCCTATGTATGTGACTTCGAGGAGGACAGCGATGTAGCATCCTGGAAGATGGACAATACCAATCCCCACGTAGCACGCGGCGCAGGTTGGTCAATCGCTCAGAAAGCTGACTCTCCCGCAGGTGCGTCGGTATTGAAACTCAATGTCTACAGCGTATCTGACGGCGAGTATGACGACTGGATAGTTTCGCCCGCAATCTATTTCCCCGAAGCCGGAAAGTACACCCTGACATTTGCCGCTCAGGCCGCTTCGTATGACACTCATAAATGGGGCGCATACCTCGGAACGAACCCCGACGACTACGCTACCTTTGAGAAAGCAATCGTTGAGTATGACAAAGCCAAGTTCGGTGGCTGGGCTGACTACACTGCTGAGTTTGAAGTAGAAGAAGCCGGTACTTACCATCTGGGTCTCAACGGTAAAGGCTGCGATACCGTCACCAATNTCCACCTCGACAACATCCGCCTCACCAAAAACACCTCAGGTGTAAGCGCTGTTGAACTGCCCGAAGATGCAGAAATCGAAGGCTACTACAACCTCCAGGGTCAGCAGATTGAAAAACCCGCCAACGGCCTCGTAATAGTACGTTACACCAACGGCGCTACCCGCAAAGTAGTCATCAAATAATCCCCGCAACCCAACACATTCCCCAATACCCAAAACGGGCGACCCCACAACCGGGCCGCCCGTTTTCATTTTCCCTCCCCCCAATCTCTCAGGATTGCCACACAGTATTTTAGCATTTATGCAAGTGCTGCTTGCAGAAATTAAGAATCGGCCAATTTCGCAGGGGGCAGTTGCAGAATTTTTGACAAATACCAAAATTTTCGTAATTTTGCTTTTGTTACGATGTTATCGTACATATATATTAAAATATTATTAGAAGCGTTATGCTAATCTCGAAGTCGGGAACGTAGGAAATTCAAGAC
Source organism: Barnesiella sp. (assembly GCA_014801075.1). GTDB lineage: Bacteria > Bacteroidota > Bacteroidia > Bacteroidales > Muribaculaceae > JAGBWK01. The sequence continues at coordinate 102,013 of JAAVEW010000005.1, read as the reverse complement.
TTTTAAGAGAGAATGCATAGTGGTTCTCACGCTTATGCGTGGGCTGCTATCTCCATTTCTCTTAAAAAGGTAATTCCTACGACCTCCGACTTAGAACATGGCATTGCAGTTCCACGCTTTGTGTTTCTTAATGGCATCTGTGGTAGCTAAGATGCACTATATCGAGTTATTATGAAAAAGTTTTTTATCTTATTTTTCATTTTATTTTTCTCCTTAACTGCATTTACGCAAAAAGATGTAACCAAGTTTCTTGGGATACCTGTAGATGGAACTAAAAGTGAAATGATAGAAAAACTAAAGGCGAAAGGTTTTAAACCTACTTTGTCTAATAAAGATGTACTTAAAGGTGAGTTCAACGGTTACGACGTGTACGTAGAACCTGTTACAAATGGGAATAAGGTATATCGTATTTTTGTAGAGGATGCAAATCCTGTGAGTGAGAGTGACATTAAAATACGTTTTAATAAACTCTGTCGACAATTTGAGAAAAATGATAAATATACCTCTTTTGGAGATTATATTATACCGGAGGATGAGGATATATCTACTCAAATGGATATCTATAAAAAGCGCTTCCAAGCTTCATTTTATCAGAAACCGGAAATGATAGACACTGTTCTTATTTATAATTTGATGGATGAGAAAATGGGTAATTTATATACTCCTGAACAATTGGAAAATCCAACTGAAGAAGTGAAACAAAAGATAAATGAAGTTGCAGAACAAATTGTATTCGATATTATGCGTGTTAAAACGGTATGGTTTATGATTTCAAAAGAAGGATATAATAAATATAGTATAGTCATGTTTTACGACAATGAATACAACCATGCAGATGGTGAAGACTTATAAGCCTGAAATCATTAAACGCTGATTCATAACGGGGCGTCCGCAGGACGCCGATTTAGTAGTAACCCCGCCTGTCNAGCGTAGCGAAGACGTGCGGGGTTTATTATATCNGTAACGGTAAGGCGCTCGAAGACCGCCGATTTAATATGCTTTGGTGGTTAAAATCGGCGGCCTGCGGACGCCTCATTAACTTCTAATATTANNCAGTAGCTCTCCTGTACTACTGCAAAAACTCCTGTACTACTGCAAAAACTCCTGTACTACTGTATAAGCTACTGTACTACTGTTTAAAAGTAAACTGTTGAGTTTGGGAGGAGATAGCAGGGCTATANATAAAAAGAGAAGCAGGAGTAGGCGGAAATTATCTGCNGTACTCCTGCTTTTTTGTATTGTCTTTTGTTGGGGCTTGNCGACGGGGTTAGAATTTTTGCATGTCGACGAGGCGACGGTAGTAGCCNTTGAGGGCGAGNAGCTCTTCGTGGGTGCCGCGTTCTACGATGCGGCCTTCGTGGAGCACGCAGATGAGGTCGGCGTTGCAGATGGTGGAGAGGCGGTGGGCGATGACGAGCGTGGTGCGGTTCTTCATCAGTCGGTCAAGCGCTTCCTGCACTACCTTTTCGCTCTCGGAGTCGAGCGCCGAGGTNGCCTCGTCNAGAATGAGCATCGGNGGATTCTTGAGGATGGCACGCGCNATGGACAGACGCTGACGCTGACCGCCTGACAGACGGCAACCGCGGTCGCCGATGTTGGTATCGTAGCCATTTTCNGACTCTTCGATAAACTCGTGGGCGTTGGCAATCTTCGCGGCCTCAATGACCTGCTCCATCGTGGCGTTCTCAACGCCGAATGTAATGTTGTTGTAGAACGAATCGTTGAAGAGGATAGCCTCCTGATTGACGTTGCCCATGAACGAGCGCAGGTCGTGAACCTTCANGTCGCGCACGTCGACACNGTCGACCGAAATCGATCCGTGCTGCACGTCGTAGAATCGAGGTAACAGNTCGGCGAGGGTCGACTTGCCGGAGCCTGATTGTCCCACNAGNGCAACGGTAGCACCGGCGGGGATGTCGAGGTCGATATTGTGNAGNACTTCGTTGCTGCCGTAGCTGAATGACACGTTNCGGTAGCTTACGTTGCCTTTGAGACTNTTGATNTTAACAGGCTTTTCGGGGTCCTTGATGGGGTTTTCGGCTGAGAGNATCTTATCGACGCGTTCCATCGAGGCAAGACCTTTCTGGATGGAGTACATCGCCTTGGANAGCTCTTTGGCGGGGTTGATGATGTTGTAGAATATCACCAGGTAGTAGATGAACGACGATGCGCTCATCGANGAGGAGCCGCTNAGNATNAGCGAACCGCCAAACCANAGCACTATNGCGATGGCNGTAGTGCCGAGAAATTCACTCATGGGGTGGGCGAGTGCCTGACGGCGGGCCACTTTCTTGCTGAGATTGAACAGNTTNTGGTTCTCGTTGTGGAANCGGGTGCGCACCTTCTCCTCGGCGTTGAAAGCCTTGACGATACGCAGACCGCCGAGAGTTTCCTCGATGTTTGACATGATGACACCCCACTGGTTCTGGCTCTCCAACGACTTGCGTTTGAGCTTCTTGCCCACTTTTCCCATGATGGTTCCCGCAATGGGGAGAAGAATGAGGACAAAGAGAGTGAGCTGCCAGGAAATCATGAGCATGGTGACGAGGCACACGATAATCATGATGGGGTTCTTGAAGAACATGTCGATTGACGACATGATGGAGCTCTCGATTTCGGCAACGTCGCCGCTCATGCGGGCCATGACGTCGCCCTTGCGTTCGGAGGTGAAGAACGAGATAGGGAGGCGTACTATCTTATCGTAGACGAAGTTGCGTAGGTCGCGCACGATACCTGCGCGGAGCGGTATGATACAGTAGGAGCTGAGATAGGTGACACCGGTTTTGAGCAGCGTCATAAGCACGAGCAACACGGCAAGTATCGCGAGGGTCTGTGACTGACCCCAATCGGCGATGGCCTGCTGCACGTAGTAGTAGAAGTTGTTGACAACGACATCTTTAAGGTTGTCGCTTCCGAGCGCCATGTACTCGTAGTGGGCTTCCTTGACCTGAAAGAGCATCTCAAGGATGGGGATAACAAGGGCAAAGGAGAAGAGCGTCAGGAATGCGGCCAGTATGTTGAATATTACATTAAGTATCAGATACTTCTTGTAAGGCGGCACAAAGCGGCGCAGTATTTTGAAAAATTCTTTCATTTAGAGCGTCAGTAAGATGTCGGTTGTGATAAAATTGGAATAGGGCGCGGGGAGACTTATACAAGGCTCATGCCCTTGAGGATAGCCTGCTCGTTGGCGGGGATGAGATGGTGATGGCGTTCGGGCAGAGCTTTCTTGAGGCCGCGGAGCACATCGTCGAGCGATACTACGGGCTTGAGTTTGAGCAGAGCGCCGAGCAGTATCATGTTGTAACCCTTGGCGTTGCCAAGCTCGATTGACGCATCCATAGCGTTGACTTTCACGATGTTGATGTCGGTGCGTGTAGGCTCGTGGTGAATGCCGTAGGGGTCGTAGATGAGGGTGCCGCCGGGCTTGATGTGGCTCTCGAACTTGTCGAGACTCTGCTGGTTGAGTATGACGGCGGTGTCATACATGTCGACAATAGGCGAGGATATTTCCTCGTCGCTGAGTATGACGGTCACGTTGGCCGTGCCGCCACGCTGTTCGGGACCGTAAGAGGGCATCCAGGTGACCTCAAGGTCGTTCATCAATGCCGCGTAGGCGAGTATCTTGCCCATGGAGAGCACACCCTGGCCGCCGAATCCGGCTATGACTATTTCTTCCTTCATTTTGTATTCTCTTTAAGTTCACCGGCATCTTTGAGGTCGCCGAGGGGATATTTCTCAAACATGTGTTTCTCCATCCACTTGTTGGAGGCGTCGGGGCTCATCTTCCAGCCCGAGCTGCAGGTGCCTACGATTTCAACTACCGAGGTGCCTTTGCCGTCGATGGCATTCTGGAATGCTTTGCGGATGGCGGCTTTGGCCTTGCGCACCGATGCTGCAGTGTGGACCGACTGACGGGTCACGTAGTGAGTGCCGTCGAGGCGTGCCAGCAGGTCGGAGATGGCGAGGGGATAGCCGTTGAGGTCGGCGCGGCGTCCGTAGGGGGTGGTGGCTGTCTTCTGGCCCTCGAGAGTGGTGGGGGCCATCTGTCCGCCGGTCATGCCATAGATGGCATTGTTGATGAAGATGATGGCTATGTTCTCGCCGCGGTTGGCAGCGTGGATTGTCTCGGCCGTACCGATGGCGGCGAGGTCGCCGTCGCCCTGGTAGGTGAATACCAGTTTGTCGGGGTTGAGACGCTGTATGGCAGTGGCGAGGGCGGGTGCGCGGCCGTGGGCTGCTTCAACCCAGTCAACGTCGATATAGTTGTAGGCGAATACGGCGCAACCTACCGGCGCAACGCCGATGGTCTTGTCCTGCATACCCATTTCCTCAATGATTTCAGCTATTATTTTATGTACCACGCCGTGACTACAGCCGGGGCAGTAGTGCATAGTGTTGTCGTCGAGCAGAGCGGGACGGCTGTACACGCGGTTGGCGGGATTTATGATTTCGTTCAGTTCCATGTTCAATCAATTGGATTGTTGAATTTTACGCCGAAATTTTTAGTGAATGCCTCAAGCACTTCGGCGGGGTTGGGCACGATGCCGCCCATGCGGCCGAAGTGGGCCACGGGCACGTTGTCGTGAACGGCGAGGCGCACGTCCTCAATCATCTGGCCTGCATTGAGCTCGGCCACGAGGATGCCTTTGACGCGGGAGGCTATGCGCTCTATCTCCTTGTAGGGGAAGGGCCAGAGGGTGATGGGGCGTATCATGCCGATTTTCACACCGGCCTTGCGCGCTTCCTCCACGGCTTTGAGGCAAATACGGGCCATAGAGCCGAAGGCTACGATGATGTAGTCGGCATCGTCGGTGAAGTATTCCTGATAGCGCACTTCGTTGGCTTCAATCTCGCGGTAGGTACGCTGGAAACGCTCGTTGTTTTTCTCCATGATGGCTGAGTCGAGTTCGAGCGAGGTGACGACGTTGCGCTTGCGGTCGGCAGTCTTGCCGGTGAGCGCCCAGGGACACTGGCGACGAATCTCCTCCTCGGTGCGGCGCGGACGCTGCTCGGGGAGCACTACCTTCTCCATCATCTGACCGATGACGCCGTCGGAGAGTATCATAACGGGGTTGCGGTACTTGAAAGCGAGGTCGAAACCGAGTCCTACGAAGTCGGCCATCTCCTGCACCGACGAGGGGGCAAGCACGATGAGGCGATAGTCGCCGTGGCCGCCGCCTTTGGTTGCCTGGAAATAGTCGCTCTGCGAGGGGTGGATGGTGCCGAGGCCGGGGCCGCCGCGCATCACGTTGACAATCAGTGCGGGGAGTTCCGATGCCGCGATGTAGGAAATGCCTTCCTGCATCAGTGACACGCCGGGGCTTGACGACGATGTCATGACCGCCTTACCGGTGGCCGCACCGCCATATACCATATTGATTGATGAAACCTCGCTCTCGGCCTGAAGCACGACCATGCCGGTAGTTTCCCACGGCATGAGAGCCTCAAGAGTCTCAAGCACTTCTGACTGGGGGGTGATGGGGTAGCCGAAGTACCCGTCGACACCGTAGCGCACCGCAGCGTGAGCGATGGCTTCGTTGCCCTTCATCAGCCTTATATCTTCATTCATAATTTTTCGTCTTTGTCTCGTTTGTTGTTATTTCTCAACCACCCTGTAGACTTCGATGCAGGCGTCGGGACATACTGTCGCGCATGCCGCACATCCTATGCAAGCCTGAGGCTGAGCCATATAGGCATAGTGATAGCCACGGTCATTGACCTCTTTCTGTTTGAGCAGCAACACATCGGTAGGACATGCAACTACGCACAGGTCACACCCTTTGCACCGCTCTTCATCAATTACTACGGCTCCGTGAATTTTTGCCATGATGTTTAATAATAGTGTATATTATACCTTTTATATGTTTTGTAATGCAAAAATAGTAAAAAATTCTGAATTACATATTCTTTAACATAACCTTAACCTTTTGCACATATAAAATAATTCTGCGCAGCAAAGCCAATTCATAATTCATGATTCATAATTATGCGGGCTCGGAGAGGCTGATTCCCCTCAAAAAAATAAGTAACTCATCCCGTTACAATGTTAAAATAATTTTGAACAGTTACTTAGCTCAAATGAAATTAATTGAACCGGAATGAACTGAAAAGAAATCGGTCACGCCCGTTCATTACCCGGCGTGACCGATTTCAGTATAAGTTATTTTATTAAATGTCAATCAGTTTTCCAAAATGCCAATCCCAATCGGTAAATTCCGAATGGTGCATTATGAATTATCAATTGAGCATTATGCATCGTCAATTATGAATTATGAATTGTGAATTATGCATTGAATCAACTATTTGCGGCGGCGAACTGAGCGGACAGCGTTGTTGCTTGAGTTGCTGCCTTTGATTGACTTGGGTTCTTTGCGTTTGGCGGCAGGCTTGCGGGCGCGTGACGAGCGGGCGGAGCCGGTTTTCGTGTCGCGGCTGGGGATTACGATTGAGTCGCCTGCGGCTGCGGCCTCGCGTGCCTCACGGGCTGCGATAACCTCCTCGCGCGAGGGCACCCAAAGGTGGTCGTCAAAGGTCTCAAGACGGTTCTGGATGCTGTCCTGCGCGCGCTTGAGATCGTCGGGGTCGGGATACATCTGCATCATCGACTGGTTGCGCAGGTTGCGGGTCTTGTATATGTCGCCTTCATACATGTTCATGGCGAAGAAATCGTCGAGAGTGTACTTGGGCAGGTTGTTGTCATCGTCGATAAATATATACTGCTGCGACAGATAGGGGCGGAGAGCATCCATCTTCACCCAGAACATGGGGTACTTCATGGCATCGCCGCCGAAGTCGCCCGAGCGATGGAGCACAGGGCAGATAGCTTCAACGCGGGTGCGCATATTGTTGGAGCGCGAGTCAAATTCCCAGCGTTCGAGCAGATAGTATGACAGCACCTCGTTGGTGGGTACATCAACCTCTTCGATGACATAGCGGGGATTCTTCTCCGTCGAGCCCTTGGCATCGGTATGATAGATGTGGAAGCGGTCGAGCATGTCACCTACCTTGAGTTTGTATTGGTCGGTGAATATTTCGCGTCCGTCGAGGTATTCGTAAGCGGCTATGCGGTTGTCGGCGAGCTGTTCCAGAATGATGCGGAAGAGATTCTTGTCGCCGTCGATAATATCCTCGGGGTAGTAGAGCGAGGCATTTTTGGGCTTGTTGAGGTCAATCTCGCGGTAAATAACGCGCATCCACTGCATGTCGGCATCGCTTTTGGGCGCCTCTTCGTAGAATTTCTGCATGCGGTCAGTCACTCCGGGCTGCTTCTGCTCGTTGCGGTTGCGGTCAGCGCCCCCGCGGCGCACTACGGTGCTCGACGAGGAGTCCTGCGCTACGGCCGCCGCAGCGGTCATGAGCAGGGCGGCTGCCACGGTGATATGTCTTTTCAATACGCTCATTGTATATTATGGTATTTTTTATTTCCGGAATATGGTTTAGTTGATGATGATTTCAAGCGGTGCGAGTTCGCGGGTGATGCCGTCGGGGCCAACCGCTTTCACGCGGGTCACGTAGATGCGGTTGCCGCGTTTGAGTCGCTGCAGCTGCGCTTTCTGGCGAGCCGAGAACTTGTTGCCGTCCGACACTTCAGGCATGGCGTTGCCCATGGAGTCGAAGGTGACAGTCTCGAAACTGAGCACGTTGAACGATATGTTGAGCAAATCGTCGTCGATAGCGGCCTCGATGCCGGGAGCCTGCATAAGCAGGTTCTTGGAGATGCCGCGACCGCCTCCGCGATAATGCACGGTGTTGCCCTCGCCATCCTTGTATGATACGAAGGGAGTGGGGTCGGGGAGTTTGCGCACTCGGAACTCGGTGCGTGACACGTCGGTCTTCTTACCGTTCATGTCGGCGGTGACAGTCAGCACGGCGGGTTCGCCAACCTTGGAGGGATGGGCTACCCACGCGTCGCCGCGGCGGGTCAGCGTGCCGTTGGTCATCGTAGCGGTGACACCGGTGTTGGCAACGCCCGGCACTGAGATGCTGATGGGGTTGTCGATGCCGGCGTAGAGCACGTTCATCATCGTGGCCGACACAGTGGCTGTAGGTTCAATGACGGTATAGGCCGACGAGAAGTCGTGGCGTGTCATGGTGCCGTCGCCGTGGGGTACTTCCAGATAACCTTTATACTCGAAGTTGCCCGAAGCGTTGGCCACCACCTCGTAGAGACCGTTCTCGCCGAGTTTCTTGCCGTTGATGTAGATGTTGGGTCGCTGGGTGGTGTCGACGGCGGCAAGGACGATGTTGGCCTGATATTTGCCACCGCGCATCACGAAGCGTGAGTCGGGTATGACGAAAGCGTCGAGACGGTTTACGCGCACGTCACCTGCGTCGACATTGGCCAGAAGTGACTGGAGCGCCTCGCCCTCCGAGTAGCGGATATCGTTCTGCAACTTGGTGAGCAATGTGACGGCTGCCACAACGGGCTGGTTTTCAAACTTGTATTCCTCCCAATTCATTTCGCCGATTTCGCCTTTGCGCTGCACCGGGTCGGTGGCGAGCGCTTGCTCTATGCTCGAACTTTTAACGGAATCGGTAACTATGGAGGTGATGAAACTGCGATATGCTTCGATTGACTCGCGCAGCATGGCGCCGCGTCCGGTGGCAGGCTCAAGCATGATTGAGGCCGCTGCGTCGAGGTCCTCGCGGTTGACGAGGTTGTCGACATTGCCCTGAGGGCCGTCGGCCTTCTGCACTATCTGCAGTTTGAGCGAGTCGACGAGGTCATAGATGCGTGCTGTGCGCTCGCGCACCTCCACCGCTTTCTGATACCATTGCAATCCCTTCTCGGGATTCTGCATGCTGAAGGCCTCGAGGGCGCCGAATATGGAGGCGTTGCGCTGTTCTATGTTGTCATTGGTGCGTACCAATCCTTCCTTCACCTGGGTGAAGCCGTCGAGCACGTCGCTTGAAACATTAAGCGCGAGCATGGCCATGAGGACGATATACATAAGATTTATCATCTTCTGGCGTGGCGATAATCGATTGTTGGAAGCTCCCATTCTTATATTTTACGTTTCGTGAGAGGCTGTGCGGAGCAGCGGGCCCGCGCTCAGTCGCTCTCTGATATATCTTTGTTATGATGCGGAGATGCGCTCCCCGCGCTGTGTTACACTTGCTTGCCGTTGACGGGATCGGGGTCGACGGGTATGGGCTGGCGGTACATGTTGACAGTCATGGCCGTGAGCATCTTCTCATAGACGGCGTTGAGCTGGTGCATGTAGTGGGCCATGCGCTCGGTCTCCTCGACGTAGCGTGCGCTCTGGGTAGAGCTCTTCTCGTACATGTCGCGGATATCCTTGATGCCTCGGTTGACGCGGTCGATTGAATCGAGCTGCGACGACACGCTCTTGAGCTGTATCTCGTAGATGGTGTTGAGGCCGGTGAGGTTGCGGTTGAGGTCCTGCATCTGCTCCACGTAGCCCGATGAGCTGCGGGTGATGTTCTCGGAGTTCTCGGTGATGGCGCGGTAGCTGTCGAGCAGCACGTCCGACACCTGATTGAGGGCGGCGGTAGTGTTGCGCAGGTGCTCCATCTCGTCGGCGATGTTGGCCATACGGTCGAGATATTGCTGAGTAGCCGAGGTGAGTTCGGCCATGCGTGCGAGCTGGTCGGACGCGGCGGCCATCTTGGCGATGCTTTCGGAGAGCGAACGCGAGTCCTCCTCGGTGAGGTTGATATTCTGGGGAATACCGGCTGCTGCCTTGGCTTCGCTGACGCTTACGGCGGGAAGGCCATTGGCTGACCGGTCGTTGCCCGAACCGGTCACAATCACGGTAGTGCCGTTGGCTCCGGCTGCGGGGATGGCAGCGGTGGCACCGTCGGCGTTATCTTCGCTGTTGCGTGAACGGTCGAAGGCGGGGAACACCTCTTCCCAGTGATATTCGCGCGGCGGGCGGTCAAATGCCGAAAGGATGAACATTAATACCTCGGTGCCCATACCGAGCGAAAGAAGGACATTGCCTCCGGGTAGGTGCAATATCTTGAAGAGAGCACCCCATATTACGATTGCCGCACCTATGGAGTAGGCGAAATTGAAGAAGCGTTGACCTCCGTCGCTCGCAAGGAAGCGGGTTATGCGGTTCTTATATCTTTTTACTTTTCCCATCGCGGATATTTTGTTTTGTTATCTCGGTTGAAGATGATTGATTTACTATGGTTCTTGCTGAGGGCCGGTGCGTGGCTCGGAGAGCTGTCACCGGCCGGCGCCGTTTTATTTCAGTTTGTTTCCTTTGGCGAAACCTATCTGGGAGCGCACGCAGCGGAATCCGATATATGAGCGCTGCTCGTTCTGGTATTCCCACATGCGTATGTCGGAGCGGATGTTGTGGGCGATGTCCTTCCACGAACCGCCGCGCACAATCTTGCGCTTCATCTTGTAGGGGTCCTCCTGGGCTGCGTCGTAGCGATACTCGGGGTTGAGGTCGCTGGTGAGCTTGCTGACGCTCTCGGTGTAGGCCGTCGAGGTCCATTCGCTCACGTTACCCGCCATGTCGTAGAGACCGAAATCATTGGGGGCGTAGGTGCCTACGCGCGCCGTGATGAGCTGTCCGTCCTTCACGTAGTTGCCTTCGTTAGGCTTGAAGTTGGCGTAGAAGCAACCTTTGTCCTCGCTCAGGGGGAGGTCACCCTCCCAGGGGTACATGTTTTCGTTGACACCGGCGCGGGCTGCGTATTCCCACTCGGCCTCGGTGGGGAGGCGGTAGGGCTCAACGTAGACGCCTTCGCGGCCGAGGGCGCGGCGCAGGTAGTCGGTACGCCAGTTGCAGAACGCGTTGGCCTGCTCCCAGCTTACACCTACCACGGGATAGTCGCTGTAACCGCCGTGCGAGAAGTACATGCGCACGTAAGGCTCGTTGTAAGCGTTGTCGAAGTCGTTGACCCAGGCGGTGGTGTCGGGGTACACATTAACTATATAAGTGTTGAGGAAGTCATAGTTGCCGGTCAGGCCGCGGGTGATGGTGCGGCGCACGATTTCGCCCTCGTCGTCGATGTAGGCGGTGTCCTTGGATATGATGGGCACATCGGTGGGGGTGGGGCGGTCGGTGTTATACTCGCGACGGCGAGGGTCAAGACGGTTCTTACGCTTGGCTGCCTCGGTGTGGTTGTAGATTTCGTAGCGGTAGTTGAGCTGCTCGGGATCGAGTTCGCGCTGACCCGTGATGGGATTGGTGCGATACACGCTCTCGATGGCACGCTGCTCATCCTCGTTGGCGTTGCGCCAGGGAATAGGCTTGTTCCAGTTGAGGTGGGGAGTGATGGGGTTGCCGTCCTTGTCCTCCTCGATTTTAAACGCTTCGTTGCCGCCGTAGGCCGGGTCGGCAAGACGCTCGCGGATAATGGAGTCGCGCACCCAGAATACGAACTGCTTGTACTTGGAGTTGGTTATTTCGGTCTCGTCCATCCAGAAAGCGTCGACCGACACACCGCGTGCCGATGCGGGGAGATTCCACAGGCTGTCGGCCTTCTGCGGGCCTACTTCCATCGAACCTCTCGACACGAGCACCATCCCGTAGGGGGTAGGTTCGGCCCACGACATACCGCCCACGCCGGTGACTTCACCGCCGCTTGCGTTGCGTGACCCTGTGGCACATGATGCTGCTGCTGTCAGCATCGTCGCTGCTATCGGAAGGAGATAAAGAGATTTTCTTTTCATGTCTTAAAGTATGCGTATGCTCTTATGTTTGTTCTTATTCTTTTCTGAGAAATCGAGCTTGAGAGAGTAGCCCGCAAATATCTCATGGCTGCCCGAAGAGGCTTTGGCGATGGCCGAGGTGGCGTAGTCGTAGGCGTAACCGAGGTAGAAACCTTTGATTTCGGCGCCGAGGCTGATAGTCACCGCGTCGTTGTACCGATAGCCGATACCTGCCGTGAGAAATTTGTTGTATCGCAATCTCGCGGTAGCCTCGGCGGTGGTAAACGTGAAGTCGCTTTTCACCAATATCGACGGCATCACTTCAAATAACGTATTTTTTACAGGAATATTGCCTCCCGCCATAAAATATAGCGTGCGGCCCACCTGAAATTCATAATTTTTTTCAAGCGACGAGTCGCCGGTGTCGGCTTTGAGGCTTATGACGGGCTGCGTGGCGTGGGTCAGCGAGAGGCCGCCCCACCAGTTGCCGCGGGTGTAGAACACACCGACTCCGAGGTCGAAGGCATTGCCGTTGAGGTCGTTCATCGGTATGGCCTCGTCGTTGCCCTGATGGTAGTTGTCATCGTCGGGAAGCACCACGTCCGAGCCTTTGAACGACTCGTTGATGAATCCCAACTGGAGTCCGGCGGTGAGTTCGCCTTTAAATAGTTTCAGCTTGTAGCCAACCTGTGCCCCGACGGTGAGGTTCTTGTAGAGACCCATGCTCTCCTGCTGCATGAGAAGGCCCACGCCAAGACGTTTCTTGAAAAGCATGAGAGGCATCTCGGCGGTGGCGGCAAACGATTTGGGGGCATTGTCGATACCTACCCATTGCAGGCGCGCGCCGCCTCGTATGTTGAGCAGGTCGGAGGTGCCGATTGCGGCAGGGTTGTAGTAGTTCTTCACCTGATAGTATTGAGAGAACTGAGCGTCGCTCTGAGCGCTCGCTCCGGCCGCTGCAAGAAGCATGGCCAGCGCAATGGTCAGGCGTGATATGATTGTAGATATATTGCGTGTCATTCGAAATAAAAACTGAATACCACCATTGATGATACTGCCTTTTTGAGCGATTGGGTGAATTTCTGTTTCGCGGGGTCATCGGTGAGGTCGGGGCGGTCATGGTCAATGACGTCGACAAGTCCGAAGCAGAATTTCACCTCGGGTATGAGCTTGAAATAGGGGAGATAGAGGTCGCAGCCAAATCCGCATGTCAGGTAGAAGTCGCTGCTCTTCAGCTTTATATACTCGCCGCTCTTGCGGGTGAGGTCCATTGCGGGCATGATGCCGGCAGTGACGTAGGGGCGGAGGTTGCGCAGTCGCATGGCCGAGAATTTAAGGTCGACGGGGAGTGCGAGGTAGGCCGATTTGAGGCTCTGTCGCTCCTCGGCGCCGGTGTTGACTTCGTGGAAACGCAGGTCGCGGTTGCCGAAGTAGAGGCCCGGAGTGAAGCGCACGTTGAAGTAGTCGTTGAGACGCAGGTCAAAGAGGCCGTTGACGTTGAAGCCGGGTTGGAACGATGGCTGCTCCATGAACCACGACTCGCCGTCGGGAGTTATAAAACCGTTGTGGGTGAAGCGTAAATCCTGAGTATGGAGCCCCACCGCAAAACCTAAGTGCCATCGGCGCATGTCTGCATACGGACGGTTGAGCAGCTTGTCGTTGAGCTGTCTCGACTGTGCGCTTACCGATACCATGGGTATGATAGCCAACAATGTGAGCAATATGAGTTTAACGCGTTTCATACCAATTTAACGCGTTGTTGCCGCTTTTATTGTTTTTTTATGAGATTTTCCCTACTTTTGTACCTGCTTTTGTACACTGTAAAATCACCAACGAAGATTACTATGGCCGATGCGATGCTCATAATCAACCCGATATCGGGTACGTCGAAGAAAAAAGGCCTCGACTCGAAGGTCGAGAAAGCCATGCGAAATGCAGGCTACAACCTCGACGTGCGCTACACGGGCTGTCGCGGCGATGCCACGCGACTGGCCGCCGAGGCTGTAGAGAAAGGTTATGAGGTGGTGCTTGCGGCCGGAGGTGACGGCACTGTCAACGAGACGGCGCAGGCTCTGTGTGAGACGCCCGTGAAGTTCGGCATAATCCCCTCAGGCTCAGGCAATGGTCTTGCCCGTCATATCGGTATTCCCATCAGTGTTGACGGGGCGCTCGAAGTAGTGGGTCGCGGCATAGTGGCGCAGTGTGACTACGGTACGGTCAACCGACATCCGTTCTTCTGCACGTTTGGCGTAGGATTTGACGCTGCGGTGTCACACAATTTTGCCAAGCAGAGCAAGCGCGGACTCTTTACATATCTCAAGAGCGCGCTGACGCAGTATATTAATTACAAGCCTGACACTTACACCATCTCGGCCAACGGAAAGATACTCACCGAGCGCGCCTTTGTGGTAGCATGCTGCAACGCATCGCAGTATGGTAACAACGCTTACATCGCGCCCAAGGCTTCAATCACCGACGGTCTCCTCGACATTATCATCATTCATCAAGGCTCGCCGATTGACACGGCTATGGTGGGTATGGACCTCTTCACCGGCTATATCGATTCCAACACGCTGATTCACTCACTACGGGCTCCTGCTGCCGTTATCTACCGCACTAACGAGGGCCCGGCGCATATCGACGGCGAACCGATGATTCTCGATGACATAATGGATATAAAGTGTCATCACGCAGGGCTCAATATCTTCATCCCCGGCGACAAGCAACCCTTCCGCCCGCTGATAACCCCATTCCGCTCCATCTGGAACTCCCTCTTCCACCACAAATAATCGTGACGCATCCTAATATGCGAGGGGATAGCGGTGATGCAAATGACTGCATGTTTGTAGGGACGCGATAAATCGCGTCCACATAAGTCGTTGATATTTAACTGTTATGCCACCCGGATGCGGACGCGATTTATCGCGTCTCTACTGCTTACATAGTTTTGTAACTATTTACAATATCAATTACAGTTGGTATTTGTGGTTGGGGATTAGAGTAGATTGGCGGGGAGGTTGAAGGCCTGCGCTACTGTGGCGCGGGTTGAGGGGGCGGAGGCCGGCAGGAGCGACAGGCGAGGGGTGTCGATTAGTGCTATGTTGTCGGCTGTGGCGAGGGCTATGTCGAGTTCGTGGGTCGACAGGATTACCGTTTTCCCTTTGTCGCGGGCGAGCATGCCGAGCAGTTCCATCAGTTGATAGCGGTTGGGAATATCGAGAAACGAGGTGGGTTCGTCGAGCAGAATATTGGGCGTATCTTGAGCCAGGGCGCGGGCAATCATGACGCGCTGGCACTCGCCGTCGCTCATCGAGTCGAGTGTGCGCATGGCATAGTCACTCATGCCAACGGTGTCGAGCGCTTCGTCGACGATAGCCCAGTCACGTTTGCCGAGCCGCCCCGCCCAATCGGTATATGGCGCGCGACCAAGCCCTACGAGGTCACGGCAACGCATGTTGGCCACGCGGATGCGCTCCGTATTGACAAACGCTATGGCCCGCGCGCGTTCCATCGCCGACTCAAACCTTACCTTGCCGTCGATAACGATTTCACCGGCTGTAATCTTGCCAAGTCCTGCCACGGCGCGGAGCAAGGTCGACTTACCTGCTCCGTTGCGGCCAATAATAGCAGTCAGTGTGGCCGGCGCAAAAGTAGCATCGGCGCCGGTGACAAGCTCCCGCGAGCCGTAACCTATTCCTACGTTTCTGAGTTCTATCATACTGATATGCGTCGGTTTCGGAACACTATCCATATCACAATCGGTATGCCCGCGAGCGAAGTGACAGCGTTGACCGGTATTACAAATGATTTAGAAACTATATCGCAGCCGAGCATCACCACAGCACCTGTAAGTGCGGCGCCCGGCAGGAGCACGCGGTGGTCGGAGGTGGCAAAGAGTACCCTCGCCACGTGGGGCAATGCGAGCCCGACAAACCCGATTGGGCCGCAGAACGCAGTGACGCCTCCCGCAAGCAAAGTCGTGGAAATCAGCACTATCGTGCGTGAGCGGCGGCGGTCGTAGCCCATCGTCACGGCATACTCCTCGCCGAGCAGAAGCAGGTTGAGCGACTTGATGGTAGCCACGGCGAGCAGCAGTCCTGTCGCCATCACTGCGGCAAGCACGGGAAGTTGCTCCGAAGTGACATTGCCGAGCGACCCCATTGTCCATATCACAAATGATTTAAGCGCCTCATCTGTACTGAGATACTGCAATATCTGCACGATTGCGCTGATGCCCGACGATACCATGATGCCGAGAATCAGCACCACCATGATATCCTTGATGCGTCGCCCCACGATGCCGACAAGCGCCAGCACGGCACCCGAACCGATAAGCGCGGCTCCGGTCATGCCGAGCGATGCCGCCGTGCCCGACAGTCCGCCCGTGAGCGGCGCGCCGAGTATGAAAAGTGCCACGGCCAACGACGCTCCCGAGCTGACACCGAGCACGTAAGGTCCGGCCAACGGGTTGCGGAAGAGTGTCTGCATCTGCAATCCGCTGACCGACAGAGCCATGCCTGCCAGTATCGCAACCACTCCTTTGATTAATCGTATGTCAATCACTATCTTGGCTATCGCGGGGTTGTCGCAGTTGCCCGTCAGCGCGTCGGCAACGTCGCCGATGCTTATAGTCACCGAGCCTGCTCCGAGATCGAGCAGCAGCAACAGCACAGTCAGCAGCGACAGCGCGATAAATATTATGAGACTTCGGCTTTTCTTCATGAGAATGTTATGATAGGGTAGCGGGGTACTGATACCGTCGGCAGTGTGGATTTACTGCAGGCGGCGGTAGAATGTCGGGTCGTAGTCGCCGAGCGCTTCGGGGTGAAACAGTTTGATTAGGTCCTTGAGCACCAGGTCGGGGTGTATTGCGCCTGACTCGTAGAAGTCGTTGCCTCCGCCGGGCGATAGTTTGAGGTTGTTGTTGTAGACGTTGCCGGCGGTAAACGGTCGGGTGTCGGTGAACCGCGGTGTCATGGCCGCGAGTTGGCGGAGCGTGACAGCCTGCCCGGGGTTGAGCCATATATCAGCCTCGCTCATAAGCATGTAGGCTTCCTCCAGGTCGATGCTCTGCGATGCGCTTCCCGAAATATCGCCGCACACGTAGTCGCCACCCGCGTCGGCGATGAGCTGTGCCATATAGTTATCGGCCGACGGCACCCACCACACGTCGTTATAGGGAGCGTTGACCATCACTCGGGGCTTCGACTCGGAGTCGGCTACGCTTTGACGCAGAGCGTTGTAGTTGTCGGCAATGGAGTTGAACAACTCTACGGCCTGCTCGCGGCGGCCTACGATTTCTCCTACGGCAACCACCCACTCGGCTTTGCCTAACGGCGATTGCTCCACATAGTCGCCCAGGTATATATAAGGGATGTTGAGCTCGCGAAGCTTCTCCTCGGCCGGATTGGGACCGCTGACGCCGTAGAGGAGCACAACGTCAGGATTGAGCATAACTATCTTCTCGAAGTCGATGTTGGTGTCGTAGCCCACGTCGGCTATCTCTCCGCGGCGGGCGTTGAGGGCGGGACTGTTGATGAAGTCGAGACCTGACACGCCCACTATACGGTCGGCCGCGCCGAGGCTTTCGAGCATGGCGACGAAGGTCGACGACATGGCCACGATGCGCTGTGCCGGTTGCTCCGCGCGGTAGGTCATGGTCACGTTGTCGGCGCCCTGCCACGGATTGCTGATGAGGATACCCGTCACCGAGTCGGCATTGCTTTTTATCGCGAAACCGGTGGCATAGCGCGGGGTGTATATCTCCCGGTCATAGGTGTGATTGTCGGTTTTGCGTGCGCACGCTCCCGCTATGAGGCCGAGGAGTGTGGCTAATGTGATGACCGACAGAATATTTATGTATCTCATAATCTAAACGGACTGTAAAGCATATAATTATTTGTTGCAAAGATAATAAAATAATTTTTGAGCTACGATTCCGGTGCTTACTAATTGTTATCAATTGGTGATAATATTACAAATTCAATAAAAAAACCATAATATTTTATGGAACTTTGAAATATTGTAGTATATTTGTGCCGTAATACCTACGCATTACCTATATCTAACATTTGCCTCCGGGCAGACAATTTAGAATAATCTTAAAGAATTATCACTGTATTATCGGTATTATTCTCACGAATTATACAATTTTAATAGATAATTAAGAAAGATGGATGTAATCGTTGCTGCGTTACACCATTTTTCGTGCGGTAATGTTACTGCATGGGATTCTCGTATAGGAATGGCGTATGCGTGTTCCGGCGGTTCGTCGAACCCTCATGTGTGACAAAACGAATATTGATTAAGATAAAGCAACTATACAGTATTATACCATAGATTAGTAATAAGAACAAAAGTGAATCATAGGTTAGAGATTCGATGGCTCGTGAGAGTCGTCGGATTTCGCATTTATGGGGGTTGAGTTACTTGCTGTGATGCGCGTAATGTTTTGTATGTCAGATTGTTGTTTACTATTGTCGGCTCAGTAGGATATTTTTGCTATAAAATTAATACTTCTTTGATTGGTATGTAATGGTTTTATTGTTACCTTTGTCGGAAAATTTGTTTCATTTTTCCGATTTATGTGCAAGCGTCGCTTTATGTGGAAATAGTTGGAGCGGCGCGGCCATGACTGACTCAATCGATGATGAGACAACAAACTATTTATTATGAAAAGAACTGTAGTTGCTGCCCTCGTCGCAGCTGTAGCTCCTTTGGCAGTTTGGGCCGAAGGTTACCAAGTCAACACTCTTAGCGCGAAGCAAAATGGTATGGGACATACCGGTACGGCGCTCCATCTTGGCGCAGAGAGCCAGATTTTCAACCCCGCAGGCATGGGGTGGCTTGACAAGAATTTTGAACTTTCAGCCAGTGTGTCACCTATATTCGCCACCGGCGAGGCTACTTTAAAGTCTGACGGCCGCAAGTACGAAACCGACAACACGGCAGCAACTCCCATGAGTGTCAATGTAGGATTTTCGATATATGATAATCTCAAAGCCGGTATCGCTTTCTACACCCCCTACGGCTCGTCAATCAACTGGACCGACAACTGGCCCGGTGCCGACCTCAACCAGTCGGTTGACCTTAAGACGTTTACCATTCAGCCCACTATCGCATGGCGTATCATTCCCAACCTAAGCGTAGGTGCAGGTCTTATGGTGACGTGGGGTAATGTAAATCTCAACAAAGGACTTGTATCTCCTCAGGGCTTCGACGCCATGATGCAGCAGATGATACCCGGATTCCCCTCCATCGGAAACACAGTGCCGGCAAGCGTCAACCTCTCGGGCAATGCCCACCCCCGCGTAGGAGTCAACGTCGGTGTCATGTACGACATCAACAAGCAGTGGACCGTCGGTGCCAACTTCCGCTCGGAAATGATGATGAAAGTGAAAGCCGGCGAGGCCACAATGAAATATGCTTCAGTCGAAATCGAGAACATACTCGAACCTACTCTCGGTATCATCAACACAGCCGAGTTTAAGGCTCAGATGCCCTGCGCGGCTGTCTACAGTGCCGGTGTCAGCTATCGCCCTGTCAAACCGCTTATCATAGCCTTCGACGCTCAGTTCACTCAGTGGAGTGCCTACAAGCAGCTCGACATCGAGTTTCTCAACACCAATCTCACCGCGTTCAACCAGAACATCCCCAAGAATTACCACAATTCGTGGACATTCCATCTCGGCGCGCAGTACGACCTTTCCAAGCGTTTCGACGTTCGCGCCGGTCTTATGCTCGATACCACTCCCGTCGACAAGAACCACTACAACCCCGAAACTCCCGGTATGACCAAGATTGAGCCGTCGATAGGCTGTTCGTTCCGTCCGCTCGATTATCTCTCGATTGACCTCGGTCTGCTTTACGTGGCCGGTCTCGGTGCCGACAACCGCAGCTGCACCTACCGCGACTTCATTCTCGGCGAAAAGACCTTCGTGGCCGACTACTCCGTGCATGCTTTCTGTCCCTCGATAGGTGTGACCCTCAGCCTGTAACTCCTACGAGTTATAAAAAAGATAAAAAATGGGGTCGATATTTTATAATATGAAGTTATTAAATTAACTTTGTAATTAAAATTTAAGCTTATGAAGTTGTTTGATGTATATCCACTTTATGATGTGGAAATAGTGAAAGGCGTAGGCTGTAACACCTACGATGCTGACGGACAGGAGTATCTCGACCTCTACGGCGGTCATGCCGTTATCTCGATAGGCCATTCCCATCCCCACTACCTCAAGGCTCTTGCCGACCAGGCTTCGCGGTTGGTGTTCTACTCCAACTCCGTGCAGAACTCCCTGCAGCATCGTCTTGCCGAGAAACTTGGCAAGGTGTCGGGGTATGACGACTATCAGCTTTTCCTTATAAACTCGGGCGCCGAGGCCAACGAAAACGCTCTCAAACTCGCCTCGTTCGCTACCGGCAAACGTCGTGTGATAGCTTTCGGCAAAGCGTTCCACGGCCGCACCTCGGCTGCTGTCGAGGCTACCGACAATCCCAAGATTGTAGCCCCCATCAATGACAACGGCCACGTGACCTTCGTGCCGCTCGGCGACATCGAGGCCGTAAAGGCTGAGATTGCCAAAGGCGATGTGGCAGCGGTAATCATCGAGGGCATTCAGGGCGTGGGTGGCATACGCATCCCCGACGACGCTTTCCTGCGCGAACTGCGTAGCGTAACCGAGGAGGCCGGGGTGGTGCTTATCCTCGACGAAATTCAGTCGGGCTACGGTCGCTCAGGCCGTTTCTTTGCCCATCAGTGGGCCGGCATTCGCCCCGACATCATCACCGTGGCCAAGGGTATAGCTAATGGTTTCCCGATGGGTGCGGTACTTATTTCGCCCAAGTTTACCCCCGTCTACGGTCAGCTCGGCACCACATTCGGCGGCAACCATCTTGCCTGCGCTGCGGCTATCGCCGTGCTCGATGTAATCGAGGAGGAACGCCTTGTTGAGAATGCTGACGAAGTGGGCGCATACCTGCTTGAGCAGCTCAAGGGTATCCCCGGCATCAAGGAGGTGCGCGGTCGCGGTCTCATGATCGGTATCGAGATGGAAGAGCCGGTCAAGGAGCTTCGAAGCCGTCTTATCTTCGACAAGCACGTGTTCACCGGCGCGTCCGGCACCAACACCATCCGTCTCCTGCCCCCTCTCTGTCTCACCCGCGCACAGGCCGACGAGTTCCTCGCCCGCTTCCGTGCCGCCATCGAAGGCCGTTGAGAGGCTCGCCGCTTATGCGACGTAAATTCAAACCCAATCTGCTGGTGCTCATAGTGCTGGCTATAGCGCTCGGCATCGGGTGCGGATTCATTATGCCGGTGTGGGGAGCGCGTGTGTTCCTGACGTTCAACGCCATTTTCGCGCAGTTCCTCGGCTTCATGATACCGCTTATTATAGTGGGCTTTGTGGCTCCGGCTATCGCGCAGATAGGCCGCAATGCGGGCCTGATGCTCGTGGTCACGGTGGCTATCGCCTACCTTTTTACCTCCATGTCGGGCTTCTTTGCGCTCGGAGTGGGAGAGTGGATATTCCCCTCGCTCGTTGAGCCGCGACATCTGCAACCCACTGCCGCCGAGGCGCTTGGTCCGTATTTCACGGTGGAGATGCCTCCGCTCATGAGTGTCATGACGGCACTGGTATTTGCCTTTGTGACAGGTATTTGCATGGCATATTTAAAGGCGTCGGCGTTGCGACGCGGTTTCGAAGAGTTTCGTGACTGCGTGCAACTCGCTGTGATGAAGGCTATTATTCCGCTGCTTCCGCTCTATATCTTCGGCATCTTTCTCAATATGACGATGGAGGGCGAAGTCGCTGCCGTGCTCGGCACATTTGCCGGAATTATCGGAGTTATATTCGTGATGCACATTGTGTTGCTGCTGTTTCAGTATTGCGTGGCGGCACTGTTTGTGCGTCGCAATCCTGTTAAGATGCTGGTGACCATGCTTCCGGCTTATTTTACGGCGCTCGGCACTCAGTCATCGGCCGCGACTATCCCCGTCACCTTGCGACAAACCGTCAAGATGGGTGTCAGCGAGGAGATTGCCGGCTTCGTGGTGCCGCTTTGTGCTACGATACATATGTCGGGCAGCACTATGAAGATAGTGGCATGCGCCCTCGCGGTAATGATAATGGAGGGCATGACATGGTCCACGGGAATGTTTGCCGGCTTCATTATGATGCTCGGTATCACTATTGTAGCAGCGCCCGGAGTGCCCGGTGGCGCGATAATGGCCTCTCTCGGACTGCTCGCCTCCATCCTCGGCTTCAACGCCGACCAGCAATCGCTGATGATAGCGCTCTACATCACGATGGATTCCTTCGGCACTGCCTGCAACGTGACAGGCGACGGCTCCATAGCCCAGATAATCCAACACTTCTTCGGCCGCAAATCACCCCACCCGGCAGCAGCATAGGACGAGTCAGGGCAGTCCGACCAGTCGGACAGGTCAGACTAGTCGGACAGGATGGATACTTGGGGATTGCATGACTATCTTAGACTGTGGCGAAGCATGTAATGCCGAGTTTGTCCTCTATGTTTGCTACGCTTTTGAAGCTGAGATTTTCGGTACCGGAAAGCAGTTTGCTAACATATTGAGGGCTGACACCTAATTTTATAGCAAGGTCAGCACGTTTGAGTCCGTTGTCCTGCATGTATCCGATAAGAGAGATAGCAAGTTGGCGTGACCATTTCAGCCAACTTTCATTTTCTTTACGCCAATTTGCCTCCTTCACAAAATTAGAGGGGGTATCACTTTGATGAGCCTTCAAGAAATTTATTGCTTTACTTGCCATAATTCTATTCATTAGTGAGTTCAACAAAACTGTCCTGATCACAAACGCTATTAGATTTAAGAAAGGCCTTGCATCGGTTAAGTTTTTCCAACTCAGCAGCGGTGTGTTCACGCTCCTGCATCGTGCGAGTCAGTTTGATGGCACCTCCTGTAATAACGTAAACATTCGGTTCAAGTCGGATTGCGTATATTCTAAGCCAACTTGCATGGCGATTTCGATCCCAATTTCGAGCCTTTTCGCGACTTAATTCTCTGATGCGAGCATCTGTGATATCAAGGGGTTTGAAAAGTTCGTCAAGATGTTCGGTGTACGGAAAATCAAGAACCATTTCTTGTAGAGCCTCAGCATCTTCAAAGGTGTCGTTCACGGCCTCGTCAATACGTTCTATATGAAAAAAACTTTTCAAATCCTCAAAGTTTTCCATAAAGAAGTCGAAGAGAAATTCACCGTTTGTCCAGTTGCGAAACAGAAGGGTAAGTTCGTCCACGTCACCGGTTGGTGCTTGTACGGCCCAAAGGTGGTCGTAATTCTTGATTATTCGTACAAACTTCATATCTTATAAACAATTACATTGCCGCTAAGTTAGAGAATAAATCTGAAAAATGCAACTTATAGGTTGATAATTTGGGATGTAGAATAATCTTTTTTAATTTCAATCTGGTTTGGAATGTGAGTAAAATATATGAGGGTGTTGCGGGGACGTCGTTCTTCTTTTTTCGGCGATTGTCCTTGGCAACACCCTCTTTGTTTTTGGGGGTTAGTATGAAATTACTTTGGGATTGTAATTATTTTGAGATTGAGATTATAATTATATGTATTGTCTAATAGCTCTTTATTTTGTCTAATTCTTCTTATATCTTTTCTTTGTCTAATTTTTCTTGTATGAAGAGAGATTGGGGATTGGAGAGAGAGGTCGGGGGGGAGGTGTGGGGCGGGGGATTACTTGGTGGTGTCGGATTCGAGGGCGAAGCTTACGGGGAGGGTGAACATGCAACGTACTGCTTTGCCGTTTTCCTTGCCGGGAGTCCATTTGCCTTTGATTGATTTGATGGCGCGGATGGCTTCGGCGTCAAGTTCTTCGCTTTGCGAACGAACTACCTCGAAGTCTGACATCGAGCCGTCGGTATTTACCACAAATTTTACTACCACTCTGCCTGAAACGCCGTCGGCAAGTACCTTTTCGGGGTATTTCACCTCGTTGGCAAGGTCAGTCATCAGCTGTTTCATGCCCCCTTCATATTGAGGCAATTGCTGAGCGCTCGCGTAAACGCGGTCGTTCTCGTCGGCAGCAGGCTTTGCTGCGGTGCTTTCGATTGCTGCCTCTTGGAGGGGAGCGTTATTTTCACTACCTTTGTCGTAGCTCACGGCTGCGACATTACGGATTGTCGACGCAACGGCGGGAAGGTTGGTCATTGACACTGCCAGCAGAGCTGCGGGCACCAGGGCGGCTGCCAAAAGCGAGCGGCCTCTTCTTGATTTTGATTTCAACATCATGGTTAAACGGTTTTTAAGTTGACTATGATTAAGACTGTTGGCTATGGACTGGAATCTGAGGCCGGCAGTCTTTTTTATTAATAGCATCTGGTAGTCAGAGGCGCGGATACCCGAGTCGAGCATCAGTCGGTCTACCTCATATTCGTGAACCGCACTCAGTTCGCGGCGCATCAGGTAGGCCGCGGGGTTGAACCAGTTGAATATGATAAACAGTTGGGCGAATAGCAGGTCAACGCTGTCGCGATTGTTGATATGGGCCATCTCGTGGGCTATAATCGTCTCGTTATCGGCATCTTCGGGCGACACAACTATATATTTGCCCCAACTGAAAGGGGATACCTTGGTATCTGACACCACGATGATGACATCGCCGCGGCGACGGTGCTCACCCGCACGAATCACGCGCAACATTCTCGCGTAGGATATAATGGTCATCACCGCCATTGCTACTACTCCCGCTATATAAACAACAGGTACGGCCTTCCACAGAGCGCTGCCGGTACCGGCCGGCGCCGTGCCGATAAAAGTTGCCGCAGGCGCTTCAAACGTAATGTTGCCCGCAGTGGTGACGGTATCAATTCCAACACCCTGTCCGCCAATAAGATGGCACAGTGGCACTACGGTCAGCGCTATGACGTAGCAAGCCATGAGGACAAAGCGGTTAAACCGGTGGAACGTAGAGTTGGCCAACAGACTTTTGTAGACTATATACTCGATGGCAAGTATTATGGCTACGGAGATGGAATATGCTGTAATTGTGCCCATATCAGGAGTTTTTATCCGTTACGGAATCAGTATTTTGTTCTGATTGTTTATTCTTCTCGACCATGCGGATGAGTTCTTTGAGTTCGTCGACCGAGATATTATCATCGTTGACAAAAGTCGATACAATCTTCATGTAAGAGTTGTCGAAGAAGCGGCGTATCACCCCCTTCATGGTCGATTTGCGGTACTCTTCGAGCCCGACGGCAGGGGAGTAGACAAGGGAGTTGCCTGCCTTTTCGCGTGTCAGGTATCCCTTCTTTTCGAGAATATGCACGTAGGTGCTGACCGTATTGAAGTGGGGACGGGGTTCGGGGCAGAGGGCCACGGCATCGCGTATGGCAAGAGTGCCGTTGTTCCAGAAAAGAGTCATGACCTCTTCCTCTTTCTCGGTAAGTTTTTGAAAATTAGCCATATCTTTTGAGTTGGAATTATTGTGATAAAACAACTAAAATCTTAGTTGATGTCGCAAATATACAACTAAGATTTTAGTTTGCAAGCTATTTTACATATTTTAACACTAAAAATTTAGTTTACCCCTTCCATGCCTTCATTTTTGCGACTTTCAAATGTTTATAGTATATTTGTAGCTTAATATGCAGTTGAGGCTGCATATATTGTTTAAATTATTAATATAAAGCAGACTGACTATGTCGGTAAATAAGGTAATACTTGTAGGGAATGTCGGGCGCAAACCTGAGGTGCGCTACATAGAGAACCGCCCGATAGCCTCCTTTTCGCTGGCCACCAACGAGCCCGCACGTCAGCTTCCCGACGGGCGCGTGATACCGCAGCGCACCGAGTGGCACGAGATAGTGATGTGGGACGCCGCCGCCGAAACAGCCGAGCGCTACATTGACCGCGGTACAAAACTCTACATCGAGGGCAAACTGCGCACCCGCCAGTGGCAGGACCGCAACGCCATCACGCGCCGTATCACCGAGATACTTGTCGACAACTTCGACATACTCTCGCGCACGTCGCCTGCCCCAACCACACCTGCTCCTGACCCCGGTACCCTATAAAAAGCCCGTGCCCGGCAAGCCACCCCGCGACCGGCGCTCGATAAAACAGAACATTATCACATACAAACTTGCAATATGAAACAAAACGAAAAGAGCGGAGGAAAGCCCTCGGACTTGCCCCGCAAAAACTTCGCGGAGACTCAGCAGATTGTTGACGGCTCCGCAGCCGGCGAGGCAGTGTATGCCGACGCCGACCCCACCGTTCTCCCCGAGAACGCCTTTACCGAACTGGGTAAGGACGAAGAGTACCGCCCGATGATGCACCCCGCGCGCAGCTACAAGGAGGCAACCCCTTACTCCGTCACTCTCGGATTGCTGCTCGCCGTCATCTTCTCGGCAGCAGCCGCTTACCTCGGTCTTAAGGTGGGCCAGGTGTTTGAGGCCGCAATTCCTATCGCCATCATCGCCGTAGGTCTTTCAGGCGCGTTGAAGAAGAAAGACGCTCTCGGCCAGAATGTTATCATCCAGTCAATCGGTGCATGCTCCGGCGTGATTGTGGCCGGTGCCATCTTCACCCTCCCCGCCCTGTTTATACTCAAGGCAAAGTATGAGGAGATTACCGTTGACTTCCTGCAGATATTCCTCAGTTCGCTCTTCGGAGGCGTGTTGGGTATCCTGTTCTTCATCCCCTTCCGCAAATATTTCGTGAAGGATATGCACGGCAAGTACCCCTTCCCCGAAGCTACCGCCACCACCCAGGTGCTCGCTTCCGGACAGTCGTCATCGGGCAACGGTCAGGCCAAGACTCTCGTCATCGCATC
Source organism: Barnesiella sp. (assembly GCA_014801075.1). Taxonomy (GTDB): domain Bacteria; phylum Bacteroidota; class Bacteroidia; order Bacteroidales; family Muribaculaceae; genus JAGBWK01. The sequence continues at coordinate 75,543 of JAAVEW010000005.1, read as the reverse complement.
GCTCATCGGCGGTATCTATGACTATATCGTGGCTACCTTCGGCTGGTGGTCGGAGACAGTGACCACCACCGCCTACGGCTGGGGTCAGGCTCTCGCCGCCAAGAGCAAATTCGTGTTCTCGTGCAACACCGGAGCCGCAGTGCTCGGTCTGGGCTACATCGTCGGTTTGAAATACGCGTTTGTAATCTTCGCCGGTTCTATCTTCGTGTGGTGGATAATCATACCGCTGCTCGGAACTTACGGCACCGAAGCAATGCAGCTCATGTCGCCCGACCAGATTTTCTCCTCCACCGCCCGTATGATCGGTATCGGCGGTATCGCCATGGCCGGTATCATCGGTATTGTGAAATCATGGCCTATCATCCGTCAGGCCGTAGGTCTTGCAGGCCGTGAATTCAAAGGCGGCGCCAAGACCGAGAGTCCCATACGCTGGCAGCTCGACATCTCCATGAAGCATGTCGTATTCTTTATATGTATAGCTCTCGTGGCCGTGTTCCTCTTCTTCTATTTCGGCGTAATCCACTCGTTGTGGCAGGCTGCCGTGGCATGGCTCGTAGTGACACTCATCGCGTTCCTCTTCACCACCGTAGCGGCTAATGCAATCGCAATCGTAGGCTCCAACCCCGTGTCGGGCATGACGCTCATGACGCTGATTATCGCATCGGCCATCTTCGTGGGTATCGGCTTGAGCGGCACTAAAGGTATAGTGGCATCGATGGTAATCGGTGGCGTTGTGTGTACGGCGCTCTCAATGGCCGGCGGTTTCGTTACCGACCTCAAGGTAGGTTACTGGCTCGGCTCAACCCCCAAGACTCAGGAACAGTGGAAATTCCTCGGCACACTCGTGGCTGCGGCTACAGTGGGCGGCGTGATTCTCGTGCTCGACAAGGTGTACGGTTTCACCGGCGAGAACGCGCTCGTCGCACCCCAGGCCAACGCTATGGCCAATGTCATCGAACCCCTCATGATGGGCGGTGACACCCCCTGGATACTCTACATCGTGGGTGCGGTGCTCGCACTGCTTCTCAACTGGCTCGGCGTGCCCGCGCTGGCATTCTGTCTCGGTATGTTCATTCCGCTGCCTCTCAACGTCCCCATGCTCGTGGGCGGTGCAATCAACTACTTTGTGAAACGTTCGTCGAAGGATCCCGAAGTGAGCCGTGCGCGCAACGACCGCGGTACGCTCATCGCTTCAGGTTTCATTGCCGGCGGTGCGCTCTTCGGTGTGTTCGCAGCCATCACCATCATGTGCGGCAAGTCATTGCCCGACAATGGTATGGAATTTGGTCCGCAGGTACTCGGACTCGTGGCCTATGCCGCCATCATCCTCTACCTCTACAAAGGCTCTACCCGCGTAGGCAAGAAGTAATACCCCGTTCCCCGATATTGTTAATGCCGGGGCAATGATATAACAAGGGCGGTGAGCCGGAATACGCTATTCCGCTCACCGCCCTTTATTCCACGCCCGGGCCTTTATCCCCGCCGCCTTTTATAAAGCTCTTTCGGGCGTCTACACCAACAACGCAATTAAGAATTCAGAATGAGAAAAACTGACCGTGAGATATTTGCTATCGCAGTGCCGTCGATTGTGGCAAACATCACGACTCCTCTTTTAGGGCTCGTCGACATCGCTATCGTGGGCCACATGGGAAGTGCCGCATATATCGCGGCCATAGCGCTGGGAAGCACCATGTTCTCAATGATTTACTGGGTGTTCGCATTCCTGCGGATGGGCACGTCGGGCACTACGGCGCAGGCCTTCGGCGCCGGCGACCGTGCCGAGCGCGACGCATCGCTTTACCGCGCTATGGCCGTGGCACTCGGCATAGGACTGCTGCTCGTAGCGTTGCATAACCCGCTGCGTGAACTGATGTTGCGCTTCTTCGGAGGCGATGCGACCGTTACCGCCCTTGCCGCCCGCTACTTCGATATACTCATCTACGGCGCGCCCGCCACGATGGGCCTCTATGTTGTCAACGGCTGGCTTATAGGGGTGCAGAACAGCCGCTACACTATGTTCACATCGCTGATAATCAACATTGTGAATATCGCGGCAAGCCTTACGCTCGTCTATATGCTTCACTTTGGCATAGAGGGCGTAGCCACCGGCACACTGATAGCGCAGTGGACAGGATTTCTTGCAGGCTGCCTGATGATACGCCGTTACCGGCCCGCAATCGGAGCGTGGCGGAGGCTTGTCGACGGCAATCGTTTGCGCCGATTCTTCTCGGTCAATGTCAATCTGTTTCTGCGTACGCTATGCCTCGTGGCGGTGACGGTGTGGTTCACCCGCGCGGGAGCACGGCAGGGTGACATTGTGTTGTCGGTCAACGCATTGCTGATGCAACTCTTTATACTTTTCTCCTATATGATGGATGGTTTTGCATTTGCCGGCGAGGCATTGGCGGGGAAGCTGACCGGCGCGGGAAATATTGCCGGAAAGCGGGAACTGATACACCGCTTGTTTCTGACCGGCGGCGTGGTGTCGCTGACCTTTACTGTCGTTTATGCCCTTTTCGGCATGGATATACTGCGGTTGTTGAGCAGCGACATATCAGTTGTCGAGCTCTCGCGGGAGTATATGTGGTGGGGAGTGTCGATACCGTTTGCCGGAGCGGCGGCATTCATCTGGGACGGCATATTCGTGGGGGAGACCCGCACGCGCCCCATGCTCGTGTCGATGGCTGTGGCTATGGCCACGTTCTTTGCCGTTTATTTCGCACTGCGCGGAGCGATGGGCAACCATGCGCTGTGGCTCGCGTTCATTCTCTATCTTGCAATGCGCGGCGGCGTGCAGACATGGTTCTACCTGCGCAAGCCCGGTGGTAAGGAAGTGTGAAAACAGTTTCATAGCAGTGCATAAAGTTTCATAGAGGTGCATAAAGTTTCATAGAGGTGCATAAAAACGCGTAAGTCCATCGGTTTGATGCATATTTTTATATTTATTAAGCAAAATGATTTGGGCGTTAATGATATTTAAACTACTTTTGCAGTGTTAATTAGTATAGAAATCAATTAATTAAACAAACAATAAACCATTCGCATGAAAAAAACTTTACGAAAACTGACAGCGGCTGCGGCCGTTATCCTCGGCGTGAGTTACGCTTCGGCTGAGCCGACCGTGCTCCTTGAAGCCGATTTTTCAGAGTTGACAGCAGGCTCGGAAGACGCGCCCGAGATGTTCAGATTCACATCAGACTTTACAAGCCAATACTCAGGCTGGGGCCTCTCATCGGCTTCTAATCTCGGTCAGGCCGGCGGTTCGCTTTACATCAAGGACGGTGCATACGTCAGGACTCCGTATCTCAGCGGAGTAGATACCTCCAACGGTGCCATCAAGGTGTCGATGGAACTGAAGTTGCGCAATGCCAATATGGGTATGGTGCAGCTGCAGTGGGGTTATTCATCTACATTTACCACAGAGGTATATAGTGATGACTGGACCACTGTAGAGTTCATGATTACTCCCACATCGTCAGGCTCTTACTCCAACTACGGTCAGATCAGCCCGTACATTGTATTCGACGGTATGTTCCTCAAGAGCATCAAGATAGAGCAGGGCAAGGAATTTATCGGAGCCCCCACCGCCTATCTCCCCACCAAGGCCGACGGTACTTCATTTGAAGCACGTTGGAGAACTGTCAGCGGTGCCACCAAATATTTCATCGACGTTTACAGCAAGAATTCCGACGGCAGCATATCTATGTTCCTCGAAAATAAGGAAGTATTGCCCGCGACAGCTACCGCAAGCTACATCTACTACACTGTGGAAGGTCTCGACCCGAAGACTACCTACTACTACGTGGTGCGCGCGGCCAACGACGACGCTGTGTCAGGTGACTCCGAAGAGATTGAAGTAGTGAAGATAGTATCATCGCTTGCTACTCCCGTAGTTAAGGTCGACGCAGCAGCCGACGGCAGCTACACCGCTTCATGGGATGCCGTTGCCGATGCAACCGGTTATATTATCAATGTGTTCTGTCACACCACTCTGACCGAACCCGGTCTTGCCAACGTGCTCAACGAGCCTTTCGACTGCTTCACTACCGGTACTCCCTTCGACTATGAATATGCCTACGACCGTCACCTTGCTCTGCTCAACGAGCCCGGTTGGACCGGCAACAACATGGCATACTACAACGGTGGTATTGGTCTTACTCCTTACACTTCAGCCGGTTCAAGCTACCTTGAAACCCCCGCGCTCGACCTCTCGGCCGACGGTGGTAAAGTCACTGTGATTATCGATGCCGCTACTGTTTACGGCACAGCGTATGCAGCCGCAGGTACTCTCTCATTCCAGCTTGAGGATGCCGAAGGTAACTTCACCGAACCTGTCAACTTGAAAATTGACGAAGCAGGTTTCACTACCTATACCGTTGAACTCGAAGGTGGTACTGCTGCCTCGAAGGTTAAAATCATGGATGCCGACGAGAACACTTCTTACCGTTACTTCTTCAACGATATCACTATCGCACAGGTGAAACCCGCAGGATATGTCAACACCACTACCTATGCTCAGGACGATGTTGCAGAGCCCTCATATTCAAGCAAGGTAGAGGTTAAGGATAACGCTTCCTACGAAATCACTGTTATGGCTTATGCTCCCACCGTAAGCGGCAACGAAATTGTCTACGTTTACTCTTCAGCTTCTGAGCCGGTTGCTATTTCAAGCAAATCAGGCGTTGATAACGTTGCAGTAGCCGGTGACGATACCGTATCGTTCAAGTCGCTCGGCAACGGTATGCTCGAGGTATCGGCCGATGCTGCCGCTACCGTTGAGGTTTACGACCTCGCAGGCCGCAAGCTCGCTGCTGTCAACGTTGCCCCCGGCGTCACCACCCTCGGTGTCAACGCTACCGGCATCGTGATTGTAAAGGCCGGCAACACCGTAGCCAAAATCGCCCTCTAATTTAGCAACAGCTTTTTCAAAATAATTCCGGGACTTGAACGGCCGACCGTTTTCGACCATTCAAGTTCCGGATTTTATAATGCAGAGATAAAATATTGTCGTGAATATCACGTTATAAGTTTACTTTATGCTCGTTGCAATAGTATCTAATTCGATATTTATATTATTTAATCAAATAACAATTCTGCTTTAAATGAAAAGATTTTATTATTTGCTCGCGGCGCTCGGCATAGCCGTTCCCGCCGGAGCAAAAACCATCAATCCCTCGCAGGCAGCAGGCATCGCGGCCGACTTCATGGCCGGCAAGAGCATTGACCGCCCCTCGCCCCGCCGAGTGGTAGCCAAGTCGCAGAACGCTGACGTGGCGTCACCTTATTATATCTACAACTACGATGGTGGCGGCTTCGTAATCGTGTCGGGTGACGACCGTTTCGGCGACATACTCGCCTACAACAATGCCGGCGCTATCGACCTCGCCTCGGCTCCCGACGGACTTGTCGACATACTGCGTCTCTACACTGCGGCCTACGAAGCGTTGCCCGAGGGCGACGATGCCGCAGGTTCGACGATAGCCTCCGCTCCCACAGTGGTGGTAGAGCCTCTGCTCGGCGACATCACCTGGGGCCAGGACGCGCCGTTCAACACCATGACACCCCTCTCTACCGGCACTACCCACTACTATACAGGCTGCGTGGCCTGCGCCGCTACGCAGATTATGCGCCACTACAGCTATCCCGCGGTAGGACAGGGCACAAAGACCTATACCGACCCCGCGTCAAAGAATACCCTGACAGCTGACTTCGGCAGCACCACCTACAACTGGGACCTGATGCCCACTGTAGTGCCCGACAATGTCACCGCCGCACAGACTGAGGCTTACTCCACGCTTGCCGCACACTTCGGCATCTCCGTGGAGATGCAGTATGAGGCAGCGGGCAGCGGTGCTTATGACATGCTCGTGCCTTACGCTCTCCGCACATACTTCGGCTACGACAACGCCGTGCGTTCTCACCGCCGCGAATACTATCCCACATCGGAATGGGTGGGCATGATTAAGGATGAACTGTCGGCCGGCCGCCCCGTGTTCTACGGCGGTACGAGCGACAACGGTGGCGGTGGCCACGCTTTCGTGCTCGACGGCTATGACTCGCAGGATTTCTTCCACGTCAACTGGGGTTGGTATGGCAGCTCCAACGGTTATTTCCGTATCAACCATCTCGACCCCTCGTCGCTCGGCGCAGGTGGTGGCGGAGGCGGCTACAACCTTGGCCAGGATATGGTGACAGGTATTCAGCCCGCGCAGCCCGGTTCGAAGCGCGACTATGCTCTCTATGCCGACTCGCGATGCAGTGCCGACGGTCCCTTCGGCGACACTTTCACCATGATGACATTCGTGGGTAACATCGACATAGAGCCTTTCAACGGCCGCGTTGAGGGTGCGCTTGTCAAGGATGGCAAGGTTGTTGCAACCCTCGGCGGTGACAATATTCAGTTTAAAGGCTTCGCCAACGGTTACTCAGGCTCGGAGATGATTACTCTTCGCAGCGTGGCGAGCAACGTAAGCGATGTGCCCGACGGTGACTATCAGATGTGTTTCGTATTCAAGGGCGACGACAGTGACTGGACCATTCTGCGTCACCCCGTCAACCTTCCCTCCTACGTAAATGTCAAGGTGACCAACGGCAGCATCTCGATTGTAGAGCGCCACACTCCTGCACCCGAGGTAGTGCAGCACTCGGCGTTCACCACCGACGGCGACCTCTATGCCGGCGGTTACGGTCGTGCCACCGTGACTATTGAAAGCCTTTCGGGCGACTATGACATCTCGGAGATTACCCTGCGCCTCACCGGTGTCGACAACCCCTCGGCTGTGTTTGATGCCAAAGCTTCGGTATCGGTCTACAACCAGAGCGTAGAGACCGTAGATGTTACTTTCCCCGTCAGCGCCGACATCACTGCAGGCCGTTATATCCTTTCGGGTCTTGTAGCAGCCAACGGTAATGAGTATCCCTTTGACCTCAACGGTTTTGAAGCTACCGAAGTCAATGTGCATGCCAAGCCCGACGCTCCCGTTGCGCGCCTCGTGGCAACCCCCACATGGCAAGTCAACAACGCTACAGCCTCAGTGCCCGACCGTCTCACACAGGGCGAGAACATCTACGTTACCGCCTACTTCCGCAATGCCGGTGCTCCCGGTACCGCCAAGATTGAGTCGCGCCTGACCAATACCGCCACCGGTGAGACAACCCGCATGGTGATGGCCGAGGCCAACTTTGTCGATGATAAGTCGGTTTCCGTAATCTTCAGCCGTGCTATCGCCAACGAGCCCGGTACTTATACTCTTGATTTCCTTCAGATTAACGACGACTTCTCAATGACCGAGATGGTATCGCTCGACGAGCCGCTCGTAATCACCGTTGACGACGGCGATGTAATCGTGGCCGACGTTACTTCGTTCGAATTCCCCGAGCACATTGCCAAGGGCGAGCAAGTGCCTTACTCTCTCGAGCTTGTGGGTCGCAAGACTGTCAGAACTACCTTATATTTAAGACTCCGTCAGCTCAACAACCGCAACGGCGAGATTGTCAACATGAGGTCGTCCACTTCCTTTGAACCGGGTAATAAAGTAGCTTTGTCAGGCAACTATCGTCCCGGCAGCTCACTTGAGGATGGTCTCTACATGGCTGTAATCGAGATTGGTTCCTCGTCGGCTTCGACTCCCGCGGGTAACTATTCGCTCTATGCGAAGCCGGTAGCTATCGGCGATGTTTCCGGTGCCGATCTTATCGAGGCAGCCAAGAGCGCTGTAGCCATCTGGGTTGAGGGTGACACTCTCCGCGTAGTGCCCGCCGACGGTCAGAATGTGAAGTCGGTTGAAATCTACACCGCTTCCGGCATGCTCGCCGCCGCCAACCGCTACGACCTCTCCTCGCTCGGCGCAGGTATCTACCTCGTATCGGTAACTCTCGACAACGGCACCCGCACCGTAGCCAAGATAGCAGTGAAGTAATCTGCTCCCGCTTTTACTATATAAAAAATGCCTCGGATGAGGCATTTTTTTTGCCCGATAGCTCTTTCTCTTTAAGGGCCTTTGCCTTGCAGGCTTTATATTTCACCTTACGACAAACCCCATCGCTGACAGCGTAATCAGCGATGGGGTTTGTCGTAAGGTGAAAGCCTTATTGCTTTAAGAAGAAGGCTTCGGTCAGGTCAAGGCCTTTATGGTGAAGGCCTTTGCGGAGCTAAAGCTACCTGCCGGGGCTTAGTCGTTGAAGCGGCGCAGGATGGGGGAGTAGGCATCGATGCGGCGGTCGCGGAGGAAGGGCCACCAGCGGCGCACCTGCTCGCAGCGGCGCATGTTGATGTCGATTATGGCTGTGGCCTCGGCGTCGGTGGGTGCTTCGTAGAGAAATTCGCCCTGCGGACCGGCTACGAAACTGTTGCCCCAGAATGAGATGCCGTTGGTGGCACCGGATGGGTCGGGCTCGTGGCCCACACGGTTGACCGCCACAACGGGGAGACCGTTGGCTACGGCGTGGCCGCGCTGCACTGTTATCCATGCCTCGCGTTGGCGGCGCTGCTCTTCGGGAGCGTCGGAACTTTCATAGCCGATGGCGGTGGGGTAGATGAGGATTTCGGCGCCTGACAGGGCCATGATGCGGGCGGCTTCGGGGTACCACTGGTCCCAGCATACGAGCACACCGAGACGTCCTACCGAGGTGTCGATGGGAGCGAAACCGAGGTCGCCGGGGGTGAAGTAGAACTTCTCGTAGTAGGCGGGGTCGTCGGGAATGTGCATCTTGCGGTACTTGCCGGCCACGCTGCCGTCGGCCTCGAACACTATGGCGGTGTTGTGGTACAGACCGGGAGCGCGACGCTCAAACACTGAGGTAACTATCACTACACCAAGCTCGCGCGCCAGTTCGCCGTAGGCGAGTATGGAAGGGTCGTCGAGCGGGAGTGCGAGGTTACACTCGTCGACGTTCTCCGTCTGGCAGAAGTAGAGCGAGTCGTGAAGTTCCTGATTGACAATGAGCTGTGCGCCTTGGGCGGCGAGCTGACGTATCTTGTCGGCTATGCGGCGGCGGTTGTCGGCGATGTCGCCGGTGTTGTGCTGCTGTATTATACCTGTTCTGAGTGTATCGGGAGTTTTCATATAGGAAGAATTTGACGTGGGAGCTGCATTGTGACGCAGTGGAGCGAACCGTGTTGACGTATAAGCGCGCTGCAATCGACCTTGATGATGCGGCGCTCGGGAAATACTATCTGCATTATCTGCTCGGCCAGGCGGTCGTTAGCCGGCTGATTGTAGACCGGGAGCAGTATCGACGTGTCGGTGATGAGGAAGTTGGCGTAGGTGGCGGGGAGACGCTCGCCATCCTCGTCGTAGATGGCCGAGGGCATTGGTAGCGCTACGAGATTGTAGGGGCGGCCGTCGGCTGTGCGCATGGCCATGAGGTCCTGCTCCATGAGCGACAGTTGCTCGTAGTGCTCGTCGGAGGGGTCGTCACACTTCACGTAGAGGATAGTGTCGCCGGGGGCGAGGCGTGCGAGAGTGTCGATGTGGGAGTCGGTGTCGTCGCCTGCGAGGTAGCCGTGGTCAACCCACAGCACGCGTCGGGCGCCGAGAGCCTTGCACAGGTACTCCTCGACCTGCTCGCGTGAGAGGTCGCCGTTGCGGTTGGGCGAGAGCAGACACTCCGAGGTGGTCAGTATGGTGCCGCAGCCGTCGCTCTCTATCGAGCCGCCTTCGAGCACGAAGCCGAGATGATTCTCAAGCGGAGCGGTGAAGAGCGATGCGCGTGACAGTTTGGAGTTGATGAGATTGTCGAGGCACGCGGCAAATTTCAATCCCCAGCCGTTGAAGCAGAAATCGAGCAGGCGCGTGGTATCTCCATCCTTCACTGTGATAGGGCCGAAGTCGCGGGCCCATGTATCGTTGGTGGCTACCTGGCAGAATATGATGCGGGAGCCGTCGATGTCGGCGAGATATTTCTTGGGAAGCGCTATGTCGGGCGCCACCACTACGGGGATTGCTCCGCTGTCGACGATAGCATGGACGATGTCGATGTAGCATTTCGTGACGTCATCGAGCATGTAGGCCCAGTCGGTATCGGCGTGAGGCCACGCTATGAGCACGGCGCCGTTGGGTTCCCACTCGGCGGGCATGCGTCGTGTCGGGGCGGAGGGGTGTAACGTTGTAGTCGTTGTCATTCGTCAAAGTCGTTTAAAGTGTCCCACACCGAGTCGTCAGAGTCCCTCAGGCTGTCAGCGAGTTCATCGAAGCCGGTGCGTTCCGTGTAGCCGTTCTCCTCACACCATTCCTTGTATTGCATGGTTAGCTCCGGGTCGTCGGCCAGAATGCGTGTGAACTCTGCGCGGGCTATGTCGTAACTGCCTGATTGACGTATCAAATCGGTGATGAAGGTCTCTATGTCGTTATACATTGGACAAATTTCGATATTAGATATATTACAGTAAGAAGATTATAGTTGTCAGACTATGGGCGCGTAAAGATAGCCATAATGGCCGAGATTACAAAATGGAGTCAGCCACAAAAATTGTTAACGGCGGTCATCGTATGGTTATATGATGTTGTAAGAAGGCACGCAGCCGCAGGTATATACTATATGCAGCCGCAGGTTTATATAATATAATGTAAAGAAAGCGGCTTTATGGCATGGCAAAAAGATGAAAAAGTTGTATATTTGCATCATTATAGTTCCGAAATTTAATTATTCTACAGTATAATTCTGCAAAATATGAAAAGAAGAGTAGTCCTATTTATGACGGGTGCGATGGCGCTCGGTCTGTCGGCAGCGACCCCGTTGTGGCTGCGCAACGCAGTGATTTCGCCCGACGGCAAGCAAATCGCATTCACATACAAAGGTGACATATACACCGTGCCCGCCGCAGGCGGCGAGGCCACCCGTCTCACCACCTCCGAGAGTTACGAAACCGCTCCCCGATGGTCGCCCGACGGCAAGAAGATAGCCTTTGCCTCCGACCGTCACGGCAACACCGACATATTTGTGATGAACGCCAACGGCGGCACTCCCAAACGCCTCACCTCCAACTCGGCCGGCGAACTCCCCGAAGCATTCTCGGCCGACGGCAAGGAGATATACTACTCGGCAGCCGTGCAGGCTCCGACTGCAAGTGCCATGTTTCCCACCGGACGCATGACCCAGCTCTATGCCGTCAGCGTCGACGGCGGCAAGCCCCGTCAGGTGCTCGGCACTCCCGCCCAGGCCCTCGCCGTAACGGGCAATGACGGCTCATTCCTCTATCAGGATGTCAAGGGCTTTGAAAACGCATGGCGCAAGCATCACACCTCATCGGTGACCCGCGACATATGGCGCTACGATGCCGCAACCGGCACGCATAAGAATCTTACCGACCGCGCCGGTGAGGACCGCAACCCCGTGCTATCGCCCGACGGCAAGACCGTCTACTTCCTCTCGGAGCGCAACGGCGGCACTTTCAACGTGTGGAAAGCTCCCGTCGACGACATGTCGAAGGCTGTGCAGGTGACCAACTTCAAGACCCACCCCGTGCGCTTCCTCTCGCAGGCTGCCGACGGCACACTCGCTTTCGGCTATGACGGCGAACTCTACACCCTGCGCGACGGCGGCAAGCCTCAGAAAGTGGCGGTAGCCATCAACACCGAGGAGTTCCCCGAAGTGGAACGCATAAGAGTGACCGGCCGCGGCGGTGCCCTCTCGCCCGACGGCAAGCAGGTGGCCTATGCGAGCCGCGGCGAAGTGTTCGTAGGCTCGGTTGACCACTCGTCAGTGAAACAGATTACCAATACTGCCGCAGCCGAGGAGATGCCGCAATGGCACCCCGAAGGCCGCGAGATTGTCTACACCTCTCTGCGCGACGGCCATTACAATATCTACTCGGCCAAGATTGCGCGCGACGATGACCCTAACTTCTCCAACGCAACGCTTATCGACGAAGCGCCCTTAATCGCTGCCGACAAAACTGAGCGTACGCTCCCGAAATATTCGCCCGACGGCAAGAAGCTCGCCTTCATCCAGGACCGCAACAAGCTGATGGTCATGGACACCAAGACCAAGAAGGTGAAACAGCTGACCGACGGCTCCACCTACCGTTACCGCGACGGTGGCTTTGACTACAAATGGTCGCCCGACAACCGCTGGATTGCGCTTGAAGTCGACGACAACCACCACAGCCCTTACACCGACATCGCCATCATCAACGTGGAGAGCGGCGAGATGACTCATCTTACCCGTTCGGGTTACACCGACCGCGACCCGCAGTGGGCTATGGGGGGCAACGCCATCGTGTTTCTCACCGAGAAGTACGGTATGCGCAACCACGCCTCATGGGGCTCGCAGGACGATGCAATGATTGTGTTCCTCAATCGCGATGCCTACGACCGTTTCCACCTCGACGAGGAGGATTTCGAACTCCGCAAGGAGGCCGACAAGAAGTCAGCCAAGGATAAGAAAAAGGATGATGCCGACAAGAAAGATAAAAAGGACAAGAAGGACGCCGACAAGAAAGATGGCGACAAAGAGGAGAATGACGATGACGACGCTATCGTAGTGGAACTCGACGGTATCATGGACCGCGTGGAACGTCTCACTCCCTTCTCGGCCGACCTCGCAGGCGCCTGGGTCGACAACGACGGCGAGAACCTCTACTACCTCATGAGCGTGGAGAAAGGCTACGACCTCTGGAAGATGGACCTTCGCGACCCCATGCCCTCGGTTGCAGTGCGCATCGACGCCAATGGCGCTTCGCTCCATCCTTCAGCCGACGGCAAGACTCTCTTTATCAGCGGCGACAAGATGCGCAAGATTGATGCTGGTTCTGACAAATCGACCTCTATCAGTTCGTCGGCAACCATGACCCTCGACCACGCTGCCGAGCGCGAGGCGATGTTTGACGAAGTGTATCTCTCGGAGCGCGAGATGTTCTACAACAAGAATATGCACGGCGTCGACTGGGAAGCCATGACCAAGGCCTACCGCCGGTTCCTCCCCCATATCAACAATAACTATGACTTCTCCGAAATGCTTTCGGAACTTCTCGGCGAACTCAACGTGTCGCACACCGGCTCAGGTTTCCGCGGCAATGAGGCCAACGCCATCACCGACCGCACCGCGCGTCTCGGTCTGCTCTACGACATGAACTACAACGGCAAGGGCCTCAAGGTTGAGGAAATCATCACAGGCGGTCCGTTTGACAACGCCGCCACCAAGCTCCGTCCCGGCATGATTATCACCAAAATCAACGGCGAGGAGATAGGCGACGACATCGACCCCACTACCGTAATCAACAACCTTGCCAATAAGAAAACACTCGTCACCATAAAGGACCCCGCCTCAGGCGCTGACTTTGACGAAGTGGTGAAACCGATTTCGGCAGGTGCTGAGGGCGACCTCCTCTACAACCGTTGGGTGAAACAGCGTGCCGAAGATGTGAAACGCTGGTCAAACGGTCGTCTCGGCTACGTACATATCGAGTCGATGGGCGATGACAGTTTCCGCACTCTCTACTCCGATCTGCTCGGCAAGTACAACGAGTGTGAGGGCGCCGTTATCGATATTCGCTGGAACGGCGGCGGTCGACTGCACGAGGATGTCGAAGTGTTCCTTTCGGGCGACAAATACTTCACTCAGGTGATACGAGGCGAGGAAGTGTGCGACATGCCCTCGCGCCGTTACAACAAGCCTACCATCATGCTCATGGCCGAGCCTTGCTACTCCAACGCCCACGGCACACCCTGGGTCTACAAAAACCGCAACCTCGGCAAGCTCGTCGGTATGCCCGTGCCCGGTACCATGACTTCGGTCAACTGGGTTACCCTTCAGGATCCGTCGCTCTACTTCGGTATTCCCGTAGTAGGCTATCAGTTGCCCGACGGAAGCTATCTTGAAAACACTCAGCTTGAGCCCGACATCAAGGTGGCCAATTCGCCCGAGACAATCGTGAAAGGGGAGGACACTCAGCTCCGCACAGCCGTTGAGGAACTTCTCAAAGAGATTGACGCCAATAAAAAGAAGTAAGCGGAAGTTGAAGGTTATTTAAATACACTCCAAGTATAAACTGATTTCAACATCAGCCTGACCACAAACAAAATGATGTAATCAACTGTTTGTAACGGTGGAAGAGCCGCGTCGGCGCAGGCAATGATTCCAGCCACGGTGTCGGCACGGCTCGTAATCACTGATAACAATTAAATATTATGAATATGAAAAAAGCAATTCTTGTTCCCCTCGCAGCGCTGGCCCTCGTGGCCTGCACCGCCAAGGCTGAGCCCAACAATTATAAAGTGACCGTTGAGGAGCCCTCGCTCGAAAACGGTTCGATGGTCTATCTTCTCGACTATGACACATCGGAGAATATCGACTCTACTGTCGTGGCCGACGGTAAGGCTGTGTTCGCCGGCCGCATTGAGAACCCTGCGTTCGTTCGTCTGGTATCGGACGGCAACCGCATGGGCATGTTCGTGCTCGAGCAGGGCGACATCAATGTTGCCGGCGGTGATGCAACCGGTACTCCTCTCAACACCGCGCTCAATGACTACGCCGAAAAGGTCAACGCCCTCTCGGCCAAAATGCAGATGCTTTCACCCGACGATGCCGCCGGTCAGCAGCAGATTTATACCGAATATGCCGCTCTTACCGACAGCATGAAAAATGCCAATATCGACAATCCCATCGGCTACTACTTCTTCATGCAGGAAGCCTACGAGATGGACCGCGATCAGTTTAACGCCGCTCTCGCCAAGAATCCCTCGCTCAACAACTACAAGCGTGTGCAGAAGATGAAGAGCGTATATGACAGCCAGGACGCCACCGCTCCCGGCAAGATGTTCACCGACTTCGAGGTGACATACGATGGCAACACCCATCGCCTCAGCGACTACGTGGGCAAAGGCAACTACACCCTCGTTGACTTCTGGGCAAGCTGGTGCGGCCCCTGCATGCGCAAGATGCCTCACCTCAAGGAGATTTACAGTCAGTATGCTCCCAAAGGTCTTGAAGTGCTCGGCGTGGCAGTGTGGGACGAACCGGCGAAGTCTCTCGCTACTATTGACAAACTGGAACTCCCTTGGAAACAGATTATCGACGCGCAGACTATCCCCACCGACATCTACGGTATTCTCGGTATTCCCTGCATCATCCTTTTCGGTCCTGACGGCACTATCATAGCCCGCAACCCCGAGGATGCCGAGCTTAACGCTATCCTTGAGGAAGCCTATGCTCCCAAGCCTCTTGCCTATAACCAACCCGTTGCAGCCAACGATTCTATCGCAGCAAATTAAGGACAGGCAATTTAAGGTTGATTTCTTCTGTAAATAATTAAGGTAGAATTCAGCAGTGAAACTTGTAAATAAAATATTTCAGATATGGCCAAAGCGGTGGGTTGCCACCGCTTTGATTATGTTTGCCATCCTGTATCTCACGCTTGTGCCGCGTCCGTTGCCCGACAATGACATTGAAGTGCCGGGCCTGGACAAGGTGGTCCACGCCGTGATGTTCGGTGCGCTGGCGTTTGTTGCGGTCGTTGACCTTGCGCGTCGTGGCCGCGGAGAGTATGCCCCGATCAGTCGCCGGTCATGCCTTTGCGTAGCGGCTGCGTCGGCCGCGACGGGCGGATTGATTGAAGTGTTGCAGATGGCGATGGGAGCCGGCCGTTCCGGCGACTGGCTCGACTTCCTCGCCGACGCTGCGGGAGCGGCAGCCGGCGCGTGGCTCGCAACAATGGCGCTCAAGGCGTGGCGCAAGCAGCGGCCCTGACGCTGACATCTATTGCAATCTCAACAAAACTACCCGCAAAGGCGTTAATAAATTAGACCCCGTTCCCCAATATTTGTTAAAAAACGAAAAAGAGAAATGACACAATCACTGGTGATGGATATGGCGGCTTCGTTTCGCCGCAATCAGAACATCAAGGCGTTGTCCGATCTCAACGCTGACAATACAATTACTTATTCCGAACTTACCCGCCGCATCGCGCGCATGCACGTGCTGTTTCGCAACGCAGGTCTACGCCGCGGCGACAAGATAGCAATCTGTGCCAAAAACTCCTCCCACTGGGGAGTGGTTTTCCTGTCGGCGCTTACCTACGGCGCGGTATCGGTGCCTATCCTGCATGACTTCCACCATGACAGCATACATCACCTCGTGTCACACTCCGACGCGCGTCTCTTCTTTGTCGACGCCCACGTGTGGAACGGTCTTGACGTGGAGAAGATTGGCGGTGTCGACGGCGTGTTTGACATCGAGAACCGCTCGCTACTCTTCTCGCGCTCCAAGGCTCTTACGTCGGCCTTCAGCAATCTCGACTCACTCGTAGCCGCCGCCTATCCCGACGGCATTACCGAGAGCAATTTCGACACGGATTATTTCCATGATACCAAAGACGACCTTGCCGTCATCAACTACACTTCCGGTTCGACGGGACTCTCAAAGGGTGTGATGCTCACATATGGCAACCTGTGGAGCAACGCCCGCTTCTCAACCGACAATATCAAGTTTTTCAACCCCGGCGACGGCATGGTGTCCATGCTTCCGCTCGCCCACATGTTCGGCCTGCTCGTCGAACTGATTTTCCCCTTGCTCAAAGGGTGTCACATCACTTTCCTCGGCAAAGTGCCTTCACCCAAGATTTTGCTCGGCGCTTTCGCTGAAGTGAAACCTAAGCTGGTGGTGACCGTGCCGCTCGTGATTGAGAAAATCGTTGTAGGCAAGGTGTTTCCCGTGCTCAACAAGCCGATGATGAAGGTGTTGACGCATATACCGGGTGTCAATAGCTTGGTCTACAAGAAGGTGCGCGGTCAGCTCATCGAGGCTTTCGGCGGCAATCTGCATCAGCTGATTATCGGCGGCGCTGCTCTGGCTCCCGCTGTCGAGAAGTTCCTGCTTAAGATAAAGTTCCCTTACACTGTGGGTTACGGCATGACGGAGTGCGCTCCGCTCATAAGCTATTGCTTCTGGGACAAGCAGAAACCCGGATCGTGCGGACTCGTTGTTGACCGCATGCAGGCCCGCGTTGACTCCGCCGACCCCGCCCATGTGCCAGGCACGCTGTGGGTCAAGGGTGACAATGTGATGAAAGGCTACTATAAGAATGCCGAGGCAACCGAGGCCGTGATGAAGGATGGCTGGATGAATACCGGCGACATCTGTATTCTCGACCCCGACGGTTACCTCTTCATCAAGGGCCGCGACAAGAGCATGATACTCGGTCCGAGCGGTCAGAATATCTATCCTGAGGAGATTGAAAACAAACTCAACCATCTGCCTTACGTGGCGGAAAGCATCGTGGTGGAGCGCGACGGCAAACTCGTAGCCCTCGTATATCCCGACGGGGAGGCACTGCGCCGCGCGCGCATCTCAGCCGACAAAGTCGCTGCCATTATGGATGACAACCTCAAGGCACTCAACCGCGATCTCCCCGGCTATTCACGGGTGAACGCTATCGAGCTTCGCACCGACCCCTTTGAAAAGACGCCCAAGCAGTCAATCAAGCGCTATCTATATAAGTAAGATGCGTGGCTGATTGTGAGCGATGTTATCCCCGGCCCGGTGCTGTTGACAGTTGGCGAGGTGAAATGAAATGATTTGTTAATCTATCAATTATATTAGTTATGAGAAAGTTATATCGGTCAAATATACATAGCATAATAGCGGGAGTGTGTGGCGGAATCGGTGAATACTTCGGCATTGACCCGATAATTATCCGCATTTTCTGGGCTGTCCTGGCTTGTTCAGGCGCCGGAATTATAGCATATATCCTCTTTTGGATATTTGTCCCCCTCAATCCCGATCCCCTCCGCTGACAGTGCGTACCACAAATCGCCTCTCCGAGGCGAACCCCTCTGAGTATCATCGAGCCTCGGGCTAAAGCCCGAGGTTAACAACAATCAGCGAGTCTCCGACTCGCTCCTCACTATCAGCCATTTGACGGATACTTACATTAAACAGCAGCTATATTATTCCCCTATTTTTAAGCTTTGGCCAAAACTCCGTAATGCTAATCCATGATGGGCATCAGGTCACCGATTACCGTTAAAGAAGAAGAGGCGTCCGAAGGCCGCCGATTTAGCAGTAACCCTGCCCGTCGTAGCGAAGCGGAGACGTGCAGGGAATACCCGATAGCATAGGGAAAGGCGCTCGAAGACCGCCGATTTAGATGGCTTTCTGTTGTAAATCGGCGGTCTTCGAGCGCCTCTTTTCCTTTCTCATTAATTCCGGGGACGCCTGCGCTTCGCTTGGCAGCCCCGGTTATTGGTAAATCGGCGACCTTCGGACGCCCCTTTCCATGTGTAGCTGTTATTATATCCTCATATTACTCTATCTCCTCATTATTGTTCGTCTTATTACTGTTCTCATCAATTCTATGTAGGCGATAGATACTTACAATCCAATACTGCATGTGAAAGTCGGTCATTCTCGGATGGATACGTAGTGTTTGAGGTCTTAGTAAACGAAAAGAGCGAGTCAAAAGACTCGCTCTTTTTGGCTTTGGCTATGTTTTTATTTCTTTGTTTCTGCTTTATTTCCTTTTTGTCGCTTATTGCTGGAGGTTGTTTCAGCGGGAGGTTAGAAGTTGTAGCCTAAGGTTATGCTGAAGTTGTTGCGGCGGAAGGAGTCGGAGACTTTTTTGCCATAGACGTCGGTTGTGCTCCAGTCACGCACCTTGGTCATGCCGATGCCGCCCGATACCGATACGTAGTAGTTTTGCCATGTCAGACCTACGCCGAGAGCCCACTGCAGGTCAATGTGCTTGAAGCCGTATTCGCCGAAGATGGAGTAGGAATTGTCGCCGAGATGTTCCTTGGCAAGAACGCTAAGATTGAGCTGCGGACCGGTGAATACCGACAGCTGCATGTCGTCGGTGAAGTCGAAGTGATAACCGGCTACGAGGGGAATGCGGAAACCGAGGTTGCGTATAGAGCCGTCGATTGAACCGTAAGAGATATTATTTTCGTCGGGAATGAGGAGTTCTTCGCCGAAGGTGTCGTAGAAGAGCGAGAGTCCCGGTTCAAAATAGAGGTTCTTGTAGAG
The DNA here is from genome assembly GCA_014801075.1 of Barnesiella sp. Lineage (GTDB taxonomy): Bacteria > Bacteroidota > Bacteroidia > Bacteroidales > Muribaculaceae > JAGBWK01. The sequence continues at coordinate 56,583 of JAAVEW010000005.1, read as the reverse complement.
AGGAATATTATAGATTGCACCAATGCTGAAACCGGCGCCGTTGGAGTAGTAGGAATTGCCGTCGGCGGTTGATGAGATGTCGAGCGAGATGCGCGCTCCGAGATAGGCTTCGTTGTCGGGGTTGTCAAAAAGGTCGGCCTGTGCCGATGCCGACGCTGCTGCGCCGAGTGCAATCAGAGAGATGAATAATTTCTTCATAATGCGGTATGTGTTTGATTAATAATTCAAAAGTTAAAGGGCTAAGAATCAATAGTCGTAGAGCAGTTCAAAGTCGTCGAGGAAGAGCACCGAACCGTTGCCGCCGGTGAAGTAGTCGCCATACTTGCTTGCCGAGCCTACGATAAGCAGGTAGCGGGGCTCGCGATTGGTGGCAGTGTAGTTGAGCTCAAACTCAAAGGGCGACCATTGCTCCATGTCGCTTCCGGTCTCAAACTTGCCGTAGGCCACTACGTAGGAGGCTTCGGGGTCAAACAGCTGTCGGTTGGCGGGATTGGTGCGAATCTCCAGCGGTTCGGGCGAGTCGATAAGCGCTACCCATATAACCGCAGTGTCGGGGCGGTCCTTGAGGTCGGTGAATCCGGTTGTAACCGAGCTGATGGGTGCCGAATGGTACTTATAATAACCGCGCAGGCGAGTAGGATGTTCGCTGAACTCACGACCGAAACTCAAAATACCGTTGGTGCCGTCGGTCTTGACATACTCGCCGGCAAAGATATTGCCCGCGGCAAGTTTGCCCACGATACCGATGCCCACGAAGCGGGTTTCGAGTTTGGCAGAGCGGCCCGTGCCGGTAGGAGTGTCGTCGGAAGGTTGCGTGTTGCTCGACCCGAGAGTCGTGGCGCCTTTGTTGCCGGTGTCCCAGAAGCGCACGCCATCCTCGGCCCAGGGATTCCACACCTTGCCGTTTAGCCACCAGTTCTCGAAGTCGGCATTCGGCGGCTGAATGTTGGCACCTGTGCGGAATTCTATTTCTGCACCCGTTTCGTCGCCCGACACGGCGCGTGCCACGTAGTCGGTGAGCGATTCGAGGTGAATGATGCGGGCGTGGAAACTGCCGCCGTCGACGGTCATCCAGGCGTCGGGCACGCGGGTCCATTGCGAGGCGTCGGCTCGGCGATACTCTATATAGTTGTCGCGTCCCTCCTGTGCCTCGCCGTAGACCCAGGCCACGTTGGTCCACGCGTCGGCGCGCACCGTTGTTACCGTTGCTTCGGTCACTTCGCAGTATATGGTCCAGTCGGCGGAGCGGCCATAGTCGGTCACGGTGACGGTGACAGGGTGGGTCAGGTCGATATATTCACCCTCGATGGCGGGGGTGATGGTGGAGCCGGTCGACCCGAGTTTGGCCGTGAGCACCTTTACTTTCGACAGGTCGGCGGTAGTGGGGAGTGTCACTATGACGCGGCGACCGGGCACGTCGATTACCGACGAACCTATCTGATTGGCCACAGTGAGGTAGCGCGCTATATTCTGCACGGCTTTCAGCGTCCACACATATTCCTGATATATGCTGAGAATGTAGTAGCGGGGCTGCGAAAGGTCGATAGTGCCGGCGATGGAGTCGCCAACAAAGGTTGCTTTGTCGGAAAGCGTGCATTCAACCACGTTGACATTGTAGATGTCGGCCTCCTCGTTGAGGTAGACGGTAGCCATGCGGTTGATGGTGTCAATCTGCGCGGCCTGCGACTGGTTCTCTACCTTAAGGCTCGTGATGTTGGGCTGGATGCGGGGGTAGGGGATGTCGTTCTTGATGCAGCCGCTGAGTATTCCCGCCAGCATTATGGCGAGAGTGACGGCGGTGTATATGGGGTTGCGGAATCGAGTCATTCTGATTATGATTTGACGTATGGGGAAGGCGGTGGGGCATAGCGCGAGACGCGGGCTAAATATGCACGGCCATACCGAAGTTGATGTTGAAGATGTTGAACTTGAAGTTGGCGCCTGAGGAGAAACGCGAGCCGTCGGGGTGTCCGTTGGTGGTCTGCTTCTCGTGGGTCATGTTGAGACCGAACACGCCGAACGATACATTGAACGAGATGTAGTCCATGATGAACACGCACAGACCGGGGCTGAAGTTGAGGCTTGCCATGGTGAGGTTGGTGCGCGTGTCGCGCGGTTCGTCGTTGTAGAGGCGTCTGAAGCGCGACGAGCCGCTGCCGAAGCCGAGGTCAACCTCGTTGAATATGGCGAAACGTTTCTCCGGGCCGAGACCTATATAGTTGCGGTAATTGATTGATGCCGAGTAGGATTGATAGTAGTAGCTGACATCGTGCAACGAGAAGTTGAGGTCGTCGTCAAAGTCGAAGGTCATGTTGTTGAGGTCGATAGCCGAGTGGGTGTAGTTGAACTTGATACCTATCGACTGATTGCTGCGGAAGAAATAGGAGATTGACGGCTTCAGCGAGTAGGTCTTGACCTTTATGTCGAAGTTCTTGAGAATGGAGAGCACCTCCACGTCGTCGGTGTCAAACTCGCCGTAGGATGCTGTAACGCCAAACGACCACTGACCTTTGGGGATGATGAGGAAGTTGAAGAGGCCGCGGTCATAGCGGCCGTAGTTCTTGTCGGGAAGAATGATGCTGACCGTGTCGTTGCCTATGATGACCTTCTCGTCGAGGTAGGGACTGGAGTCGCTCAGTGAGTCAAGTTTTATCTTGTCGTGGCCGAGGATATTCTCGTTGATTATAAAGTTGTTGCTGAAATCCTTGACCTTGTCGTAGCGGGGAGCCTGAGTGTCGGCTATCGGCGTCCGGGCCGACGCGGTGACTACCGGGAGCATGACCATCAGGACTGCTATGAGTGTTGCGATTTTTTTCATGACTCTTACAGATAAAATGCCACTCCGAAAGTGATTGAAAACAGATTTATTTTAAAGTTGGCCGACTGCGAGTTGGCATGCGCCACGTAGACGCGGTCGGTCGTGGCCTTGGAATGGGAGTAGGAGAATCCGAGCACGCCGATGTTCACCTCTATGGCTGAGTAGTTGTTGAGGAACATTATCATGCCGGGTGCCAGTCCCACGTTGAAACTGACGTTGCGCGAGTAGGTGCCGGTCAGGTCGTCGCCCGAGCCGTTGCATATCTTCGAGTCGCCGCCGCCGATTTCGAGCTGCACCTCGTTGAACATGCCGAAGCGGCGGTTGTTGCCGAGCGATATGTAGTTGCGGAAAGCGGCCGTGCCATACCAGCTTTGCGATATGCTGTAAAGGTTGTCAACGTTGTAGCCCGTCTCGGAGTCGAGCACCACGTCGGCCGAGCGGAGGTCGACCTTCGAGCGCTTGTAGGAGAAGCGTCCGCCCGCGGCGAGGTTGTCCTTGAAGCAGTACATCAGCATAGGGCTGAGCTTGAAGTTGTAGGTGTCGCCGTTGAGGTTTTCCACCACCAGAAACTGATAGTTTGACTGGTTGGACTGCGAGTAGCTGACGCTTACGCCGGTAATCCATTGGCCTTTGGGCACAAAGGATATCTGCTGGAGTCCGCGCCTGAACTGCTCCTGCGCTCCGGCACGGGAAGCCCCGCAGAGTATGAATAGAAGCACGAGAAGTGCGATTGCTTTTTGTCTCATTGTTCTCGGTGTTGTTTTGCACGATGCAAATAATCGTCAAATTTACAAAAATTTATCTAATTACTACGCAATATTTTCGAGATATTGAGACCCGACGATACAAATTGACGGCCGGCGGTACAAATTGACGGCGGACGGAGATGTCCAAATTACACCCATTATTTAGAATGGATATAAATAAAGCACGGAAATATTTTGCGTTGACGGGATTTTTTATGACCTTTGCACCCATCACACTATCACTTACAATCAGGATATGAGACTATCAGAACTTGAAACAGGCCGTTCGGCCGTCATTATCAAGATATTGGGCCATGGCGCGTTTCGCAAGCGCGTCATTGAGATGGGCTTTGTGAAAGGGCGCGAGATTACCGCCGTGCTCAATGCCCCGCTCAATGACCCCGTGAAGTACAGATTGATGGACTATGAGGTATCGCTCCGCCGCAGCGAGGCGTCGATGATTGAGGTAGTGCCTGTGGAAGAATCGTGCAAGGCAGACATGGGGTCGCGCGCGAGCTGCGTAGTCGATGACGACACCGATCCCACTCTCCACAAGGCTGTTGTCTCTGACCACACTATCAATATAGCCCTCATAGGCAACCCCAATTGCGGCAAGACGTCGCTCTTCAACATCGCCTCCGGCGCGCAGGAACATGTAGGCAACTACAGCGGCGTCACTGTCGACTCCAAGAACGGAACATTCCGCTACAAAGGCTATAAATTCAATATCGTCGACCTCCCCGGCACCTACTCCCTCTCGTCGTATTCGCCCGAGGAACTTTACGTGCGCCAATATCTCACCGACTCCAACCCCGATGTCATTGTCAACGTGGTCGACGCCTCCAACCTGGAGCGCAACCTCTATCTCACCACCGAGCTTATAGACATGGACCACTCGATGGTCATTGCGCTCAATCTCTACGACGAGTTGCGTCGCAAGGGCGATAACCTTGACTATGAGACTCTTGGCGGTATGATAGGCGTGCCGATTGTGCCCACCGTATCGCGTAGCGGCGAGGGTATTCACCGTCTCTTCGACACTATAATAGAGGTGTATGAGGGTAATAACGATGTCGTGCGCCACGTGCACGTCAATCTCGGAAGCGACATCGAGAACGCTATCAATACCATCAAGCCGTTGCTGAAGGCCGATCCCGTGATTTCAAGCCGTTACTCCGCCCGCTATCTCGCAATTAAGCTGCTCGAAAAGGACAAGGCGGCCGACGACGTAGTGAGGGATACCCCCGATGGCAAGAAGATACTTGCATTGCGCGACAAGGCCGTGGACCATCTCGCCGAGATTCACGAAGAGGATGTGTCCACGATGATAGCCAACGAGAAGTACGGCTTCATATCAGGTGCGCTTGCCGAGACAATGCAGCGCGGCGAGGAGGAAAAGGTCACCAAGACGCATATCATCGACGCCTTCGTCACCAACCGTTTATTCGGATTCCCGATATTCCTCGCCATCATGTTCTTTATCTTCTGGTTCACATTCTATGTGGGGCAGTACCCGATGGAATGGATTGAGAGCGGATGCGAGTGGCTCAGCGGCATCGTCAATGAGCACATGTCGGAAGGTCCGCTCAAGGACCTCCTTTCCGACGGTGTGATAGGGGGCGTGGGGGGCGTAATAGTGTTCCTGCCCAACATCCTGATACTCTATTTCTTCATATCGTTTATGGAGGACTCAGGCTACATGGCCCGAGCGGCATTTATCATGGACCGTATCATGCACAAGATAGGGCTTCACGGCAAGTCGTTCATCCCGTTGGTTATGGGATTCGGTTGCAACGTGCCCGCCATCATGGGTTGCCGCACCATCGAGAGCCGCAGCTCGCGATTGATTACCATAATGATAAACCCGTTCATCTCCTGCTCGGCGCGACTGCCTGTGTATGTGCTGCTTATAGGCACATTCTTCTCGGCGCATGCAGCGCTTGTGTTCATGTCGCTCTATGCACTCGGCGTGCTTGTGGCCGTGATTACGGCCCGGTTGCTGCGCCGGTTTGTATTCAAGGTCGATGAGACGCCCTTCGTGATGGAGTTGCCCCCTTACCGTGTGCCTACGCTGAAATCGTCGATGCGCCACATGTGGTGGAAAGCGCAGCAGTATCTCCGCAAGATGGGTGGTATTATTCTTGTAGCGAGCATCGTGGTGTGGGCGCTCAGTTATTTCCCGCGTCACGATGACGACGACGCAGCGGTTGCGGAGCAGACTGTTACTGCCGAGGCCTCACCGGCTGTCGACGATGACACTATCGACCCCTCGCGCGATTCGTTCCTCGAAATGATTGGCAAAGCCATCAATCCCGTGTTCCGTCCGCTCGGATTCTCATGGCGTGCATCGGTGGCTGTTGTTGCCGGTGTTCCCGCCAAAGAGATTGTGGTATCAACCCTCGGTGTGCTCTACACCGGCGACGAGGATATTGACGACAACGCGCTCTCAACCCGACTGACCGCACCCAATCCCGTCACCGGAGTTGCCGACTTTACCCCCGCCGTAGCCCTCGCCTTCATGGTATTTATCCTCCTTTACTGCCCCTGCATAGCTACCATCGTAGCCATTGTAAAGGAAACTCACTCATGGCGTTACGGCGCTTTCGCGGTACTCTACAACACCACCGTAGCCTGGATAGCCGCCTTCATAGTCTACCGCCTCGCCCTGCTCTTCTAAGCAATTGAGCATTGTAGCGCAAAAATAAATTTTATTATAATCAACTACCCTCCAAAAGTTTACTGTTATACTTTTGGAGGGTAGTTTACATTTATATGGTAGCTCAATAAGGAGTATAGATACTTCTTATTTATTACAAGTTTTCTCAGTCGGCTATGTCGTCAGTTGCGAAGATATTGAGTGCATAAATATCAGTGCGCCGATAAGGATTATTGTAATCAATGTGGCGATTGCAAATTGGGCGTAGCATTTCTGGCGTAGGCAATAGTATGTTGAGAATCCTGCGAACAGAGCGAGACAGATAATATATATTACGGTAGCGACGACAGGGAACTTCCCTACCGCCGAAGGGAAAAGCAGTAACATTGACGGAGGAAAAAGCAACCAGGCAATCTTCCCCATTCCGGGATTTTCTATTCGTTTCATATTCGTTTGATTTACAGGTTAATGCCATCTGCCATTCTTTCATAAGCCAATACAATAATGCATGAAAGGGTTATGGGCAATGAGTTTATAGATAAAAATTTAATAAAATATATTGATAATTCAGTATGGAAATTATTAATATATACTTATATAACAATGTCTTAGAGCAAAAGTTCGTTAAGATTATCAAGAGTTAAAATACATATTGAAGCCTTATATTTAATCAAAATAAAAGCTAAGTTTGTTAAATATATAGAGGATACCCAAGGATTGTCGTGGTATCATTACGTTTCAATATAATTTATTCATGACATGGCTTTTAAAGAACAGTTAGCAAAGTATTTTACGGAACTGAAATCTTATTTCAATGTCAGTGCCGACCTCGAACCGCAGGCCGACACCGAGGCTTCCATTCGTGCCGGAGTGTCGTTTAAAGGGTCACAGTTACTTATTCTCGTGTTTGCCATCTTCGTGGCATCGCTCGGTCTTAACACCGACAATGTGGCGGTAATCATCGGCGCCATGCTTATATCTCCGCTCATGGGCCCCATCATCGGCATGGGTCTCGGCATCGGCATCAGTGACTACAATCTGCTGCAGCGCGGACTTAAAAACATTATAATGGCAGTGCTGGGCTCGATCATCGCCTCGGCTATCTATTTCCTTATATCGCCTCAGTATGAGGACGGTAGTCAGCTGCTGGCGCGCACCTCGCCGTCGATTTACGACGTGTTCATAGCCTTCTTCGGCGGCGCGGCGGGTATCGTCAGCATGGCCTGCAAGAATAAAGGTCAGGTGCTTCCCGGAGTCGCCATCGCCACCTCCCTTATGCCGCCGTTGTGTACGGCAGGTTACGGTCTCGCCACTCTCCAGCCTCACTTCTTCTTCGGCGCTCTCTATCTGTTCTTTACCAACATGGTATTCATCCTTTTTGCCACATGGGTGGGAGTGAAAGCTATGCGCTTCAAGGCAGTGGTATTCAAGGACGATAAGAAAGCGCGCCGCGTGCAGACGATAGTCACCGTAATCGTCACCGTCACTATCGGTCTCAGTGCGTGGCTGACAGTCAAGATGATACGCACCAACGTGTTCATGCTCAACGCTACGCAGTTCGTGAATCAGGAAATGGTGTTCCCCAATACTCAGGTACTCAGCCACAAGGAGTATATCTCCGACGGCAAGCGATATATCGACGTGACGCTGATAGGGGAGGCGCTTCCGAAGGACTCCCTGCAACTCGCCATGCTCCACAAACTCGACTCGGTGGGTCTCGGCGGCACGATACTAAACATCAAGCAGGGCTTCTCGCTCAACAATTTCACCGACAACTCAAAGTCGATGAATCAGCTATACGGAATGATGCAGCAGGAGATAACACAGCGACAGAACCGCATCGACTCGTTGCAGACCGTCATAGCGCGTCGTACGGCATTTGACGACGAGGCAACGCGATTGGCTCCCGAAGTCAAAGTGCTCTTCCCCGAAGTGGAGGACCTGGCGCTCTCCAACATGGTGCTCGCCGGCGTCAACAACTCACTGACCGATACCGTCAACATGGTATTCATCCGCAGTTCAAAGGAAATCACCGAACAACAGCGCGCCAAAATCGCCGACTACATAGCCGTCCGCCTCCACCGCACCAAAGTCCACGTCTCAGTCAACCCCCACTCTTTCCCCTGGCCCACCATCGTAGACTCCAAGTAACAGGATATATAGAGTAAATATAAATAAAGAAAACGTAAATATAGAAAAGAAGCATGGGCGCTATTTTCAGAGCCCATGCTTCTTTTGTCGTACAGCTTATGCCGTTTATAATACGATACCCTGCTGGATTAGTATTCGTCCCAGGGTTTGATTTCGATGTCGTTGAGGGTGAGGGTTGTGAATGCTCCGATGAATGCTGAGGCAAGGCGGGCGTTGGTGAGCAGCGGGATGTTGAGGTCGATTGCTGCGCGACGTATCTTGTAGCCGTTGCTCAACTCGGTGGTCGACAGGTTCTTGGGAATGTTTACCACGAGATCGATTTCCTTGTCGTGGAGCATCTGGAGTGCCTGCGGCTGCATGTCGGGCTGCGAGGGCCAGTACACGCGGATAGCGGGAATACCGTTGTCGGCGAGGAACTGGTGAGTACCGCCGGTGGCGTAGAGCACGTAACCCTTGTTGTGGAGCTGATGCGCTGCGTCGAGCATGTCGATTTTCTGACGTGCCGAGCCGGTGGAGAGCAGGATGCCTTTCTTGGGCACGCGGTAACCTACCGAGAGCATTGATTTCATGATGGCCTCCGAGGTGTCAACTCCGATACAGCCTACTTCGCCGGTCGATGACATGTCGACACCGAGCACGGGGTCGGCGCCCTGCAGACGCGAGAAGGAGAACTGCGATGCCTTGATACCTACGTAGTCGAGGTCGAAGGCGTTCTTGGCGGGCTTCTCCACGTTCAGGCCGAGCATAGCCTTGGTGGCGAGGTCTATGAAATTGATTTTCAATACCTTTGACACGAAGGGGAAGCTGCGCGATGCACGCAGGTTACATTCTATAACCTTGATATCGTTGTTCTTGGCAAGATACTGGATGTTGAACGGACCGGTGATATTGAGCGCTTTGGCAATCTGTGCCGAGATTTTCTTGATGCGGCGCATTGTCTCGACGTAGAGTTTCTGCGGCGGGAACTGGATGGTGGCGTCGCCCGAGTGTACGCCGGCAAACTCGATATGCTCCGAGATGGCGTAGGCTTTGATTTCACCGTTGGCGGCAACGGCGTCCATTTCAATCTCCTTGGCGTTCTGGATGAACTCGGTCACAACCACGGGGTGCTGCTTCGACACGTTGGCCGCGAGGCGGAGGAAACGTTCAAGCTCGTCGTCGTTGGAGCATACATTCATCGCTGCGCCTGAGAGCACGTAGCTGGGGCGCACGAGAACGGGGAAACCGACTTCGTCGATAAATTCGCGAATATCCTCGAAGCTGGTGAGCTCGCGCCAGCGGGGCTGGTCGATGCCGAGGTTGTCGAGCATGGCCGAGAATTTGTGACGGTCCTCGGCGTTATCGATGCTGTGTGCATTGGTACCGAGAATGTTTACGCCCTCGTCGTCAAGACGGGTAGCGAGGTTGTTGGGTATCTGACCGCCCACCGAGAGGATGGCGCCGTGGGGCTGCTCGAGGTCGAGGATGTCCATCACGCGCTCAAAGGTGAGTTCGTCGAAGTAGAGACGGTCGCACATGTCGTAGTCGGTCGACACGGTTTCGGGGTTGTAGTTGATCATAACCGAGCGCCAGCCCTCCTTCTTGACGGTCATGAGAGCGTTGACCGAACACCAGTCAAACTCTACTGAGCTACCGATGCGGTAGGCACCCGAACCGAGCACCACGATAGAACGGTGGTCGTGGAGATACTGCACGTCGTTTTCCGTACCGTTGTAGGTGAGGTAGAGGTAATTGGTCTGCGCGGGATACTCGGCTGCGAGTGTGTCAATCTGCTTGACCACGGGCACGATGCCGAGGCTCTTGCGGTAGTCGCGCACCATCTTGTTGGCTTTCTCGGCCGAACCGCCGAAGTTGTCGAGCACGGCGCGTGCTATCTGGAAGTCGCTGAAGCCCTGCTCTTTGGCCAGACGCAGAAGCGCAGCGGGGAGTTTGTCGATTTCATTGAACGTCTCAAGCTCGGCCTCGGTGTCGATAAGGTGCTGGAGCTTGTAGAGGAACCACTTGTCAATCTTGGTGAGCTCGTGGATTTTGTCGACCGTGTAACCCTCCTTCATAGCCTTGGCTATGACGAAGATACGCTTGTCGGTAGGTTCGGCGAGCGCGCGGTCAATGTCGTTGATTTTCAGGTCGCGGTTACCCACGAAGCCGTGCATGCCCTGGCCAATCATGCGCAATCCTTTCTGGATAGCTTCCTCGAAGGTGCGGCCTATAGCCATCACTTCGCCGACCGATTTCATCGACGAACCGATTTCCTTGCGCACGCCGTGGAACTTGCCGAGGTCCCAGCGGGGTATCTTCACCACGATATAGTCGAGAGCCGGCTCGAAGAATGCCGAGGTATCCTTAGTCACGGAGTTCTTGAGGTCGAAGAGGCCGTAGCCGAGACCGAGCTTGGCGGCTACGAAAGCGAGGGGATAGCCGGTGGCTTTCGACGCCAGGGCTGAAGAGCGGCTGAGACGTGCGTTCACCTCGATGACGCGGTAGTCCATCGAATGCGGGTCGAAGGCATACTGCACGTTACACTCGCCCACGATGCCCACGTGGCGTATAATCTTGATGGCGAGTTTGCGCAGGTAGTGGTAATCCTCGTTGGAGAGGGTCTGCGAGGGAGCTACTACGATACTCTCGCCGGTGTGGATACCCAGCGGGTCGAAGTTCTCCATGTTACATACCGTGATACAGTTGTCGAAGCGGTCGCGCACCACTTCATACTCAACCTCTTTCCAGCCTTTGAGCGATTTCTCGACGAGTACCTGCGGAGAGAAGGAGAGTGCTTTCTCGGTAAGAGCCACGAGTTCCTCCTCGTTGTCGCAGAAGCCTGAGCCGAGACCGCCGAGCGCGTAGGCTGCGCGCACGATGACGGGGTAGCCGAGGTCACGGGCGGCCTGCAGAGCATCCTCTACGGTCGATACCGCTTCGCTCTTGATGGTCTTGACGCCGATTTCGTCGAGCTTGCGCACGAAGAGTTCGCGGTCCTCGGTGTCCATGATGGCGCGGACGGGAGTACCGAGCACGCGTACATTATATTTTTCGAGTACACCCGATTCGTACAGGGTGACGCCGCAGTTGAGGGCAGTCTGTCCGCCGAATGCGAGGAGAATGCCGTCGGGGCGTTCCTTCTCGATGACCTTTTCAACGAAGAACGGGGTCACGGGGAGGAAGTAGATGTGGTCGGCAAAGCCGTCAGACGTCTGTACTGTTGCAATATTGGGGTTGATAAGAATAGTTTCGATACCCTCTTCTTTCATTGCTTTGAGTGCCTGCGAACCGGAGTAGTCAAATTCTCCGGCCTCACCTATCTTGAGTGCACCGCTACCAAGCAAAAGTACTTTTTTTATTGTCTTGTCGCTCATTATGAGTTGTTGAGGCGGCTATGCCGCGGTTTATATTGGTTGCTGAAAATTCGGTTATATAAATATGTGGACCGCGCCGACTGAGCCGGCGGGTCCGGAGTATTTAAAGCAGGGCTATGAATTCGTCGAAGAGGAATTCGGTGTCCTTTGGTCCTGATGACGCTTCGGGGTGGAACTGCGCCGAGAAGAAGGGCTTGCTCTTGTGGCGGATACCCTCGTTGGTGCCGTCGTTCATGTTGACGAAGAGGGGTTCCCACTCGTCGGGCAGCGTGGTGCTGTCGACGGCAAATCCATGGTTCTGCGAAGTGACGTAGCATATATCGGTGCCTACGCGTCTCACGGGCTGATTGTGGGAGCGGTGGCCGTACTTGAGCTTGTAGGTCTTGGCGCCGGCTGCCTTTGAGAGGAGCTGGTTGCCCATGCAGATACCGCATATGGGCTTGCCTATCTCGATGGCCTTGCGGATGTTGGCAACGGTAGCTTCGGCCATGTCGGGGTTGCCGGGACCGTTGGAGATGAATAGACCGTCGTAGGGTATCTGAGTGAAATCATAGTCCCAAGGCACGCGCACTACCTTGACGCCTCGGCGGGTGAGGCAACGGATGATATTGTGCTTGGTGCCGCAGTCCACGAGCACCACGGTCTTGTCGCCGTTGCCGTGAATCTCTACCTCCTTGCAGCTCACTTTGCCTACGAGGTTTTCGAGATTGGGGTTATAGAACTCCACATCGTCGCAACCCTCGATGACAATCTTGCCGAGCATAGAGCCTTTCTCGCGCAGGTGCTTGGTCAGCGCTCGGGTGTCGATGCCGTAGATACCGGGTATTTTCTCCTCGCGGAGCCATTGGGCCAGAGAGCGGTCGGCCTGCCAGTGGGAGTGTTCGTGAGAGTAGTCTTGAGCGATGATGGCTTTGGCGTGGATGTGGTCGCTTTCGTAAAATTCGCTGACGTCATCCTTTTCGCGGCGCGGGGGCACGCCGTAGTTACCGAGAATGGGATAAGTGGTGACAAGTATCTGACCTTCATAGGAAGGGTCGGTCAAGCTCTCGGGATAACCGGTCATTGCAGTGTTGAAAACTACTTCGCCCGAAGTCGATGCTTCATACCCGAAAGATTTTCCCTCAAACGTGGTGCCATCCTCGAGAATCAGGGTGGCTCGTCTTGTTTCGCGCATAGGAATGTGGAAAAATATTAGTAAACTATGGAGCGGTTGACAAGATTTCCATCGTGAAAACCATGCAAAGTTAAGCATTTTTCTTAATATATGAAAACTAAAAATCCAACTTTGTGAATTTTTGATAGAAAAATAGCGATGTTGCAAGACGGGCAAATAGCGGGGACGCGATATGTCGCGTCCGCAACCCGATGGTATAACATTTAAGTACCAACGGTTTATGCGGACACGACGTATCGCGTCCCTGCTGAATAGCAATGGAAATTATTCCTTAACTACTTCAAACTTGAAGTTGCCGTCGCTGATTTCGTTCCACTTGTGACCGTCGGAGGGAACGAGGTCGGAGCCGGTAGATACGGTTTTGCCTGTTTCTTCGTCGATGGAGTTGACTACCTGACGGCCTTTGTTGTTGAACTCGCCGCCGTTGAGGTTGAGCACGTTCTCGGCATAGCCGGCATACTGTTTCACGTAGTAAACCGAGTAAGTGTTCTGTGAGTAGAACTTACCGCCGTTGATGGTAGTTACCGAGCCGTAAGAGTCGCCGATGTAGAGTGCGTAGTAGTTGTTACCGCCAATGGGTGCGGGCGCGGGGTGGGTGTGGAAGTAGCCGTCGTTGATGGTGAGTGTGCCATTGGGATTGGCTATTGCACCCTGCACGCCCTCGATTTCACCGCCGTTGATTGTTAATTCGGCATCGCTTGAGCGCAGGCGCACGGCGTATGACCAGTTGGTGCCTACTTCGGGGTCGGAGGGGCTGTTGGTCGAAGCTATCTTGCCGCCGTTGATGGTCACTTTACCTTCAATCCATAAAGCGCAGTTAGCTGCGGTGACGTTACCGTCGTCAAACTGAAGTTCTCCGCCGGGGTTCACGGTGATGGCCGAGCCGCGGGTCTTGGTCGAGGTTGTCATGTTGCCCCCTTTGACTATGAGGGTACCGTTGACGTCAAATATGCGGTTGTCGCCGGCGTAGGTGCCGTCACCTTCGAGGGTCACGGTAGTGTTGTCGGCCACGATGAAGTTGGCGTCGTTGCCCTGACGTGCGGTGGTCACGGTCACGCCTTCGGGTACTGTCAGCGTGATATTCTTGTCAAGGGCGATAGCACCGGTGGCCGAGAGGTCCATGTCCTGAGTGAGCTTGATGATGTCGCCGTCCTGAGCATTCTCGATGGCTGCGGTCAGTTCGTCGGCATTGGCTGCGGGGATTTCCTGAGGATACTCCACGCCGTTGTCGCCGTCAAAACCGGGTTTGATTACGATATTGAAGTCGGCGGGGTTGGTGAGGAGCGCGCCGTAGATATTGGTACGGTAGTTGGTCTGCACGGGCACGTTGTTCACCACTACGGCGTCAAAACCGTTGTTGAATGTAAGCGTACACTCGATGGCGGCGTCGCCAGTGAGGAGGTAGTTCATGGCGAGGAGGTCGTAACCTGCTACGGGGAATGTGTAACCGGCGTCGATATCCTTTACGTTGACAGCACCGAATGTTACGTCGGTTTCGGCAGCGTCATAGGTGCCGTTGATGACATCGAGCGAGGTGTAGAGCGAACCTTTCACTGTCACGGCTGCTGTCAGAGTCTCCACGGAGGGTTTTACTGTGCCGGCGTTGAGGTCGGAAGTACCCCAGTTGAGCTGTGCGAACGGACGGGTGAGAACTACGGTCTGCGGCAGTGCATTGCTGCCCGAGATGGTAGCCGATACGGCGGTGAAAGCATCCTCGGCTACAGTGTTGGAAGCCATTGCTGCGTAGTCAACGGCGATTTTGCCATCGGTAAATTTCACGGCGTCGTTGGCTTCAACGTCGGCGTAGAACACAACTTTATAGTTCTTGCCGCTACCGAGATTGATTGACACGTTTTCCACGAGACTCTCGCCGGGGAAAGCGCCCGCTTTGCTGTCGGCATAGATGAACGTGTAGACGGGAGCTTCGGCGGTGCCGGTAACTTCATAGACAGCCCATTGAAGGTTGTCGACGTCGGCTACAATCTGGTCGCCCAAAGTGGCACGACTGCTCAAGCTGCCGGGTATCTCAACGCGGAAGGTTACGGGACCGTCGTTATTAACTTCGGCAACATCATCAGACGAACAAGATGCGAGGCCTATCATGCCAAACGCAATTGTCGGAATTAAATAGTGCTTCATACTGAAAAAAATGATTAAATGATGGTGAGTATATAAAATGATTATTAGTAATGGTGATAATTCAGAGCTCGATATTGATGTCTCCGGAAAATGAGAAATCAATGTCAATGCCGTTTCCTACGGTGTTGGTCAGGAACTTACCGCGCACATAGGTGGTTTGGCCGCGTTGCAGGGGAACGGTCACCGTAGGGGTGATGGCTGTGGTGACGCCGCGCGGGTCGGTCAGTCCCAGCAACACCTGCGCGCCGCTCTCGTGATGGTTCATAAATACGTAGTCAATCGCGATTACGGCCTCCTTCTCGTTAAGCGGCGTGATGTGTGCCCGGTAGCTGACGCCTCGCCATGAGTCAAGAATCTTTGAAGTGAACATGTTGTAGACTGCCGGCATGAAAAGGGGATAGGAGGCGTAGATGGAGAAGTCGGAATCATCCTCACCTTTCGACATGCCCGTGGTAAACAGGTCGTAGTCGGTGGCGATGAACACGTAGCGGGCCATCGGGCGCTCCATGTCGATGCGTACGCGCTCCTCGGCGTCGGAGTCGTAGGTGGCACGGACACTGACCGAGGTTGTTCCCTCGAAGGCATCGCGCCGGTCGGTGTCGCCTCGGTAAGGCATGTTGTATGTGATGGCGGCGAAGTCGGCCACATTATAATATGGAGGCTGCTCGGCGTCCGATACGAGGTCCTGCCACACGCATATATCCCAGTCGCCCGCAGGGAGCGGCAGGGTTATGTCAAAGTCGGCGAGGGTAAGGTCGTCACTGCTCATGGTGAACTCGCGGTACGACGTGCCGCGCTCGCCGCGGGGGTAGGCGCGGAATATGTAGCGGGCTGTCCAGAGTTGTCCGCGACCGGTCTCCGACGAGCCGTCGCGCGACAGGTTGGCGCGCCCCTCTTCGTAGGTGTAGTCGATGGAGGTCCATGGCAGGTCGTGGTGAACGGTGACAACGACATCTACCGTGGCACGGTCATAAGGAAATTCATGCACGTCGCATCCGGTCATGCAGCAGACTGCCGCTGCGCCTGTCACCGCAGTCGCCGCTTTGCATGCCGCCGTGGCCGATATATTCCTGAATATGTTGCGGAAGCGGGTCATCGGGCACCTCCTCTCTTTTTAAGGTCAAACGTGCGTATTATCGACACCGACACTCCGTCAATGCCGCGATACGTCTTGTGAACGCTGTAATCGAGCAGTCCCGACGAGGTGGGGCGGGTGTTGAAAAACTTGTCGTAGTGCAGGCGATAGATACCTGCGCCGACGCTAAACTCCATGCGCCAGCGACCGTCGCGGCTCACAGGCAGGCGGTAACCGATACTCAGGCCGCCACCTATTGCGGGGGTGGTGCCGTCATGGTCCTGGATGCGGTAATCGCCGTTGGTAGCCACGTTGTAGGATCCGAGGCCGAAGTGCGCTCCTATGAACACACCGTTGTTGTCGCCGCGAAACCAGTAGCGCATCTCGGGCTGAATGTTGAGTGTGCGGAATTTCAGGCGGCATGAGAAGTAATCCCACGATGACCATGCGATAGGGAGCGAGAATGACCAGTGGCGGGCTATGTCGGCCTCCACGGCTATGTTGACAATAGCGAGCGCCCACTCGGCGAAGTTGGTCTTGAGGTAGAGTTTCGGCACGCGGCCCGTCACATCCGGTGCCGGAGCAACATCGATGATTCCTGACGGTGTCACATCGGAAAGATCGGCGCCGGGCACATAACCGTCACCGGCCTGCAGCGGCTCGGCAGGGGTGTAGGTGATAATGACTGCTATGGCGTTTCGCATCTCGGGGAAGTAAGTCCTGAGCAGGTCGTTCCACACGTTTTGCCCGTCGAGATGTTTCAGTTTGAGGATGCGGTTGTCAATGAGAGTGCCGGGATTGCCGGTGACGAGGCGGGGTTGCTCGTCGATGATGGCGATTACTTCATCGCGGTAAGGGAGGGTGGAGTTCTCGACCCGGTCGCGCAGATAGTCCCATGCTATATAGCTTTCATCGTGCGTGATGATACTGTCGGGAATATCGACCCTGTTGCGTATAAGTGATTCGAGGGCGGTCATCCGTTCGTGCGAAAGGCGGCTGTTTATTTCGTAGCTGCCCTCAGGCGATGCGCTGCCGCGGAACGACACGTCGGTGATACGCGTGCCCGGACTATGGTTGAGGCTCTCGATGAAAGCTATTATTTTCTCTACGGAAGCGGCATTGTCGGCAAACGTGGTATCGATTACGGCCGTGTTCACGCGAAAATCGGCACGAAATTCATCCCGTGCTATCTCACCGTGCAAGCTTGTGACGCATACCGCGCTGAGTAATAGGAATATGTACCTTAGTTTTAAGATTGTCATTTAAAATTAGGCCCGAAAGAAAAGTTCTTTATGGTATTAAGTATTTTAGTTTCGCAATATAGTGATAATAATTGACTTTACAAAATATATGTCGCAAATATGTCAAAAATATACCGAATTGGACCAATTTTAACAAAAAATCAGGGCCGTGCATCATCACGGCCCTGATTATAAAGGGATTGTTGATTGTAAGTAGCGGTATATCAATAACGCTGCCTCAGGCATAGAATATTACCGCAGCGCGCTGAGTCTGCCGATTGGTCTCAGAATACTACCTTTTCGGACTTGGTGCCTTGGCGGCGGATGTAGACGTTGCCCGCGCGGGGTGCGTCAACACGGATGCCCTGGAGGTTGAAGTATTCAACGGGAGCGTTGTCGTCGGCTGTCACGCCGTCAATGCCTGAGAGCACTTTGACTGTTACCTTGGCGGCCTTTGACTCGCCTGCGTTGTAGACGGCGGTCACGGCGTAGGTGTGGTCACCCTCTTCGGCGAGAGTATCGGTAAGGGTGGTATCGGTGACGGGGGCTTCGTTGAGCTGCACGCCGTTGCGGTACACGTTGTAACCGATATGTTCGAGACCCTGATGAACGGGTGCCGGGATGTAAGTGACGTCATCAATCATCAGCATCATACCGCCTGTAGCGCATGAACGGATTGCGAAGTAGCGGGCACCCTCGGGGAGGTCGGCTGTCAATTCGGTCCATTCGCCGGAGATTTGATTGAATTTCTCTATGGAGATAAAGTCATTGGGGTCGAGGCTGCCGGTGGAGTAGAGCAGTTCGACGTCCTCGTGATAGACGTTGTGGTAGCTGCGGGCGTAGAGCGATACGGTCTGCGCTTCGCCGCTGAGGCGGGGTGAGATAGCCCAGTCGTCGATAGCTCCAAGGTAAGCCTCATATATTGATACGAGGCACTTGTTGCCCGAATGAGTATGGTAGGTGGCGTTGAACTGGGCATCGCTGTTGTCAAGGACGAAGAATGACTGTTCAGAGTAACTGTCGATGCCGGGGAACTTCACGCCCGACAAGCCTCCGATGGCTTTGCCGTCGACGTCGATAAATGTCCAGCCGTCAAGTGAAGTGGCAAATGACTCGGCGGTTTCAAATGTCTCGGTCACGGCATCGGGGATTTCCATGTCGAGTTCGGGTGCGGTCCATGAGAGTGTCACACCGTTGTCGCCGGTCACGGCCGAGAGCTGCGAGGGCACGGGGTGGTTAGGGAAGATACCGTTGACGATTACTGGAGCCTCCGACTTGTTGTTGGCGGTGTTCTCGTCATTGCCATAGATAACTTCGGCCATGAATTCCGCTGTATCGTTGTCGGTAATCTTGACTGATTGAGTGAAGCTTACGGTGGTGTTGAGGAAGGGTGCCACGGCATTGCCTTCGGCTGAGTCAACGAGCTGACCGTCGCGGTAAAGGTTGACGGTGTAGCCCTCGGCGTTGGTGTAGCCGAGGTTTTCAACGAGCACGTCGATGTTGAATTGCTCGCCGGCGTTGACCGAGGCGGGAGCTTCAACCGCAGCTACTGCGAGGTCGTTGGCGATAGAGTCGGCCACGCGGATGTTGTCAACGAGAACGTAGTCATAGTTGACTGAAACACCCTCGAAGCGGATATAGATAACCTTGCCCTTATAGGCATCGAGGGGCACGCTTACAATGTTCCAGCCCTCGGCGGGGAGTGACTTCATTACGATATTCTGCACGCGGGTTTCGTTGCCGTCGCAGCGCAGGTAGACGTTGAGGATGTTCTCGTCGGGAACGGTTGCGCCGGTAGTGGGGTTGATACCGTTGATGTTGAATGTGTAGAATGTCAGTACGGGGGTGTTGCCGCTGATTTCAATCTTGCCGGAGATGATTGAGCCGTAGGTGCCGACACCGTTACCTTTCATACCGAGGATACCGTTGTCGCCGTCGACTGCTGTGGGTTCGGCAAGAGTCTGCGATGTGTAGAGACGCCATACGCCGCCCATTGCCTGGTCCATAGAGAAGTTGTAGGAGAGTTTGCCGTCGGCTACCGATTCAACGAACGGCATCTGATAGTTGGGACCTACGCACATCAGGTCGGTGGCTACGGGAGAGCCCGCGCCGCTTGCGGTGACTGCGCATACCACCCACTGCTTCATCTGCTGCTCTTCGTCAGCCGTTACAGCCTGGAATGTATAGGTGGTTTCCTTGATGTTTTCAACCACGGGAACATACTTCGACGAAGTGGTGAACTCGTAGATGCTGTAAGTGATGAGGGCGGGGTTCAAGGGATTGCCGTCGACATCGTTGGTCGCTTCATCCCATGTGAAGGTCACTTCGCCGGGAGTAGCGGTTTCAAACGCTTTGAGGTTGCTTACCTTACCCGGTTTGTTAATGCCGATGAAGCCGGTTACTTCGGCCGGTTTACCTTTGCCGTCGTTGTTGACGGGGATAACGGTGTAGGTGTAGTTGCCCGATGCTGCTACCTCGTCGGTGTAGGAGAGTTCGGCGCCGGGAGCGGGAGATTCGAAGGTGTGAATGAGTGTGCCGTCGCGGAGGAGTTCAACCGCGGTCAGCGATTCAAGGGCGTTGCCAAGGATGTCAACCGCAGGAGCGTTGAACTTGATGGTAGCCTTGTTGGCACCGTTGTAGTCGGGCACGACTGACAGGCCGGTCACTTCGGCGGGAGCTTTAACGGCAAGAGGTGCCGATACATTGATGCTCATTACGAAGAGGCCATACATGTACTTGGTGCTTATACCGTGGATACCGATGTAGTAGATGCCGTCGGCCTCGGGAGTGATATACGTTTCAAAGGGAACGTCGGCGAGGCTCGCAAATTCGTAGGGCTCAAGGATATAATCGGTCATGCCTTCGACAGTGGCCGAGGTACCCCATTTCACTTCCACTTTCTCTTTGTAGCTGTTGCTCTCGGTGTAGAGGATGTAGTCGACCTTGTAGGTGCAGCCTTTCTTGAGGCGCATGGGGGGAGTGATGAGCCAGTCGTCGGAATCGAGCGATGAACTGTAGGGGAGGTATGCCGCGCCGTTTTTGAGCTGCCATGCCTTGATATCGTTGTTGGCGTTGATGGTGGTGTAGCCGTCAAGACCGTTTGACGTGTTGAACGACGAAGCATAAGGGGGATTTACCGAACCGGTGGTCACTGAGTTGGACTTGGCAGTGCCCGAGGTGATGTCGCCCGAGTGAGCTACTACGGTGTAATAATAGCTGATGAGGTCATCGCCGGCGGGGATGGGTTCGCTGTAAGTGGTGGCTGCGATGTGGTCGGCTACGACAACGTTGTCGGGGAAGCGGGTCACGGTGTAGGTGATGTTGTCAACATCGATATAACCGCCGTTGACGCTCTGGGTGACGGGTGTCCATGAAAGCACGAGGTTGTCGCCGTCGCGCACGAGAGTAGCCTTGGTGGCCACGGGGGTGTCGGCTCCGATGAAGTCCTCGGCCTTGACATAGGGGCTTGCGCCGTCATTGTTGGAGACGCACACGGCAAACTCATATTTGCCGGCCGCGGTGAGGGTCACGGGCGCTTTCACCTCGTCGCCATACATGCAGGTGCCGGTGGCAACCTCCACGTCGTTGGCAAGCACGCGGTAAGAGGTTTCGCTGTTGACAAGCGGAGTCTCGCCGCAGAAGTAGGTGTCGGGAGCGGTGAAGTCAACAGTACCCGAGAGTGAACCGCCGGCAAAGTTGAGCGTGAGGTTGGTGACTGCGGCGGGAGCGTAGTCCTCGGCTTCGGGAGCGATGACCACGAGACCGCACACCTCCTCGTTGCCGGGGAACTGATAGAGCTCGGTGGCCTTACCTGTAGTCTTGTCCACTTCATAGAAGCGTCCTGTCTCGTCCTCGCCGAATACGCTCCAGAACATGCGGCCCGACTTGGGGTCGATTACCGCCGAACTCTGGTATTTGGGGGTGACGCCGGTGTTGCCCACCATAGTGGTGGCGCCGGTGCCGCGGTCAACGATGAGCAGGTCGCCGTTCATGTCGATGGCGTAGAGAGTGCCGTCGGCATCAAAGGCAACGCCGTTCCATGCAGTGGAAAGGGGTTTGATGGCTACGCGGTACAGGTTTTTGTAGTCGGCCATACCGAATACGTAGCCCGTGTTGTCGTCATTGATATAGCAGCCGTAGACGTAGCCCGAAACGGGGTCGAGCGACACGTCGGTGGCAAACATTGATGTGTTCTTTATCTCTTCGTGGCCGATGCGCTCCCAGGTGTTCATGTCGTAGCTGTCGACATAGTTGATGAGCATCATGCCGAAGAAGTCGTACTGCCAGGCCACGTAGTAGACATTATCGATGGCTACGGCGCCGAAGTTGTTTGTGGGCAGTGAGCCGAATGTGTTGTTGAGAGCATTAAACTCACCTGTCGCGGTGACGGGAATGTTGTAGAATCCCGGGCGTAAGTTCTGAGAGAAGACGACGTCGCCGGCTATATTGATGTTGGAGCCGGGAGCTTTGAATACCATCTTACGTGATTCCGAAGCGGGAATCGCAACGGGCTTGAACGAAGAGCGGATGTTGTTCACGCCGCTGAATGTCTGCGGCATCGAAAAGTGTGTCGCGGGTTGGGTCTGCGACATTGGCGTCATGACGGGTGACGACCCGGCGCCAATCCTTACAGCATAGTCGGTTGATTGAGCCGACAACTGAAAGGGGAGAACGGCTACTGCTGCCAGCAGCAACCGCTTCAGTGAGAATTTTGTCATACGATTGGTTGTAAAAAATGGTTATGTTATAACTGGTTATATACTTTTTCGGTTGAGAATATGGGTTTGCTTGCGCCTGTTTACTAATCCTATTGGAATAATATGCAAATATAGTAACAGAATCCGATAGAACGAAATCTGTTACATAAAATATACTGAAATTATGAATTTTTATACAACTGTCAGTTAACACAGCGCTAACCCCTGTGTTACTGGTTGTTGATGCCGTTGTTGCGTCGGCCGAGGTAGCGGGGGATGAATGAGAGGTGTTTGCGCAGGGCGGTGAATGTGCCGTAGTAGTAACACATTATCTTGAAGCGCTCTATGAGCGAGCGGCGATGGTTGCGGGTTGTGGTGCCCTCGTTGAGGTAGTCGATGAGGACGTCGTCGATATAGATATTGTGGCGTGAATGTTGAAGGCAGCGTATGCACCACTCGTAGTCGGCCGAAAGTCGGTATCTAAGGTTGAAGGGGGAGGTGATGCGGCGCAACGCCACGAATGCCTGATGACACACCACCATTCCGTCGCGGAAACTGTCGAGTGTCAATTGCTCCGGAGCGCGCAGGTGTCGCTCGCCGAGGCGATGTCCCTCGATGTCGACGATGTCGGTCTGTCCGTACACCACGCCGGGGCAGTCGTTGGCGAGGATGGTGTCGGCGATTTTGCGGAGCGTGTCGGGGGAGTGGAATGCGTCGCCGGCGTTGAGAAATATCACGTAGTCGCCCTGCGCCATGCCGAGACCCTTGTTCATAGCGTCGTAGATGCCGTCGTCCTTGCCCGAGTGGATGGTCATCTCGTCGATGGCCGAGTCGGAAGCTAATTGCAATGTAGCGTCGGAGGAGCAACCGTCAATGATGAGGTATTCAAACAGGCGGCATGTCTGCTCCTTGACCGAGGCAAGGGTGCGCGGCAGCGTGGCCGCGGCGTTGTAAGTGACGGTGATTATTGAAAACAGCGGGGCAGGCGTGGTATCGTGGCTCATGGATAAGTGAATTAAATTAACGGGATTGCCATGTTTGAAGTGGCAACCCCGTTATGTTTCTTGTTTTATGCAAGCTGCTGATTAGCCCGGGATGATTGCTTCAGAGGGGCATACTTCTGCACATGAACCGCACTCGATGCAAGTGTCGGGATCGATGTGGTAGATGTCGCCTTCAGAGATTGCTTCAACGGGACAAACGGGCAAACAAGTGCCACAAGCTACACATTTGTCGGTAATTACGTAAGCCATAGTAGTGGTTGTGTTAGATAATTTATACTAAAAAGACTATTGTTGTCGATATTGACGGTACAAATTTATGACTTTTATTTTTAAAAATCAAAGAATTTTTTCCACTTTATTCTCGATTTTCTCCGCGACCCCGCAAATTCTCCCAATTTTAGCGATTCGGAGTTGCTCCCCGCATACCGTTGCAGGCGGATGTGCAGGGCATATCGCCCTCTCCGGCTCGCTCGGCATGCTATATTTAGACCCCGGCGTTAACAAATATTGGGGAACGGGGTCTTATTGAGGCAGAGCGGGGATGGTCAGGCTTTGTTGAGGTAGCGGCCTTTGCCGCGGGTTGCTTTGCCGTATTGCACCGCTCCTACGGGGCACACGTGGTAGCAGCGGAGGCAGAGCGCGCAGTTCGAGCCCCACTGCGGGCGGTGGTCCGAGTCCATGGTGATGTTGGCGAGGGGACAGCGGCGGGCGCAGAGGCCGCAGCCTGTGCAATTGTCGGCGGCGTGAAACGGCTTCGGACTCATGGCAAAGCGTATGAACCACGGGTATATGACCTTGCTCTTGAACCATGCGAAACGGCCTTTGACTACATCGTCGTCGGTCGCCTCGCTCTTGATGCGTCGGGCTATCTCCTCCACGCGGGGCACGGACGCTTCGAGTTTGCTTGCCGCAAGTTGCTCCGGGTCAACGTCAAATCCTTTCATCAGCGTGTAGGTGTTGGGCATGATGACAGTGGAGGCGGAGGCGTCGCTCCAGTCGCGGCGGTGCATAAGTCTGCGCCACTGCTTTGCGGTCAGGCCGGCATCGTCGCCGCAGGTGGCCACCATGTGGTGACGAGCGGCGGTTATACCGCTGATTTTCGCGCTTTTGATGAATTTTACAACTACGGGAGGCACGCCCCAGCTATACACCGGGAACACCCACACGACGGCTTTGCAGGGCTGCTTGGCTTTCAGCTCGCCGTTGCGCAGAGTGTCGCCGGCGAGTTCCACCACGTCGCTGTCACCGAGCAGTGCCGAGAGGCGGTGAGCCATGTCGCGGCTGTTGCCCGTTCCGGAAAAATATATTATCATAGACGTATGATATGCTGTATTATAGTAGGTTATGACGCTTGAGGGTTACGTCGAGCGTCGTTGAGCGGGAAGAGGTAAGGCGTCGGGTTATCGGATTACGACCTGAGTGGCACCGAAACCGTATTCGCGAAACGAGGCGTCGCTCACGTCGTGGCCCTTGTAGCGGTGGGTCAGCTCCTTCATGAGCGCCTGACGGAGTACGCCCTCACCCTTGCCGTGGATGAAAACTATCTTCTGGCCGTGGTTGCGGAGGTTGGCGTCCATCACGCGGCGGAACTCGTCGACCTGGCGGTTGAGCATGTCGGCGCGGCTGAGGCCGTTGACGTTGTCGAGCAGTTCGGTGATGTGCAGGTCAACCTCTATGATGTCGCCCTTGCGGGGGCGCGATGGCTTTGACCGGTGTTGTTGCGAGGGGGTGGTGTCATTCTTCTCGCGCATAGCTTGCTGCAACTCCTTGGGGTCGATGGCAGGCAGGGGGATGACGGGGCGGTCGTCCTTCATTATGTCAACGGCGATTACCGGCTCATCGAAGTAAGGGTTGCTCTTGTAGCAGTGAAACTTGAAGAACTTGGTGTTGTCGATTTTGGTCTCGACCGATACGGGGGCTTTGCTTTCAAACTCCTTGCCCGACTTGTATGCGACAAACTGCACGAGCGCGCGGTCAATGGTGTTGATTTCGGAGGAGGGGAGCGTACACATCGTAAGCACGATGTTGGGCTCGACGGTGCCTGCGCGGCGCAGTGTCCACTTGCCGGAATCCTCGGCGCGGGTAGCGAATGTGAAGCTCAGGTAATAGTTTGAGTCATTGACGAGTACGGCATCAAACTCCGAGCCTGACAATGCCTTGAGGTCGGTGGCCTCGAAGGCCATCACCACATTGATTTTATCACCTTCGGGAGTCTCTACCGGGGGGAGTTCAGGCGCGGGCGCTATGACCTTTTCGGGCGCTGCGGCTTTGGACGGCGCTGCTTTTGAGCCGGTGCTTTTCGGGGCTGAAACCGTTGAGGCAGTGGCCTTTGGCGCTTTGGGAGCAGCCGAGGCTTCCATCACTACCACGCACTCTTTGAGCAGCGCGGGTATCTCAAATCCGTCCTGGTCCTCCACGTGGGCTATGCCGTTTTCGATGCGGACTATGCGGCCGCCGCCGGTGGTGTTGAGAAATCTTACTGTATCGCCTATCTTTGCCATTGTATATTGTGTTTCAATTTGTTATACGTGTTGACGGCTGTTGGGCAGCCGTTTTCGGTTTTATCGTTTCACTTTATCGGGGTGGGCGGCAATGAATGCTTTCCATGACGACGCGCCGCGGGCTACTGCCGGTTTGCCCGACTCGTAGTAGTGACACAAGGCGGCTCCGAGGGCGTCGGTGGCGTCGAGCTGCGGCAGCATACTCTCGTCTGGGATGACGAGAATGCGGCGCAACATCTCCTTTACCTGCTCTTTGGAAGCACCGCCGTTGCCGGTGATTGCCATCTTGATTTTTCGCGGCTCATACTCAGTGATGGGCACGTCGCGCGAGAGGGCGGCGGCCATAGCGACGCCTTGCGCGCGGCCGAGTTTGAGCATCGACTGCACGTTCTTGCCGAAGAAGGGCGCTTCGATGGCCATCTCGTCGGGAAGATACTGCTCCACAAGTCCTTGCACGCGCTCGTAGATGCGGCGCAGGCGCAGGTAGTGGCTCTCAAACTTGCTGAGTTCGATTACTCCCATCGCTATGAGTGCGGGGCGTTTACCCTTGATACCGAGAATGGCGTAACCCATCACGTTGGTGCCCGGGTCAATGCCTATGATTATTCTGTCCCACTCTTTAAGACTGCTGTCCATGATGGCGTGTCTCCCTGATAATATTGTTTTGTTGCTTTAAATTGTCGTTGATGATGTTCTGCGGGCGTTGCTTACCGCTTGATACTTACTGAGTTATAACCTGCATAGGGGTGGTGAAGAACACCACTTTCTGCCCGTAGCGGCGGTGGAGCTCGGCGAAGCATGCAGCCCCGTCGCTGTGAAGCCATTCCATAGCTTTATCGAGGTCGGGGGTAAGGCCTTGCAGGGTGAAACTCTTGCAGTCGGGGTCAACCTCCACAAGTATTTCTGCCATAAGCAGTTGTGAGAAAAGTGTCGAGGCCTGCATCTTGGGCATCAACCCTGTGCGCACCTCCTCTATGATGGCGTCGGCGACTGAGCGCTCGGCGTGAAATGATGTGTTAATCAGATACATAGTGCTGTAAGTAACTGTTTAAAATTATTTTAGTCTTGACTATCTCAGCAGTAGCGAGCCGTCGCCGTAGCTGAGGAAACGGTAACCGTTCTGCAGGGCAAAGTCATACATCGGGCGCCAGTCGCCGCCGGTGAATGCCGACACGAGCAGGAGCAGGGTTGAGCGGGGCTGGTGGAAGTTGGTCACCATGCCGTCGACCACGCGGTAGGTGTAGCCCGGCGCTATGATTATGCGTGTCGAGGCTATCAGTACGTTGAGACCGTTGTTGTCGAGATATTTGAGTATCAGGCTGAAAGCTTCGCTGCGCGACAGGTCGGGATGCTCGGGGGAGTAGGGGTACCACTGCGGCACTTCGCCGGGGGCTTTTCCCTGACTGAGCAGGCAACCTATATGGTAGAGGCTTTCGAGCGTGCGCACCGAGGTGGTGCCTACTGCTATCACCTTGCGGTTGTCGGCTGCGAGTTCGGCAATGAGCGAGCGGTCCACGGCTATCCATTCGCTGTGCATCAGGTGCTCGCCTATGGTGTCGCTCTTGACGGGCTGAAACGTTCCGGCGCCTACGTGCAGTGTCAGTTCGCGGCGCGGAATACCGCGTTGCGATATGCGCTGCAGCAGCGAGTCGGTGAAGTGGAGTCCGGCGGTAGGGGCGGCTACCGAACCTTCTATGTGGCTGTAGACTGTCTGATAGTCAGTGGTATCGGTGGCTTCAGTGCCACGGTTGAGATAGGGGGGGATGGGTATTTCGCCGGCCGAGGATATAATTTGGGAGAAGGTGACTTCGGGATTATTCCACGAGAAGCGCACCACTGAGGTGTTGTCGTGGCGGGCGATGCGTTCGGCTGCGAGAGTCACACTGTTGCCGTCCACGTCGATGCGGGCGGTAAGAGTGCCTGATTTCCATCGCTTTGAGTTGCCTACGAAGCAGGTCCATGAGCAGCTGTCGGTCGAGGCGAAGTTTTGCGCGTAGTCGGCGGGTTGCTCAGGTTCGAGGCAGAATATTTCAATGAGAGCGCCGTCGCCGTTCTCCCCTTTGTGGAAACGCAGGCGGGCGTTGATTACTCGCGTGTTGTTGTACACGAGCATGGAGTCGGCGGGGAGCAGAGTGTCAAGTTCCGAGAAAACATGGTCGGAAATGGAGCCGTCGGCCCGGCGCACGAGCAGTCGGCACGCGTCGCGCAGTTCGAGCGGGTGACGTGCAATCCGTTCGTCGGGCAGAGGGTAGTCATATTCCTCGATGTTTATCTCTTTTACCTCTTTGTTCATCGTTTCAAATATTGTGGAACGGGGTCTTACAATTTGTAGCGGGGGTCGCAGCGCTGAAGTTATTTCACTCTGATGCGCTGGCCCACATTGATTTTAGAGCCGTCAGTGCCGTTGAGCTGCTGAAGCTTCTTGACAGTTGTGCCGTAGCGGCGTGCTATCTTCGAGAATGTCTCGCCCTTTTTCACCTTGTGGTAGACGGGAGCGGCTTCGCCGGAGTTTTTGGCGGCAGGTTTCTCGGCCTTGGCAGCGGGTTTCTCGGCAGCGGGCTTTTCAGCTTTAGCTGCGGGTTTGGCCGCAGGTTCGGGAGTCGAGGCCTTGCGCGAGTTGAATGTCGATTTTATCTTGTTGTCGACAGGATTGTCGGATGCGGAGTCATCGCTGTCAGCCTCGTTGTCGTCGCTTTCGCTATTGATGTCGGCGGTGAAATCCTCGATGGTTTCGGTTTCAGCGTTTTCCGAGTCGTCACACTCTTCGGGAGCGTCGGTTACCTCGGTGGTGATAACTTCCTCCGATACGGGAGTTTCAACCTCGGTTGCTTCAACCGTTTCCTCTGCTTCCTGTTCAACGGGCTTCAAGGTCTTTTTGGTGGTTACAATCTTGATAGTGCGTCCGCGGCGCAGTGTCTTGATGCCGTTGGCGCTCTTGATTGACGCGGCGGTCACGCCGTAGCGGCGTGCCAGACTGCTGAATGTATCACCTTTCTTGACCTTGTGATATTTGATTTCCTCGGTGATGATGTATTTGCCGTCGTCGCTTTCACGTGACGCTCCTGTGGAGGGTTCGACAACGGCGCGGCGGTTGTATTTGTAGGCATCGTGTGCTATGATGCTGTCCTCCGAAATCACGTAGCATAGAGCCTGGTGGGAGGGGAGCACGAGGGGATAGGCCTTGATGTCGCCGGGGATAATGTCCTGACGGTACTGCGGATTGAGGGTGCGCAACTCCTCTACGGGGATGTCGAGTACATCGGCAATCTGCTGGAAGTGAACGCGTTTCTTGACCATCACGGAGTCGGTAAGGATAGGGCGACGGGCAAGCGCGGGTGATATATTGTGCTTGTCGTAATAGGTCATGGCATAGTTGGCGGCGATGAATCCGGGCACGTAGCCGCGGGTCTCGGCGGGGAGGTATGGGTAGATTTCCCAGAAGTCCTTCTTGGCGCCCTCTCCGGCGCGGCGCAGGGCCTTGTTGACGTTGCCGGGACCGCAATTGTAGGCGGCGATGGCGAGCGACCAGTCACCGTAGATGTCATAGAGCTGCTTGAGGTAGCGGGCTGCCATGCGTGAGGAGGTGACGGGGTCGCGGCGCTCGTCGACGAGCGAGTTGATTTCCATACCGAGGCCGCGCGCTGTCGGGAGCATGAACTGCCACAATCCGGTAGCGCCCACGGGCGACACGGCGTTGGGGTTGAGTGCTGACTCGATGATAGGTAAGTATTTGAGTTCCAAGGGTACGCCTTCCTGCTCAAGCGCGGCCTCGAAGATGGGCATGTAGTAGGTTGACATGCCGAGCATGTTCTCCACAAGGTTGCGGCGACGGTCCACGTACATGTTGATGTAGGACTTCACAATCGAGTTGAAAGGCATCTCGATGGCCGTGGGCATAGTGAGGAGGCGTTGGGTAAGCTCTTCGTCGGTGGGGTAGACGGGGGTGTTGTTGGTAAACTCGTTGCGTGCAAGCTCGGTATAGTTCTGCATATACCAGTTCTGCATCATCAGGTGAGTGTCGGCCTCGAAGCTGTAGGGATATACGATATGCGGGTCGGTGATGGTGTCCCTTACCGACAGTATATCGGCCCCGCTTGCGCCTGCCGCGGCGAGGGTAAGAAGCAGTCCCGAGGTTATATGTCGTAATACTCTTTTCATTTTGGGAGATATATTTTAACTACGTAGTTCGTGATGTGTCAGAATGTTATGGCCCATTGTAGTCCCATTGAGGGGAGACGTGAGCGACCATCCTGTATGAGCGAGGGGTATAGCTCCATCGACAGGTCGGGCGATATGTCGAAATGGGCGAGGGAGGCGTCGACGTAGGCGTCGACTATGGCAACGAGATATACACCTATCATGCCGATGATGCAGAGGTCGCGATTGCGGCGGAAATAGTTTTTGCGCGAACGGAGCACGTTGGTGAGCCACGTCTTGTCGAGGTCCTCCTCGTTGACTGTCGAGGGGAAGAAGTCCATGTAGCTGCGCGTGGCAGGGTCGTTGTCCATGATGTCGGCGTAGGCGCGGGTGTAGTCGGTGAGCATGCCGTTGTTCCAGCTTGTGGCGTAGGCGAGACCGAGGTAGCCGCCGACCACGAGGGGGAGTTTCCAGTAACGGCGGTTGTACACCTGTCCGAGGCCGGGAAAGAGGGCGGCGAGCCACACCGCTTTGGTGGGATTGGGGTTGAACTCAATCTGTCGGGGCACCCACTCGCCGGTCATAGGCATGACGGAGTCGGTCAGCGCGTTGACTACGGCCACGGTGTCCTCCGGCACGAATTTCACACGGTCGCCGCGGGTGATTATGCCTTCGCCCACAATCTCCGAGTCAGAGGGGAGCGGTGCCTGACCCACCGGAATCTCGGAGGGGAGGGGAGTGTCGTCGTCATCGTCGCCGGCGGCAAGTGCAAAAGAATTTGAAAAAAGGTTAAAAGGACATAACAACAAGGCTGCCAGCAGTGAAAGTATCACTTTGCGGCAACCCGTCATGTCATAGTCTTTTATAGGAGTATTATCTTTTTTCATTGCTTAATCGGCTGTGAGGTAGAGTGTTGCGGCGAAAATTGCGCCCACTTGCCTTCGCGCCGCTATTGTTCTTTTGATTTCAGACTATCAAAGATAGTAATTAATTTGGCAAGTTCGTCCTGATTTTTGAAGGGGAATGAGATTTTACCCTTGCCGGCATTGTCGCAGGAGAACTGTACGGGGGTGTTGAACGAAGCGGAGAGCTGTTTGCGCAGCACTTCGAAGTCGCGGTTGGCGGCGGGGCGGCTCTTCTCCTTCTTGGGAGCGGCGTCGGCCATCTGGTAGGCTTTGGCAAGCTCTTCGACGCGGCGCACCGAAAGTCCCTGACGCAGAATCTCATTGTAGAGTTTGAGCTGCAGGGCGGGGTTGTCGATTGACAGGAGCGCGCGGGCATGGCCCATGTCAAGACGCTTGTCGCGCAGACCGAGCTGCACCTCGGCGGGGAGGCGGAGCAGGCGCAGGAAGTTGGCTATCGTGGCGCGCTTCTTGCCTATGCGCTCGCTGAGTCGTTCCTGTGTGAGGTTGTACTGGTCGATGAGCTTCTTGAAGGTGAGGGCGATTTCTATGGCGTTGAGGTCCTCGCGCTGTATGTTCTCGATGAGGGCCATCTCGGTGAGCTCGGTGTCGTTGGCCGTGCGGATGTAGGCGGGCACGCTTGCGAGGCCCGCTTTCATTGCCGCGCGGTAACGGCGTTCGCCCGCTATAATCTGGTATTGGTCAGGACCGATTTTGCGCAAG
Organism: Barnesiella sp.; assembly: GCA_014801075.1. Lineage (GTDB taxonomy): Bacteria > Bacteroidota > Bacteroidia > Bacteroidales > Muribaculaceae > JAGBWK01. Next base: position 25,266 of record JAAVEW010000005.1, on the reverse strand, counting down.
GAGAGGGGCTGTATGATGCCGATTTCGCGTATCGACACGGCGAGGTCGTTGAGCGCGTCCTCGTCAAATGTGGTACGCGGCTGACTCGGGTTGGGAGTTATGGCATCAAGCGCTATCTCGTTGATGACCGACGAACCGCGTGCCGGGACATCGTCCATGGCAATGAGTGAGTCGAGGCCGCGGCCTAATGCACTGCGTTTGGGTAATGACATAGTAACTATATTAAAAAACTGTAGCTAAGTAACTTACTTAAATCAGCTATACTTTATACTTAAATTATAAGTTGCAAAACTCAATCAATAAAGGGCCACAAAGCCAATTATGCATTATGAATTATGCATTATGAATTGACAGGATGGATTGCTCTCAGGCTTTGTTTTTGGCGATAATCTCCTTGGCGAGCATCAGGTGGGAGGTGGCGCCGCGGCTCTCGGGATCGTAGAGGATGGCGGGCAGACCGTGGGACGGCGCTTCGCTGAGGCGGATGTTGCGCGGTATGACGGTGTCGAATACCATGTCGCCGAAGTGGCCCTTCAGTTCCTCATATATCTGGTTGGCCAGACGGAGACGGGCGTCATACATGGTGAGGAGGAAGCCCTCTATGTCGAGCGACGGATTGAGCTTCGACTTGATGATGCGGATAGTATTGAGCAGCTTCGAGATGCCTTCGAGGGCGAAGTATTCGGCCTGCACGGGGATGATGACGGAGTCGGCTGCGGTCAGCGCGTTGACGGTGATAAGTCCGAGCGAGGGGGAGCAGTCGATGAGGATGTAGTCGTAGACACTCTTGAGCGGTTCGAGCAGTCCGGCGAGCACGCGCTCACGGTTGGGCTTGTTGATGAGTTCGATTTCCGCGCCGGCGAGGTCGATACGTGAGCCAACCAGGTCGAGGTTTTCAACGCATGTCTTGTTCTGCGAACCGTCGATGGGGTAGCCGTCGACGAGACATTCGTAGATTGAGGAGGTCATCGAGCGGGGGTCGATGCCATAGCCCGACGTAGCGTTGGCCTGAGGGTCGGCGTCAATGATGAGTGTGCGCTTGCCTGCGGTGGCGAGCGATGCTCCGAGGTTGATTGTCGTTGTCGTTTTGCCGACGCCACCTTTCTGATTGGCGATTGCGATAATTTTTCCCATAGGATTAAATTGAAAAATGTTTCACGCTGCAAATTAACAACATTTTAATTGCATTACAAAGTTAATAATCATCAAAGAACCAAATATGTTGATAACTGTTATTGATTGTAGATAAGTCGTGGAACAATCCGCGCCACCGGCTGTGGAACGCCCCGCGCGAAGCCGTGGAACAACGTGCCGCTTGCCTATATCGGCGCGATTACTTATCTTTGTCAACACATCTCACGCAGCATACTCTAATTAAAAACAAACAACAACTAAATATATAATTATGGAAAGACCATTGATACTTATAGCGAATGACGACGGCATCAACGCCCCCGGCATTCACGTGCTCGCAGGCATAGCGCAGCAACTCGGCGACGTGTATGTCGTTGCCCCCGCAACCGCCCAGTCGGGCATGTCGTCGGCCATGACCGTAAACACGCCGCTACGCATTCAGGAGCATGCCAATTCCGCCGAACCCGGAGTAAGATATTTCAGCGTCACCGGTACGCCGGTCGACTGCATCAAGCTGGCCATGCATCATATACTCCCGCGTCGTCCCGACATGATGCTCTGCGGCATCAACCACGGGTCAAACGCCGGCAACAACCTTATATATTCCGGTACTATGGGTGCCGTGATGGAGGCGTGCATGGTGGGTATTCCCGCCGTTGGATTCTCGTTGATGCATCACTCCATGGCGGCCGATTTCTCGCGCGCCGTCCCCTATATCGAAAAGATTTCACGTGCTGTAATAGAGAAAGGTTTGCCCGAGGGCGTGTGTCTCAACGTCAACTTCCCCGCCAAAGTGGAGATTGAGGGATTGAAGGTGGCACGCTCGGCCCGCAGCCACTGGACCGAGGAGTACCGCGAATACACCGACCCCGCCGGCCACCCGTTCTACTGGCTGACAGGCAAGCAGATAAACGAAGAGCCCGATGCCACCGACACCGACCTCTACTGGCTTGGCAAAAACTACGCCACCATAGTGCCCGTAACCCCCGACCAAACCAACACCGCCATCATCCCCACCATCGCCGAAACTATCTGTAATCAACAGTAAATTATAAGTAAATCAAAAGGGACGCGTTATCGCGTCCCTTTTGATTTACTTATATTGTGGATTGGTTGCAATCAGTTTAATCCTATCTGGTCCATCGGGGTCATGTGGTAGCCGAGGGCGTTGAGTTCCATTGACATGCCGGCGAGGTAGAGCTGATGGAGTGCGGCGATATAGTAGCCGAGGGCGGCGGGGGTGCCGGGCTCTACGTGCTCGTGGTCAAGACGGCTGAGGACACGGGTGGCGCAACGGCCAACGAGTTCCGACATCTTTTTCTCCTCCTCTTCGCCGAGGCCGAGAACTGATTTTAGGACCGTGTCATCGAAATTGTCATAGCCATCCTTGTCGCGAATCTGCTGATAGAGGTCAGACTGCTTTGATGCCTTTTCCCAGTCGGTGTCCCAGAAGAAGGCCATCGCCATGCCCATGAACATCATCCAGCCGAGCGATACAACGGGATACTGTTGAAACTCGCGTGCGCCGTCGGGCAGATAAGCCTTTGCGATTTCGGGCCATTTCTCCTCAACGTCAGGACAGTCGGGCACTATCTCGTCGAGCATCTTCTCGTTCTGCAAGTATTTAATGAGGTCGGCACGAACGGCTTCTTCAAATTTTGCCACCTGTTCTACTTCGGGCGCACCTGCGCTATTGTTTTTCTTCTCTTCCATAATTATATTTTTTTGATTATATAATCAATACGCTTTGCCGCCCCGAAAAGTTTTGTCGCGGCAGGAGAATTGTAGGCGCAGGGCTATTCGGGGATAGCGTCGGTAAGGCGGGTGCGTATCTGGTCGTCGTAGTAGTCGATGAGCGAGCTTTCCTTGGGAAGTTCGTTGAATGCCTCGATATTTTCCGCGGAGAAGTCTTTCTGGCCGAGAACGAGGACGCGCCACACCTGCTCGCGTATAGTAATACGCTCCATGAAGTCATTGTCGTTTTTGAGACGCTGGTATTCCTGGGCGAATTTCAGCGGTTCGGTGATGGAGAGAAGGTCCTTCATCTGCTGCTTGATGTCGGCATACAGCAATGTAGTGTTGGTAATCAGTTCGTCGTACTGCTCCGGTGATAGTTTTCCGCCGTTGGAGTCGTATTCCTTGATAAGTTCCTGAGTGCGGGCTTTGTCAAACTTCACCTCTTCATCCTCGCTTTTGGAGCACGAGGCGGCGAACAGGAGAATGGCAATTGTGAGAAGCGGGAAGAGAGGAGCGGCAAGTTTTGCAAACTGTTTTTTCATTGTCGTAATTCTTTAGGACAGTATTCGATAGAGGGAGTGTCGAGAGTTTCGATGAAATAATTCTTTACATCGTCCCAGCGGTAGAAGGGGAAGATGTCGGAGGGTAGGTCGATGGCGGTCTCGCGTTCATTCATCATGAACTTCACGATGACGTCGCCCTGCTTGTTGCGGAAGAAAACCATCTGCATGTTGGAGGCCATAGGCGACACGTTGTATGACTGCCACACGTCGGCAATGTCGTCGAGGCCGGCGGAGTAGCCGTGGCAACCTGTAAAGCGCATGAGCGCTGCGAGAGGCACGATGTTACCGTCGTGGCCGAAGCGCAGGGTGGCGCCGTGGCGGTTGTTGTCAACGTAGTCATTGGCAGTGTCAAGAATGTTGCGCAGCAGGTTTTTGGCGTTGTCGACGTTGAGACCGTCGCTGCGCGGGTAGCTCGAATTGGTGATGTAGAACGAGGCGTTGATGGCTTCCCAGAGGTCGTAGAGTTCGTCGGCTGAGAAGAGTGATAGGAAATCGGCCTCGGTCTCCATGTTCTGCATGTCGACGGCAATCCAGTAGAGACCCCACATCAGTTCTTCGCTAAAGATGTTCTGCTGCACGTAGCGCGGGTCGTTGAAGAGCGACGACATGAGGCGGTCGGGGTTTACCTTTCCGGCACGCCATGCGTTGTACTCCGGTTTCCATTGCAGGCGTCCCTTGTTGTCGTTGAACGCCCACGACGGGGGTTCGCTGTGACAGAGGTACACCATGTTGCGGGCGTTGGATTCCTTCGGTATGACGAGCGACGGATTGAGTTCCTTGAGTCCTTCGATGAAATTGAACATAGAGTGGGCGCATCGCATCACCTGAGTGGAGGCGGCTGTCACCTGTGCGTCTTTGCCAAACGCTTCGGGATAAGCTTTATACATGCGCTGCGCTATGTCGTGGTGCTGACGGGCGCCGAGCGGAGTCAGTTCGCCGCCGCGGCCACGGGCTTCATCAAGCACGGTGAGCAACCTTTCGTACATCTCCTCGCCAAGCGGCGTCAGAGCGCCGTCGGCCTGCGCGCGGGCCATTACATCAATTACATTGGTATAATCTTTGTCGTCAATGAGATAGCGCGAACCGTGACGTCCGTAGTGGCTCACGTAGAAAGGTGTGTAGCCTTTGGGTGCGTGAGTATTGAGGCTCTCGGTTACGGGGTAGGCATAATATACGCCGCCGGCTTTGGCGGGCGTTTCGGCTATCTCCTGACGGGCATTCTGTGCGAAACACGTAAGTGACGTCAGAGCCAGCAGGCTTATGAGCAGTTTTTTCATCGGAATATTAGAGTCTGTTTACTTTTAAACCAAATTAATAATATATGAGTGATTGTTTAATTTTTGATTTCATCACAAAGACTCTTTTGGGTGCTTTTTCAAAGATTTCATCAGTCACAATGCCCGCATTGCTCCTTCTTCAATTTTGAAAAATCACTCCAAAATCTTCCTTTGTGCTAAAATCATTTAAAAGTAAACACACTCTTAGAAAGGTTGAATGTAAGGTGATGATGATAAAAAGGAGAGAGAGGAGGAGGCCGTCAGCGACGGGTTATTACATTATGCCGCGTTCGCGGAGCTTGAGCTGCCAAGCCCATGCCGAACGCATGGTGTCGTCGATGGGGGTTTCGGCTTTCCAACCGAGCACGTTGTTGGCGTAGGAGGGATCGGCCCACACTTTTTCGATGTCGCCGGGACGACGGCCCACTACCTTATAAGGAACTTTCACGCCGGTTGAGCGCTCGAATGAGTCAAGGAGTTCCTTAACGGAGAGACCGTTGCCTGTGCCGAGGTTGAAGATTTCGATTTTGGCCTCGCTCTTGTCGGTGAGCATGCGCTCCACGGCGATAACGTGGGCCTTGGCGAGGTCAACAACGTTGATGAAGTCGCGGATGCAGTAGCCGTCGGGGGTGTTGTAGTCGTTGCCGAATACGCTGAGTTCCTTGCGGATACCGATTGCTGTCTGTGTAACGTAGGGGATGAGGTTCTGGGGCACACCGTTGGGGAGTTCGCCGATTTCAGCCGAGGGATGAGCGCCTACGGGGTTGAAGTAGCGCAGGATGATGCTCTTGAAGGGAGCGCCGGCGTTGATGACGTCGGTGATGATTTCCTCGGAAATCTGCTTGGTGTTGCCGTAGGGTGAAGTAGCTTTCTTGATGGGCGACTGCTCGGTCACGGGGTTTACGTCGGGCTCGCCATATACGGTGCATGATGAAGAGAACACGATGCCTTTCACGTGGTTGGGCGCCATGAGTTCGAGCAGGTTCATCAGCGTGTTGAGGTTGTTGCGATAGTAGAGGATGGGTTTCTGCATCGACTCGCCTACAGCCTTTGAAGCGGCGAAGTTGATGATACCGCGGATGTCGGGATAGTCGGCGAAGAGTTTGGTCAGAGCGGCCATGTCGGTACACGAGGCCTCGACGAAATCGGGACGGATACCGGTGATGCGTTCAATGCCGTCGAGCACATCGACATTGGAGTTTGACAGGTCATCGATGATGACTACGGGATAGCCCGCCTGCTGAAGTTCTACCACAGTGTGTGAACCGATGTAGCCGGTTCCTCCGGTCACGAGGATACGTTCTTTCTTGGTTGACATGTTCAGATTCTTTAGTTTGTGATAAAGTTAGGTTATAATTAATATAATTTTGAACAGTTACTTACGTAGATTTTAAATATAATTCATATATCTACGGGTTAATAATTGCAAAAGTAGTGATAATTAAGTTATTTACCAAGATAATTCACTCTCATCTTGCAATTTTTACAATCAAATTCGAGTCGGGTTTCAAGCCCCTGGCCTTTGAGGGTCAGCGGTTCGGGCATAATTGCGTTGCCACCCTCGCGCAGGCAGGCCCCGAGTTCGCGGCGCAGGCAGTAGCGCGTCTCCATCAGTGTCAGCGGCTCGCGCGATGATGGCCGCTTCACCTCTACGGCAGGCTCTATGGAGGTCACGCCGCAATCGCGGTAGAACTGCGCGGCAAGGCGGTTGGACACGTTGCTGCGGTGGGTGAGCGCGGCGCCTTCGGGTGGCAGCGAGCGCGCGGCGCGGTTGCCGGGACGCAGGGTCACTTTGCGGGCTTCGAGGGTGGAGAGCAGTGCCGAGGCGAGGTTGCGGCGGAGTTCGGAGAGGAGCGATGCGGCCACGAAGTCGTTGCCGAGCATGTCGGCGTATCCCGCGACGGTAAATATCGTGTCGCCCCATTTCGAGAGCTGTCGGCGACGATGCTCCGATGGGTCGTTCTTGGCCTTTTCGGCGCTGCATGGAGCAGTGACACTAACCGTGCCGATGCCGTCGACAGTGCCCGACAGGGCGATTGTGTCGGCATCGCAGCGGCTGATGGTGAGCTCGACAGGGATAAGGCGGGTGGCCGTGGCGGAAGCGAGCATCGCCTCGCGCTCTTTGTCGTAGGAGCGGTAGAGTTTCGTTCCGGCGGGGAGCGAGATGCGTTCGGCGGGGAATATGCGCCGCCCCTCGGCACGGTTCACGCGGAAACCGCCTGTCATGCCGTCGGGGGTGATATAGGATAGGCCGTCGCCGTTGACCAAGGGCACGGAAAGAGTGGCGTCGATGACAGCGCCGGAGGTGGCGCGCACTTTACCCACTTGCTCGCCGAGAGCTTTCGGCGAATCGAGCGAGGCGATGCGCTCCTTGCTGACGGGGCGCACGGCCGTGGCGTGCAGGAAGTAGTCGGTGTAGCCGCGGTTGAACGACTTGGCCGTGTCGGGTGAAAACTTTGCTGTCACCGTTCCGCGCGATGCGCGGCAGTAACGGTCGGGGTTGGCATCAATGAGGCGGTCGAGAGCCTGGCGGTAGGCGAGAGTCACCTCCTTGACGTATGAAGCATCCTTTAGACGCCCTTCAATCTTGAATGACGTCACTCCGGCATCGGCCATCTCGCCGAGGTTGGCAAGACGGTTCATATCGCGCAGCGAGAGGTAGTGCTTCTTGCCGACGACGTGGCCGTCACCGTCGATGAGTGAGTAGGGCAGGCGGCACATCTGGGCGCAGGCACCGCGGTTGGCGCTACGGCCTGTAAGTATCTGGCTGGCACGGCAATCGCCGCTGTAGCTCACGCAGAGCGCGCCGTGGACAAATGCCTCGACGGGCACGTCGACAGCGCTGCAAATTTCGCGTATCGTGTCGATGTCGGTTTCGCGGGCTATCACTATCTGCGACATGCCGGCATCCTGAAGCCAGCGGGCTTTGGCGGCGTCGCGGGTGTCGCACTGGGTGCTGGCATGGAGCTGTATGGGTGGCAGATTCATCTGCAGCAGCGACATGTCCTGCACTATGAGGGCGTCGACACCGGCGGCGTAGAGGTCCCATATCATGCGCTCTACGGATGCGAGTTCATCGTCGTAGATGATGGTGTTAACCGTGACGTAAATCTTTACTCCATAGGGCGTAGCAAACTTTACAAGTTCCTTGATTTCATCAATGGAGTTGCCTGCTTTGGCGCGTGCGCCGTGGCTTGGCGCGCCTATGTAGACGGCGTCGGCGCCATGGAGTATGGCTTCGCGCGCTATGGCTGCGTTGCGGGCCGGGGCGAGGAGTTCGAGTGGGCGTGGCTGTGGTGTCATAGGTGTCATTTCATTGAGGCTACGTCGGCGAGGTTGAAGGGAGTCAGCTGGTAAACGTAGTAGTTGAGCCAGTTGGAGAAGAGCAGGTTGGCGTGGCTGCGCCATTTCACTTCGGGAGCGCGCGAGGGGTCGTCGCCGGGGTAGTAGTTGCAGGGAATATCGGGGTTGATGCCCTTGTCGAGGTCGCGGTGATACTCGAAGTCGAGGGTCATGGGCGAATATTCCGAGTGGCCGGTGATGAAAAATTCGCGGCCGCCGCGCCCCATGACAATGTAGACGCCGCTGTCGGGACTCTCGGCAAGTATCTCAAGCCCTTCGCATGCCTTGATGTCGTCGGGGTTGACGGTGGCGTAGCGGCTGTGGGGCACGTGGAACGTGTCGTCAAAGCCTCGCATCAGCTGATTGAACGGGGCGGTGCTTCGGTGAGTGAACACGCCTGATATTTTCCTGTCGAGCATCACCTTGTCGATGCCGTAAAAATGATACATCGCGGCAAAGGCTGCCCAACATATATATAATGTTGAGGTGGCGTGGGTGCGTGCCCAGTCAAATATCTCGGTGAGACGCTGCCAGTAGTCCACGTCTTCAAATTTCAGTTTCTCCACCGGTGCGCCGGTGACGATAAAACCATCGTAGTAGTTATGCTCGATTTCGTCAAAGCGTTTGTAGAACGCTTCGATATGCTCCTCGGGGGTGTTGCGCGAATCGTGAGCGCCGGTGTCGATAAGGTCGAGTTCAATCTGCAACGGGGTGTTGGAGAGGAGGCGCAGCAGGTCGGTCTCGGCCATGATTTTGAGAGGCATGAGATTGAGCACGGCGATGCGCAGCGGGCGTATGTCCTGCGATGATGCGCGGCGTTCGCCCATCACGAATATGTTTTCTTTTTTCAGTTGCTCAACGGCAGGGAGCGTTTCATCTACTTTTACCGGCATCGGTTATATTGCTGAGTTGGTGATACTGTCAAGTAATTTATAGGCTTCGTCGCGCCCGGCGTTGATGAGTGCGGGCACGTGGACATCGCTGTTGACCACAATGGGCACTCCGGCTCTGACGAGCGCGGCCCACTTGTCGGGGTGGGGGAACATGCGGCCGTGCTGAGCCCATGCCTTGGTGTTGATTTCAACTGTGAGGCGGGCGTCGATGACGCGGCTTATAAGGTCGTCGAGCAGCGACTGATACCACGGTTCACTCTCGATGCCGGGCTGATAGTAGCCGGCGTTGCTGCCTATCTTGTCGAGGTGACCTATGATGTCGAAACCACCGGCTTCGACCATGCGGCATGATTGGGCGTAGAATGTCTCGACCACGTAGCGGATGTCGTCGTGAAAGTGTTTCGCCATCTTCTTTTTGAAGCCTTCGAAGTTGCCGTCGATGTCGACGTAATCCCCTTCCTGAGTGGGAATGAAATGCACCGAGCCGATGGAGTAGTCGAGATTGAGCGAGGCGAAGTAGTCGTGGGCGGGTCCCCACTCGTCGCCGAGGTAGTCAATCTCCATGGAGCGGTAGAATTTCACTTTGTCGCCATGCTCGCGCACTATGCGGCTGAACTCCGCGTCGTAGCGCGCTACGTTGTCGCGCAGCATGTTGCAGGGCGAAGTGATGATGATAGGGGAGTGGGGTGTGAACCCGTAGTGGGTGAATCCCTCCTCCACGGCTTTGCGGGCGAAGGCCTCCATGGTGGCGCGTCCGTCGCAGTATTCGGTATGGGAGTGGAGGGTGTAACGGCGACTGTCGCCTATGTCGGCAAGAATATCTGCTATCATTTTACGTTGCCTCCCATCTCTGATCTGATTATGTCGTTGGCTACGCGTTTGAGCTGCGCTTCGGCATCGGCGATGTCGCGTTCCATCGAGAGTATTTCGGGGCCTGTGGAGGTGTCACCTTTGCCATATTGCAGACGCAGGGCGTCGAGACGTTGGCGCGCTTCGTCGGTTGATTTGCTCAGACTGACGTACTGGCGCATCATGTCGGCGGCGTGTGATGATGTAAACTGGTTGTAGCGGGTCAGCACACGGCCGTCGGAGAGCGGAAACTCAAACTGCTGCGCGCGGCTGTTGCGGTTGGCGCTGAGACCGTCGAGGGCTTTGCGTATGTTGGAGAAGTCGGCGTTGTCGGGCCATGTGTCGCGTATGGAACGGAGCGATGCGAGGTCGGCGAGCTGCGGGTCGTCGATGTCGACGTTGACACGGCTCTGGCCGGGGATAAACATGTAGATGGTAATCTTGTCGCCCAAACGGTTGCGGTCAGAGGCCCAGAAGCCTACGCCGGTCAGTTCGTCGATGGCGAGCATGTAGTCATCGTAGGGTGAGTTGTAGGGCATGCCCACGTTCTGCGGTTGCAGGAACTCGGTACCGTTGTTGCGCGATATGAAGATGTCGAGGCCGCCGAGCGATTCCTCGTTGTCTGAAGCGAAGTAGAGTGTCACGCCGTCGGGCATGAGGAAGGGATAGTTGGCATCGCTGCCCATGCCGAGATGGTCGCCTACGGCTTCGGGCTCCTCCCAGCTGTTGTCGGCGAGGCGGTGCATGGAGCGGAGGGTGAAGAGGCTCTCGTCGTTCTGCGCGCCCCAGAGCATTTCGCGGCCGTCCTCGGTGCGATACACCACCGTCGGGTCGGAGAAATCCACTCCGGCGGGGAGAACTTCGGGGTCGAGCAGCGCGCCCGCTTCAGGCGACAGGCGGTAGGCACTCAGAAACTCATCCTTGTCGACAACGATGGAGTCGAACACCACGATTTTTTCCACACGGTCGAGCATAGAGCGTGTGCGCATCAGCTGCGGAGCGAGGTCGCCGGAGTTGTCGGGGAGTTTCTTGCGTTTGTTCTTGGTGAGGTAGGCCTTGTAGGAGTCGATATAGTCGTCGGCATCGTCGACGCGGTATTCCCTTATGGCTATTTCGGCAAGGTCGAGAAGAGCGTTGTTGGAGCCTTTGCGGTTGGCTTCGGTGAAAGCTTTGACGGCTGCGGCATCGTTGTTTGAGGCGACGAGGCATTTGCCACGCAAGTAGTCAATCTCCGCGTTTTTTGGTTGGGCAGCTGCGGCTGAGTCGAGCGCTTCGGTGGCTTCGTCGAGCGCGCCGCGGCGTATCATCAACTCTATTTCGGTCATCGATTTGCCCCCCTTTGTAGCAGCTTTGGGAGCACCGTCAGCGGTAATTCCAGCCACAGTCATGAGCGCAGCCGCAGTTATATATCCGAAAATCGATTTCATCGTAATTGCAATAAGATGTTATTTCAATCTACAAATATAGTAAATTCAAAGATAATAATGATTAGCCGCCACAACTTTTAGCTATTTTTTAGACAAAATACATCGGCAACTACGCCGTGCCGGTAATGCATCGCCGATTACTTCGCGATGACTGATTATTATTTTGATTGGCAATGCGGGAAATCGGAGAAAAATAATTAACTTTGCGATAAATTTTTCAACTACACGTTAATGCAGGAAAAAATTATTATTCTCGATTTCGGTTCGCAGACCACGCAGCTTATCGGCCGCCGTGTGCGTGAACTTAACATGTATTGCGAGATTGTCCCCTACAACAAATTTCCTCACGACGACCCCTCGGTGATTGGTGTGATACTCTCAGGATCGCCCTTCTCGGTGTATGACGAAAAGGCATTCAAGGCCGATTTGTCGAAAATACGCGGTCGTCTGCCTATCCTCGGCATTTGCTACGGGGCACAGTTTATCGCCTATACCAACGGCGGCAGCGTAGAGCCTGCTCCCTCGCGCGAGTATGGTCGTGCCATTCTCGCCAAAGTTGATGAGTGCTCACCCTTGATGAAGGGTATCGAGGCCGGTTCGACAGTGTGGATGAGTCATGGCGACACCATCACCTCTCTGCCCCAAGGCTTCACTCCCATCGCTTCGACCGACAAAGTGGCAATCGCTGCTTATCAGTCAGATAACGAACCGGTGTGGGGTGTACAGTTCCACCCCGAGGTTTACCACTCGCAGGATGGTACCAAGTTGCTCAAAAACTTCGTCGTTGATATATGCGGCGGCAAGCAGGACTGGAGCGCGGCATCGTTCATCGAGTCTACCGTCAAGGAGTTGCGCGAGCAGCTCGGCGACGACAAGGTAGTGCTCGGCCTCAGCGGCGGTGTTGACTCCTCAGTGGCGGCAGTGCTTCTCAACAAGGCAATCGGCAGCAATCTGACTTGTATCTTCGTTGACCATGGCATGCTCCGCAAAAACGAGTTTACCGACGTGCTCAACGACTACAAATGTCTCGGACTTAATGTAATAGGCGTTGACGCATCGGCAAAATTCTTCAGCGAACTCGCCGGAGTGACCGAGCCCGAACGCAAACGCAAAATCATAGGTAAAGGCTTCATCGACGTGTTCGACGAAGAAGCTCATAAGATAAAGGATGTCAAGTGGTTGGCACAGGGTACAATCTATCCCGACTGTATCGAGAGCCTTTCAATCACCGGCACCACCATCAAGAGCCACCACAACGTTGGCGGTCTCCCCGAGAAGATGAACCTCAAGCTCTGCGAACCCCTCCGTCTCCTCTTCAAGGACGAGGTAAGAGCCGTAGGTCGCGAACTCGGCATGCCTGACCACCTCATCAAGCGTCACCCGTTCCCCGGCCCCGGCCTTGCAGTGCGTATCCTCGGCGACATCACACCCGAAAAGGTATCAATCCTGCAGGAAGCCGACCATATCTTCATCCAGGGACTTCGTGACTGGGGCTTGTATGACCAGGTATGGCAGGCAGGAGTAATACTGCTCCCCGTGCAGAGTGTAGGCGTAATGGGCGACGAGCGCACCTACGAACGCGCCGTAGCACTCCGCGCCGTAACCTCCACCGACGCCATGACGGCAGACTGGGCCCACCTCCCCTACGACTTCATGGCCAAAGTCTCCAACGACATCATCAACCACGTCCGCGGCGTCAACCGCGTATGCTACGACATCTCCTCAAAACCACCGGCCACAATCGAATGGGAATAATAAAAGCTCATCCAGACCCATCTGAACTATAGCCAATTACACCCCATTGAAGCAATCCACACGGATTGATACCAAACAGTTACAAACAATCCACGGTTAACTCGCTGAGTCAGCCGTGGATTGTCGTTTTTGCCCGATTTGAGAGAATCGCCCCCGCTATTCATCCCCGCTGGAAGAAAATGACCCCGATGGGATTGTCAGATAGATTTGCTATGGAGTTTTCTCCAATTATCCAACCACTTGAAAAATCGCTTTCCGATGGGGTTATCGGGTTCTGACTGATACTTCTTAGTGAAGTATGGAATCTTGGAGGCTGTCAAGGCTTGTAAGCGTTGGTATGTGCATTCCTTTGCTTTCTCGCTTGGTGGGTTAATAAGTATTTTGTCAACATCCCTGATTATCTTGTCAAAATCAAGCCACGATGTTACCTTTTGCAACCGTTCCATTATGGCATCCTCCTCTTTCTTGTATTCAGCCATTGCTGGTGAGTGAAACTCCCTCGGTCGAGTAGAAGTTCTCTCATGCGCCCCTGCAGAGAGTATATTAACTATATTCTCTTCATTTGCTGCATTATCTATATTGTCCTCAATTTCGGGGAGAGACTGTTGTGATTGAGGAGTTACTTTAGCTGATTTGTCAAGATAAGACGGCTTCCATCCAGTTGACCTATACTGGTCGGTCATTATGGCATAGTCGGGATTCTTAATGCAATCTTCGATGCTATACTTCTCCCATTGGAGCATTGCCGTTTCATTAACCTTAAACCGATTGGGAGACTGATTTTTCGATTTCCCATCCACCCTAACATCAATAACACCCAATCGGTAGAGTGTACTGATTGTGGCTCTCACTAAATTCTCACTAAGTCGACTCTGTGCTTGAAGGTCTGAATTTGACCGAAAGAACCAACCTTCATCATCTGCGTAATATGATGATAATTGCAAGAGCGTAAAGAGCATACTCCTACAATTATTGTCAAGACAGACCGTCAGGTTTACTGGCATTGCCGTAAACAGATAATTATGCTCTGTCTTCTTCATGCGGTTTTGTTGATATAACTTTGGATAATTGCCGCGTGTTCCGCATCAGTGACTTTAATGTATTTGAGAAAGTTTGCCTCAGTTGTATGACCAGTCATCTGCATTATGCTGATTGTAGGTGCGCCCATACGATAGAGGTTTGTAGCGAATGACCTACGCCCAGTATGGAATCCAATACGCTGATATTTCATCAGTCTTTCAGTTACTACTTTCCCACCTTTGACGGAAGAACGTAGCGTAACCTCTGTTAGACCTGCCAAGCGTCCCAGTTCTTTAAGTTGGGCATTAGCTTTACTCTTATCTACCAGTCGGGGAAATTTGCCGTTATACTTTTGGTGGAGTTGTCTAACCATGGGATGAAGTGGAATAGTCACTCTTTTATCTGTCTTCTGCGTCTGAATGGTCAGTGTGTTAGCTTCAAGATTGAATACCGCCTCGTTGATACGATTGAGGTCAGCCCTCCTAAGACCAGTCCAACAGCCAATAATGAAAAGGTCTCGCGTTGTTTCAATAGTCGATTTCGCGTCTATCTTGTTCTCCTTGATGAATGCTGGAATGTCGAGGTTGAATATGGCCTCTATTTCCTCAGTCGTAAGGGCTATATTGTCCGCATCGCTACCTTTGCTGGGTAACTTATTGTAAGCCTCGCCAACCGCAAGTCCTTCTTCCTTGGCATGATTTAGCCAAACTTTGAGGATGGAGAATGTTGCAACTATGGTATTATGCGCATATCCCTTGCTATTCGCCCAAACGGTAAAACAATGCTCAAACGAAGAGCCGAATGTCTCGAAGGAATCGGTCAGACGCATATCTGCTATGAACGCCTTGACTCTCTTTAAGACTACGATATGATGTCCTTTGGTGCGCGAACTGATACAACGGCCAGTCGCTCGATTGACAATCGAAGTCATTCCATCAATATATTCCTGGAAATATTGAAGAGGTGTGCGATTAGCTTTTGCTTCTTCTGCTTCAACTACTTGTTTGGATGTTTTTACGGCATCTTTGAATATTGGATTGAGGTCAAAATCAAGTTTCATATTGCCGACAAGTGCAATATGACCAAGCTGAGACCAACGGCCTTCAATTGCATCCAACTGCTTATTAATTTTGTGCAACTCGCGCTTATAACGGACAGTCCCTTCGATGTTTTCTTTACAACGCTGCTTCGACTTATCCCATACCTTTGTAGGTATTGAGATTCCAGTTGATTTCTTTATTTGTTTACCACCACCCCGAACAATCGCCATGATAAGCGATTTATCGAGATTGGGATATTGTAGATTGAATCGTATCTTCATACGGCTTCTTTTTTGTTGTTGATTAAATCGGCTACCTTGCGGATGGTAGTCACGCTGGTGCCAGTTATTTTTGAAATATTTCGGAGGCTATAGCCACGTTTTAATAAGCGTAATTCCTCGGCATATTCCTCTTTGTAGGCTTCTATCGGCTTATTGTAGCCGTCCTTCCGCCCAACCTTGCCTCCGTTAGAGCGATAGTTATTATAACCGCTCTGCATACGGCTTCGGATAAGACCGCGTTCCATCGCGTTGAACTGAGCAAGAATACCAAGAACCAAGGTGGCAATCGGATTGACTTTCCCGTCGGGAAGCATGGTTTCAAGCCCATTTTGGAGGATGAAGACAGATATTCCGCGCTCAGTAAAGGTCTCTATGAGTTGGAGGAAGTCAACAGCTCGACGGCTTAAACGGCTACACTCGTAGATGAGTATTTTATCAATCTTATGCTTGCTGGTGTAGTCGAGAAGTTCTGTCATGGCTTGACGCTCTTCTACCTTCTTCGCTCCACTTATCTTTTCGGAGAACTCTTTAACGACTTCGTAACTATGGCGAGTAGCGTACTCGCGAAGGTCATGGAGTTGGCGGTCATAGTCTTGTGATGAGGTAGAAACGCGAGCGTAAATAACAACCTTAGTCTTTTCCATTCTCAGTGCTGATTAAGCAGTGAAACCATACTCTTTGTTAACTCTCTTCTCGTAGTCTTCGGTACGCTCCACAAGACTATCAATAACATTCACAAGTTCATCGAAGTACACGTCTTCAACGACCTCGCCAGTCTTTTTGAGAATGACGCTGAATGTATCGAGACCTTCATCATAAACTACCTCAACCCAACCTTTGTACTTAAAGCCCTGTACTTTGAAAGCGAGACCTTTATTGTCGGCCAGGCGTGTCGGAGAGTTGAATCCCCAGCTCCACATTATCATCAATTGACTACGGAGGATTGAAAGAATGTATTCAGCCATATTTTTGATATTATAGGTTAAGAACTACACTGCAAAGTTACAGCTAAAGTTAAGCGAATCCAAATTATTACAGCTAAATAAAGTTAATTCTACCCACAAAATTGATAGTATGAGTTAATTTCACTACCTTTGCAGTGTAATCTCAAAAAATATGGATAAGACACTCTCAATCCGAGTCAAAGAACTCTGCTCAGAGCGTGGACTGACGCTCAAAGAACTCGCTGAAAGAATGGGAATAAAGCCCGAGTCTCTAAGCCGTGCGCTTAACGGCAATCCCCATCTCTCGACCTTACAGAATATAGCCAATGCCCTTGATGTAGGAGTAGCCGAGTTACTAACTGTTGGGCGGTCTTATGAACCGCTTACCGATGAATTTACAGCCATGGTTGTCTATNATGGAAATACTCATATCTTTCATTCAAAATNTGAATTAGAGAATTGGCTTTCGGNAAACTGATATTTCATCCTTTCAAACTCATCTTTTAAGTTTGAGTAGTCAACGTATATTGTTCCGTAATGGTTGAGAAGGTTCATTGCCATAAAAGCTGCCTTTTCTTGTAATCCATCAGGAATTTCGGTGATTTTAACTTCCACTCCAAGACCTAACAGTGATTGNGTTTTTGGAGTGTAGGTTAAAATACAATATCCATAATTGAATATTGCTTCAATTGGAGNAACTTCAAGTTCATAACCTGTATAATCACACACGCCTTCCCCTATGTGCCAAGCTTGTCTTTGAATCATACGGAGACCCTTATAATGTCTCCGTAGTAAATCTTCCATATCTGTATCGAGATTTGGAAAGACCGAATAATAATACTCTATGTACTCTTCTTCCGTGTAATGCCTGCATCCTCTATAGAAGCCGACCTCAAGTGTTTCATCTGTACAGTTATCTCCTTTTATGAGATAGTCTATAAACTCAATCGTTTCTGCAGGCAGTATTTCCGAAGAAATATCTATACTACAAGGTAGAAACTGGTTGATAGTTTCCAAATGATGATGTAACCAACGGAAAGAACGTTTTCCTTCTGAATCGTTATAAGATTTCCAGATAAAGTTATCTGAATCACCATAGACCGAAAGAATGTGACCACCCTCAATTCTCACGTTATAGAATTGAATGAACTGCTTAATATCATAGATGGCTCGCTCCGTATCGTGCAACAAGAGTATAACCTCTACATTATTGGGAATTTGCCCAAGAGGAAGACCCTCTTTGCAGGCCATATACTCAATATCTTGTACTGTTGCTTGTACAAAATATTTTCCGCGGAACTGCATTCTATGGACTTTTTGTAAAATGTCTTTAAACTTTGTTAGGAGTTGCAGCTTTTCTTTTAGAGAAGCTACGAATGATTCATTGTCTTCAACAGTTTTGAAGAACGTCGGATGTGGAATTGGTATTTGTTCCATTGTTTTTCGTCTTTTGTCAATCCCGACAAAAGACTATCAATTGTCATCGTTGACGGTGCAAATTTCGTAATACTCTGCGAGACAACGGCATAAAATTATTGAGCGGGGACGGAATCATCCCTGCTTCAATAAAATAAAAATGAAAGTGGTAACTGGGAGGTAACAGTGCGGTGACTGCTATTTGAAATGACGAGCCTTAAAAGTAGCCCATCGTGAATTTATCTGNGTATATATGCGAACTTTGCGCGATACCATTGGGTCTGAAGTANTNTCATATTTGCCGTACCNNTCTTTCTTAGGTTCACTAAGTTGNACTTCCTTNGTATAATTGGAGGATGATACGTTTAGGTATGAAGAAAGCGTTTCCAAGCCTTTTTTAAGGCTTATGTTGTTTCGCTTTATTAAGGGACACTCAGATAAAAAACGATATATTATTATGCTACGTCTGTGAGCATCTTCCTCCTNCGTGAGATTCCATTCGTCTGAGAGATGTTTGAGGCAGACTTTGAGTAACCGTAGATTATAACTATCATCGACTTTTAGTAACTTTCCAAGAGCCGAATCAGTTGCATTGGAATTTACTATCGTTTTCAGTTGATTCTCCACATAGGTATTCCGATTAAGGGNAGCACCCCAAACCTNCAAAATCCTATTAACTATCTCAACATTGGGCTTGAAAGAAATAACNGATAATATTGCCTCGGCAACTTGCTCCTTNNTATAAAGNGNTTNAATCTCGTNCAGATATGCTAATGCNANTTCTCGNNCANCNTCATCTTNNNGCNCTGNNTANGNNANNTNACCNGTCTTTAAGAGNCTAATNANATTNTNNGANAGNATNTCATTCTCAAAGAATNGNTTNTCNNTNTAGTTATNCCCCCATTNAGTTATTTCATATTCCCAACCCTCATTATATCCTAATTCTTCGCGTATCTCATTCTTCCTCTGTTCTATGATTTCACGATATGATTTCTCAAACTCCTCATCAGTCATATAGATATATACCGCCTCCACCTTATCATATACTGGGTGAAGATACTCCAATCTCACCGTGTAGCGAAGTTGAGGATGTGGGTATGTGTCGATGTTTAGAGGCATACTGTACGAATTAACTTACAAAGTTAGCAATTTTTCACCGAATTTAAGCCTCTCATGCTGAGGAACTCAGAAATTTTTCGTAAATTTGCAGTGTTATTGCCGTAAAAGGCTTTGACAGACATAATGGAAAGTGTTTTAGCTTTCTCTGACTAACGAATCACCACCTCGTATAGTAAGAAATCAGAGATGAAGCGAAAGACGCTGTTCCCTCAGTCGCGCATATACATCAACAATGATATATACGGCAGACTGGGTGAGCTGCCGTAATCGTAACATCTTATTTCTTCGCTTGTGGTGAGCGCGTTAGTGAGATTAAACGCTAAGGTGGCTCACTCTTTTTATTGTGTCTTCAGAACTAACGAATCACCACCGCCCCAACCGAGCCACTAAGGGCAACAAAAATCGCTCTTCAGCAATGAGTAAGTATTTTTCACTTCTTCTCGTGGCTCTCTTCATCTGTGTGCAGTCCGTTTATGCCAGGTCTAAGGAAGTAACTGATTACATTAACCAGCAGATAGAATCAATTCTATCCAAAACACTCGATAATCCTTCGGGTTATGTTGCTCAGAGGTCTCAATTTATGCAATTAGCAAATCAGAAAGAGCAGACAAACTCCTCGGTAAATAACGCATTTTTTTATGGTACATAGACCTTAATATCCCTAACTTCAGAGCTGGGGATTGGAAACGCAAGGAAATAGAGGAGTTGGAGAACTTCTTTCGTAACGAATTCCCTTCTCGTTTTAATTGGATTGATAGGGTGGCAACTTTGTATGGGAATCAATCCATTTCGCTAACCGAGGATGATAAAGTGAGAATAGACAAGTTGCTGCGCGAACTGCTCTTAGATTCCTCTAAGGTTGATATTCCTGGGTATCTTTTCATGGGCGAAACTGGGGATGATGGAAAACACATTTACTGGGCTTCATCCAACTATTCACAAAATGGGGAGGAACAGTTCTCCAGTCCGTCTCTAATCCACCCAGCAAAATTTTCTTGCAGTATCGAAGGAAACGACTACTCATTTACACCCCGATTGCCTTCTGTCAATGAAGTAAAGAAACTAACCCATACTTCAACACCCTCTCTTCATATTACCCATGAAAGGTCAATGTATCTAAATGAGGTAAATGATGATAAAATATATGTGAGTAATGAAACGAATGTAATTGAGTTTCCCACTGGAGCATATTGGACAGCATCCCCAGAATGGTCTTATGAATTTAAGGTGCCTGGCTTAGATATTAATACAGGAGAATACCCTATTGAAGCAAAAATGGTTAATGTCGAGCAATATAATTTTGATAGGGAATATCATGGTAAATCCAAAATAAGTCCGATAGCTCGATTGGTGATTTCAGTAGATAACAAACTAATTGAAACTGTTCGGGCGCAAAAACTGAAAGGGATAGAAGAAGAACTGAACCATTTATTAAGTGGTTACGGGCAGTGGGGTGCTTCTGTATCAGAACAGAATAGAGTCCAACTCAAGCCTCTTGTTGATTTCTTCAATTCTATTCCTCAACAAATTACAGAGTCAAATCCATTCGACTATACTCTATATAAAAACATACTAACTACTCGAGACCGTAATAACCAACCTATTGAGCGCCCAGGAAGTGAGTTCTATACACTTGAAATAACTCTTAACGGTAATGGGCAAAAGTTAGCAACAGAAATCAGTAGCAAATATGTTCAATTAAAGCAGACTTCGGACACGGATTTCTCTATCAAACCATACATAGGTGATATATTTGAGGTATTTCGTAATCCTCTAATCAGCACAGATAACCTGCCCGATGGAATTTCTGAACTTGTTCAAGCGATAACTCATTGTCAGCAAGAAATTCAAAAAATAGCATTAGCGTTTGAGATAGGGATTCAGAATCCATGGGAGAAAGATATTATAGACATTAGCCAGCAGAGATATAATATTAATTCAGCAAGCACCTATTATAAAGTTGGTTTGCTGCCTAATGTTACCTTGGACTTAAAGCAAGTATTCAGTCTCAAATTCAATCAAATAGAAAATGTGATATACTTTGACAATCCATTTCTAAAACCATTGAAAAAAGGGGCAACAGTGTTCGTGGTATCGTTTAAGGCGAAGGGTTCAAGTGATACCGTGAATCTCATTTTCAATAATAAGAAAGTTAATGTGAGATATAAGAACCGTTATTATAGAGAAGAAAACGGAAAGGTGGTATTCGAGAAATAAATATATAAACGACTATTCCTTATGCAACAATCATATTATAAGCTCGTTCTCTTACTCTTTGCTATAATCTGTTCGTTTCCCTGCTTTTCACAAGTGAAAGAATTTAGAAGTTGGGAGGATGTATCTCGACTTGTAGGAGATGGGGCAGAATTTTATGGAGAATCGAGAGGTACAAAAGGGGCAATATCTTTAATTCCCGATGGAGAAAAATACTGGCTATATATCCGAGGTGTTAAGTTTCGCCCAGTACATACCGTTTCATTAAAGCCCAGTGTAGCCGTTTTGGGTATTAACGACCAGGGAAAACCCATTGCCTTTTCCCTCCATCTCTCTTCTTCTGAAAAGCCTTATATAACTTTTGATACAAGACGGACAGAGAACATATTCTTGCCTGGTGATTACGGATGGGAATACTATGAACCCGACATTCTCAATGGGAAGCCTCTCATTAGAATGTACACCTACGACCATTATAATGGGGAGTCCAGCCGTCCCGAACCTGCAAGGTATTATATAGTGAATGATAAAGCACCAGTAAATAAAACCGCCTCGAATAATCCCAATCAAAAGCAGAATTTTACATATAAGGATTTCCAAGGGAAAGTGTTTAGTGGTGGGGGAAATATTGCTCATATAGGATATGATTTATCAATCGCTTTCGGCTATGATGGCTTCTGTGTATGCTCGTCTGAAGGTGGCAGCGATGTAGGATGGGAGGAAAAGAGCGTTGAAGGCTCATACCGAATAGAGGGCAATACACTTTTTGTCAAATGCTCGGAAGGAGACTGGGAATTTGAAATACAGCAAGGAGGGAAGATGCTGT
Organism: Barnesiella sp.; assembly: GCA_014801075.1. Taxonomy (GTDB): domain Bacteria; phylum Bacteroidota; class Bacteroidia; order Bacteroidales; family Muribaculaceae; genus JAGBWK01. Next base: position 3,429 of record JAAVEW010000005.1, on the reverse strand, counting down.
TCTTTGATAAATCAGAAGGTCAAGGAATGCCTAATTATATGACCCTTGAATGTAGCCATTCAGGAGTGTCTGATGTGTCAGAAAAGACTCAACCCCCATCTCTCCGCAAGAACAAATTTGGCAAAAAACTGGTAAAGAGTATCTCTGAGGAGTGGATAGATTGGAAAGGTGAACGCCCCTATAATCTTTGTCACACATACAACTTTGAATATGACGCAGACGGAAACCTGAAGTCTGTCTCTAAAACCTCTGAGGACAAACCTCACAAGTTCGTAGAGAAACTGGAATTGGTTGATAACAATTTCCGTTTCTCAGTCATGCAGGATGGAAAACCCATTAAGACCCATAAGAGACAGTATATTTGGGATAGAGCCACGAATAAGCGACCAAATGGAATTAAAGGATGTCTGATTACTGACTATGAAAAAGATGAAGATGGCTTCGACCACTATTTTGCTACAATACACTACTATACCGATACCTACGCCTTAAAGATGGATTGTATCGGGTATGATACGTTCAATGAATGGATTGATAATATAAAGGAAGACCAGTTTAATGGTTTATGGTCGGCAAGAGACATGAATCCGTTGAACCATCTGTACCTCATACCCAGTAGAATTTTCAATGGGTTTGGATTCAAGAATGGTATGCACCACTATATGTCTTCCGACAGCATAATGTATATGGTGGACGAATATGAGATGAAGGAATTTGCCTATATGAATGGGAATCCAGTCGATAGACCGAGAGGAGAACTCAGTGAATATTCCAACCCTAACAAATACGGTATGGAATACTCATCTCATGATAATGATACCAACATCAACATTCTTATGTTGACCTATACCGTAAGTAAAAACTCATTTTATCAGAATATAGAGAGTATAACTGAGTGGTTTCCCATCCAATCTAAAAAGCTACCATCTTACAAAGAGCGAAGAGGTGATAGGTTTGACCGTAAGTGGGATTATAAATTCGATGAAGATGGTAATATAGTCGAGATTATTGTAGAGGACTACACATACGGAGGGAAAAGCACTGTTACCTATACCATTTCTTATGTCTCTGAGTAATGTTGTCATTTATTGTTACTATCATCTTATAAATTATTAACGCTGAAAACTTGACAAGGGGTGGTTTGATTTTGTAACTTTGTAATCTGAAGAGGGAGAATCCCTCAGTGTCAAGAGACAGCCTTTTGGGGCTGCACCAACCGAGACTTACATAACAGTCCACGGTGGTAGGAGTAATCCAGACACGATAGTTGTTAACTATAAAATAAATCGTTATGAACTCCAATCCCATTCTTACTACTTCGTCGTCCGTCCCCGAACTCTTTGGTGCCCTTGGTCGTGAGGAGCGGATAGTCGCGTCTGAGCAACCAGTGTGGTGCTTCAAGAAGGTTACTGGCATTGTTGAAGGCATCGAAATGAGACTGAGCAACATGGCAGGTGGTTATCCCTTTGAGTTTATAGGTATCAACTGGCTCTCATCCGAACAACTATACCTTTGTGGTGAGTTTACAGATGTGGCAATTCAGCATGAACTTATCTCACAGACAAGCGGTTACGCTGCCAAACGTTTCATTAAGGCAAAGTACAAGAAACAAGTCCGTGAGGATTTCCCCTCGTTCCGCTTGCAATGGATGCTGTTTGTGGTTTGGCAGAAATGCCTCGGTAATGCCGATTTCCGAGCCAAGTTGCTATCCATCCCTGAGGAAGTGATACTTGTTGAGGAGACCACTCTTGATACTGGTGGTACGGCTACCGTATGGGGTTGTAAGAATCCCGAACTTGTAGCCGAGCGCAAAAGGCTCGCAGAGCGAATAAAGAGGTGGTACGGCAGTAACCTCTCCAAGAAAGAACTCAACCTCAAATTGAACATCGAGGCCAACAAAGTCCGCGACATAGGCACATTCACTGGTCAAAACAATATAGGCAAGATTCTGATGATATGCCGTCGCTGCCTTCTTGAAGGCTCAGAGCCTCCAATCGACCGCGCCCTACTCAACAGAGCTAATATTACCATCTTCGGCAATACTCTCACATTCTAATATAACATTTTCTACACTTATGAAACTATATAAGTGCGCCCTTTCTGTGTGCCTACATCCCGACATGAAGCAGGCAGTTGAAGACACCATCGCCCAATTTCTCGAAGATGAGCTGAAAATCCGTAGCCCAGTGTATATCACCGTCTCGCTCACTCTTGACGAACTCGGTCAAGTGACGGATATGCAAACGGATTGGAAGACTGACCTCGAAGCCGCCTATCGCCTTAGACAGCGTATGACTTTCAGCCGTGCCCTGGGGCTTTGCGGTTCGCTATGCCGTTTCGGTGATAAGAATGGCATCTGTCTCAGTCCATTCTACTTTGATGAGATTGTCAGCACATTCAGTTACTTCCTCTCTCATATTCCCACCCTTGGTGAATATCTCGAAATCACACCATATATAACACCTCCAAATTACACACCTATGAAATTTGTAGTATGTCTTCATCCCGACAACGACAAGGGAAAGAATTGCCTCGCATCATTCATAACTGACTGCCTCGGTCAGTCTGACAATGACTGGTTCGCTTTACGTCTTAACATAACAATCGACCGACGCAGCAATACAGTACAAAGCCTATATGTCGGCACTGGTTGGCAAACTCCACCATGGGCTGAAATGCGAGACCGTGGACCCAGCTTCTCCGAGAAGGAACACTTTCAGTCATTCTTTATCAACTGGTTCAACGAGGCTGATGTCTCAACTAATCCCAACACACCCGAAGCAGTATTGAGCTTCTTTGAGATTATACTCAAGGCTTGCCCCAAGTTGAACGAATACTTCGCAATAATCGAGAAATAACTCCCGCTCACCACAACACGGAGATTGGGTTGCGTCATCCTCCTCAACGCAGCCCATTTGTCTTAAGTACCTTACACATTACTATATGGAACATATTCACAACTACCTCACGCTACCAGTTGAAGCAGAGTCTGACAAAGAGATAGCTTTGGCAAACTGGCTCAGCCACGCGCATTACATCTACGCAATAGACCGAGAGAGGAACGCGATACTTGTCTTCAACATCCCCAACTGGCTAATCTCGCATCTAACTGTGAAGTTCAGCATCTCAGAATGGAGATTTGAAGAGAATCCTAATCCACCACGGCACTATGTCAACCTATTCCGATACGTTGACTGGCATCTATTCGAGAACATCAGCAATTATCGTTGGTTCTCTCAGAGGGAGGACTTCCGCGCCTTCTCGACTATTTCAGAAAGATACAAGATACTGGACACTGCTTATTACCATGATGGCTATTCATCGTGGAGGTTGCGTTATTATCTTTCTCGACGGCTTGTTGGAATGAACGCGAAGAATCCGCGTAGGTGTTTTTACTTCGATGATGACAGGGAGGAGTTAGACCTCATC
>JAAVEW010000004.1 GCA_014801075.1 Barnesiella sp. | reverse complement strand
GAACGAAGGTCCACTCTGATACAGGAATATATTGCACGACATTATTAATTTATAGCCTACTTTTTGCATATTAAAGCAATCCAGCTTCTATTTCAGCCTACTTTTTGCATATTAGGCCAACATCATTACGTTTTAAACAGTAGTACAGGAGCTTTTGCAGTAGTACAGTGAGACTATCCGTTATTGCCTCTGAGATGAGTTCAGGAAGGCAATACAGTAGCCTTTACAGTGGCGCATAGCAAAATACTTGTGTTACAGTGGTACGGTAGCGTAAATTGATAACGAGGCGTCCGAAGGCCGCCGATTTAGTAGTAACCCCGCCAGTCGAAGCGTAGCGAAGACGTGCGGGGGAAAGCCGGTAGCAAGTAGAGGAAAGGCGTCCGAAGGCCGCCGATTTACAACACTAAGTCATCCAAATCGGCGGTCTTCGAGCGCCTTCTTCCCTTCGGCTATTAACCCGGGGGCGCCGTCGCTTCGCTCGGCAACCCCGGTTACTGGTAAATCGGCATCCTCCGGGTACCCTGCAGCTGCGCTATAGTTTTGGCTTTATGATTGAGGTGGGGTCGGCGGTGATGGTGTAGATACCTTTGGAATCTGCGGCGGGGGCGAGATTGAGGGTGATGATGCGTGTGCGGCGGGGGGTTGCTACGCTGTCGGAGTTATGGACGTGGTACACGTAGCCCAGCTTGTCGCTTTCACCTATAATAGGGAACACGTCGCCATGACCGCTACCCTTCTCACCCACGATGTCGCGATTGATGATGGGATTGGCAGGATTCTTGGTCCACGGACCCAACGGCGTCGGTGCTGTAGCATAGCCCACGGCATAGTCGGGACTCATGAAGTGATTGCAGGAATAGAACAGATAATACGTGCCGTCGATTTTCACAACGCCCGGACCCTCCATAATCGGGTCACAGGGAAAGGCGTCGGTCTTTTCCCACGGCTGAGTGTTGGCGAAGCACTGCTGCAACGTTTCCGTCTTAATCCTGCGCGTGGCGGGGTCATACTCGGCAACCCATATGAAATTACCATGGTCAAAGCGCACATGATAGAGATAGTACGTACCGTCGTCGTCACGGAACAGAAAGGGGTCGATATTATGCACCGAGCCATCGACGGGCGCAACCTCGGGCTGAGCGTATCGGCCCGCGATATCGTCGCAATCAGCTACGGCAACCTGCTCGTTGGCCGTGTAGAGCAGCTGATACTTGCCCTCGGGCGTCTTGAAGAACTGCGGTGCCCAGAATCCGTGAGTACCATAATTCAGCGACGGGTCAACGCCGAGAATCAGCGAGTCATCCGGGTTGACATACTTCCAGTTCTCAAGGTCGACCGATTCCACCACCGTAAATCCCGCAGGACGCGAGTCGCGCGTGCCGCTAAGATAATACTTACCGTTTTCAACAAACACCGTAGGGTCGGCGTAGAAAATCTCGGACTGTCCTTCGTGAGCAAAGGCCACCGCGCAGCCGGCAATCAAAGCCATGCCGCTTGTCATCATCATCAATTTACTTTTCATACAGAGTTTTGGTATTAGCGATGCAGGAGAATGTTTATAAGACAAAATGAAAATGTATAAAAAAGAAAAATGAGAACCAACTGTGCTGATTCTCATTTCCTTGCTTTTGCAGAATTTGTCGGGGTGACTAGACTCGAACTAGCGACCTCACGCCCCCCAGACGCGTACTCTAACCAACTGAGCTACACCCCGATTGAGCTGAAAAGCGATGCAAAGGTATGGACTTTTTTTATATCCTCCAAATTTTTTGAGGAAAATTTTTCATCTTTTTTGAAAAAATTTTTCGCCATTTTAGCTTTCACGCTAATTTTCAGCATTTTAGCGATTTTAAGAAAAATGCACTTTTTTAGCCCTCGGGATTTTCTAAAACTATTTGGCCGATATATCGGGATAATTTGGTAAATTTGCAACACCTAAGTCAGTCGACACGATTATTATGGCATAGCAACAACATGCTATCATGACATAGCAACGACCTGCGTATGGCATAGCGATGGCTTGAGTCAACCCCTCTCTCCCGCGTTAACCCTAACATCTCTCCCGCAAAACTGCAATGAAAAAAACAGATATCTGCTGCATAGGGCACATCACCCTCGACAAAATCGTCACACCCCGTCTTACGGTCCACTCTCCCGGCGGCACGGCGTTCTACTTCGCCCACGCCATGAGCAGTCTGCACGCCGACAGTTTCCTTCTGGTCACTTCGCTTGCCGAAACCGAGATGAAAGCGGTAGAGGATATCCGCAACCTCGGCATCGAGGTCGACGTGCTTCCCAGCCGCCACTCCGTATATTTTGAAAACTGCTACGGCGAGAACCAGGACAACCGCACACAGCGCGTACTGGCCAAGGCCGACCCTTTCACCATCGAAGGACTTGAGGGAGTCGACGCACGCTACTTCCATCTCGGCAGTCTGCTTGCCGACGACTTCTCGCTCGACATCATCAAGGCACTTAACAAGAAGGGCATCGTGTCGGTCGACGCGCAAGGCTACCTGCGCGAAGTGCGCGGTGAGAAGGTATATCCCGTCGACTGGGCCGACAAACTCGAAGCGCTCAAATATATCGACATTCTCAAAGTCAACGAGCATGAGGCCGCGGTGCTCACCGGAGCCGCCGACCCCCGCAAAGGGGCCGAGATACTCGCCGGCTGGGGCGTGAAAGAGGTGGTGCTGACGCTCGGCAGCATGGGTTCTGTAATATTTGCCGACGGCAAGTCATACGAAATCCCGGCCTACGCACCCGCCGACATCGTCGACGCCACCGGTTGCGGCGACACCTACATGGCCGGCTACCTCTACATGCGCAGCAAGGGCGCGGGCTACGAGGAGGCAGGACGCTTCGCCGCCGCCATGTGTACCATCAAACTGCAGGCAAGCGGCCCGTTCCGCTCCACCGTGGCCGATATACAGCACCTCATCGACAGCGGGGCCACCGCCTGACCCATCCCTATCAACCCGACAAATCACCGTAAACACAGCAATCACAATGGCCGAATCCGATATTAAGGGCGCCAAGCTCATTGACAAGAAATATTTAGTACCGTTCATACTCATCGCGTCGCTCTTCTTCCTGTGGGGCTTCTCGCGCTCCATACTCGACGTTCTCAACAAGCACTTCCAGGACGTGATGTCGATGTCGAAAACCGAGTCGGCACTCATCCAGGTGGCCGTCTATTCGGCCTATTTCATCATGGCACTCCCCGCCGGACTCTTCATCATGCGCAAGGGCTACCGCAGCGGCGTGGTGCTCGGACTGTTGCTCTTTGCCGCGGGAGCGTTCATGTTTATCCCCGGCGAACGGTTTGACAGCTACGGCATGTTTCTCGGCGCACTGTTCGTGCTCGGCTGCGGACTCGCATTCCTCGAGACAGCGGCCAACCCCTACGCCGCCGGCCTCGGCGACCCGCGCACGAGTGCAAGCCGCCTCAACCTGGCGCAGTCGCTCAACGGTATGGGCTGCATATTCGGTCCGCTCATCTTCGGCCAGATACTCTTCGGCAACGGCGAGTCGTCGGGCAGCGAGAACCTGTCCATCCCCTACTCCATTCTCGGCGTCATAGTGCTCGTGGTAGCCATCATATTCTCGCGCGTGAAACTTCCCGAAATCAAAAGCGAGGAGACATCTCCCGCAACGGGTGACCGAAAGATGGTGAAAAGCCTTTGGGGCCGACCTCTGTTTGTGTTCGGTCTCGCGGCCATCTTCTGCTACGAAATATCGGAGATTGCCATCAACAGTTTCTTTATCAACTACGTGACCGACGGTGGCACAATAAGCGCCGAGACTGCCTCACAGATGCTTGCCATCTGCGGCCTCGGTCTCTTCTTCGCCGGCCGACTGATAGGCAGCCGCATCATGAGCCGCGTGCGCGCCGAGAAGGTGCTCGTGGTTTGCGCCGCCGCCACGGTGGTGTGTACGGCGATGGTAATACTCCTGTCGGGCATCACGTCGATTGTGGCACTCTGCGCCTGCTACCTGTTTGAGTCAATCATGTTCCCTACTATATTCGCGCTGTCACTCAACGGCCTCGGCAACCTCACCAAACTCGGTTCGTCGTTCCTGATGATGAGTCCTATCGGCGGTGCTATCGGCACGCTGACCATGGGCTATCTTGCCGACAACGCCGGCATGTCGCTCTCGTTCCTCGTGCCTCTGGCGGGATATTTCGTGGTGCTGCTCTTCGCGCTCTGCTACGTGTCGCGCACCAAGCGCGCGTGAGGCTTTCGGGGTCGGAAACAAGACCCCGGTCCTTGAATATTGAAATCGGCTTACCGGCGGCGCAGACCGAGCAGGGTGTACTGAACCAACGGCTTGGCTATGCGCAGCGTGGGACGGTAGCGCACCGAGCGCCACAACGCTTTCCACGCGCGGCCATACATGCGATGGGCCAGACAGCGGCTCATGCGCATATTGTACCACAACGCAATGTAACGCTTAAGCCCCGGCAACTGCGGGTGCTCGCGATAGAGCGCCTCAAAGGCTATGCCTACCTCGTCGACACGCTCCGGCGGTCGCGGATTACTGCTGCCGCGATGATACACCGCCGACGACTCCGTGCAATACGCTATCGGCGACTTGGCGGCAAGCCGCGCCCACAGCAGCAGGTCCTCCCCCGACTTTATCCCCTCCGGAAAACCGCCCACGCCGCGCAGCAATCCCGTACGCGCCATGACGGCCGACGTCCACAGCGGCGGGTTGGACTCCGCAGCCATCACAAAATAATTGTCAATAACCCCCTCTGGGCCTTCAAACGGGAGGTGGCGCAACTGATTAGGTACGGTGCGCCCGTCGGTCATCAGATTCTCATAGTTGGTGGCAAACACGCCACACTCTCCGTAACCATCGGCTAATGCCGCGAGTGCTGCAAGGTGACCGGGCTTCCACTCGTCGTCGGCATCAAGAAAGGTGACATACTCGCCGCGCGCCGAGGCTATGCCACGGTTGCGCGCCGCGCCCACACCGGCATTGCTTTGCGCCACGACGCGCAGCCGGCCCTCGGGAAAACGCGACAGGTAGCGATTGACTACGGCGACACTGTTGTCGGTCGAACCGTCGTCGACCACCACCACCTCGCAATCATCAAATTTCTGCACGAGGATGGAATCGAGCGCCCGCGCCACGAGTTCGCCCTTGTTATACAACGGGATTACTATTGAAATCATTCGTATCGGGTTTACTTATAATTGAATGGAAGTTGAAATTATTTTATGATAGCAGTAGACTCCGCTTAGACTTATCTCACCCCCCAGCTTTCCTACAAATGTAGCCATTATAACCGAAACTTGCAACTGCGGCCACGTCGCCGTAGCAAAATAGCCTGCCGCGACCTGATTTTAACCTAATTTTGGCAGCACATTCCCTGTTTGCGTGGCAAAAATGTTAAAATATAGTTAAATTAGTATTTATTTGCCAAATAATTATGTTTAATAACATAAAAGTTTATATCTTTGCATTGTGTTTTTCATGGTATTAGATTTAAGGTTAAGAAAGATTATTCGTCGCGACGACGGATAATTTTTTTTATACCCATATCAAACATGATTGACGCAACTCTAAAACACTATCATTCATTATTTTACAATAATATACTCCAAAAAGAGGCACAACAACGATGAAATCACCACTTGAAATATGCTTCACGCCGGGAATCAACGAGGCCGGTTGCGACGAAGCGGGGCGCGGCTGCCTCGCAGGCGACGTCTACGCCGCCGCCGTGATACTCCACGACGACTTCTCCCACCCTCTCCTCAACGACTCCAAGCAACTCACCGAACGACAGCGCGCCACGCTCCGTCCTATCATCGAGAGCGAGGCAGTGGCATGGGCCGTAGGAGTAGTCACTGCCGCCGAAATCGACGAAATCAACATACTCAACGCCTCCATCCTGGCCATGCATCGCGCGCTCGACGCCCTGACCGTCAGGCCGCAGGGCATCATCGTCGACGGCAACCGCTTCAAGCCCTACGGCGATATTCCCTACCGCACATTTGTCAAGGGCGACGGACGCTACGCCAACATCGCCGCCGCCTCCGTTCTCGCCAAGACCCACCGCGACGAGGCCATGATGCGCCTCCACGAGCAATACCCCATGTATCACTGGGACGATAACAAGGGCTACCCCACCCGTGCCCACCGCGACGCCATAGCTCGGTATGGCGCATCGCCATTCCACCGCATGTCGTTCCGCCTGCTCGACACACAGCTCACCCTCGACCTCTAAGCCGCTGTTCTCTCTCAAAAGGTTCTGCACTCCCTCAACCCGCCAAAGCCGCTGCGCGGCCGCCGTGACGTCCCGCCGACACAATCTCTTAAAACTTTTCACCCGCTACCGAGGTCATTCTCAATTTTTTTATTACATTTGCATCATATCAGGACTTTTTTGTTACAATTGCATCATATCGGGGCGCGAAGCCCGCTTCAACTCCTGAACAGGTGCGCAATATAGTAATCCACAAACTAAACATACAAATACCATGTATCAGAACGACCAACGTATCGTCATCACCCTCGACGCCGGGGGCACAAACTTCGTGTTCGGCGCCATGCGGGGCAACCGATTTATCATCGACCCCATCACCAAACCCTCCAATGCAGCCGACCTCGATCTCTGCATCAAGACTCTTATCGCAGGCTTTGAGGAGGTAATCGCTTCGCTCGAACAGCTCCCCGTAGCCATCAGCTTCGCGTTCCCCGGTCCGGCCGACTATGCCAACGGTATCATCGGCGGTTACCTGCCCAACTTCCCGTCGTTCCGCGACGGCGTGGCTCTCGGCGAGATACTCCGCCGCCGCTTCGGCATTCCCGTCTACATTAACAACGACGGCGACCTCTTCGCTCTCGGTGAGGCCGTTGAGGGTCTGCTCCCCGAAGTCAACGCCCGCATCAAGGCAGCAGGCGGTACCAAGGAGTACACCAACCTGCTCGGCTACACCTTCGGCACAGGCTTCGGTATTGGCAGCGTCATCGACGGTCGCCTCAACCGCGGCAACAACTCCTGCATCGAGACATTCTGTCTGCCCGACACGTTCGACCCCAACATCATCGTTGAGGACAGCGTGGCTATCCGTGCCGTGAAGCGCGTGTATGCCGAACTCTCGGGCGACCACACTTCAGAGCTTACCCCCAAAGATATATGCGACATCGCCGACGGCAGCCGCGAAGGTAACCGCGAGGCGGCCCTCGAAGCTTTCCGCCGCTTCGGTACCGCAGCCGGCGACGCTATGGCTACGGCAGTGACGCTGACCGACTCGCTCGTGGTAATCGGTGGCGGTCTTACCGGCGCCGCACGCCATATCATGCCCGCCCTGCTTGAGAAGATGCGCTCTTCAATCAGCACACTCTCAGGCGACAGCGTGAAACGCGTGCAGATGAATGTCTACGATCTTGACAACGAGAACGAGTTCCGCGAATTTGCCCGCGGCAACGGCCGTACGCTCCAGATTCACGGCTCGGAGGATACCGTAATTTATGACCCCGTGAAGCGCACCGGCGTGGCTATCTCTCGTCTCGGAGCAAGCGAGGCCATCTCGATCGGCGCCTACGTGTTCGCCCTCGCTTCAATCGACGGCAAGCAATAAACGACCAACAAACCAACCTATAGATATTACACATTGACTATGAACAAGATATTCACTTTCCGTCCCTACCTCAAAACCGTAGTGTGGGGCGGCGACAAGATAAAGAATTTCAAGAACATCGTCACCGATCAGGAGAATATAGGCGAAAGCTGGGAGATTTCCGGCGTGCCGGGTCACGAATCGGTGGTGGAATCCGGTGAAGATGCCGGACTGACAATCACCGAACTCATCGCCAAGTATGGCGCTGACCTCGTGGGCGAGGACGTGTACAGCCGCTTCGGCACCGACTTCCCCCTGCTCATCAAGATTATCGACGCCCGCGACAACCTCTCGGTGCAGGTTCACCCCGACGACGAGCTCGCCGGCAAGCGCCACAACAGCCAGGGCAAGACCGAGATGTGGTATGTAATCGACGCTGACTACGATGCCAACATCATAGCCGGTCTCTCTCAGGAAATCACCCCCGAGGAGTATCGCCGCCGCGTAGCCGACAACACTATCACCGACGTGCTGGCCAACCACAAGTCACACCCCGGCGACGTGTTCTTCCTCCCCGCCGGACGTATCCACGCCATCGGTGCCGGCAACCTTATTGCCGAGATACAGCAGACTTCCGACATCACCTACCGCGTCTACGACTACGACCGCCGCGGTCTCGACGGCAAGCCCCGTCAGCTCCACGTCGAAGAGGCCGTCGATGCTATCGACTACAAGGTGTATGACAACTATGTCACTGACTACGACCGCGATGCCGAGGGTGAGGTGCCCCTGGTGAAATGCAAATACTTCGACGTGCAGAAAATCACCGTCGACGGACAGATTTCACTCCCTCACACCAACGAATCGTTTGCCGTGCTGATCTGCATCTCCGGCCAGTGTACCGTCGACATCGACCATGAAGCAGCATGCAACATGTCGCGCGGCAACACCGCCCTCGTAGCCGCTTCAGCCCGCGGCGTGACCCTGACAGGCAACGCCGTGCTGATTGCAGCCTCCGTGCCCAAGCAGTAAGAGCGCCCGCAGGCACCTTACGACAAACCTATAACACCTATGTGGCTGTGCCGTAGTAACAATCATTGTTAATCAGGTCACAGCCACATTGTTATCTAACCGTTAACTTCATTTCTCTCTGCCCGGATTACCGCCATGGACGCCCGCGAAAAACGTATCTACAAGGTGACACTGACAGGAACTGCTGTCAATGCCCTGCTCATCATCTTCAAATTCATTGCCGGTATCGTAGGGCGCAGCTCCGCGATGACCGCCGACGCCGTGCACTCGCTCAGCGACTTCATCACCGACGCCATAGTGCTGATATTCGTAAAGATAGCCGGGAAACCGAGCGACAAGAGCCACGACTATGGCCACGGCAAGTATGAGACATTGGCAACCGTAGTCATTGGGCTGATACTCGTAGCCGCGGGTATAGGGCTGATGGTCAACGGCATATCGCAGGTAATCCACAGTATCAACGGCGAGGTGCTTCCCCGCCCGGGACTGATTGCACTCGTCGTGGCCCTGATGTCGATAGCATCAAAGGAGTGGCTTTACCGCTTCACAGTCAAGGTCGGACGCGACACCGACTCGCAGATTGTCATAGCCAACGCGTGGCACCACCGCAGCGACGCCATCTCCTCCGTCGGCACACTCATAGGCATAGCCGGAGCCATGTTCCTCGGCAGCAACTGGCGCATCCTCGACCCCATAGCCGCCGTCATAGTCAGCTTCTTCATCATCAAGAGCGGATACGACATCATACGCCCCGCCGTCAGCGAACTCCTCGAAGCCTCGCTTCCCGAAGCACAGGAGAAAGAAATCATCAGCCTCGCCTCCTCCATCCCCGGCATCGGGAACATCCACAACCTGCGCACCCGCCGCATAGGCAACATCATAGCCATCGAATTTCACGCCAAGATGGACGGCAAACTCACACTCTCCGAAGCACACACCCTCGCCACCCGAGCAGAAGACCTCATAAAACAACACTTCGGCCCCAAAACCATAGTAACCATCCACATGGAACCCCTCCCCACTACCTAACCTCCAACTCCCCTCCACGACAAGCCCACCAACCCATCACAGCATTACCACCGTCCCGTCACAGCATCCCCGCCCACCAACCTCCGTCCCCGCAAAGTCCCCAAGAACACCAAAAATCAATCGTTCCGATTGATTCCATGCAAGTTATAGCCATATTATGAGACTTTTTGTTAATTTTGTGTTTTAATGTCAGAATCAGATGGAAGAAAACAATAATATACCGTCATCCTCATTATCCGGAGGCAATGATTCCGGGGTAATGCCCATTGAAAACCTCATTCACATTATTCGAGGTCAGCAGACGATGCTCGACAGCGACTTAGCCAAACTTTATGGTGTGGAGACAAGAGTTCTTAATCAAGCTGTGAAACGTAATATTGAACGATTTCCAGCAGACTTTATGTTTCAACTTACCAAAGAAGAGGCAGGAGATTTGAGGTCGCAAATTGCAACCTCAAGTTCAAGGTCACAAAATGTGATCTTGAAGCAGGGACACAATATAAAGTATCTTCCTTATGCGTTTACTGAAAATGGTGTCGCGATGTTAAGTAGTGTTCTTCGTTCTAAAACCGCAATCGAAGTGAACATTCGAATCATGCGGGCTTTTACTGCGATGCGTAGTTTTCTGATGAGCAATGCGCACATATTCCAACGACTTGAAACTATAGAACACAATTATTTGCTCGTTAACCGCCATCTCTCTGAACACGACAGAAAGTTTGAGGAAATAATAACATGTCTTGATGGTAAGCAGGCAGAGACAATCGAGGGTTTATTCTATGACGGTCAAATCTTCGATGCTTATACTTTGATATCGGACTTAATACGTAAGGCTACCGACCGCATTATACTTATTGATAATTTCGTAGATGACCGCGTATTGAAAACACTTGACAAACGTAAAGATGGCGTAACGGCTTTGATTTATACCAATCCCAAGAAATCTCAGATTGTTCTTGACATAAAGAAGCATAACGCACAATATCCTGAAATAAAACTTCAACATTGCGACAATGTCCATGACAGATTTCTGATAATTGACAATACTGTTTATTTCATCGGAGGCTCCATCAAAGACCTTGGGAAAAAGATAGTAGCCTTCAGCCAAATGCACCAATCTCCAGACGATATTCTATCCAAGATAAAATAAAACGACCAATCTCACACCCAGAACCGGGGTCAGATTGGTTGTTAATAAAAAAAGCAACCTCAACAGGTTGCTTTTTTGCTTTGGCGGAGAGAGAGGGATTCTTGCTGCGCAAGCGCTTCGCGATAACGAACCCCGGGGTTCTCTCCCTCCCCTCACGCAACAAGAAGAGCAACCTGTTGGGGTTGCTCTTCTTGTTGGCGGAGAGAGAGGGATTCGAACCCCCGGAGGTGTGACCCTCAACGGTTTTCAAGACCGCCGCAATCGACCACTCTGCCATCTCTCCATTGGTGTATGTCTTGCTTTCGGGTGAAAGCTGCTTTGGATTTCCTTTGCGGCCGCTGCCGTTGGTTCTCCATTGCGAGTGCAAAGTTATGGCTTTTTTTTTAATTCTCCAAATTTTAAATTGTTTTTTTACACATTTTTTCGTAACTTTGTAAGGTGAGGGGCTGATGTCGGAGTTTATATGCTTTGCCATTTCATTCTCTCACAACCGCTTACCCTAACTCTACTACAGCCTGTTTATTTATAAACCCTTCACATCACTACCCCTAAATGAACAAAACATTTGCTGCTCTGGCTGCAGCCACGCTGCTTGCCTCGGGCTCTGTTTCACAGGCTGATGCTGCCGCGAAGGCGCAAAACATCAATCACCGGTCACTGACCGATGCTACATTTAATTCCGACCGCGGAGTCAGTTTCAACGACGGCTGGCGTTTTCATCTCGGCGACCTGACCGGTGCCGAGAAAGCCGACTTCAACGACTCCGACTGGCGTGCGCTCGCTCTCCCCCACGACTGGGCCATAGAGGGCGACTTCAGCGCCGACAACCCTTCAGGCGCAGGCGGCGGCGCGCTCCCCGGCGGTATCGGCTGGTACCGCAAGAGTTTCGTGGTGCCCGCGAGTGCCCGCGACAAGAAGATATTCATTGACTTCGACGGCGCTTACATGAACTCGTCGGTCTATGTCAACGGACGCTATGCAGGGGGACGCCCCTACGGCTACGCATCGTTCAGCGTCGACGTCACCGACCTCCTCAACAAGGATGGCGAAAACGTCATCGCCGTAAAGGTGGACAACGCCGAGCAGCCCAATTCGCGCTGGTACTCAGGTTGCGGCATCTACCGCAACGTGTGGCTCCGTCCCGAAAACTCCGTTTTCATACCTAAGGACGGCACCTACATCACCACCGACGACAACAAGCTGCACATAGCAACCACCATCGACAACACCACCTCGGCCGACTGCCACCTCACAGTGCGCAGCCGCGTGACCGATGCCGCAGGCCGCAGCGTGGCCACCGTCACCACCCCCGCCGTAGCACGCGCCGGCGAGAGCGCAACCGTTAATCAGGCCACAAGCGTTGCCGACCCCGCCCTCTGGAGTCCCGTTTCGCCCGCGCTCTACACAGTGACCACCACAATCACCGACACACGCACGGGCGAAACGCTCGACACCGACGTGACACGCACCGGCTTCCGCTCCTTCGAGTTTGACGCCGAGAAGGGATTCTCGCTCAACGGCGAGCACATGAAGCTCAACGGCGTGTGCCTCCACCACGATGCCGGAGCACTCGGCGCCGTGGTCAACCGCGCTTCAATCATACGCCAGCTCTCGATGCTCAAAGATATGGGCTGCAACGCCATACGCTGCACCCACAACCCGCCCGCACCCGAACTCCTCGACCTCTGCGACGAGATGGGACTCATGGTCATGGACGAGGCTTTCGACATGTGGCGCAAACGCAAAACTACCTACGACTACGCCCGATACTTCAACGAGTGGCACGAGCGCGACCTCGACGACTTCATACGCCGCGACCGCAACCACCCCTCCATCGTGGTGTGGAGCATAGGCAACGAGGTGCTTGAGCAGTGGAACGATGCCGCCGCCGACACCCTCTCGCTCGCCGAAGCCAACCTCATCCTCAACTTCGGCCACTCCCCCGAGCAGCTCGCCACCGACGGCGAAATGTCGGTCAACTCGCTGCTCACCAAGAAACTGGCCGACCGCGTGCGCTCCCTCGACCCCACCCGCCCCGTCACCGCAGGCTGCAACGAGGCTCACCCCGACAACCACCTGTTCCGCTCCAACGCCCTCGACATCATCGGTTTCAACTACCATGACGGATGGTTTGCCGGCGTGCCGGAGAATTTCCCCGGAAAACCGTTTGTGGTCACCGAGAGCGTGTCGGGTCTTATGACCCGCGGCTTCTACATGATGCCCTCCGACCATTATTATATATGGCCCGACAGCTGGGACCGCCCCTTCTTCCACGAGTCGCTGTCATGCTCGTCATACGACAACTGCTACGTGCCTTGGGGCAACTACCACGAAGGCACCATGAAGCATGTGCGCGACAACGATTTCATCTCGGGCCAGTTCGTATGGACCGGTTTTGACTACCTCGGCGAACCCACCCCCTACGAGTACCCCGCCCGCAGCAGCTACTTCGGCATCATCGACCTCGCAGGTTTCCCCAAGGATATCTACTACCTCTACCAGAGCGAATGGCAGAACGATACCGACGTGCTCCACCTCTTCCCCCACTGGAACTGGGAGGTGGGTACGGATGTCGACGTATGGGCCTACTACAACAACGCCGACGAGGTTGAGCTCTTCCTCAACGGCGAGTCGGTAGGCGTATCCTCCAAGACTCCCGACCGCCTGCACGCCTTCTGGCGCCTCCCATTCGCGCCCGGTACCCTCACCGCCGTGAGCCGCCGCAACGGCCAAGAGGTGGCACGCGACACCGTGGTCACCGCCGGCGAGCCTTACGCCCTGCGTCTCACCCCCGACCGCGAAGTCATCGGCGCTGACGGCTACGACCTCTGCTACCTCACCGCCGAGGTTGTCGACGCCGACGGCAACGTGTGCCCGTGGGCCGACAACGAAATAACATTTGCCGTCGACGGCACCGCCTTCAATGCCGGAGTCGACAACGGCTGCCAGTTCTCCCACGAGCGTTTCAAGGCCGACAACCGCAAGGCTTTCTACGGCAAAGCCCTGCTCATAGCGCAGAACAACGGCGAGGAGGGAGCATTCACCGTCACCGCCACAGCGCCCGGTCTGCAACCCGCTACCGTCACCCTCACCTCCAAGTAAGCGGGAAACTACGGTATGATTCGTAACAGGCGGTGTGTCGCAACACCGCCTTTACTTTTCTCCGGCATGACGAGCGTTAACATTTCTTGGGTAACAGCGGCTTAAACTTTTTTTGTAAATTCACGTCTTATTGGATATGAAGAAATTGGATATGAAGAAAATAATTTTAGCAATATTTATAGCACTGGCCGCTGCAACAGCAGGCCGTGCCGCCGTGCCCGACAACGAGTCGGTCAACTATCGCGTGATGTACAAGTGGGGCCTCGTCAACAAGCAGGCCGGACGCGTCAACCTGTCGACCAAGCGCGCGGGAGCTTCCTCCATCAAGGCCGAACTTACAGCCCGCTCCGAGAAATGGGCCGACGCATTCTACAGCGTGCGCGACACCCTGCGCGGGCAGATGAATATCTACACCATGGAGCCCGACTTCTACGAGAAAATCACCCACGAAGGGGGCGAATACAAACGCGACCATATCAAGTACACCCGCAAGGGTGACAACGTGTCGGCCACCTGCCGTCGCTGGAAACGCAAGTCGGAAAAGAAGCCGCTCGAAGAGTCGGAAATAGCGCTCGAAGCCCGCGGTCTCACCCTCGACATGCTCAGTGCCTTCTACTACATGCGCTCTCTTGACTACCCTAAGATGAAAGCCGGCGACAAGAAGGTGCTTACCGTTTTCTCGGGCAAACGCAAGGAGACTCTTACCATCACCTACCACGGCATGGAGAATATCGACATCGACAAGACCACATATCCCGCCTACCGTATCTCGTTCAGTTTCACTGCCGAGGGTGGCAAGAAGAGCTCCGACAACATGCAGGCCTGGATTTCGACAGCCGCCGACCGCATTCCCCTCAAGCTCGAGGGCAAACTGAAAGTGGGCAGCGTGCAGTGCTACTACGTCAAGTAGGCCGCGCCCCCGGTTTGTTAAATCGCAGCATTGCGTATGTTAAACAACCACACGTGTTGAAATCTTTTGATAAAATAATTTGCCGATGGTAATGAAAAGCTTTATCTTTGGATAAAATTTTTCATTACCGTTTTTCATTATCACGCACAATCCCCCACCATGAACCGTAAGGGCAAATTATACTTCCGCTACGGCACTATGGGCTCGGCCAAAACAGCCCTCCTGCTCACCACCGCCTACAACTTCGAGGAACGCAACATGCACTACCTGTGTATGAAACCCGTAGTCGACACCCGCGACAAGGACAACGTAATCAAATCGCGCATCGGCATCGAGCGCAAATGCGAGTGGATATACCACGACACCGACCTCTACGAGCTGGCCCACAGCATGTTTGAGAAAACGATGGCCGTAATCGACTGGTTTCTCATCGACGAGGCTCAGTTCCTCACCGCCGAGCAGGTTGACCAACTCTCGCGCGTGGTCGACGACTTCGGTTCCAACGTGATATGCTACGGACTGCGCACCGACTTCCAGTCACACCTCTTCGAGGGTTCGCGCCGCCTCTTCGAGATAGCCGACACCATCGACGAAATAAAATCGACCTGCACCTGCGGCCACAAAACCATCATCAACGCCCGCATCGACTCCAACGGCGACTTCGTGGAGGAGGGCAACCAGGTGGAAATCGGCGGTGACGACCGCTACATAGCCGTCTGTCGCAAGTGCTGGCGCAACAAGCGCATCGAGCAATCCACCCGCAACATCCTCCCGCTGCTCTGAAGCGACGCGAAGCTACAGGGAGCGCCCGCGAGCAGCCGGCCGGACAACCCTCTAAGTGGCGCGATAAATCGCGCCTGCGGGGAACAGACATAGTGCGCTAACACCTTACACTTAAATAAAGAGTGCCCGATGCAATTACAGCACCGGGCACTCGCGTTATATATATAATTGATGTCAGTCTTCTTCGAGGGTTATTGAGTCGAGGTCAGTGTCGTCGGCGTCGAAGAGGGCGTCGTCGTCGAGATCGTCGGGCGCGGTGTCGGCGGTGGCATCGGTTGCAGCATCAGTGTCGGTGGCCGCGGTGTCAGCGGCTGATTTGGCAGTGGTGCGCTTCGACTTGGTTTTGGACGATTTCTCGGCATTCGAGAGGGCCTCGGTTATGAGAGCCGAGAGTTCGGCGGCGAGTTCGGGGTTGTCCTCGATTACGCGTTTGGCAGCGTCGCGACCCTGTGCGAGTTTCGACCCTCCGTAGCTGAACCATGAGCCGGATTTCTGTATGATGTTGTACTCTACGCCGAGGTCGAGGATTTCGTAGGCCGACGAGATGCCTTCGCCAAACATTATATCAAACTCGCAGCGCTTGAATGGAGGCGCAACCTTGTTCTTCACCACCTTTACCTTTGTGTGACGGCCGGTCACATCATCGCCATCCTTCAGCGAGGTGCCGGGGCGAATGTCGATTCTGACCGAGGCGTAGAATTTCAGCGCGTTACCGCCGGTAGTTGTCTCGGCCGGACCGAACATGGAGCCGATATTGGCACGCAACTGGTTGATAAATATGCAGGTAGTGTTGGTGCGGGCGATAGCGCCGGTGAGTTTGCGCATGGCCTGCGACATGAGGCGTGCCTGCAATCCCATGTTGCGGTCGCCCATCTCACCCTCTATCTCATTTTTGGGAGTGAGGGCCGCCACTGAGTCGACCACGATAAGGTCAACGGCAGCCGAACGTATCAGTTGCTCAACGATTTCGAGCGCCTGCTCGCCGTTGTCGGGCTGCGACATGAGCAGTTCGGCAACGTCAACGCCAAGTTTCTCGGCGTAGAAACGGTCGAAGGCATGCTCTGCGTCGATGATAGCAGCGATACCGCCCTGACGCTGCACCTGCGCGATGGCATGTATGGCGAGTGTGGTTTTACCCGACGACTCCGGGCCGAATATCTCGATGATTCTCCCCTTGGGATAACCGCCCACGCCGAGCGCGTAGTTAAGTCCCACCGAGCCGGTCGGTATTACCTCGACCTGCTCTACGGAGTTGTCGCCCATGCGCATGATTGCGCCACGTCCGTAATCCTTCTCTATCTTTGACATCGCCGCCTTGAGGGCATTGAGTTTCGCGTCCTTATCGTTAGCGGCAGGCTTGGCCTGCGCTCCTTTTTTAGTCTTTTCAGTTGCCATAGCTCTATTTGATTTTGGAGATTAAGTGAAGATAACTTCTATCGGAGAGAACTCCAACACTGCAAAGATACCCCGCAACACGGGCCAACATCCTGCCCACCTTTGCAAATTTCAGTTAATAATTATTTACGCGAAGTATCTTGGTCAGCGCTTTTGCTATCTTTGCGTTATAAGTTATAATTGGTATGATACGTATAAAAGAAGGATTTCGGGGACAACGGTCTATTGTCATTCCCAAGATGATTACCGACATGCTTGAGCGTGACCCGCTCGGGGCTGCCCTTCATATCACCGACATCGGGTACTACCCCACGGCGCGTCATCATTTCCGCGAACGCACGGAGGCCCCGGGACAGTTCGTGCTCATATACTGCGTGGAGGGCCGCGGTTGGTACCGCCTCGGCGACACGCGCTACGAGGTGTGCGACGGACAGTTCTTCATCCTTCCCCACGACCGCCCGCACGCCTACGGCTCCGACGACACAAATCCCTGGACCATCTACTGGATCCACTTCAACGGCACCCTCGCGCCCCACTACGCCGCGGGGATGCACATACCGCGACTGATAGCACCCGCCGTCAACTCGCGCATATCCGACCGCACGGCCCTGTTTGAGGAGATATTCTTCACCCTCAAAGCGGGTTACAGCATCGAGAACCTGCACTACGCCCTGTCGCTCTTC
This sequence comes from Barnesiella sp., assembly GCA_014801075.1. Lineage (GTDB taxonomy): Bacteria > Bacteroidota > Bacteroidia > Bacteroidales > Muribaculaceae > JAGBWK01. Next base: position 147,528 of record JAAVEW010000004.1, on the reverse strand, counting down.
CACCACTACCTCGGCTCACTGCGCTACGTGCGGCAGTTCCGCCATGCCGGGTCAACGTCGGAAGAGGTTGCCGGCTCGGCCTCCGACGCTGCATGCCGCTCGGCCATCAAGTACATGAAGGAGAACCTCGAACGCCATATCACGCTCGACGCGCTGGCACAGTTCACCGGCTACACCCCCAACCACTTTTCGGCGATATTCAAGCGCCACGTGGGCCACGCGCCAATCTCCTATTTCAACCTCATCAAGATACAGGCCGCATGCCAGATGCTCGACAATACCGACATGAACATCAACCAGATAGCTGCCAAACTCGGGTTTGACGACTCCTACTACTTCACCCGACTGTTCACAAAAATAATGGGTATGCCCCCCACCGCCTATCGCACCGCCGAACGCGGTTAAGCAAGGTCACATACCCATATTTCACTTTTAGCCTCCGGCGTTAACATATTGGTCTAAGGCTCGCACGTCTTGTGGCGCGGGTCTACTGACCCGCGCTCTCACAGCGTTACTTAATGATGCCTTGCACGCGGAGCTGTACTCCCTGACCCGGGAGCGAGGTGTCCAACACGCGCAGTTTCTTTAGGAACTGTCCCGGAGGCTGCCCGGAGGGGTCAAATACCGCGGTCACAACCGCCGTATCGCCCGGAGCAAGCGGAGTCTTGGGATAGTCGGGCAGCGTGCAGCCACACGTGGTCGTAGCACCGTAGATACTGACTGCGCTGTCAGTCATGTTGACAACACGGAAACGGCACACGCGCTTCGGACCTGAGGCCATCACTTCGCCGAGGTCAACCACCGAGTCGACATAATGCAACCCCCTGCCGGAGGCCGACACGAGCGGGCCGCACACGAGGCCGAGCACCGCCGCTATTACCGTCATCGCTTTACCGATTCTCATACTTATTCAATTCAATAAGAATTACCCGCTGCAAAGTTAGCAATTACCTTCGGTAAGTAGATTATATTTCTACTTATCAAACGATAACTTTCTCAACCACACGCAGGCCATCGGCAAGCACTACCTCAACGATGTAGACACCGCCGCGGGCGATACCAATCTGGGCGCTCGCCGACAGTGGCTGCTCGCAGGCAATCACGCGGCCGGCCATATCGGTGACAGTCACCGAAGCTATGGACGCGTCGGCCTCCACTACCACGAGGTCGGAGCATAGATTGACGCTGACACGTCGGCCTGCATCGGCTATCACATTGTCAATGCCCGACGTAGCATAGGCAGTCAACTGCAATGACGACAGATTGTTGCCCGGCACAATGCTGCATTCCGCAGCAGGCACTTCATACGACAGCACAGTGCCATCGGTATGCTTCATGGTGACTTTCCATCCGGTGGCCTCGTTGCCGCTGCGCACAGTGACACCGCGTCCCGCGGGCCATTTACCCTCAAACATCTCCCCCTGCACGCCGATACCGTTGACCGCGAAAGAGCTGCCCGCACCGTCAATATTCATTGCCACGGGGCGACCGAGTTTGAAATAGTCGCAGATAATATCGGGCATCGCCTGCGAACGCTCCGCGCACCATTTCTTCAGACTCGCCACGCGGCTCACCCAACCGTTGTAGTCGATAGGATTGCCATAGCAGGCAAGGTGGGCTACATATTCCGGAGCCAGTTCGTCGCGCTGCTCGTCGATAAGAGCGGCAGTGACGGCAGGACGCAGGAAGTCGCCAAGGTACACGAAGAAACGGTCGATAAACGGATTGCGGAACTCATCGAGAGCCGTCATGACGCGAAACAGTTTGGTAGCCTGACGGGAGTTGGCCACGCCCTGATAGTTGGCATGGGCGCCCGTGAGAAGCACGAAGTCAAAGTAATTATAGTTGGAGGGATTGGACGCAAGGAAATCAAGGTCCTTCATAATCCAGCGCCACTTGCCGCCGTCGGCTGTCGGACGCCACATCACGATATTGTTGCCGGGGAAGTCGGTATTCGTAGCCCAGGCATTGGCTATGTAGAGGTTGGCGAAATTCTCCACGTCGATAGCCTCCGCCATCTGCTCGTAGGTGGGGTTGCTCTCATAGAGGGCGCGCAGCTGCTTGAAGCTCTCATCATCGCCCGCCTTTATCTCCTCCCAGTTCTCAAGCATGTCGATATCCTCGAGGCCGTCGTAGCAATCCTCCACGTAGTCCTCGTTGGAGCGCTGACGCAGGGCATAGAGGCCGCGGTACTTGCCGTTGAAGTAGCAGATGACGGGACGATAGGCCTGCCAGTCGAGATTGGCACAGTTGCGGCCGAAGAGGGTCTGCACGAAAGAGTCGTTGATACGCGCCTCGCCGAACGAGTTGCCGCCGTTGCGCAGCACAAACGATTTCGACTTGGTGACATCGGGCTTGTCGTCCCAGAATGGATAACTGTATTTCTTTGTTCCGAAACGCTTGTTGGAGTAAACGGCAAATGATTTCTGGGGCTGATTGCGCGACCATCCGCCATGGATGCGGAACTCGCCGAGCTGATTGATGGGCGACGGCTCGCCTGTGGCGTAGAAATACTCCACGTTGACAGGGCGACGCCATGCGTTGTTGAAGTTGGGCCATATGCCCATAGTCTCGTCGTCGAGATACTCCTGATTGGTGTTGAGCGCTATGACCGGCATGCTGTAATCACGCGAGTGATATATATAGGAATGGGTAGTGGCGCGGGGCGAAAGAGCCTCGGAGGAAATAAGTTTGGCACGCACCACCATCGACGCCGACGAGCGCACTGTTGTCTCCTTGTCGTAGCCCGGCGATTCGGTAGTAGGCTCGGAGCCGTCGGTAGTGACATAGAGGCGTGTGTCGGCCGGAAGCTCCACGCCGTCGGGGATACTTACCGTCACCTCTTCAAGACGGCGCACGTTGAAACTTGTGTAGCCGGGGATGGAGAAAACGGGTTCTGGCAGCAGCACGTCGGTCACTCCGCCGCCATTGGCCTCGCGCGGTGTACACTTCAGCTCGTAGCCCCACTCGTCGGCCGCATCGGCCACTCGGCCGTAAGCCACATTGGGTGCAGGCATCTTGGGGTATGACACATAGTCGACTATCTCACCCTGCGGGTTGAAGAGATAAAGCTCACCCTTGCCGGAGTCGAGACGGAAATCGGTGTGATAACCGGAGTCCTCCTTGTCGCAGAATATCAAAGTATGGCCGCCTGCGCCCACACCCACCGAGGCCGACAGCACGTAGGCTTTTTCAAACTTCTTGCTGTCACCGATACGGTAGTTGGCAAGACGTATCGAGGTGGGACCGTCATTGTATATCTCGACCCAGGAGTCGGGGAAATCGCCGCCGGAATACACCTCGTCGATATTTGACTGCATCAGCTCGTTAATCCACAACTTGGCGTCGGCACCGCTCCACGCGCCCGCAAGGGCCGCTGCGGTAAGTAAGAATTTAATTTTCATGGTGTTATATTTATTATCGAACCCTCATAACCACATTTCACAACCTTATCTTAACGGCCTTCGGGCCGCGCGGTTAAAATACGGGGTGTTGCAGAACCGCCTGGTACGCAACACCCCGCATCGGTTATTTAAGTTCAGTGTTCCTTATTTTACTTCGGCCTCACCTTTGAGACGAATATCCTCGGATGAAGCGCCTACGAGAATTTCGTAGCTACCCTTCGGAGTGACGAATCCGCCGGTGTTGTCGTCCCAGTAGCGCAGCTCGGCGTAGGGGATTGTGATGGTCACAGTCTCCGACTTGCCTTTGGGCAGGCTGATGCGTTCAAATCCGCGCAGCTGCTTGATAGGCATGTAAGTGCCGGTTTCGGGATATTTCACATATACCTGAGTGACCTCGTCGCCGTCGCGCTTGCCGGTGTTGGTCACCTTGAAGGTGACGTCGAGGCCGTCGGCGGTGTTGTCGATTTTCAGGTTGCTGTATTTGAACTTGGTGTAGCTCAAACCGTAGCCGAACTCGTAGAGGGGCTTGCCGGTGAAATACTGATATGTGCGGCCGGGGCCGTTGGTGAGCGAGTAGTCGTCAAATGCGGGCAGATCGTCCATCGAGCTGTAGAATGTGAGGGGGAGACGTCCGGCGGGGTTGTAGTCGCCGAAGAGAGCCTCAGCCACGGCATTGCCACCCTGCTCGCCGGGATACCAGGCGTAGAGTATGGCGGGCACGTTGTCCTGCAACCAGTTGATGGCAAGCGAGCTGCCGGCCACCATGACAACCACGGTGTTGGGGTTGATTTTCACTATCTCGCGGAGGAATTCCTGCTGGTCGGCGGGGAGTTCGAGAGTGTAGCGGTCCTGACCTTCACGCTCGATTGACTTGTCGATACCCATCACGGCGATAGTGATGTCGGCCTCGGCGGCAGCCTTGCCCGCGTCGCCGTAAAGCTCGATGCGGTCGGTGCTGTCGAGGATGGGAGCGCGCCAGAAGAGGCGTGCGAAGCAGTCGCCGCCACCGTCAAAGTATTCCACCTTGAGGTCGTAGGTCTTGCCTGCTTCCATGTAGACCACGGCGTCGTCGGCAGTAGCGGGACGCTCTACCCACGAGTCTATTACCATCTTGCCGTCGACCCACACGCGGCAACCGTCGTCCGACTTCATCGACAGGATATAGTCGCCGGTGACGTTGGGACGGAGCATGCCGGTCCATCTTACCGACATGGGCTGTGACCATGCGGGATCCGGCGGCTGGCATGAGGGGTCGTAGTAGATTTCCTCGTCGACGCGCACCACTGCGGGCTCGCCCTGCAGATTGGCGTTGCGGTAGTATTCAGCCTTGAGGCCTTCGGGGAAGAAGTCCTTGGCGATGGGTTCATAGCCTGTTGAGAGCGACACCCAGGGAGCATGGATAATCTCCACGTCGCTGCCCAGACGGTTTTTGATACCCTGGAGCACTGAAACGGGTTCGTTGACGGGTGTGCCGCTGTAGTCGCCAAACTCGCAGCGGTCGGCATTGAGGCCCACTACGGCTACTTTCTTGAGTTTCTTGGCATTGAGCGGCAGAGTGTTCTTGTCGTTCTTAAGAAGCACGAGGCTCTGGCGCGCCACTTCGAGGGCGAGGTCCTGATGCTCCTTGCAGCCCACCTTGTAGGGCGAGATGCTGTTGTAGGGGTTGAGCTCCGGGTCGTCGAAGAGGCCGAGGAGCATGCGGCCGCGCAGTATATGGTAGGCCACCGAGTCAATCTCGGCATCGGTGACGCGGTAATCCTTGTAGGCGCGGATAAGGGGCTCGGTGTAGACGTTGTCGGCACACTCGATGTCATTGCCGGCTTTCATCATGAGCACGGCGGCTGTCTCGTAGTCGCGGACAAACTTATGCTGAGTCACCATCCACTGCGGGGCACTGCAGTCAGTCACCACGTAGCCCTGGAAGCCCCAGTCGCCGCGAAGCACTTTCTGAATGAGATAGTGGTTGACGGTACAGGGCACACCGTTGACGGCGTTGTAGGCGGTCATGATTGACTGTGCCTTACCCTCCTTGATGAGGCGCTCGAACGACGGCAGGTAGTATTCGCGGAGGTCACGCTCCGAAATCACGGCGTTGCACGAGGCGCGGTTGTGCTCCTCGTTGTTGGCCGCGAAATGCTTGGGCGTGGCCACCGCTTTGAGGTAACGGGGATGGTTGCCCTGGAGTCCTTTGACAAATTCAGTACCGATGCGACCGGTGAGGTAGGGGTCCTCGCCGTAGGTCTCGGGGGTACGGCCCCAGCGGGGGTCGCGCGCCATATTGACCGTGGGCGACCAGAATGTCAGCAGGTCGCTCGAACCGTCGTGCTGGTTCTTGCCGAGACCGAGAGCATTCCACTTGCCGCGGGCTTCGTCGGAGATAGCGGTCGACACCTCCCCTATCAGCGCGGGGTTCCATGTCGAGGCCATACCGATAGCCTGGGGGAATACGGTAAACTTACCGGGGCGCACTACGCCGTGGAGGGCCTCGTTGCCATGGTAGAATTTATCGATACCGAGACGGGGAATGCCGGGAGAGTTGTGTATCATAAGCGATACTTTCTCCTCCAGCGTCAGTTTCGACAGCAGGTCCATGACACGGTCATGGATCGGCGCGTCAGGGTCCTTGTAGACTTCGCGGTCCTGCGCGTTAACGGTGAGAGCACCTGCCAGACCTATAAGGCCGGCGAGCATCAGTTTCTGAATTTTCATCGTTGGTTATTAGTAATACAGTGTATAGAATGATTTGGGTTGAATATTCATATTGAGATATTTGTCACCCTTCTTCAATACTATATCCTTGGGAGTGGTATCCATGTTGATGCCGAGCACCACCTGCTTGCCGTCGGGGTTGACGAAAGCGAGGATATTGTCGTCGGCACCGTCGAGTTTCACCATCTTGGCCCCCGGCTCTATGTAGTGGCTGAGGTGCTTCATGAGGTAAAATTCGGGATTGTAGACCACTTCGGAGGTGGTAGGATTGATTGAGATGAGTGCATTCTGCTTCCAGCCCCAGGGACTCACGCCCTCGTTGTCGAGAATCATGTTCCAGTAGTTGAAGTTGCGCGAGCCGTTGCGCAGGTAGTGGCTTATCTGCCACCAGGTGTGCTCGGCGGCGGCCCAGTCGTTGCTTCCGTTGCCACACTCGGCCTCGGTGTGCATCATCTTGAGCTCGGGGTACTCCTTGCTGATGACGGGGATAGAGCCTTTGCCGTCCCACTGGTAGCCGCAGCCCTTGATGTAGCGGGCGGCGTCGGGGTCACTGAGCGCTATGCGGGTGTAGTCGGGGTTGTTGTTGTTGATAGTACCGTAGATAATCTCGGTGTCGATGCTATCCTGCTCGAAGCGCGGGCCGAGGAAGTGGCCTATGAAGTAGGCAAGGTCCTGCGGACGCCAGGGACAGCTGGGGAAAGTGTGGTTGGAGCAAGGTTCGTTCTGCACGTTGACGTTCTCGATATGAACACCCTCGGCATCGTAAGCCTTGCAGAATTTCGCCATATAGAGGGCATAGGCCTTCAGGTAGCCGTTCTCCATCTTGAAGCCGGTGCAGGGGAGTTCGATTTGGCGCTCCATCTGCAGGCCGTTGTAGCTCGGCACGTTCCAGTCAAAGCCGCTGGCGTAAGAGTTGTTGATTTTCATCCATGCGGGAGGACTCCAGGGAGAGGCCCACATCTTGAGGTCGGGATTGATTTTCTGCGCCTCCTTGATGTAGCGCAGGAGGATGTGGCGGTCACGCGCAATCGAGAAGTTGGCCATGTCGAAGTCGTCGGCCACATCGTTGAGCGAATAGAAACTCATGCCGTAGTCACTCGCGCCGATAGGCATGCGACAGTAGCTGAATTTAGCGCCATCCTTACCGAAGAGGTTGGTAAGCACCTCGGTTCGCGCCTCAGGGGTGAGATAGCAGAGCATATCCCAGCCGATTTCGTTGAAAGTACCGCCGATACCGTCGAGGGTCTGCGCGGTCCGGTCAGTGACTGTCACCACTGAGCCGTTGTTTGCGGGAGCCTTGTCGCTCCACTTCACATTCTTCACCGGTTGCCACAGAGCATCTTGTGTGGAGGTGAACATTTCCACCTTCTGGGCGTTCATCATCACGCCGCAGCCCACCAGTGCAATTCCTACTGCTAAAACTTTTTTCATGATTAAAAAAATAAATTGGTTTTTGGGGTTTGTTTGTAAAAAATTAGTTATAACTAAAAATATATCAGTAAGTTATTATATCCATTAGATATTATGGAATCAGTCGGTTATCAATATGGTATTGAACGATTGCGGGAGCATGGACACGCTGATGACCTCGTCGCTTGCGAGCGATACGGTCATGTCGCGGGCTTCCTTCTCCGGGTTGTATATCACCACCACGCGTGAGCCGTCGGTATTCTGAAAGGCTGTCAGATTCTCGTCAGTGCCCATAGTGACAAGACGGCGCGCACCCGGCTGCACGTAGCGGCTGAAGTGCTTCATGACGTAGTATTCGGGGGTGAATGTCGCCTTCTTTGACTTGGAGTCGACAACCACCATGGCGTTCTGCTTCCAGCCCCACGAGCTCTTGCACTCGTCGGCGAGCACCATGTTGAAATACATGTAGAGCGAGGCGCCGTCAGCGATATATTTCTTCATCAGGTCGTAGGTGTGCTCGGCGGCCGCCCAGTCGTTGGTGCCGCTGCCACACTCATTTTCAGTCTGGATGATAGGCAATTGCGGGTATTTGCGATAGATATCGTTGACAATATCCTTACCTTCCCACTGCACGCCCACGCCCTTGATATAGCGGGCCATAGCCTCGTCGGAGAGCATGCTCTCCAGGTGGTCGAAGCGGTCGGTATTCATCGTGCCGAGCCAAAGTTCCACCGAAGGGTGAGCCGTCTCAAACTCCGGTCCGAGGTAGTTGCCGATAAAGTCGGTCATGGCAGTCGGGGTCCACGAGCAGTTGGGCCATATATTGAATGTATAAGGCTCGTTCTGGAACTGAAGCATGTAGATATTGATGCCTTCGCGGGCATACTCCGACACGTAGCGCGAGAGATACTTGCTGTAGGTGGTGAGATACTGCGGGTCGAGTATCATCTGGTCGTTGCCGGTAGGCACCTCCTTCGAGGGGTCGAGGCCGTTGATGGCATCGGCACGGTTGGCATAGTGACCGTTGGTCTTGAGCCACTGCGGTGCGCTCCATGGCGACGCCCATATACGCAGCGAGGGGTTGATTTCAAGCGCCCACTTAATGTAGGGTATCAGATGCTTCTTGTCATGGCTGATGGAAAACTTCTTGAGCTCGAAGTCGCCGGGAGTCTCGTCGTAGCTGTACCACTCGGTGGCGAAGTCGTTGGCGCCCACGGGGGTGCGACACACGGTGAAATTAAGACCTTCCTCGCTGTCGAATAGCGCTTTGAGCACACGCTGTCGCTCCGCCTTGCCGAGCTTCTTGAGGGCGATGCCGCCGAGTTCGTTGAAACAGCCGCCGAAGCCCTGCATGGTCTGGGCCGGATAGCGGGTCACCATTACATCGTTCATGACGTCGGTATTAAACTCCGTGACGGCCACAGAGCCTCCTTCGGTCCATTGCGCGTCGGGGGTGGAACTTATCATCTTCACCTCCGTAGCGCCGGCAACGAGGGTGGCGGTCATTATCGACAATGCGATTGCGGTTGGTTTAATATTCATCGTTTCAGTATTTTTTTAATTTCTTATCGGATTGCAGCCCCAGATTGAGTGGCGGGGACTCATTTTCAGTTTTATCACGGCGCCGTTGCGTATATCATCATGGGTGAAGAACGGCTTGTCGAGTTTCTTGCCCGAGAGGGTGGCGTCGACTATGTATTTGCAGTCGTCGCTCGTGCCGGGCGCTTCGATTACAATTTCCCGTCCGTTCTCCATGCGCAGTTTCACCTTGTCGAAGAATGGCGTGCCAATAGTGTAGAGGCCGGAGCCGGGGGTCACGGGATAGAATCCCATCATCGAGAACACCACGAACGAGGAGAGTCCTCCCCCATCCTCATCGCCCGGCACACCCATCACATCGGGGCGGAACCACTGGCGTATGAGCTGACGCACACGGCGCTGCGTGCGCCACGGAGCGTGGGCGTAGTTGTAGAGATAGGGTATATGCATCGACGGCTCGTTGCCCATAGTGAACTGGCCTACATTGCCGGTCTGGTCGGGGAGCACGCTGTAAAATTCATATTTATTCTTGCCGAGCCACTCGTTGAACGTGTCGTCGAGATTGGAGGTGAAGCGTTCGTCGCCCCCCATCAGCTCTATGAGGCCCGGTATGTCATGCTGGCAGTCCCAGCGGTAGGTCCACCCGTTGTTTTCGTCGTAGTAGTCACGCGCTCCGATACCCCCTGAGAAACGGTAGTCAAACGGTTCGATGAACCGGCCGGCGCTGTCCTTCGGGTGGAAGAAGGAGGTAGCGGGGTTGAAGAGATTGCGGTAGTTCTTTGATTGCGCGGCGTAGTAGGCCGCTTCGTCGGCGAGGCCGAGACGGTCGGCTATCACCGAGAGGCACCAGTCGTCGTATGAAGTGCCCAGAGTGACGGCCACGGCCTGACGTTTCTCCCAGCCGTCAACCTCGTCGAGCGTTTCGCGTTCGCCGGGATGGAGAGCGGGGATATAACCGTGGTCGCGGTAAAATTTGTTGAGATAGCCCGCGCGGCTGTTGCGCCACGGAGCGAGGGTCTTGTCCTCGATAGCGGCTTTGCCGTAGCGGTAAGCGTCGGCATAGTCAACGCCCTTGACCCCCTTGACGAGGGCATCGGCGACGACGGCAACGCCGTGGTTGCAGTTCATGCGGTGGGAGTCGCCGCTGACTGCGGGAAATGTGGGAAGCCACGGCTGGCCGGATGAATGGCGGGCGTAGTCGATGAGCGAGTTTATCATGTCGGCTTCCTGACTCTCCGAGAGGAGAATGCGCAGCGGGTGGGTTGCGCGGTAAGTGTCCCAGAGCCAGTCGTCGGTGTAGTGATGGTCGCCGTCATACACCTTGCGGTCGGCGGGATTGAAGTAGCGGCCCTGCTCGCCGAGGTCAACGGGACGCTCGTAGCAGCGGTAGAGAGCGGTGTAGAATACCTCCTTGTCGGCTTCGGTACCACCCTCGACGGTGATTTTGCCAAGCTCGTCGTTCCAGGCTTTGCGGGCCTGCTTGACAGCCTTGTCGAAGTCGAGGCCGGCGATTTCGCTCTGCATGTTGCGGCGTGCCTGGTCGGCATCGATATATGACACGCCGTAGCGTATTACCACGGGGGCTGAGGAGTCGAATGTCATCACGGCGCAGGCTTCGTCGCCCGTGCCTGAGGTGGCGGTCGATACAGCGCCCTGCGAGAGCACTCCGGCGCTCAGCGGATCGCGGTCGGCCTCGGCGTAGATATACACCTTTATGCCGCCCCACGAATACTGGAAGCCGCTCATGGTGCGGCCGTCGATATTCATCTCGCCGTTGCGGGCGTTGAGTATCACGGTCATGTCGCCGCTCTGCGACGCGTCGGGTGTCAGACGGTAGAGAGCCGAATGGCGCGACGGGGTGTACTCGGCGCGTATGTTCTGCCCGTCAATGTCGGTGGTGTAGCTGTAAGGAGTGATAGTTTCGTTGTCGTAGTCAGTGACTATGGAGTAAGGAATCTCGCTGCCGGGAGCTATGCTCTGCGCTGCCGACAGGTTGAATGCCTTGCACTCGCGGTGATTGACTACAAAGAGGGGCAGACCGTTGACGCGGCTGTCGGTAAATGAGCCACGCTCGGGATACACGCGCATCATGCCGTTGGGCAGATGGACAGTGGGAAACGTGGGCATGAGCATGTGGCTTATATTGCCGATATAGGGATTAACGTAGTCGACAGGAGTATTCGCGGCCCCGATACTCCCGACCGACACGGCCGAGAGTATCAGTGTCGCGACACCTAACCTTACTACATCTGTTTTTATCTTAGCTTTCATTCGTTGATTGTCAGGTCTGCTTTGTTGCCGTCGTGATGCCTGCGTCTGCGGTATCATGATTGACTCTGTGGTCGCTGATATGCGGTGGCGCCGGCGGTCGTTTCAGGCAACAGTGATGGAAGGCTGCGGGTTGCGGTCATACGGCCCGATGGCCGTAGACCGTTAATCCGCAACTTGTTGCAAAGTTTTACTACAAAGTTCGTCAGAATTTCTGTAATATACAAGCGGGAGCGATTAGTTCTCGTACTGCTCGGGCTTGTAGGTGTTGGTTTCGTCCATGGTCACCCAGCAGGTTTCAGTCTTGCCGTTGTAGGTTACGGTGTCCATGTAGCGGTAGTTCATGTAGAGAATGAGCCAGCCTTTCTCGTTGTATTCCCAGTAGTTGCTCTCGGCGTTGTCAAGCATTTCCACTTCGAGACCGCCGTATGAGGCGATGTCGAGAGTGTGGTCGTCATTGAGGGTGACGGTCATTGCGTAGGTATTGATTTCGTCGAGGGTCACGTTGTTGGGAACGTAGGAGTGAGTGCCGGCAAAGACACGTATCTTGTTGCTGGCCAGGGGGGCGATGACGCGGGTCACGGAGATACCGCTGGCAACGTCGCCGTCGCTCAGACCGAGAGTCTCGACACCGGCCATCTGATAGTAGGTGGTATGCTCCATGGTGGCATATTTGTTGGCAAGCACCACGCGGTAGAGCACAGCCTCCTTGTCGGGGTTGACACGGAAGTCGCTTACCGACTTGATGCGCAGGGGCACGATGTAGGTCGAGTCGGGCGACAGGCCGTCGGGGTTCACGTTGATGGGGATGAGCGAATAGTAGTCGGGGCTGTTGGCCTTGAGCACGGTCGAGTAGTTGTCGATAGTATAGTGGGAGGAATCGAGCAGACGGGCGTAGCGCGACTCGTCGAGGTCATAGTTCACATAGTTGTAATGGTCAAGAGCCTCGGCGTAGGGTTCGAGCTCAACGGTGACATCGCTTGTGATATGCTCTGTGCCGCCGCAATATACTGTCACGTAACCGGGAGTGGTTTCGCCGAGCTGATGCACGCTTGAGAACATCAGGTCGTTGTCGCTCAGCACGTAGATGACCTTCTCGTAAAGCTCACCCTTGAACTGGTCGTTCTCGTCGCAGGCGGTCAACATTGCCGCTGCGGCCATCACTGTCGGTATTATAAATTTGATTTTCATAAGTCTTTGATAATTTTAAGCGTTCACTACCACTTGCTTACCAACCGGGGTTCTGGTCAAGCAAAGATGATTTTCTCAGTTCGTCGCGGTGTATGGGGAGGAACACCATCTTCTTGTCGCACACGCGGTTGCGGTAGTCGGCATGATTGACTACAGTACGCGCTGCGTAACCGTTGGAAGCTGCCTCCACGTTCATACCGGTGATGGGATAAGCCTCTTCCTCTTCGAGTGTGCCCCAGCGGCGAAGGTCGTAGTAACGGCGGCCTTCGGCGAAGAACTCGATGAAGCGCTCATGGCGTATCTGCTTTTCAAACGACTCCTCGTCGGCATAGTCGGCCGCTTCGATAGCGGGCTGACCCGAGCGGAAACGTATCTGGTTGAAGTAGAACACTGCGTCGTCGAGGTCGGAAGCGCGTGAGAGTGTGTAGCTCTGTCCCGAGGGGAGTTCCACGGTGTGGGTGCTTGAGAGGTGGTTGACAGCCTCGGCATACGACAGAAGAATCTCGGCGTAGCGGATGATGGCAAATGTCTTGGCGGTGCGGGTAGAACCGTCGCCGTTATACCAGTTGTCCTCGGGGTGGATGTATTTCTTGAGCACGTAGCCTGTAGCGTTGTAGTTGCGGGGCTCGGCGATAGCCTTGTCCTTGCCTGCGTTACCACCGTTGTAGTAGTAGATTGTCTGCTGACGGTAGTTATTGTTGTTGCAGGAAGTTGCGGGCCAGTAGCAGCCGTTGAAGCCTACGCAGACGTAGAAACGCATCTCACGGTCAACATACATGTTGTAGGTGCCGCGGAGCAGACGGTAGCCCGAGAAGTAAGAGAGCACGCGGGAGTTGCCTGACTCGGAGTATTCGCCGGTCTGACGGGCCTCCTCGATGGTCTTGCCGTCGCGCATGCGGTACTCGTCGATGACCTTCTGGGGAATGTTCATACTGTTGTAGCCACCCATGTAGATGGGGAATGACTGGCGGGTAAATTCCTGGATTGAACCTGACTGTTTACCCCAGATAAGCTCCTTGTTCTGCACGGCGTAAGTGGTACCGTTGAACATGTCGGCATAAGAGTGGAACGGGTCGATGTCACCTGCACCGTAGGGGAAGTCGGCGTCCGACACGGTAGCGGGCAGCGCGGGAGTGGCCGCGGTAGCGTCGCCGGCATCAGCCGATACGCGCTCCACGGTGTGGATTTTGTAACGGTTCATGTCGATAACTCGGCGGCACGCTGCGGCTGCGAGAGCCCATTTACGTTCGTCGTAAGTCTGGCTCACGTAGGGAGTGCCGTCGGTAGAGCGGTTCCAGCCCGAGAAGTAGCGGGTGGCCGACGGACCGCCGTTGAACGAGGGCGAAGCGGCGTGGAGACGCACACGGGCGATGATAGCGTAAGCTGCACCGCGGGTGGGACGGCCGAAGTTGGCTATGTCGACATCGTCGGGAATAAGAGCAGCGGCTGTCTCGAGCTCGTTGCATATATAATCCACTGTCTCGTCGTAAGTGGCGCGGGCACGGGCATAGTAGCTTGCCTCCTCGTTGTTGTCGAGGATTTCGTCGCCGAGGAGCACGGCCGGGCCGTAGTTCATCAATATGATGGAGTAAGCGTAGCCGCGGAGGAAGTGGGCGTAGCCAACAATCTCGGTGCGCTGCACGGTAGTGAGGTCGCGGCACTCGTTGATGCGGGCAAGGATAGTATTGGCCTTGCGGATAGCCTTGTAGCAGCGGGGCCACGAGTTCATGCCGCGCAGGTCGGAGGGCGACACGAGGCCGAGGGTCATCGCCTTGCCGTGGAACAGACCGTAGTCGTTGAGGGTGAAGATTTCGTCGGTAGCGGTTTCGCCGGGAGTGACGTCGTTACCGAAGATGGCGCTTTCGTCGGGGAGTTCGCCGGCTGCGCCCCAGAGATATTTTTCAAGATACTGACGCGACACGAACACCGAGTCGTATTTCAGAGTATCGTCAAAGTAGCTGTCGACATCGAGATAGTTGCAGGAGGGAGTCAGGAGACAGTATCCTGCCACAGCTACGGGTATGATGGCTTTTAATATTTTCATTGTAGTAGTAGGTTAGAAGTTAACATAGAGTTGGAGCGAGAATGTGCGGGGGATGGGGTAAGCACCGCCGTTGTATTCTGCCTGCTCGGGGTCCCAGAGCTTGACGGGGCTCCACACTGCCACGTTGTTGACCACAAACTGCACATCCATAGAGCTTACGCCGAGGGTGCGGAGCAGCTGACCGGGCATCACGTGGTAGTTGAGGTTGATTTCCTGCAGACGCAGATAGCGCGCGTTGGTGTGCCAGAATGTAGAGAGCTGGTTGTTGTTCTCGTTGCGGCCGTAGCTCAGACGGGGGTAGAGAGCGTTGGGATTTTCGGTAGCGGGGTCGCCTGAGTAAGAGGCGGGAGTCCAGCGGTTGGCCTGGTTGGCTACAATCTGGAGCACGTTACCTGTGTTACCGTTGTAGAAGGGGATGTAACCGTTACCGCCCGAAGTACCGTTCACGTAGTAGTAGTCGGTGTTGCCGGTACCCTTGAACATGACGCCGAGAGTAAGGTTCTTCCAGCGGAGTTCACCACCGAAACCGTACATCAGCTTGGGATAGTTAGGGTAAGAGAGGGGCACGCGGTCATTGTCGTCGATGACACCGTCGCCGTTGACATCCTTATACTTGATATCACCGGGGAGGTAAGAACCGAATGTCTGCACGGGGCTCTGCTTAACATCGAGCTCGTCGCGGAAGAGACCGAGAGCTATGAGGCCGCGGAAAGCGTTGTTCACGTAGCCGGTGTAGTTCTGGTAGGGGTAAGGCTGCTCGGCCTGTTCCCAGTTCTCAACCTTGTTGGCCGAGTAGGTGAAGTTACCGCGGAGAGTCATTGTCCAGTCTTTGCCGAACGACTGCGAGTAAGAGATGTTACCGTCGGCACCGTAGCTCTTCATGCGGCCCACGTTACCGAAGGGCATCGACACGAGACCTGCGTAGTCGGGAATCTGTGTGCGGCGCTGATAGATACCGTCGCGGCGGTCCTGGAAGAAGTCGACAACGAAGTCAACCTTGTCGTTGAAGAGGCGGCCTTCGATACCTACGTCAAATTTCTTTGCTTTCTCCCACTGGAGGTTGTTGGCACCTACGCGGTCCTCGGTGATGTAGCCTACGTTGCTACCCCAACCGCCACCGCCGTTGTTGTTGATCATGAGAGTCAGGTAGGGGAAGCGCTCGTCGGTGAGTCGGTCGTTACCTACGAGACCGTAAGAACCGCGGATTTTGAAGAAGCTGAGCCAGGGGAGGTTCTCGCGGATGAAGCGATACTGGGTGGGAACCCAACCGAGAGCCACAGAGGGGAAGAAACCGAAGCGGTGACCCTTCTCGAAGTTCTCCGAACCGGTGTAACCGAAGTTACCGTCGATGAAGTAAGTATCGTCGAATCCGTAAGTGAGTCGGCTTGAAATACCCTGATAACGGATAGGAATTGCGTACATACCGCGCACTGACTCGGCACGGCCGTCGATTGAGCCATCCATAGTCTGCTGGCTGCTCATGTAGTAGTAGACGAGGGCGCCTACGCGGTGCTTGCGGGCGAAGAGACGGTCCCAGGTAGCTGTTCCCTCGAAGTGTATCTTGTAATACTGTGATTCGTCGTGGTTGTAGCGTGCGGTCTGGGCGTCCACTCTCTTGACGAGGGCGAGTTCGCCGGTGTATTTACGTGTGGTGGCGTAGTACATTTCGGGGAGCACAGAGCGGATTTCGCGCAGGCTCGACTGGTTGTCATACGCACCCTGCAGGCGGAGTTTGAGGCCTTCGGTAATCATCGAGAGGTCCTGCTTAACTTCGAGTGTCACCTTACCGCTGTAGTTACGGATTTTTGACATACCGGTGTGGTTGAGCATCACGTAGGGTGAGTAGGCGTTGTCGGTGCCGTAAGCGGGCAGTTCGCCTGAGGAGTAGCGGGTAGGAATGGTGATAGGAGTAAGATTGCGGCAGGTGTACCACAGAGCGTCGGTGTTGGCATTACCCGGCTCGCTCTTCTCGGCGATGAAACCGTCGGCACCGAAGTAGAGCTGAGTGCTCTTGGTGAGGTTGATGTCGAGGTTGACGCGGTAGTTGAATGTCTGATAACCTACGTTGGTCGAATATTTCGACGATTTGTCCTGCTTGTAGGCAGCGCTCTCGTTCTTGTAGCCGAGCGATACGAAGTAGCGGGCGAGTGAACCACCACCGCGGGCGTTGACGTAGTAGGTCTGGGTCAGTGAGTTGTCATGAAGAATCTCGTCGCGCCAGTTGACATCGGGATAGAGGTCGGGGTCGAGGTGATTCTTGATGATGGCGAGTTCGATGTCGGAGTAGAGGGGTGAGTTGCCGCGAACCGCGAGGGCCTCGTTGGCCAGGCGGGCGTAGTCGTAAGAGTTAACGAACTGGGGCATGCGGGTCAGGTGGGAAATAGAGAAGTCGACACGACCGGTCACCTGGAGCTTGTCGGCAGTACCGCGCTTGGTGGTCACGAGCACAACACCGTTAGCACCGCGCACACCGTAGACGGCGGTCGCCGATGCGTCCTTCAACACCGAGAAGCTCTCGATGTCGGCGGGGTCGAGCTGACTGAGGTCGCCTTCAAGACCGTCGATGAGCACGAGGGCGCTGGAGTTGGCGCCGAACGTACCGATACCGCGAATCCAGAAGTCGGAGATGTTCTTACCGGGCTCACCGCTCTTCTGTATCGAAATCACACCGGGGACGCGGCCGCCGAGCATGTTCTGAAGGTTGGTGGCGGGAGTCTGGAGCTGGTCGACATCGACTGATGTCACAGCACCTACGACTGAAATCTTACGCTGGGTACCGAGACCCACTACCACTGCCTCGTCGAGCAGAGTGCTGGAGGGTTCGAGGGTAACTTCGAGCGGACCTTTCACTTCGTCCACATCAAATTCCTGCGGGGTGTAGCCCACGCACGATACCACGAGCACATCCTTCTTCTGGGCCTTTATTGAGAAGTTACCGTCGAGGTCGGTTGTTACACCCACGCCGGGACGGTCCTTGGCCTGAATTGTGACACCGGGAAACGGTTCGTGAGTCTCGTCATAGACCGTACCTGTCACGGTCACCTCCTGCGCCATGGCTCCGATAGCCACGAGGAGGCAAGTTATAATCATTAATATCCTTTTGTCCATTGCTGTTGGTTTTGACTGGTTTGTTTATTCGATGGCAAGGCGGCGTATGCACTGATTGTCAAAGTCGCCGATGTAGATGATGCCGTCGTTGTTGATACATACTCCGAAGGGGCGGTTGAAGAGGGCTTCGTCGGGCGCGCCGTCCTGATAGCCTGCCTCGCCGGGGATACCGATTACGGTACTTACCTTTCCATCGGGGGTCACTTTGCGTATGCAGTGGTTGTTGGTATCGGCTATATACATGTCATCGTTGTCGTCGAGGATAAGCTGACGGGGCTCGTTGAACATGGCTGCGGGGCCGTTACCGTCGATATATCCCGACTGGGCCGAGATGCCGGCGATAAGTGTATGCTTGCCGGTCAGGATGTCATATGAGTAGATACAATGGTTGTTGGTGTAGGCGAGGTAAAGCATGGTGGGGTGCTTCTTGGAGAACGCCATGTAGGAGTCGGAACCCGACATGAGGCCGTTGGCTACCTGTGAGGTAAGACCGGTCTGCGGGTCGAAGCGGTAGAGGATACCGTTCTTGGGGCGGACGTACATGTAGCCGTCATAATCACACATTGCGAATGAGTGCTTGTAGTCAAATGTCAGTGTCTCGCCGGTGTTGGGCTTGAGCGACTGTTTCATGGGCGCCCACATGTTGTCGGACGACATGGTCCAGTAATCGAGACCATTGTCGGTGGGGATATACACCGTCTTGCCGTCGTTGAGCATACAGGGCTGGTTGAGGGGAGCGCCTGTGTCGGGGATAAGGAGCTTACTGAAGTCCTCGTCTTCGTTGACCATTATCACCTTGTTGTCAGTATAATAGCTGTTACCGTTGCGGAGCGAGGCGATGATATTGTTGTCGTGGTCAACGGCGAGGTAGGTCACGTGGGGCATTGAGGTCTGCGCGAGGTTGCCGGTAACGACATCGTCGGGCGCGCCGAGCATACCGCACACGGTGGTAACTACTGTCTGAATCTGATACTGGAAGTTGACGGGATACTCGCTGCGCTTGCCATCGACGATGACAGCCACCTTGCAGTCGATGATATCATTGGCGTCGCCGTCGCCCGGCTTGCGGGGGCAGATGGCGTAAATCTGGTCGCCCACCGAGCTTACCACGGCTGCGGGCCGCTCGTTGATGAGCACCTGGATTTTGGAGATGTCGGTGCCGAAGTTCTTACCATTGAGTATGAGCTTCGTGGCCACACCACCCTCAGTCGGATAGTAGTCGGTTAGGACCACAGGCGCTGACGGGTCGTAGACTGCAGCCGAGTCGTCGGAGTCGCTGCATGATTGCTGCACGCCCATCGTCATGACGAGAGCCGCCGCAATTGCCAGTCTGTTTAGTCTGAGTTTTTTCATTATGGTAATAGTTGGTTAGTTGTTTCGTTGTGATGTGATTTGTTTCATTATATTTTGTGGTTGATTGGTTGTAAGCTTTAGCCTGAGGTCATTGCTTCTTGTAGAGGCGGAAGAGCTTGCACTGATTGTAGGGGAGCTCGTATTCGAGACCTCGGGAGTCGATGTTGACCTTTTTGTTGAACCACAGTTCGGTGCTTCGGTCGGTGTCGACCTGCTCGCGGTCAATGCCGAGAACATTGAGATCGAGGTAACCCTTCTTGGTAGCTTCCTCGTAGTTGAAGTAAGCTACGTACCAGCAGTCGTCGGTTTCGAGATAGAAGAGGTCGACTGTGTTGTTGCGACCGAACAGCTTATGGCCGTAACCGGGGCGGAACGAGCGGCCCAGGTTGATGATTTCGTTGATTTCGGGGCGGGTGAAGTAGTTCTTGGCTTTCTCCTGCGACTGAGCGGTACCGATGTAGGAGCCGGCGGTGGAGAGGTTGTCGCCCATCATGCAGTAGCCGGTGCATACGGCCGAGGTGATGCGTGACATGTTTTCCTCGTTGCTGCGGTCGCCCATGCACAGGTGGTCGGGGTCGTTGTAGGAGTAGACGCGGTCGAGCCACCAGCCGAACGAGAGGCTGTTGAGCATGTAGCTTGTGTGCCACATCTCGCCCCAGGCGTCGCAGCTGATACGGCGCGCGTTGGCATACTGCGCGGGGAAGAGCGGGGAGATGGAGAGCACGATGAACATGTCGTCGCCGCAGCGCTCCGCGAAGTGCTTCATGCCGTAGTTGTAGGCCTGGATGCCGGTAGTGATGTCCTTGTTGTAGAATCCGTCGGCCTCGCAGCTGCCGCTGTTGAGGAAGTCGAGTTTGATATACTTGATACCAAGCGCCTTGAAGCGGTCAATCTGATAGTTCATCAGCGAGAGAGTGGCGGGGTGAGTGGGGTCCATGCGGCCTGTTTTGTTACCGTTGACGTAGAGGAGAGCGTCACCGTAGTAGTAACCGTTGTTACCCTCCACCATGTCGCCGTCGCCGTGCGTCCAGTTGTTGAAGGGAGTGGCGTAGATACCGGGAGTCTGGCCGTTGGCGCGGCAGTGATTGCAGAAGTCCTCAAGCTGGTCCCAGTCAAGGTTGCCCCAATAGGAGTCAAGACCTATAAATACCACATCATCAGGGGCGAAACCGCCTTTACCCTGAATATTTTCCTTTACAAAATCGGAAACCGAGAGCACGCCTTCATAGTTGACGTTGGTGCCCATACCGCCCCAACTGTTCCAGCCGAAGGGGGTCGGACCGTTCCAGGGACGCTTGGGAGCGTACACTTCGTTGATTTCGCCGAATGTCTCGAGACCTGTGCGCCAGTCATCGAAGTAGCCTACCATGAAGCGGGCCGATTTCACCTCGTTGCCGCTCAGGTAGCCATGCTCCATAAGGTAACCGTTGTAATCGTCGCGGGTAGCGGCATGCGTGGCGCCGCTGTAACATTCGAGACGCGACATATAGCTCTGCGACATAGGGCTTCCGGTCATTCTGACAGCAGATTTCCAGTTGTCATGCTCCACCGAACCGACCACCAGACCGAGGTTGGTGTTGCCGTTGAATATCGAGGTCACTTCAAACGAGATGGTGTCGCGGGGTATGCGGCCTGTCGCGGGTTTGCCCTGGCCGGTGCAGCCGAGAGTGTGCGAGCCGTAGGTCACGAAGCCGTCGTTGTCGAAGGGCACGGTGAGCAAGCGGTTGCTGTTGTCGACCGGGAGGAAGAGGTTATCGTCGGTGGTGTAGACGGGGGCTATGTAATTTGACTTTATTTTGGTGTCGGATTTCAGTGTCACCTCTGTAAGGAAGTAGTCGCGGCCGTCGAAGAGATAGAATGTCTGGTCAACCGCAGGAACCGAGCCGTCGAAGGTGTAGGTGATGGTACATTGACGTCCGTCGCCGGCCTTGTCGGTCATCGCCTTGTCGGTAATGGTAGCCGAGGTGGCGTCGGCGGTGTCATACACGTCGCCGTCATATTTGAAGCGCACGGTAACTCCCGAGAGCACTTTGGTGTCACCTTTGGTAAAGGTCACCTCCTTGCTGTCGGAGTCAAGGTTGATGGCCCACTTGCCATACTCGAATGTGGCGCCTGAGAGCGGAGTTATCGCTCCCGACGCTGCGAGGGCGAGGAGGGATATGCACGTTTTAAGTTTTCCGATATTCATGGTCTGATTGCAGTTGGTGATTTTGACTGATAGATTTGCGGGGTTAAGTTAGGTTGCAGCGCGCCGTCATCGGAGCCTCGCTGCGCTTCGAGCAGTTTACTCAATGCAAATTTATCTTTTTAACCGTTAATAATTAAAAACTACTATCTCAAAAAATAGCACAATAGTAGTTTAACACTTGACGCCTATAAAAACACGTAGCGCTGTATCTCAGCAAGATACAGCGCTACGTATGGTGCAAGCCGCGGGTCGGCGGCAGGCGACAGGCGGCGCAACCGGCGGGGTTGGCAACAACCACACCCGCGGCGCTGCACGCCGGGATTACTTGTTGCCGCGCATGCGGAATGTGATGTCGCGCGCATTGGAAAGTTCGTCCCACGTAAGGAAGTTGCCGTGGTGGGGACGGCCATCAATTTCCACTGTGTCGATATACTTGTTTTCCTCCGAGAGACCTTCGGCACGGATGGTCAGTGTGTGGGCGTCGTCGCCCATCTTCACGCGCAGTTCGGGATACTGCGGAGCGCCGATGGCAAAGCTGTTCGAGCCGGGAGCCACGGGGTAGAATCCCATTGTGGAGAAGATGTACCACGCCGACATCTGGCCGCAGTCATCGTTGCCGTCGAGACCGTCGGGGGCATTGCGGTAGTGGGCGCGTGAGTGCTCGCGCACTAACTCCTGGGCGCGCTCCGGACGGTTGCAGTAATCGTAGAGATAAATGTAGTGATGTCCCGGCTCGTTGTCGTGGCGGTAGAAATCTTCGTTGAAGTTGCGGTCGAGCTTGGCGGCGAAAGCGTCCTCCCCTCCCATCAGTTCTATCATGCCGGGCACGTCGTGCATGGCGCAGAAGAGGTAGGTCCACTTCGAACCCTCGGTAAGACCGGTGCGGTTGTGGTCGTCAAGGTCAATCCACTCGCCGGAATATTTGCGCGGGAGCATGAAGCCCTTCTCCGCATTATACATATTTCGGTAGTTGCGGGTCATGGGCATGATGCGCTCGTAGTCCTCGTCGTGGCCGAGCTCGCGGGCGAGTTGCGCCACGCACCAGTCATCAAAGGCATATTCGAGCGTACGCGACACTGACTCGGCGGTGCGGTCATCGGGGATATAACCGAGTGAGTGGTAGTAGCTTGCACCGGCACGTCCCTCGTAGGCGGTCCAGCGGTCGCGGTCGCCGTAGCGACGCTGAGTGTCGCAGTCGGGCGGCAGCATGGCATCCTTGCGCACTGCCTCGTAGGCGAGGTCGACGTCAAAGTTGCGTATTCCTTTCATATAGGCATCGGCAATCACGGGGTCGGCGTGCGTGCCTATCATTATATTAGTGTATGTGGGGTTGGGCCACATGGGGAGCCAACCGCCCTCTTTATACATTTGCAGGAGTCCCGTAATCCAGTTGCCTGTCAGTTCAGGCTCAATCATGGTCATGAGCGGGTGGTAGGCGCGGAAGGTGTCCCACAGGGAGTAGTCGTTGTAGCTGATGCCGTCGTGCACCTTGTCGTCGAAGGCGCTGTAGTAGCGGCCATACTCCGAAAACTCGCGGGGGAAGAGGTAGCAGTGATACATGGCGGTGTAGAATATCGACTTGGTGTCGTCGTCGATACCTGCGGGCTCAATCTTGGCAAGTTTCACCTCCCAGGCGGCGCGGGTGTCCGCGGCCACAGTGTTGAAAGGCTTCGTACCTACCTCACGGTCAAGGTTTTCGCGGGCCTGATCGAGGCTTATGAAAGAGGTGCCGATGCGGGCCTCTACGAGGTCGCTCTTGCCGTCAAACTCTACGTAAGCGCCTGAGCGTGTGCCATATTGCTCGGTAGAGCCGGGGGTAAGTTCGGCATTGTCCCATGTGCCCCACTCGCTGAAGGGTCGGTTGAATTTTATCACGAAGTAACCGTTGAAATTCTGGAGCTCCGGGCCGAGCTGTGCCGACTGACGGTCGGGGTTATAACCTGTAATCTCATTATTAATAGTGTCGATGCTGATGTAGCCGCGGAGTTTTTCGAGGCGGGGACCGTAATCATTGCACCAGTCGCCAAGCTCGGGATTGAGGTTAATACCCTGCACTACTACACGTTGGGGTGATTTCTTGGGAAACTTGAACTGCATGATGCCGGCGCGGCTCGATGCCGTCATGTCGGCGTTGAGGCGCTTGCCGTCGGGGGTGCGCATCGCCACGGTGTAGCGGTAGGGGGTTGCCTTCTCGTCGGCGTGGTCGTAGCGGAGGGCGCGCTCCTTGGGGAGCACGGCGGGCGCCGCGGTGGTCTGCGGCATGAGCGACACGTAGCCGTAGTCGCCCATCCACACTGTGGGCTGATGCGAGGCCATGAAGCCCATGATTACATCATCGTCATAGACATAGGCCATCGTGCCCATCTTGTTTTCACGTGTCTGAGGCAGGAAGTTGGTCATCATGAAGGGTGTGCCGACAAAGGGTGCCGTGCCACCCTCCCCTTTCAACGCCGTGCCCACAAGGGGGTTGACGTAGTCGACGGCACTCTTGCGGGCGAATGACCCGAGCGCTGTCGCAAGCAGAAGCAATACTGTGATAAATATCTTTTTCATAATCGGTATTATATTCAGGTTGCCTGAGCGGGGATTGCAGGGATTGACCCCTACCCCGGTTTTTACAATTACAAATATCCGAATTTTTCACGAAAGAAATCCGTTCATCAGGCTTAATTATTATAATATTTCGCTTAATTTTATGGTACGGAAACGGCCTCGCACGGGGTTTTCTACTATTTTTATATTTTTTGAGCCGATTAAAATCGCCGTCATTATTAATTTTGAGCAATCCTCCAAATCACATGAAAAAGTATCTTCTTAGCATATTATTCATCATTGCAGCACTGAGCCTCGAGGCCCGGATGCCGTACAGTAATTTCTACTTCAGGAATATCAACAAGGAGAACGGACTCTCGCAGACCGACATCAAGGCCATAGCGCAGACGCCCGACGGATTCATGTGGTTCGGAACGCGCAACAAACTCAACCGCTACGACGGCCGCAACATCAAGGTGTTTGACGTCCATGACCGCGACCGCAATATCCGCAACAACAATATCACGGCCCTCCATACCACTGACGACAATACAATCTTCGTGGGCACCGACATAGGCGTCTTTATCCTCGACCCGAAGATGGAGCGCTTCACCTACATCGACACTGCCGCCGACGACGGCACCCGCATGACCAACTGGGTGTCAGATATCAAGGCCGACAACGATGGTTTCACGTGGATTGTACTCCCCAACCAGGGTGTGTTCCGCCTGTCGCCCGACGGCTCTCTTCACCACTACCTCTTCGGCATGACCGACGAGCCCGACAACGGCACCGCCGAAAGTATCTGCATCGACAAGACCAACAAGGTGTGGATAGGCACCAACGGCAACGGCCTTTTCCGCTACGACAGAGCCAATGACTCGTTTGAGCAATTTCTCGGCGACAGCGACGGTAACTCGCTGAAAGGCGATAATATATATTGTATGGCCGACCTCGACAACGACATCGTGATAGGTAGCCACACAGGCAAACTGCGCCGCTTCAACAAGCGCCGCAACGCCGTCACCGACTTCAATACCCCTGAGATACACAATAAAATCATACGCGACGTAAAGTGTTTCGACGACAATATATGGGTGGGAACACAGTCGGGTGTATTCATTATCGACGTCACTGCCGACAACGAGGTGACACATATATTCTATGACCCGATGAACAGTGCCACGCTGTCTGACAACCAGATAGGCAAGATATTCCGCGACCGCGAGAACGGTGTGTGGATAGGAACCAACCTCGGCGGCATCAACTACCTCTCCCCCTTCCACAACAACTTCCTGCGCTACGTGCCGCTGTCGGGCAACTCCATCTCCAGCAAGCGCGTGCGCGACATCGCCGAGTCGCCCGACGGCCGCATTTGGCTCGCTACGGAGGACGCCGGCGTCAGCATTCTCGATCCACGCACCGGGCATTTCGACAATAACAGCCCGTCGCTCGGAGCGCTTAACCTCTACGACAGTAAGACTTTAACCCTTCTCGGCCGCGACAAGGAGATGTGGGTGGGATACTTCAAAAACGGTGTCGACGTAATCGACTACGCCACCAACCGCGTGCGCCACTACTCGGCCTCCGACCTCGGCATCAACGAGGAGAGCGTCTACGCCCTGCACGAGGACAGCAACAATAATGTGTGGCTCGGTAACGGCTGGAGCATCTACAACACCGCCGGAGCGGTGGGCAAGATGACCCACATGCCGCAGTTCGGCCTCAACTACAACTTCGACATCCTGGAGGACTCCAACCATGATATATGGGTAATCACGATGGGCAACGGCGTGTACCGCCACTCCCCGTCGACCGGCGAGATACGCCACTACACCCATGACAGCAACGACCCGAAGTCACTCAGTTCCAACTCAGTAAGCAACGCCATCGAGACATCCCGCGGCGAAATATGGTTCTCGACCGACCGCGGCGGTATATGCCGTTTCAACCCCGTGGACGAGTCATTCACCACCTACTCCATAGCCGAGGGACTCCCTGACGACACGGCATACAAGATGCTGGAGGACAAGAACGGATACCTGTGGTTCGGCACCAACAACGGGCTTGTCAAATTCAGCCCCGACAGCGGCTTCGTGACAGTCTACAATACCGGTAACGGTCTACCCACCAACCAGTTCAGCTACAAGGGCGCACTCAAAGCCTCCGACGGCCGCTTCTACTTCGGATGCTCCGAGGGCCTTGTGTCGTTTGACCCTAACGACATACAGTCGAACACCGTACCCCCTCCCGTCTACATTACCGGCCTGAGTATCAACAACGAAGAGGTGTCGCCCAACGATCCCGACTCACCTCTGACCCGTTCCATACTCGGCACTCGCGAGATTACACTGCGCAACAACCAGAATATCATATCGTTTGAATTTGCCGCCCTCTCCTATATCGACGCGGCGTCCAACATGTATGCCTACCGCATGGACAACGTCAACAACGACTGGGTGTACACCACCAATAACCGCTCGATGACCTATGCCAATCTCCCTCCCGGCAAATACACCTTCCACGTCAAGGGCGCCAACGCCGACGGAGTGTGGAGCGACGAGGAGCAGATTATAAACATCACCATTCTCCCGCCGTGGTGGCGCTCCAACATAGCGATTATAATTTATATCGTGCTGTTCCTTAGCATGATGCTGCTGGCCTTCTACTTGTGGCGCCAACGCATGCGCCGTAAGGCCGAGGACAAGGAGCGTCAGTTCAACCACGAGAAAGAGAAGGAGATATACCGCTCAAAGCTTGACCTTTACGTCAAGATTGCCCACGAGATACGCACCCCCGTGACACTCATCAACGGCCCGCTGGAGTCGCTGCTCGACATGAACCTCGCCGACCCCGACATATCGCGCAGCCTGCGCACCATACAGCGCAGCTCCAACGAACTGATGACCATCACCAATCAGCTTCTCGACTTCCGCAAACTCGACAAGAACCGCATGGAGCTTGTGCTGGGACGCGTGGAAATCACCTCGCTGCTCAAGGAGAAAATCAACGAGTTCACCCCGCTGGCCCGCAACAAGGGTATTGAACTCGACTGCACGCTGCCCAAACAGGGCTGCTACGTCACCGGTGACCGCAACGGTATAATCAAGGTGCTCAACAACTTGCTGTCGAACGCCGTGCGCTATTGCAAATCGCGCATCACCGTGGACCTTCAGGCCGACAACGGCCTCATGACACTGCGCGTGCTCAACGACGGCGACGTCATAGCTCCCGAGTACCAGGCCAAGATATTCGACGCATTCTACCAGATGGAGAAGAACGCCAACGTCGACTCATCCACCGGCATAGGTCTCAACCTGGCCCGCTCGCTCGCCGAACTTATGGGCGGCACGCTCACCTACTCTATAGCCGACGGCCTTAACTGCTTCTCTCTGAAGCTGACACTCTCGGCTGAAAGCGATGTGCCGGTAATCAATCCCGACGAAGAGGCGGTAGTGAAAGATGCCGACAGCCGGGAAGAAACCACGGCCTCGGAAGTATCGTCGCAGGTGATACTGCTCGTGGAGGATAACGAGGAGGTGCGCAAATTCCTCGCCGACAAACTGAGCATGCACTACAAGGTAATCACCGCAGCCAACGGCGTCGAAGCATTCGAAATAATCACAGCGCAGGAGACTGCAGTCGACATGGTAATCACCGACCTCATGATGCCTCAGATGGACGGTATGGAGCTGACTCAGCACATACGAAGCACCATCGAGGTGAGCCACCTGCCCATCATAATCCTCACCGCCAAGCACGACCTCAACTCGCGCGTGGCCGGACTCTCGGAGGGTGCCGACGCCTATATCGAGAAACCATTCTCAATGAAGCACCTGCTGGCTCAAATCAAGGCTATCTTCGACAAGCGCCTGCGTGACCGCCAGAACTATTCGCGCAACCCGTTCATGACCTCGGTGTCAAACTCAGGCATGAGCAACGCCGACAAAGCGCTCCTCGACAAAATCACCCACAGCATCGAGGAGAATATCACCGACCCCAACTTCGGCGTGGAGATGCTGGCCGACCAGGTGAACCTGTCGCGCTCGTCGCTCCACCGCAAACTGAAGGACCTCATAGGCACCTCCCCCACTGATTTCGTGCGCCTTATACGTCTCAAAAAGGCTGCCGACCTCATTACCGAAGGCTCTTACCGCATTGGTGAGGTATGCTACATCGTGGGTATCAACTCGCCATCTTATTTTATCAAGATATTCCAGAAACAATTCGGCATGACGCCCAAAGAATTTGAGAAGCGTCAGCGCGAGCAAAAAAAATCTGACGAAAAATGAACCGACTGAACCGATTGACATTAATTCTTGCAACGTTGGCAGCGGCCTCAAGCGCCTGCGCATACGAAATCGCTCCCCTCAACGGCGAGGTGTGGTCCGATACCTCAGGCCGCCCCATCAACGCCCACGGCGGTGGAATACTCAAGCATGGCGACACCTACTACTGGTATGGCGAATACAAGGGTGAGAGCACCTACCGCTCGCCCAGCGTGGGGTGGGACTGCTACCGCACCGACTTCACGGGCGTGTCATGCTACTCGTCGACCGACCTGGTGAACTGGAAGTTTGAAGGCCTGGCCCTCGCTCCCGACAAGGATGACCCCTCGTCTGCCATCCACCCCACTATGGTGGTGGAGCGCCCCAAGGTGGTCTACAACGAGAACACGGGCAAGTTTGTGATGTGGATGCACATCGACAACTACAACTACTGGAAAGCATGCGCCGGAGTGGCCGTAAGCGACAGTCCGACAGGCCCTTTCACATTCATTGAAGCCACCCGTCCCAACAATGCCGAGAGCCGCGACCTCACCGTCTACAAGGACAAGGACGGCAAGGCTTATCTCATCTACTCCTCCGAGGGCAACGCCACCCTCTACATAAGCCGACTGACCGACGACTACCTCAAGCAGAGCGGCGTCTACACCCGCAACTTCGCGGGCATGTCGCGCGAGGCTCCCGCCATATTCGAGCATGAAGGCAAGTATTACATCATATCGTCGGGATGCTCCGGCTGGTCGCCCAACGAGGCTGCCTATGCCGTGGCCGACAACGTGATGGGCCCTTACGAACTGCGTCCCAATCCCTGCACGGGAGTTGACGCCGACAAGACATTCTACTGCCAGAGCACATTCGCTCTTCCCCTTTCCGACGGCCGCTTCATGGCAATGTTTGACCGCTGGAAGAAGGAGGACCTTGTTGACTCGCGCTACGTGTGGCTCCCTATCAGCATAGGCGAGGACTCAATCACCATCCCCTGGGCCGACGCGTGGACCGACAGCACCGATGCCGACATACTTCTCGTTGACAACGAATAAGTGCAGTCCGAAGAGCAGGCATCAATTATAAAATCAATGACAATTAACGTGTTAGCGTCAATTAAACAAGCAAATAAACCCACACCATGAAATATACAGCAATAACCACAGCATTTCTGATGGCAGCAATCTGTGCATCAGGACAATCACCGGTGTCCAACGTGAAGTTCACCCGCGTGGCCTCACCCGTGACCTCGACATCCACCTCAGGCAACCCGCAGTATCAGTTCTACCACGCGCAATACACCGGCGCGACATGGGGC
The DNA here is from genome assembly GCA_014801075.1 of Barnesiella sp. Lineage (GTDB taxonomy): Bacteria > Bacteroidota > Bacteroidia > Bacteroidales > Muribaculaceae > JAGBWK01. The sequence continues at coordinate 118,193 of JAAVEW010000004.1, read as the reverse complement.
GACTGCAACAACGACGGCTACCCCGACCTGTTCTACAGCGACCGTAACACCCACATCAATAACTCCACGCTTCAGGTCAACCTCTACTACAACAACGGCGACGGCACGTTCCGCCGCGGCTCAAAGGGACGCCTCGTAGGCACCGCCTTCTCAGCCCCGGTGTGGATTGACTATGACAACGACGGCCGCCTCGACCTGCTCGTAGCCGGCCTCGACAACTATGGCTACCGCTGGCGCGACGAAAACACTGACCTGTCGCAGATTGGCGCCCACCTCTACAAGAATGCCGAAGGCAACAACGGCGCCGTCAATTTCACCGAAATCACCAACCACGGCATACGCCCCATCTACAACGGCAACACCGGTGGCAAGCCTCACAACTGGATTGCAGTAGGCGACTATGACAATGACGGTTATCCCGACGTGGCCATGACCGGATTTGACGAAGCCGCACGCTATGAATCAGACGATCTCATTGAAGCTGTGCGCGTGGTATATCTCTACCACAACAACGGTGACGGCACGTTTGAACTGCAGCAGACACCCCTCGACGGCGTCGCTCCCTTCCACGGCGTGACCGACGGATCGGTAGTGTTTGACGACCTCGACGGCGACGGATACCTCGACCTGCTCACGACAGGCTACGGCGCAACCCGCACCTCGGAGATTCATCTCTACTGGAACAACGGCGACGGCACTTTCACCGAACATCCCGACCACTTCTACACCGTGTCCAACGCCATGTCAACCGTGGCCGACCTCAACGGTGACGGTCTGCCCGACATGATTTTCGCCGGCCACTACCAGAACAACATGTCGAAGAACTTCTACATCTGCAAGAATCTGGGCGACAGAAAGTTTGAGATGCTCGCCCGCGACCGGTTCGAGGGCAGCGACGGCACGCAGATGGCGGTCGGCGACGTCAACAACGACGGCTTGGCCGATATTCTCGTGGGCGGTCACTTCCGTGACCACGCGCACACCACACTCATCTACATCAACAAGGGAAACTTTGAATTTGACAGCTACGGAGCATATTACGACGACATATTCAACAAAGCAGGCCACTTCAGCCGCATCACTCACGGCACACATCATCTGGTCGACATAGACAACGACGGTAATCTCGACGCTTTTCTTTCGGGATGGGCCAGCGGCGAGGACAGCAACGGCTGCTCTACCGAAGTATGGTGCAATGCCGGGGCCGACAAGGGCCAGGCAGCCAACGCAGCGCCCGACGCTCCGGCATCGCTCGCAGCCGTCGACAACGGTGACGGCACCGTAACCCTCAGCTGGACAGCGCCTGCCGACGATACCACCCCCTCCGAAGCACTCCGCTACAACCTGTTCCTGCGCAACAACAACACCGGCAAGCAGCTCATGCTCCTCCCCGCCGACACCAATACCGGCTACGTGCGCGTTGCCGACACGCACGGTGCCGTGCGCCGCTGCGACTACACTATGCAGATACCCGCCGACGGCAGCTACAGCTGGGGCGTACAGGCTATCGACGCAGCCAACCGCGGCGGCATGTTCGCCACTTCGGCCATCGACCTCTCGGGCGTGGGTAACATCATGCTGGACAATGCAGTAGTAAGCGTAGAGGGCGGCATCGGTGAAATCCGCATCAATGCTCCCGAGGGCGCTACAGCCGCTATCTATACTACCTCGGGCGTGCTCTCACGCAGCGTTGCCGGCGCTATGCCCGCAACCGTGAGCGCCGAGGCCGGTCTCTACATCGTCAATGTCGAGACAACTTCAGGCCGCTCGGTACATAAAATCGTAGTAGAGTGACCAATATTGCAATTAAGAATATTGCAATTAAGTAACCAATATTGCTATTGCTTAACCAATCATGATCAGGAAATATGCGATAATGACTCTTATGGCCGCGGCCGCTCTCAGCGCCGCGGGCCGCGAGTCAATAAACATAGGTAACACTCCGTGGCGTTTCACAAAGATTGTGGACGGCGCGGAGAATCTGCTTAAATACGGCACCGTGACTGTTGACGGTACCGTCAGTTTCAAAATCAACGACAACAAGCGCGACACACGCGAACAGGTTGCCGCAGCATCTACAATATCGGCCGACCTCTTCGGCTCGCATGCCATAGACCGGCTCGTGCTGACATTTGCCGACGACAATATCCACGGCGGGAAAGTGTCCTACACCCTCTATGACGAGAACCGCAACGCCGTAGGTCAGGGCGACTTCAACCTGTCAGACCACTTCACTCTGCTGAAAGAGAATGACATATCGGACATAGGCAACACGGTAGGCTTCGTGCAGCGCACCGTTGGCACCTCGTTTGCCCTGCCTCTCGACAAGTCATTCCGCTACGCCGACGTGACAGTAGCATCGCTGACCGATGCCGACGGCAAGAACGCGAGCGGCGAACTGGTTGAGTTTGAGCTGATTCCGCCTGTCACCGCCATCCCCGATACCGAACTGAGTGCCGCCAACTACGATGACAGCGACTGGGAACAGGTAGGTATCCCCCACTGTTTCAACGAGTTTGACACATTTCTCAACGCCACCACCGGCGAGCGCTGCTGGCGCGGCGAAGTGTGGTACCGCAAAGGACTCAAGATACCTAAATCATACAAAGGCAAACGCGTGACGCTGCAATTCTACGGCGTCAACATAGGCATGACCGTCTACGTCAACGGCACCCCCGTCAAGGGTAACAGCGCCGTGGAGCAACCCGCCCCCGTGACCCACGTGGGCAGCTCCATCCCCTTTGAGGTCGACATCACCCCCTACCTCCAATATGGCAAGGATAACACCGTAGCCGTGCGCGTGTCCAACTCGCGCGACACATTTTTCGCCTATCCCAACTTCGCCGAGAACGAAGGTTTCGGGCAGGCGATGGGGGGCATCGTGGGCAAAGTGATGATGAACGTCACCGAGCCGGTGTATATCCCGAGCAACTGCTACTCTCCTCACAATCAGTGGGGCACATACTTCGGCACAGTCTCCGCCGACAAGGAGAGCGCTGTGGTGAGAATGTTGACCCGCGTTCAGAATGCCAAGAGCACGCCCGTGGCGGCCGAACTCACAGTCGAAGTGCTTGATGCAGAGGGCAAGAGCGTGCTGAAACGCACTGACTGCGGCCTGATAATGCCCAACTCGGCGACCACAATCGACCATACCGACACAATAGCAAACCCCACGCTGTGGTATCCCATAGGCACTTCCGGCAAGCCCTATCTCTACGACGTGGTGTACACCGTGAAAGTCAACGGCAAGACAACCGACACCCGCCGCGAACGCATGGGCCTGCGCACAATCACGTGGGACAAGGACCATTGCTACGTCAACGGCGAGAAGTGCATACTCCGCGGTTTCGGCAACCGCAACCTCTACCCCGGCCTCGGCGCCGGACTTCCCGAAGCCTTCCAGTGGCAGGACATAGCGCGCATCGCAGCGTGCGGCGGCAACACTCTGCGCGTAGGCCATCAGGCACCCTTCCCCGACGCGTTCCGCGCCTGCGACGAGTATGGCGTGATGCTGATAGTGAACAGCGGCGACAACGAGTGGGCGCTCAAGGACCAGCCCGCGCTGACCTACAAGCGCGAGTATGACCGCGACCTCATCATCGCCTACCGCAACCACCCGTGCGTGGCCGTGTGGGAGTCGAACAACGGTCTGCCCTGGGACGGCGAGCGCTACTGGCCCGTCTACACCAAGGAGGAGGTGGACAAATGGGACTTCATAGCCCCCCGCCTCGTGCTCAACCGCGACGGATTCCCCGAACACTGGAATCCCGCCGACCCCATCGTCATCGGTTACACCAACCGCTACGAGAAGCACCCCGACTATCCGAGCCTCAACGCCGAGGTGTACGGTACCAACTGGAGCGGCAACCCGAGCTGGTGCATAGCCCGCTTCGACTATGACAATGAGAAACCGTTCTCGCAATACTACGTGCAGAACTACCTCGACGACCTGAGCAACAAGGCGTGCGGCTGGGTAGACTGGATGCTCGCCGAGACCTACGGCGAGGGCTACACCATCTACCTCAACGGCATGCGTGACCAGAAGAGCCTCGGCTCGTGCGCCATGGATGCCAACCGCTTCCCCAAACTGAAATACCGCATATATCAGAATGCACTCTGGGTGCCCTATGAGGAGCGTCCCGGCGTGGCATTGCAGAGCCACTGGAACTACTCCGGCGTGCAGAACGTCGACGCCTGGAGCAACTGCCCCTCGGTGGAGCTGCTGCTCAACGGCGAGAGCAAAGGACGCGTCACCCCCGACGCCGCCACCCGCCGGTGCACGTGGGAGGGAATCGAATGGGAGCCGGGACTCCTCGAAGCCGTGGGACTTGACGCCGACGGCAACGAAGTGTGCCGTGAGAGCGTGCGCTCGGCCGGCGAACCTTACGCCATCAAGTTGGAGCGCTACATAGCGCCGAGCCTCCCCGACGGCAGCGACTTCCCGCTCACGGCCAACGGCAGCGACGCATTCGTCATCACCGCCACGGTGGTTGACCGCGACGGCAACTGGTGCCCGCGCGCCGACAATATGCTCCGCTTCGAGGTCGAAGGTGAAGCATCCTACAAAGGTTCGTACAACTTCTACGTATCGCCCGAAAAAGACTTGAGCTACCACTCGCCCGGCGACACCGAGCTTCAGGCCGAAGGCGGACTGATGCGCATCGTGGCCCGCACCACATTCACTCCCGGCGACATCAACATCACGGTCACATCGCCCGGCCTTCAGCCCGGCACCTGCACAGTCAGGTCGCAACGGGTGAATAATTGAATAAACCCGAAAAATGTGAATAAAGATACCTCAGGCTGAAAAAAGCATATAAATATACAGTTTGAGCCGATATTTACATTTTTTGGGCGCTCAGTAAGGAGTAAAGAGTAATATATGCAATATTTTTGCGATGTGTAAACACTCCTTAAACAATCCATGCAAACGTTAACCAATCTTTTATAATATGAAAAAGTTTACTTTAGTTACAGCAGGTCTCGCAGGCCTGATGATGCTTGGAGCAAACGTTGCTTCAGCAGAACTTAACATCCCCACTGTTTCTTACTCAATTCCCCTTTCGCCCAGCAATCCCAACATCGAGATTTTTGATTGTGGCGCGAAATTCAACGTGGTCAGCAACTACATCGGCTGGACAGGTGAAGACTGTAAGGTAGCTCTCGGCGAAGTTGACTTCGGTGCCGACGGCAACAACTTCAAGGCTGTCAGCCTCGACCTCGCCAACGGATGGTACTGCGACGGCTGGGCAATCCTCCACGCAGGTCCTGACTACGAATCATCAGTACCCTTCACCCAGATTGCACTCAATGAAACCGGCGGCTACGACAACTTCGTAACCTACGCTTCAAACTTCTCATGCAACACTGCGGAAGAAGATTGGGCCAACGGTCCTGCAATGGAAGGTATCTCTTATACCAAGCCTACCGGCAAGCAGAACGTCTACATGACATTCATTGGCGGTTGCGGTAACCTCCGCTCGGTTGGCTTCTACACTCAGGAACTCACTCCCGCCGACTTCGTGCGCAACCTCAACGACGACGGCACCCCCGGTGGCGACGATATGATTGCGCTCCTCGCTCCCGACCAGTATGAAGAATACTTCGACAACGCAATGCGTCTTCTCTCGGTTGACTCTTCAGCACTCAATCCCGACGAATTTCCCGACGCACGCCTCGACGGCGAGTCATGGGGATGGACAGGCAATGGCTTCATGGCTGACTACGGCAACGTTGACTTCGGTAACGGCGACTACAAGCAGGCAGTTATCAACTTCACTCACTATAGTGAAAACCTCAATGACTACATGGAGCTCTACATCGACAACACTAACGCTGAAAACCTCATAGCAAGCTACTGGGCAGGCCGCAACCTTGACAACAGGGCTTACATGAACCTCGCCAAAGATATCAAAACCATATCAGGCACTCACAAAGTAATAGCAAAATGGATTGGCGGTTCAATCAACCTCCACCACATCGACCTCGTCAAGGACAATGTATGGCCCCTCGCAACAGAGTGCGGTATCATTCTCGAGGACGTTGAGCCCGCAGCCGATGCATTCCGCATGACATTTGAAAACCGCCCCGAAGGCGAAGGTGATCCCTGGGGTTACGCAGTTCGCGCCAAAGGTCAGTGGGAATCTGCCGGTAACATCGGTTACACCAAGAACGGTACTGTAATCGAATTCTACGACGCTCTCACCGGCGACGGTATCGACTTCGGCGACGGTTCTTACAAACGTATCATCGTTGACCACGCTTGCGAACCTACCTACAACGGTACTATCGACGAGTCAAACTTCTCGTTCTACCTTGACCTCGACCCCGACTTCATGCTCACCGACGAAGACTTCGACCAGAACCTTGACGACATCCTCGCTGACCAGACTCCCGTCTGCAAAGTACGCATGCAGGGCACAGGCGCATGGGGCACCCGCAAGAAAACTGCCGGCGCCATCGTTGAGCCTATCGTAGGCAAACACGGTCTCTTCATGGTCTACACTTCAACCTACAACACCAATGCAGGTGCCAACGTATTCAACATCTACATGGATACACTGCAGCCCTCATCGGTCGACACTATCGCTCAGGACAAAGCTGACAACAACGTGAAAGTGTTCACAGCAGCCGGCGAAATCATCGTCGTAGCCGATGTTCCCACCGCAGTTGAAGTTTACTCACTCAACGGTCAGCGCGTAGCTGCTGCCAACGTTGACGGCGAAGCTTCAATCGACGTAGCACGCGGTTTCTACCTCCTCCGCGCTGTCAACGCCAACGGTGTCAACTCTTACAAAGTTATTGTGAAATAATTTCCACATTTAATTATTCCTACTCATATACACAAAGCGTATTTACCGGCCATAATTAGTTCTCATAGCAATTTTAAGTACCGGTAAATACCGTTCCCCCAAGGGCAGGGTTCTCCGTTGAGGAGCGCCCTGTCCTGCTTTTATTCAATTCATAATGCATAATGCATAATTCATAATTGGCAATGTGGCGGGAGGACAATGTGGCGGGGGTCTCCTGACCCGCGCTCACTCAGTTCGCCATTCTCCGTTTACAATTTCTCCGTTTACAATTTCCATACTCGGTTGAGCGCGGGTCAGGAGACCCCCGCCACAAGTCCTGCAATTATGAATTATGAATTATGCATTATGAATTAGTGAGACCCCCGCCACATAGCTGCCAGCTTCGCCACAAGTCCTGCAATTATGAATTATGCATTATGAATTATGAATTGCACAAAGTCTTAGTAGGACATTTGTGCTATTTTTTAGAAAATGGTTGCTTGAACGGGTTAGGGGTTATTGATAATTTTGTAAATAGATTACTTTAACAATACCATGCAATGAAAAGAATTCCTGCTACTAAAGCCGTGATACTGCTTATGGCTTCGGCCGGGGCAGCTCTTGCCGCAAATGCCGGCCAACCGCTGAAATATCCTATGACTCGCGAGATGCACAATCCTTTGTTTGTAGAATTTCCGTCGCCGATGTACGGCAGCGACAGCATAGGACGCCTCTTCACCGCCGACCCCTCGGGCCACGTGTGGGCCGACGGCCGCTTCTACATCTACGCCAGCCACGATATGGAACCCGCCTACGGCTGCGACCGCATGGACCGCTACCACGTGTTCTCCACCGACGATATGGTCAACTGGACCGACCACGGCGAGATACTCTCGTCGGCCGACGTGAAGAATCAGTCGGGCTGGGGTATCGAGGGATGGATGTGGGCCCCTGACTGCGCCTACAATCCCGCCAACGGCAAGTATTACTTCTACTTCCCCCACGTGAACGAACCCCTTCCCTGGGGCGGTCATGACTGGCGCACCGGCGTAGCCGTGAGCGACGACCCCGCCGGCGATTTCCACATGGCCGGCTACATCGAGGGCGCTCCGCAGCTCTTTGACCCCTGCGTGTTCGTTGACGACGACGGACAGCCCTACTTCTATAACGGCGGCTGCGGCTGGTGTGCCGGCGGCAAACTGCGCCGCGACGACTGGACGAAACTTGACGGTGAAATGCAACGCATGGAGGGCCTGGTAGAGTTTCACGAAGGCCCGTGGATACACAAATACAACGGCAAGTATTACCTCTCGCACAGCGACGACCACGGAGCTGACGGCAATCAGCTGCGCTACGCGATGTCCGACTCTCCGCTCGGACCCTGGGAGGACAAGGGCGTATATCTCTACGCTACCGGCTGCGGCACGAGCCACGGCTCGATTGTAGAGTACAAAGGGAAATGGTATGCCCTCTATCACTGCAACAACCCCTCGGGCAAGGATGAACTGCGCTCGGTATGCATCGACGAGCTCGAATACAATCCCGACGGCACCATACGCCCCATACACAACTGGGGTACTCCCGCCGGCGAGATGCTGATGCTCCCTGCAGCCGGTGAATCGCTGACCGTCAATGCCGTCAACTACAACAACGGCGGTACCAACTACGCCTACTACAAAAACGGCGGCGACGCTCCCGAAAAAGCATCCTCAACCTCGGGCGACTATATCACCAATATTCACAAAGGCGACTGGATGCGCTACAGCGTCAACGCCCGCAACGAGGGTAAATATGACATTACATTCAAGGCAAAGGCTCAGGAGCCGGGCACGGCATTCCACCTGAGCGTCAACGGCACCAAGGTATCGGGCGACGTTGTGATTGACACTCCCGCCGACCGCTTTGCCGAAATCACCGTGGAAGGGGTCATAATCAATCCCGACGTTGAATACATAGACCTGCGCGGCGACAACGGCACGCTCGACATGCTCGCCATCGTGATTACCCCCTCCAAGCAGTAACCCGCGCCCGTTACACCAAAGAAAATAATCCAAACTTATTCATATCACAATTTAACAATGAAAAGTAAATTTATTGTAACCTCCCTGCTACTGGGAGCGATGATGGCAGCCGAAGTCTCGGCAGCCGCGCCCCAATGGCAGATGAAGGAGGCCCCGATGATGACACCGTGGGCCACTCAGATTGACACTTCGTGTCCGCTGCCCGAATACCCGCGCCCGCAGATGGTGCGCGACGAGGGCTGGCTCAACCTCAACGGCATCTGGGAACTCCGCAAAGGCGTCACCGACGAACCGTTCAAATCAACATTTGACTACGACAAGAGTATCCTCGTGCCCTACCCTATAGAGTCGGCGCTGTCGGGCGTGATGGAGAAAAGCGACGACCAGTGCTACTGGTATCGCCGCACGTTTGCCATCCCCGAGGATATGAAAGGAAAGCGCCTGCTGCTTCACTTCGGCGCTGTGGACTGGGAAGCGAAAGCCTATGTCAACGGTAAGGAGGTAGGTCGCCACACCGGCGGTTACGACCCCTTCACTTTTGACATTACCGAGGCCGTTGACCCCGCGAAAGCCGAGCAGGAAATCGTGGTATATATCGACGACAACACCGGCGTGCAGGGTCAGATGACCGGCAAGCAGTCAAAGAATCCTTCGATATGCTGGTACACCTGCTCAAGCGGTATATGGCAGACAGTATGGCTCGAAGCCGCTCCCGAAAGCTACATCACCGGCCTGGAGATGGAGCCCACCCTGTCGCAGAATTGGATAAGCCTCAAGGTTGCGGCCAACGACGCGGCAGCCAAGGTTAATGTCAGCGTGAAGGACCGCGAGGGCAAGGAGGTGGCCGCCACCAACGGTTCGGCCCCCGACGCCATCATCCGCGTCACTATCCCCGACGCTCATCCCTGGAGCCCCGAGGACCCCTACCTCTACGACGTAGACATCACTCTGACCAAGGATGGCAAGGAGGTTGACAAGGTATCGTCGTACTGCGGTATGCGCCGCATCGAGGTGAAGAATGTCGACGGTCTCCCCCGCATTTTCCTCAACGGCGAGCAGATATTCCAGATCGGTACGCTCGACCAGGGCTTCTGGCCCGACGGATTGCACACTCCCCCGACGGAAGAGGCCATGATATTTGACATCAAGACAATGAAGGACCTCGGTTTCAACATGGTCAGAAAGCATATCAAGGTAGAGCCCGACAGATGGTACTATCTGTGTGACCGCGAGGGTATCCTCGTATGGCAGGACCTTCCCTCGGGCAATGTGGTGCAGGGCTACGAAGAGGTTGCCAAATCCAACTACAAGGATGAGGCCGTCAGAATAATCGGCGCGCTGAAAAACCACCCGTCGATTGTCCACTGGGTAGTGTTCAACGAAGGCTGGGGCCAGTTTGACACCCCCGAAGTGACCGCCCTCGTGCAGAACAACGTAAACCGTCTGTCGCCCGCGCGCTTCGGCAAAGCTTCGCTGATATGTAACGCCAGCGGCTGGACCGACCACGAAATAGGCGACATCATCGATACCCACAGCTACCCCCACCCCTCATGCCCCACCCACGCATCGCGCGCGGCAGTCTGCGGCGAGTATGGCGGTATCACGCTCAAGGAACCGGGACATATATGGCCCGGCGGCGACTTCCAGTACACCGTGGTAGAGACCAAGGGTGACTTCACCGACTATTTCAATATGCTCTGCGACGAGCTGATGGACCTCTATCACATGGGCCTCAACGCCGCCGTCTACACTCAGATAGCCGACGTGGAGATTGAGAAAAACGGTATCCTGACCTATGACCGCAAGGTGCTCAAGACCGACAATCCCGCGAAATTGCGTTCCAAAATCGAAGAGGTAATCGCTCTTCCCCACAGCGACATGCACGTCACTCCCATCATCTCGACAAGCGGCTCGCACCGCTACAAGTGGCGCTACAACACAAGCTCCAACGTGCCCGCCCACTGGCAGGAAACAGGATTTGACGACTCGTCATGGCCTGTCGGGGAAGCTGCTTTCGGTGCCAACGTAGGCTCGTCACAGAATCTCGTGGGCACTAACTGGAACACCAACCGCATCGTGATGCGCCGCTGGTTTAAAATCGGCGACCTCACTCCCGAGGAAATCGAGACTCTCCGCTTCGTGACTTTCCACGATGATGATATCGAGATATACATCAACGGCGTGTGGGCTGCCTCACGTACCGGCTTCACCGGCGGCTACATTCCCGTCGACATCTCAGACGCCGCAAAGGCTGCTATCCGCCCCGGCGAATGGAACCTTATCGCCATCCTCGGCAAGCAGGGCTCGGGCGGCCAGATTATGGACCTCGGCATCTCGGCTTTCTCCGACAAGGATATCGAATACACCGAGGATTTCTCGGAGTATTACCCCACTGAATTTACCGAATACGAAGACAACGTGGTGAATCCCGCTACCCCTTCGTTCAAGAAGGTTACCGCCACTGACTTTTCCCACACTGCCGACCGTTCCAACGTGGCCTGGGGCGACATTGACAACGACGGCAACCTCGAACTGCTCTACTCGGGCCACCACAACCATCTGAACGATGACCGCACCCTCATCTACAAACACGCAGGTGAGGGCGCGTTCAAAACCGTCAACAACGCCATCGCACCCTGCTTCTACGCCGACCCCGTGTGGCTCGACATCGACAACGACGGCAACCTCGACCTCTTCATGCCCGGCCTGAAGAACAGAAACTACAGCGACAATCTCGCCGACATCGCCGCCTTTCTCTACAAGAATGACGGCAACGGCAACTTCACCGACGTAAACGTTGACGGTGCCTACGGCATCGCTCCCATCTACAACGCCCGCGACGGTGGCCGCTCACGCCACTGGGCATCGGCCGGCGACTACAACAACGACGGCTTCACCGACATCGTGGTCATGGGCTACGCTGACTATGAGGATACCGACACCGACGGTACTCCCCTCATCCGCAACGACCGCCGCGTGCTCTCGCTCTACAAGAATCTCGGCGGCAACGGTTTCGAACTGCAGCGCACTCCGCTCGACGGCGTGGCCGAGCTTCCCGGTTTCTCACGCGGCTCGGTATATTTCGCCGACCTTGACAACGACGGCAACCTCGACATCATGGCATCGGGCTACGGTTCGCTCGAAGCCAATCTCCACATCTACTGGAACAATGGCGACGGCACATTCAGCGAACTGCCCGGCCGCATGTTCGGCTCTTACGACTCATCATGCGTGCCCGCCGACTTCAATGCCGACGGTCTCACCGACATTCTCGTGACCGGCTACTCCAACTACGGCGCCGGCTCTCGCAAGGACATCTACATCTACCGCAACGACGGCAACCGCAAGTTCTCTCTCGTAATCAATGACAAGAGCGGCTTTGAGGGCGTCGACGGCGCCACTCCCGACGTGGCCGACGTCAACGGCGACGGCTATCCCGACATCCTCATCGGCGGTCACGGTTCCACCCACGAAATCACTACCTGGCTCTACCTCAACCGCGGCGACTTCACATTCAAGGATATGGGCGGATGGTATGACGACCCGTTCGGCAAGAAGTTTACTTTCGACCGTATAAGCCACGGCAACTGCCACCTTATCGACTACGACAACGATAACCGTCTCGACGCCTGGACTATGGGCTGGGCCTCTTCATCAGGCTGCGGCAAGGACTGCAACGCGCAGCTCTACACCAACACTTCGGCCGACGTCAACGCCGCTCCCTCAGCTCCCGAAAACCTGCGCGTGGCCTACGATGCCGCTTCCGGCAAACTCATTCTCAGCTGGGACGCCGCCAACGATGACAACACTCCCGCCGAGGCCCTGCGCTACAACGTGTTCGTGCGCAAAGCGGGCGACGACAAGGCTTACATGACCCTCCCCGCCGACATCGCCACAGGCCGCATGAAGGTGACGGAACTCACTCCCGCTATCGCCGGCACAACCATCTCGCTGTCGATTCCCGTCGACAATGCCGAGTATGAATGGGGCGTGCAGGCTATTGACAACGGCAAGGCTGCCGGTAAGTTTGCCACAGCCAAGTTTAACGGCGCCGACCTCTCGTCGGTCGACGGTATCGCTATTGACACCACTCCCGCGGTGTATCCCCTTGAGCATGCTCTGGGATACACCGCCGGCGCGGGTGCCGCTACTCTCAGCATCTACAACGCCGCAGGCATCCTCGTCCGCCGCGACGAAGTGACAGGCCGCGGCACCGTAGCTCTCCCCCAACCGGGCCTCTACGTAGCCTCTCTCGCCGCCAAACACCACTCTCCCGCCACCATCAAATTCATCATCCGCTAATCCCCCGCCCTCACCATCCTCTCTCACTCCCCACCACCCCAAAACATTGCTTGAAACTTTACACCTATTAACACACTGAGAAAGGAATAACCGATACAGCCGCGCCCCGCCCGGGTCGCACACCAAAATACAACAAAACAAAAAAGCCGGAGCACCAACGCAGGCATCAACCTGCCACCACAGTGCTCCGGCTTTTTATATCAGTCCCTGAATAGCTATTGATAGTTGGATATCAGTTCCTTAACTTCTGTTTTCAACAGCGGAAGATGTTTTATTACAATTGACCATACCATATCATGACTGACACTGTCATAGCCATGAATCAAGTAATTACGGGTGTCCACAATTTTTCTTGCCTTCGTAATCGGTACTTCAGGTGCAATCTTCAGCAATTTATTTGTAGCCTCACCAATAATGGATATGTTCATCTGAATAGCACGTTGCATCATTGGCGTGTTGCAATACACATCAAACCGACACGGCATAGTATCAAAGTAGGACTCTATCTGCACTATTGAATCAAGAATATCATTAAGATATTTGGATATCAGTTTTTCATCCATAAATCAGGCGGCGTGTTTGGTTTAATTCTTGTCGGAAATAGGGATTGCGCACGGCAGAGTCTTCGGTGATGTCGACTTTCCGACCAAACAGGTCCTCAAGAGCATACTGAAAGTCGAAAAAATTGTCGGCATAATCTGACAGGTCAATGCTGCTTTTGTCAAAATCAACGCACAAATCAACATCGCTGCTTTCGTTAAACCGATTAGTCAATATCGACCCGAAAACCCACAGCTTGCGCACGTGAAAACGCCTGCATATATCGATTATCTTACGGATATTTATCTCAACAAGGTGCATACTACTTCGTTATATTCTGTATATCAATTGCAAAGATAATAATTAAACGCTATTTTCCAAAACGTTGACTGAGGGCAGGAATAAAAAGAACGGGGTTGTGTCTTGCGACACCATAATATAATAGGGCGTGCCGGGATGGCACGCCCTATTCGTGGACATTTATAATTAGTAAGGCTGCGCCGTAATTAAGGTTTACGGCGCAGCCTTGTGAGATTTGCGTGGGTTGGCGCGGCTTAGCGGATTATTTTGGTTGCTTTGCCGTTGATTACGCGGATGTAGGGGCGACCCTCTGCGGGGTTGTTGACGCGGATACCGTTAAGGTCGTAGTAGATGGCGTCAGCATCGTCGGCGGCCGATTCGATGCTGTCGATGCCGGAGGTTACGTCGGCCTTGAAGGTGAACGTGCGGGAGTAGTCACCGCGAGTGGCAGTGAGGCTTGTCTCGCCGATGATTGTCTTGTTGAACACCGCGCTGTTGCCGTCAACCGCAATGTTGTCGGCGCTTGTCCAGTCAGTGCCCGCGGGGTTACCGACTACGAGAGCCTTGGTGACGGTGGTGGCAGCGGTGACGGGAGTCAGGACATCGTTGTCCGATTCAAGCAGACAGATACTGTTGAGAAGCGCGCGGTCGTTGTCGGCATCGCTTTTGAGGACGGGCAGACAGTAGAGGTTGCGCTCCCATTCCGAACCGATTTCGGCTTCTTTGTCAGCTACGAGCTCGACAGTAGTGAAAGCAGTACCGATAGCTGACTCGCTGGCTGCGTTACCATCAACGTCGGTGAGGTAGAATGAGCCTTCAGCCTTATTGAAGGCATCGTTCCAGTTGGCTGCCATACCGATAAGGTGGCCGGCCTCGCCATCAGCGATGGTTGATGACACTACGCCTGCATTGTAGCAGTCGAGCACCTGAGTACCGCAAGCCGAGGCCGATGAGCCCTTGGTGGGCTGTCCGGCGATACCGGCTACATAGGTAGCACCCGATACTTCACCGAGGTTGTAGCAGTAGCTGTACTTACCCTGGGCGCGACCGGCAATACCACCGGCAGCGATACCCGAAGTGGCGGCAGTGTAAGCGCCAGTGCCTGTACCGGTAGCGGAGATGGCACCGGAGTTCCAGCAGTTGGTCACCTCAGTGGATACGATGGTTGCACCGCCGAGGATACCGCCTACGCTGTTGAGCGCGGTGACGGGAGCCACGTTGTAGCAATTCTCAATGGTGGTGAAGCCTGCGACCGCCCCGGAGATACCGCCGACTGTATGGGAAGCCGAGTTGATGGCGCCCTCATTGTAGCAGCCATAGATGACTACGGGATACTGCGCACCGGGGTTGGCCTTGTAGAAACCGGTGATACCGCCGATATTCTGACATGCGGTTGAAGTCACCGTACCCGAGTTGTAGCAGTTGTAGATGCTTGACGCGGCGTTGTAGACGGCGAAGAGGCCGGCCGAACCTGATGAAGCCACATTGGCAGTGGCGATAGAGTTGATGTTACCGCTGTTGTAGCAGCTGAGAGCGTCGATACCCGTACCGCCTACGGTGGTGGCAGAGTTACCTGTAAGACCGCCGAGGAATGCGGAACCGGTGATGTCACCCGTATTGTAGCAGTAGGTGAACACGAACGAGCGGCCTGCGGTAGCGCGCATGTTGGCTACGATACCGGCAATGCCGTTGGACTTGTTGGAGCCGGTGAGCGCGCCGGTGTTGTAGCAGCGCAGGAAGGAGTTGGGGTTGGACTGAGCCACGATACCGCCCATGTAGGTGTTGGCAGTAACGGTTGTGGTGGTCAGGTCGCCCTCGTTGGAGCAGTCGGTGAAGGTGACACCGGCAGCGGCGTCAACACAGATACCGGCTAAGCCCGTACCCTTCGACGAGATGTTGCCGAGGTTGTGGCAGTCGATGAGCGAAGCACCTGCGTAGGCGTAGGCCGTGATACCCGCGATGTTGTTGAGCGCGGCGGCGGTAGCGTCGATTTCCACGTTGGTGGTTACGCCCTCAATCTTGCCGTAGAGCTTGCCGGCGACAACTGTAATGTAGCCGCCGGTCTTGGCAGTAATCTTACCTTCGAAGGTCACGTCCTTGATGACAGCGTCGGCAGTCACGGTGTTGAACACGGCGGGATAAGTGGCGGTGGTGACATTGTCGAAACCTGATACCTTGTAGCCGCAGCCGTCAAATGTGCCGGCCCAGGCGTTGGCATCGGAGGGTGAGAGTGCTTTCATCTCGCCGCCCTCGAAGTCGATATCTTCGGCGAGCGCAACGTAGACGCCCTGAGTGTTGAAAATCATCATCTGCATCCAGTCGGCAAGCGCGTTCCACTCCTGAGCCGAAGTGATGAGGAGAGGACTGTTGGCGGTGCCGTCGCCGGTGACGGGACAAGCGGGTTTCGACGAGAGGGGGATTGACTTGGTGAAGCCGTTGTAGGCGGCGTTGAGAGTGTCGGTCACCTCGGTTTCAACGTCGGCGGGCGCGATAAGCTCTGAACCGGAAATAGTGAAACCGGTGCCGTCGGCGAGCGACCATGTCATGCCGTCGACCTGAGCGAGGGCCGAAGTACCATGAAGGTTGGCGCGGGTGTCACCTTCGGGCATGGTGACCACGATGCGGCGGTAAGCGTCGAGCGAGGGCTCGTCGGCAAACGATGCGAGCACGGGATACATGCCTGCCTTGAAGTCCCAGATTTCAGTGTCGAGGCCGGCGAGAGCGTTGCCCGAGGTGAGGGTTGCGGTCTCGGCTGCGGTGATGCCGTCGGCAGGTTTGATACCTACCGTACCCGAACCAACAATCTGAGTGTCAAAATAGTTGGCTGTAGAGCCTTCGGGGATAGAGGCGTTGGTGCCGAAGTCACCGGCAAAACCGCCCATAGTGGTAATCTTCTCCTTGGCTGTGCCGACAGTGCCGTAGGCCACGGCGCCGACGGTAGTCTTTTTGGAGAGCCAGTTACCGCAGATGCCGCCCGCATTGTGGGTATAGGCGTAGACGTCGCCGGTGTTGAGCACGTTGAGAAGCGTACCGTCGCTCATAGAGCCTGCGATACCGCCCACGTTACCCATTGTGGTTGCGCCGGGGTTGACGGTCTTGTTGGTGATGATGGCCGAGGCTACCTTACCTGTGTTGGCACAGTTCTCGATAGCGCCCTTGTTGGTACCTGCGATACCGCCGGCAGTGGCGCCGCCCGATATTACATCGCCCGCGTTGAAGCAGTTGATGATGGTGGAAGTGGCTTCGGTAGTGGCGGCCATAGAGCCGGCGTTACCGTTGTAGACGCTTACCGATGCGTAGTTGCGCACGTTGTCGATAGTACCCTTGCACTGGGCCACGGCTATAGCGCCGTAGCTGTAGCGCTCGTCGGAGCAGTCGGCTGCGAAGTTGATGTTCTTGAGCACGCCGTCAGTGTCGAGGCGGCCGATGAATGCCTGGTACTGGATGGAGTTGGTGCCGTCGACAGTGCCGAGACCGTTGGGGTCGTCGGCGGGCGCTTTACCGGCCTGCCAGGTGACACCGTGCATCTTCATGTTGTGGATAGTGTGACCGCCACCGTCGAAGATACCGCTGAACACGAGGCTGGCGTTAAGGGTGCGCGACACGGCGATACCGATGAAGTCGGTTTCACCCTCGAGGTCGATGTCGTCGGTCATGAGGAAGTGGACTCCGTGGAAGGGGTTGTCGACTGTCACGAGCGATGCGAGCAGCTTGAGGTCCTCCTTGTTGCGGATGAGCATGGGGCTCTCTTCGGTGCCGAGACCTTCGAGGCCGTTGCCGGTGATGCCGAGGCGTATGGGGTAGACTACCGAGCCGTTGACAGCCATGAGGTAGTCAACACCGTTGTTGTCAGCGATTTCGAGAGTGTTGCCCTTGATGCTGCAATACTTGCCTGCCTTGCCGAGCTGACCGTCGGTGAGAATGAAATACTCGGTGTTGCCCTGCGGACAGAGAGTGGCATTGGCACGCAGGCGGGTTGCAGTGCTGCCGTCGGCAAACTCGATTGACGAAGCCGACATCAACGCGGCCTGGTTGGTGTCGATGCCTTTGAGGCGGGGGTACATGCCTTTGGTGGCAGTCCAGCTGTCGGCTGCGAGGCCGGCGGGAAGAGTGCCGTCGGTGAGGGTTGCAGTGGTGGCACGGCAACGTGTTCCGCCGAAGTCGGTGAGGTCGGTATTATAATATGAGTCGGTGATGGTGACCATATCGTCGAGCGATGTGATGCCGTCCGACACTACGAACGAACCTACGAGCTCGCGCAACTGAGTCTTGTTGTCAAGACCGGTGATGTAGGCAATCACCTGGGTTGAGGTGTAGGAGGAGTTGATTGTAGATTTGGCTGTTTGCTGAGTGAGAATATCGACAGTGGCGTGGTAGACCGCACCTGCGAGACCGCCGGCAAAGGTAGTGTTGGCACCCTGCACGGCACCTGCGGCGTAGCAGTTGGTCATATCGCCGGCAAGCATACCGGCCACACCGCCTACATATGATTTATAGTCCTGAACCACAAAGTTACCTACGGCGAAGCTGTTGGCGACACTACTGTTCTGCACGGCGCCGGCCACACCGCCAACAATGTTGCTGGCAGCAGCTCCGTTGAACTCGTAGGAACCGTCGATTGTGCCCGAGTAGTAGCAGCCTGTGAGGGTCGACCAGTAGAGGTTACCTACGACACCGCCGGCGAGGTTGCCCTGCTCGCTTGTGCCCCACACGGCAATGTTGGTGTTGGTCACGGCGCAGTCGGTGATAGCGGAGCGCACGAGGGCGTTGTTCTCGACATAGGCTGTCATCTCACCCACAGTACCGCCTACATAGCCGCCGAGGCCGTAGATGAACGCGTCGTTGACCGTACAGTTCTTCACCTCGCCCTCGAAGAGACCGGCGATGGCGCCCGTACCGGTGTTGTAGTTGACGATGTCGGCTGTAGCGACATGGCAATTGTCGATGACGCCGTGGCCCGTGCCGACGATGACGCCGGTGTAGGCATTGGTCGTGAGGTCAGCCTTCTCGACGGTCAGGTTCTTGATGACGGCTTTGCCGCCGATGACACCGAAGAGACCGCCGTAGTTGAGATGACTTTGGAGATTCTGTTTGAGATTTCGGATAGTGTGGCCGTTACCGTCGAATACGCCTGCGAAGGTGTGGTACTGCTCGGCACCGATGGCGGTGAAGGGTACGTTCTGCAGGTCGAGGTCGGCTTCAAGACGGAAGTAAGTGTCGGCGTAAACCTCGACGGTCGACTGTCCGGCAGGACATTTCGTCTTGTTGACGATTGATGCAAGGGCGTTGAGGTTGTCGACGGTCTTGATCAGGTAAGGCTCGCTTTCGGTACCTTTACCCTCGAAGTCGGCATCGTAGTCGGTGGGATATACAATCTCCCCCTCTTTGAGTGTGATGCTGCCCTCGGAGTTGATGTCGAGAGTACCGATGCCCTCGGCGAGGAGTGCCCAGTTGCCCCACGATATTGTGGAGTTGTCGCCGGCAGGAGCGGGGGCGGAGTTGAGACCGAAAGAGTAGTAACGTATAGAGCCGTCGGCGGCGGTGTACTGGAAGTCACACACGGGACGCAGTTCGAGCAGGTAGCCGCGGAAGGGGTAAAGCTCCACGGGCACGTAGGGGATGCTCATAGTGCGGTCACCTCCGAGAGTGGCTTCGGTGACGAGGCCGGCGTTGGCGAAGTTGGTGATTTCAATAGTGTTTACACCTGTCTGCTCAACGAGCACGTCGTAGCTGTAGAGGAGGTTGGGCTCGGCGTAGGTCTTGAACTGAAGGGTGGCGTTGGCCGGACGCAGACGCGTGTTATAGTTGGCGTAGATGTACTGGTCCTTCATGGTGCCTTCGTCGACATAAAGACCCCAGGGTGAGGTGAGTGTTATAGAGCCGTCGGCAGCGATAGTTGCGGTGATGGGCTCATTGCGCAACGGAGCGCCGGTGGCGGTCTTTACGAGTGAAACCGGGCCGTAGGTAGCGTCGGTATAAACCTGCTGAGCAGGGATTGAGATAGTGGCTGTGGCAAGGTCAACAGTACCTTTTACCTCGAGATAGCCGGGGGTGTACTGGTTGGACCAGAAGCGCTCGATGATGATGCTGTTTTCCTCTTCGCCGAGAGAAATTTTGGTGGCGTTACCGCTGTCACCCGCGCTGCCTGCAAGGCTGGTAGAGGTCTGCACATAGCTGCCAACAAGGTCGGCGGCTGTCGAGAGTGATGCCGCGCGGCGGGGTGCCCTCATCGCCGACATGATGGAGTCGGAAACGGTAAAGGGCGTTGACACGGGCTGCGCCGCCACCGGTTCCGCATTGCGGACCAAGGGCATAGCAACCGGCACCTCGGCTGCGGCCGGGGCACTCGCTTTGCGCGCCGTTGTTGACGGCATGGTGGGAGCCGATGCCTCCGCTTTCTCTTCGGGAAGCGAGGGATTGACCACCAAGCCTGAAGCCAGGGCTGTCAGCCCGGCCAACGCAAGCGCTGAAATGAAGTATTTTTTCATTCGCTTAAAAAAATTGGTGAAATTAATATTGAGTGATTGTTTAAACTTTCAACCCTTATTGGTTAATAATTGATATTCAACGTGCAAATATACTAAAAAAGTACCATCCACGGACTAAAGTCTGTAGTTAACTACAATCCGGGGTTTTGCCTACTGCTTGACGGGGTTTTGCAACACTGCTCGTATATATATAACGCAGGGACTTGTTGACGGCACGCAACAAACCTAACCATCTGCTAACCAGAAAAAAAATATGCCGTAAACAAGCCCCTGCTTTTATAGGGGATAATATGTGACGCCTCTGTTTGAGAGGCTTTAATTATGCTTTATACAAATTACATTACGAATATTGCTTTGCGAATTTTAAATTTAAAATTCCAAATTATGAATTATGAATTGCGCATTGTGCATTGCGCCGCAGGCTTTACTCGGCGGGAGTGGCCTGAGGGAAGGCTGCTATGCGCAGACGTGCCGCACCCATCGGGATGAGGGTGATGGGAGTAGAGGACGCATCGCGGGGAGCATACTTGGTGGGGAGGAGGTCGGTCATGCCGGTCTCATCGTAGCCCCATGAGGGCACCTTGACGCCTGTAGCCTTGAACTGCAAGGGCACATTCTCGGCAGTGAAGGGGAAGTTGTCGGCAGGCCATACCTTGCGTTCAACGGTAATCTTGCTGTCGGCATCGAGGGCATAGTTCCAGTCAGAACCGGGACGAAGCACGTAGCAGGGCCACAATGAAGCGTCAACGCCATCCTGCCAGTGAGAGTCATCCTGCACGAAAGCGGGGTCGCGGCTGTCGTGAGCATCCCAGATTTCGTCAACCTTGAGCGAGAGAGTCAGCGGGCCGTAGTTCACGCTCACGCTGTTCTTGTTCTGCAACCAGTTCTGATAAGTGATGTCCATGGGGAGGGTGAGTTCAACAACGTCGCCGTTGCTCCAGGTGCGGTCAACTCGCACATACTTGCCGGCGGCAGCTGCCACCTCAACGGGAGCGCCGTTGACTGAGAGCGTAGCGCCCTCGGCCCATGCGGGCACACGCAGATAGAGGGGGAATGCCACGTCAGCGTCAGTGCCGACGGTAAGCGATACGGTTTCGTCGAAGGGATAGTTGGTGGTTTCGGTGAGAGTCACCTCCTTGCCGTCGGCAACTTTGGCGGTAGTCTCGTTGGCGGCATAGAGCATGGTGGCGAGCCCGCCGTCAGTGGTGGCCATTACCAGATGTTCGGCATAGTAGGGCCATCCCATACCGTGGTTGTGCTGACAGCAACGGCTGCTGAAGGGGCTCATGGAGAGCATGCCACGCAGGTTGTTGTCGATGCTGGGTCCGTGAAGCTTCTCATCGCTTATAGCCATGTTGGCCGAAGTGATGTAGCGGAGCGACTTCATGTCGGGAGCCATAGAGGCAGTGAACGAGTTGAGAGCCACGTTCTCACAATGGTCGGCCCAGAAGGGGTCGCCGGTGATACCCATAAGTATCTCGTCGCTTGCCATCTGCTCCACGATAGCGCAGGTCTCGGCACCGTTGCGGGGGTCGAAGTAACCGGCACGGGCATTCTCGTCGGCAGCATACATGCCGCCGGGCATCTGACCGTAGCGCTTGCGCATTTCGTTGAAGTCATTGTAAGTAGCCTGAAGCATGGCGGGCTCGCCGTTATACATATAATATGTAGCAGGTTCGCGGAAACCCTGGGCCACGTTAACGCCGTGCCAGTTGGGCAGGTCGTTGTCCATAGTCCAGTTGGAAGTGTTGGCATGCAGCTTGTCAATGAGGGGAAGGATGGACTCGTCGCCGGTGCGGTTGTAAAGCCAGAGCACGCTCCATAGGTTGTCGCCGCCGCGCTTCTCCTGCCAGAGACCTTTGAGGAACCGGCTGTCGGGCACGTTCATCTCCCACTTGAAGTAGTTGGTCATGGCGGGGATTACGCGTTCGTCGCCCGAATACTCGTAGTAAGTCTGGAGCGCCCAGAGCATTACCATCTGCGCCCAGAGTTCGGGGTTGCCGTTCTCGTAGTTGTGCGGACCGAGGAAACCGTCGCTCTTGAGGTTGGCGAGCACGGAGTCAAACCACACCTGCGCCTCTTTCTTCATATCATCGTCGTCAAGAATATAGGCGAGCGAGCAGTAGCCGCGGAGCCAGTAAGGCACTTCCTCCCAGCCGTGGTCACCGGCGTCGGAGAGCCACTGGTTGTTGTTCTTGTCGAGCCATGCGCTGACGGTGCCGAGCTGTCCGTTCAAGCCATCCTTCTGGCGCACCAGATACTCGCGCAACCAGCCTTTGGGCTGCACGGCGCCGACGGGCAGTTTGAGCAGGGGAGCCTGCACGAGGGGAGCGCGGAATGAAGTATAATTGGACGAATTGCCTGCCTGCGGACGGTCCACTACAGTAGCTGTGGTCTGCGCCCCGGCTGAGAAAGCAGCTCCGGTGGCAATAAGAGCGGCTGCTATCGCTTTACGGAATATATTATTCATATCGTTACTTAGTTTTCAAAGATATAAAGATTAACGGATTATAAATTTCTTACCATCACGGATATAGAGTCCGGCGGGCAGACGGTCAACGTCAGTGCCGAGGTACCGGCCGTGGAGGTTGTAGATACGGCCGTCGGTTTCAGGGGCATCGTTTGTGACGCTGCCTATGCCGGCTTCGGGGGTATAGGGTGTCTCAATTGACAGGCCATAGTCAATATGGCCGCCTCCCCCACCCTGCTTGACCGATATGGCAAGAACATTGTCGCCCTTGACGAGCAATGCAGTCTGTCGGGGAGAGAGTGCCACACGGGCGTAGTTATTGTCGTTCCATCCCGAAGCATTCCATATGCGGGTGCCGTTGAGATAGGCCACGGGGTCCTCGTCGTAGCTGCATGAGAATGTCAGCACCGAATTGCTTATTTCGGCAATATCGGCATCAGTGAGTGTGAAGTGGCGGCGTATCAGTATGGGGCGCACCTGACTGGCCCACTCGGTGGTAAGGAACATATTATTATCGTTACTGAACGGACCTTCGCCTTTCATCCAGTCGCTCTCGTTCTCCTCCACGGCATACCATTTTGCGCTCTCGGCAACGGTGAGGTCGGAATTGTAGTTAAGCATATAGTAAGAGCAGGGCCAGGGGCCGTCGGACACCGTGTTGAGATAGGTCGACGTCATTGACATGTCGGCGAGATAGAGACCGCAGTCGGCAAAAGCGCCGCCCCAGTTCTGGTGAACGTGTACGGCGAGAAGGTTTTCCGAGCCGTCAGTCTTTATGAGGTCACGCTGCTCGTCGGAGAGGAGCACAACCTCTTCGTTGTCCCAGGCGTCGGAAACGGTGTGAACGAGCACGCCGTTGATATACCATTCCGAGGGAGCATCGTCATGGCCCGATGCGAGATACACGCCATAGCCTGCGGGAATATCTTCCGGGGTAAGCGTAAACGTGCGGCGCATGTAGATTTCGCCTTTCATCTCGGGCTGAATCCAGCGGTAGGATGGCTTGCCGAGGTAATACTCATCGGAACTGAAAGGAGCGGTTTGCATTGACCATGAACCTGAGGCCACCTCTCCAGGATTGTAGTCGGGAAGATACCATTCGTTACCCTCGCTGTCGGCCGAGGGAGTGGCGAGAATGCGGTTATAGTCAGCATCGGTGTAAGCGCCGCCGTTGTACACCCAAACCAGTGCCTGATAGGGTCGCGATGCCGTGTACTGCGATGACGGGAGGATTACATTGCGGGCATTGAAGGAGTATTTGAGTTCCGCCTCCACGCAGTGGGCGACGGCGGGAATGAATGCACACGCAATGAGTCCGAGTAAAAGTTTTTTCATGGGCATAGAATTATGGTAATTAACTTTGTATTAGCATTATAGTGATTTATCAACTGCAATTAAAAAAGTGTAGGCAGGGCCTCGGCCGATATGGGCCGAGTATGTGGAATCGCTTGATAACTAATGTATTATCAACCTATTGAGCCGAGGCTCTGTCCTACATCTTTGATTTGCACTAATTACCCGTATTTATTAATCGGTAAGGTTACTTTATCAGATGAAGTTGTACTGCTTTATCAGATAGAGTTGAGCAAGTCGAGCTTACCCTCGTTGTAGAGCTTCACGATGAGCTCGCCGAAGAGAGTGTTCTGCCATGCGAACCAGGGACGGGTGAAGTCAGCGGCATCATTCTTGTTGAATGACTCGTGGATAAACCCGGTGCCGGCGTCGGTAGCAAGGAGCATGCGCAGGCAGTCGGCTATTTCGGCGTCGTCGGTGCTGGTGAAGGCTTTCATCATGATACTCATGGGCCACACCATGTCGTAGCCGATGTGGGGACCGCCGATACCTTCGCCCGCGCTACCCTTGAAGAAGTAGGGATTGCTTTCGCTCCACACGAAGCGGCGGGTATTCTGATACACGGGGTCATTGACATCGACGTCGCTCAGATAGGGCAACGACAAGAGGCTGGGGGCGTTGGCATCGTCCATGAGCATGTGGTTGCCGAAACCGTCAACCTCGAAGGCGTAGATTTCGCCGAACTCGGGGTGGTTGTAGGTGGCATATTGCTTGAGGGCGGCCTCCACCTCGTCGGCGAGCGCCTTGCACTCGGCAGCCTTGGCGGTGTCCTTATTGACAGTCTCAAGTATCTCGGCAGCCTTGCGCAGCGAAGATACAGCGAAGAAGTTGGAGGGTACGAGATACTGCAGTGTGGTGGCATCGTCGGAGGGACGGAAGCATGACACAATCAGTCCGCAGGGCTTCACGGGAGCGCCGAGACCGTTGTTGTTGAGCGTGTCGAGGGCACGCTCGGTGACGCGCTGGAAGTGGTAGCTGCCCACGCCGTCGCGACGCTGCTGCTCACGGAATGTGGCGAGCACGTTGGCGATGGCCTGCAGCCACTCCTCGTCAAATATTGAAGCGTCGCCGGTCACTTTCCAATACTCGTAGGCGAGGCGTATGGGATAGCAGAGCGAGTCGATTTCCCACTTGCGCTCATGCACTTCGGGTATCATGTCGGTGAGGTCAGACATCCAGTGACCGCCCGTAGGGCCGTCGTTGAAAGCGTTGGCGTAGGGGTCGAGGATGATGCACTTGAACTGACGGCGTATCACACCTTCGAGCAGCGCTTTAAGCTCGGCGTCATCGTTGGCAAGCTGCACGTAGGGCCACACCTGCGCTCCGGAGTCACGCAGCCACATGGCGTGGATATCGCCGGTGTAGACGAAGGTGTCGTTCTTGCCGTCCTCTCCCACGCGGTAATGCACGGTGGTGTCGAGTGTGTTGGGATAGCAGTTCTCAAACATCCAGGCCAGCTTGGGGTTGGTAAGCTGCGACTTTATGTTGGCGATACTCTTTTCCACGGCTTTTGACTTGAACAACCGCTGGGTAGCGTCGGGGCGGTTGGTAGTGCTGTAGAGGGCAGTATTGTCGGAGGCGCACACCTCGGCGGCCGACATGTCGACGAAACCGAGCGAGAGCAACAGAGCTACTGCGATGGGAAACTTTTTCATAAATTGGTTATTAATATGATGATTAGGGTCGATTCACTCAGTGTATTATCCCGGCGGGAGGAGGTATCATCCCGCCGGGGGGTGATTACTTGGCGGTGCTGAACGAGTAGGGAGCGGCCGATGCAGCCACGCCGCGCGAACGGTTGGGCTTGTCGGTCATCTTCACGTCGATTACAGCGCCCTTCATGAGGTCGGCATGGTTGAGATAGTTGGCATCCCACTTCTTGCCGTTGAGGGTCATGCGGTCGATATAGCGGTTTGCGTCGCTGTTGCCGGCGGCTTTGATTTTCACCTTCTTGCCATTTTCAAGATTGATGGTGGCGTTCTCGAAGAGCGGCGCGCCGAGAACATACTCGTTGCTGCCGGGGCACACGGGATAGAAACCGAGGGCCGAGAATACGTACCATGCCGAAGTCTGACCGTTGTCCTCGTCGCCGCAATAACCGTCGGGGTTGGGATTGTACATGCGGTCCATCACCTCACGCACCCAATACTGAGCCTTCCAGGGCTCGCCTGAGTAGTTGTAGAGGTAAATCATGTGCTGTATGGGCTGGTTGCCGTGGGCGTAGTTGCCCATGTTCATAATCTGCATTTCGCGGATTTCGTGGATTACGGAGCCATAGTAGCTGTCGTCGAACACGGGCGGGAGGATGAACACCGAGTCAAGCATCTGGTTGAACTGAGCCTTGCCGCCCATGAGGTCGATGAGGCCCTGCGGGTCGTGGAACACTGACCAGGTGTAGTGCCATGAGTTGCCCTCGGTGAAGGCATCGCCCCACTTCAGGGGGTTGAAGGGTGACTGGAACTGACCGTCCTTGTTCTTGCCGCGCATGAGATTGTGGGAGGGGTCAAAGACGTTGCGGTAGTTCATGGCGCGACGTGCAAAGGGTTCGAGCTCCTGCTCGCTCTTGCCGAGCTTCTTGCCGAGCTCGTAGATGCACCAGTCGTCGTAGGCATATTCGAGAGTGCGGGCCACGTTCTCGTTGATGTTGACATCGTAGGGCACGTAGCCGAGAGTGTTGTAGTATTCGTGGCCGAGGCGACCGGTGGAGGGCACATGGGGGTGAACCTTGGTGGTACCGTTCACGACAGCTTCCCAGAGGGTGTCGATGTCGCCGCAGTCAACGCCTTTGAGGTAGGCGTCAGCCACTACCGATGCCGAGTTGTTGCCCACCATGCAGCCGCGGTGGCCGGGGCTGGCCCACTCGGGGAGGAAACCGCTCTCCTTGTAGGCGTTGGCGAGACCTTCCTGCATTTTCTCGTTCATCGAGGGGTACACGAGGTTGAGGAAGGGGAAGAGCGAACGGAATGTGTCCCAGAAACCGGTGTCGGTAAACATGTAGCCGGGGAGCACTTCGCCGTTGTAGGGGCTGTAATGCACTACATTGCCGTTGGCGTCAATCTCGTAGAACGAGCGGGGGAAGAGCACCGAGCGGTAGAGGCAGGAGTAGAAGGTGCGCAGACGGTCAAGGTCGTTGCTGTCGATTTCGATGCGGCCGAGGGTCTCATTCCAGCGGTCACGTCCTTTCTGCTTCACGGTGTCGAAGTCGTCGGCGCCGAGTTCGCGCAGGTTGAGCTGTGCCTGCTCGGGGCTGATGAATGATGATGCCACGCGGGCGTTGACTTGCTCGCCGCGGGCTGTATTGAATCCTACGATAGCGCCGGAGTGATTGGCGGTCGACGAGAGCGAGGCAGTGTCGATGTTGCCGTCGGTCACCGATGCGGTGTAGGTGAATGGTCGGTCAAATTGGATTACGAAATAGTTGCGGAAGTTGTCGGGCACGCCGCCGTTGTTCTTGGTGGTATAGCCGATGATTTTATTCTCTTCGGGAATGACGGTCACCGAAGAACCGTTGTCGAAGGCGTCGACAACGATGTAGGATTTATCGCTTTCGGGGAAGGTGAAGCGGAGTATCGCCGCACGGTCGGTGGGGGTGATTTCGGTCACCACGTCGTAGTCGGCAAGGTAAGTGCGGTAGTAATAGGGGGTGGCGATTTCTGCCTTGTGGGAGAACCAGCTCGCGCGCTCGTCCTCGTTGAATACCGGGGCGCCAACCACCGGCATGATTGCAAACTGGCCGTAGTCGTTAATCCAGGGACTCGGTTGGTGAGTCTGCTTGAAGCCGCGTATCTTGTCGGCGTCGTAGGTGTAGGCCCATCCGTCGCCCATGGCGCCGGTCTGGGGAGTCCAGAAGTTCATGCCCCAGGGCATGGCTATGGCGGGGTAAGTGTTGCCTGTGGAGAGTGAATGCTTTGATTGGGTGCCGACGAGAGTGCTGACATAATCGACAGGCTCGGCCGGTGCTGCTCCTGCTGCCGAGGCATACGCACCGCATGCCATCAGAGTTGCAAGAACCAAATTGCGTCTATATTTCAGTTGCATGATATGAGATTTATTGAAACGTTGCATAAAAATACATAAAAACCTTGGAACATGCAATCATTTTGCGGTAATATATACATGTTCCAAGGCAGAGGATTAGAGTATTATTTTACAAGGATTTTTTTTGCAGTTCCGTCGGGCAGAATCATGATATTAATTCCGGGCACCGGCGCGCTATGACTTATTCCCATCAGGTCATAGTATCTTACAGCACCGGCACCATCAACGAAAGGGACCACCTCCACTGCTGAAAGGTCGAGATGCTCGCGGTCAGTGGGATCGTTGCCGTAGAGCTTGCGGAGCTTCATGGCGGCGTCGCGTATTTTCTTTTCGTCAAACTTCACTACCTCGCGGTCGTAGGTCATGATACCGTTTACTTCGGTCTCGACGTCGGTGGTCTGGGTGTAGACTGCGGCGCCCCAGCAGAAGGGAGTGCGGTTGCCGTTGTTGTCAATACCCATAGCCTGGTTCTCAATCTGATTGGCGAGCTTCACGTAGGCGTCGGTGATGGCGTTCTTGGTAGTGTAGGTGTTGTAGGTCTGCGAGTTGCTTTCGTACCAGCGGTGGCCGGGGCTGTTGAATCCGAGGCCGCCGTACTCGCCGAGCACGAAGGGACGGTTGGAGTCAGCAATGCCGGTGAACACTTCGAGAGGCTGAGCATAGGTATGCTCGTCGACCAGAGTGTTGGAGCCTTCGGCAAACTTGTAGTGGTTACCGCCCGAAGCGGGGTTGACGATGCGGGTGTTGTCGATTTCCTGAGTGTAGGCTACGATTTCAGAAGTCTTGAACTGACCCCAGCGCTCGTTGAAGGGAGTCCATACCACGATACAGGGGTTGGAGTAGTGCTGGTCGAGGATTTCTTTCCACTCGGCCTTGAAGTTCTTTTCGATATTGGCGGCGTTTGAGCCGGGGATGTTGCACACGTGGTCGCGATACCAGGTGTGAACGGTCCAGTCACCTTCGTCGGTGTTGTACTGTGAGGGCATGTCCTGCCATACGAGCAGGCCGAGACGGTCGCAGTGGTAGTACCAGCGGGCGGGCTCTACTTTCATGTGCTTGCGCACCATGTTGAAGCCCCACTCCTTGGTTTTCTCAAGGTCGTAGGCAAGAGCCTCGTCGGTGGGAGCGGTCATGATACCGTCGGGCCAGTAACCCTGGTCGAGGGGACCGAACTGGAAGTAGTCCTTATTGTTGAGAGTCAGTCGCCAGTGGCCGGCTTCGGGACCTTCGGTCACCTTGCGGTAGCCGATTTTGCGCATTGCGGCGTAGCTGTCAATCTCGTCGGTGGTGGTACCGTTGTCGTAGGTCACTTTGACGCCGTAGAGGCTGGGCGATTCGGGGCTCCAGAGCTTGGGATTGCTTACGGGGATTGTCAGCGAGGTAACTGAGGCGGCGGGCTCGGTGACCGATGCTATCTCGTTGTCACCCTCGTAGAGGCTCACTTTGACGTTGCCCGAGATAGTACCTTTGAGGCTGACGTCAAACTTGAAGTTGCTGTCGTCGAGATTGGGGGTGGTGCGCACGTCGGCGATGTAGGATTTCTCCACGGGTTCCATCCACACTGTCTGCCAGATACCGGAAGTGGAGGTGTAGAAGATGTCACCGTTGCCGGCGGGGTAGCGACGCTGCTTGCCCACGGGCTGCGCGTTTTCGTCGGTAGTGTCGACCACCTTGATATATACTGTCACCTTACCGTCCTGGATACGGCTTGTAAGGTCGGCGTCAAATGAGGTGTGGCCACCCTTGTGGTTGACAAGCTGCTGGCGGGCTGAGGTGCCGTTGGCGTAGACGGTGGCTTCGTAGTCGGCTGCTCCGATGTGGAGGATTACGTTGCGGCCTGCCCATTCGGCGGGCACTTCAATCACTTTTTTGTACCAGATGGCGTTGCCGGGTTCGAGGGGCATGCACACGCCGGAGAGTGATGACTCGATGGCGAAGGGCACGAGAATCCGGTCGCCGGTGAAGATTGCGTCGGTCACACCTGAAGTGGCGGGAGCGATGGCGTAGTCCCAGAGACCATTAAGGTTGACCCACTCGTTGCGCTGCATGAGGGGACGGGGGTATTCGGGGAGCACGTTGTCGGGGTCGACATCGGCAGCCCAGCGTGTCTTGATATGGTTGCCTTTAGGCTCCCATGCTGTCGATACGGGGGGAAGTTTGGCAAGCTCGCGGTCCATGAGCACCTTGGCCCAGAGGCCGGCGATAACCGAGCGGGCCGAGAAGTTCATGCTGCGGCCTGTAGAGCAGTCATACCAGTCGGAGAGGGGGATGCGTGAGGTAGTCTCGTTGATGTAATCCCAGTGCTTGTCGGAGAACACTACGAAAGTAGCGAGGTCGTTGCCTGCGAGAGCGGCTGTCCACATGAGCCAGTCGGACTTGGCTGAGTTGTCGCGGCCGTCGAGGGGCGTGCCGTACTTGGGATTGTGCTTGAGATACCAGGCGATTTCGCGGTCATACACGTAGGGAGGGAAGTTGTCGTAGCCGTACATCTTGTCCCAGAGGAGGTTGTACTTCTGGCTCCAGGTATCGTTGCCGTCGGCGAAGCCCATCTTGTAGTGGTCGCCGGCACGGCCGGTAGCTTCCCAGATGAGGCCCATGTCCTTGGCTTTCTGACGGTAGTTGGCGATAGTGCGGGCGGTGGCAAAATTGCCCATTTCGGCGAGGTCGGCGTAGGCCGAGAGTGCGGTGATAGCCTTGATTGAGAGGTTGGTGTTCTGCTCGCTCGGGCCTTTGAAGTCGTCGGTACAGAGCTGGTTGCCGGGGTTCTGGCCGTTGTCCTGGCAATACTGCGCCCACTTGGAGAGGGTCGAAGCGTAGGGACGGAGCCATGAGGCGTCGCCTGTGGCCTTGGAGATGGCGGCACAGAGGATGAGGGTGTTGGCAGTCTCTTCAAGAGGCATTGAGTCGCCGTAGACCTGACCGTTGGCCAGAGGGTACTGACCGAGGTCGTGAGCGGCGCAGTTGGCGTTCTTGCGGGCGTCGCTGAGAGCGTAGTCGAGGATGGAGATTACCATGCCCTTCATCAGGTCGGGATTGTAGAGCAGGTAGAGGGGCGACGAGGGGTAAGTGAGGTCCATGGTGTTGACACAGCCGTTTGACTTGTTCTCTTTCGAGAAGTAGAGCATGTTGCCCTTGTCGTCCTGGAAGCACTTGTGGGCCGCCATAGCGTGACGGTAGACGCCTGAAAGCTGCTCGGCATATTTCACGTTGCCGGCTGCGAGACCGTCGTCGTAAATCATCTTGTCGAGGTCGCGGCAGCGCTGCATGAGCGAAGCATAGTTCTTTGTGAAGTCGTCAAAGGCTTCGAAGATGGTCTTGCCGTTGCGTGCGTAGTAGGCTTTGTACTGCTTCTTCATGTATTCCATGTCAAACACTTCGTCGTAGCCTATCATCATGAAGCTGCTGTTCTGCTTGGTCTTGCCGAGGTCCTTTACATATATCATAAGGGGCATCTCCGACTGGTTGGTGCTGACGGTCACACCGCCGAGCGATGCGGGCACCTTGCCGGTGTTGATGAACTGAGCCTCGCCGTCGGCCTGATTGGCGATAGCGATTTCGCCGCCGTTGACTGCGGGGATGTAGAGGTAGCCCCAGTCAATCGACACGAGGTCGCCCGAGGTGTGCAGCGGGCGGTTGTCCTGCGCGCCGGCCTTGAGATATTTGACACCGTTTTCGGTAACAATCTGAGTCTCTGTCTTGTGGCTCATATCGTCGACGGTCATCTGGGCGGTGGTGGCGATGTAGACTTTGACATCGTGCTCGGCGCCGTCGGTCGAAGTCACCTGATAAGAGATGAAGTTGATGGGGGTTGAGAGCACGTCGGGGTCGTCGATAAGGAGAGGTGATGTGAACACCAGGTCGAGGTCGACGGGACCGCAGGTGAAGTTATAGAAACTGTTGGTGGCAGTCACATTGACATTGTTCTGACGGGCCATCTGGGCGTCGGCGCCTTCCTTGGCGTTGGCGTAGATACCGAAGTCGAAGTATGAGCCGCCGGTGGTGTTGTGGCAGTGGCCGGCGAGAATATGCTTGCCGGGCTGCAGGCTGTTTTTCACCGAAGCGGGTATCTGACGCTTCTCGCCCTGAAGCCATGTTTCGCCGGTAGAGGCGATGCGCTGGCCGTCGAGGTAGATTTCACACACGTCGTCGTGGGAGAACTGCACCCAGAGGTCCTTGGCGAGGTCGTCGGCAGTAAGGTTGATTTCGCGGCGCACATATAAATCTTTATTGTCACCGGTCCATGAGTTGACACAGTTGGGATATTCGCCACCCGAGCCCCAGGCTGCGGTCTGCGTGGCCCATGAGTTGTCGTTGAAGTCGGTGCGGGTCCAGTTGGTACCGTTCTGTTTGTTGTAGTTGACCTTGCCGCTCCAGTGGACTCCGTCGACTGTCATGCCGGCAATGGGGTTGAGGATTACGTCGCGGCCGGGGCCCATGAAACGGTAAGCGGTGCCGTCGACGAGGAGAATACCATCGATGGCCTTTTCCTTCTCACACCAGTGTCGGGTGGGACCCTCGTTGAGAGCGTCGTAGTTTGACCAGATGGAGAAGAAGGGGTTGTTGACAAGCAGAGGAACTGAGGGGAGCCTCATGTCAATCTCCTTATACGGCACGAAGTCGGCTTGGGTCTGCGCCGTCACCGTCGACATGCCTGCCATGGTAACGGCCATGGCGGCCAGTAGATTTTTTGAGAATGTCATAACGATTATGGTTTATTAGAGTTAGGCAAAAAGATTGTTTTCCTGATGATGGTAAATGCTGATAGCAAATATAGATTAAATAAAAATAGCGGGTCGGGAATATTTGTTCAATAATAAAAACTATCAGGTCAAAGCAATGATAACGACCTGATTGCTACCGCACCAATCAAGGCGTTGCAACAAAATTGACGAGATAATCGCACTATTTGAACAGATATTTCGGCCCTCTAAAAAAATGCCTCGCTATATTTGCGACATGTAATTCCGCGCCATGAAAACAGACATCACGACAATTGCAACTCAATCCTTGAAAAATCAATCACAGGACCAAATTACAATTTACTGTCACAGGAAAGAACTATAATTAACAATATACATTAACCAATAAATCAACACATGAAACAAAGAGACTTACTTTTAGGACTGTGCATGATGACCGGCGGTGCAGCTTTCGCAGCATCACCCTACACCGGTACAAGTCCCGAAGAGGCATTTGCCAACGGTGGCAAGTATTACCTCTATCAGGTGGAGACAGGCAAATGGCTTCAGACCAACCGTCACGACAATGGAGATCCCAGCTGGACAACTCACGCCGAACTCGGCGGCATAGGCTTCGACATCGAGCTGCGCCGTCCCGAAGGTGGAAATTTTGAAAAAGGTTATCAGATTTTCTGTAGCTTTACCAACAATGGCGAGCTCAACGGCTCCGATGAGGACCGTTTCTTCCTCGACCAGGGTGACCGCAAGCTGACTGAGTGGATTTTCGAGCCCTCAGGTGAAGGTTACAAAATCAAAGTGGCAGCATACCAGCCCGAAAATCCCGACCGCGAGAACCGCGACGGTATCAAAGAAGACACTTATATCGGCTCTGACGAATCAAATACTTTCGGCGGCCTCTCTGACGATCCCACCCAGTTCACCTGGCAGCTCGTATCACGCGAGGAACGTATCGCCAAGATGAAAGAGGAAGCAGCAAAGAACGGTAGCGCCGACGCTACATTCCTCCTCCCCTGGAACGAACGTGGCCGCAACGACCTCCGCGACCGCGAGTGGTCATTTATCGACATCAACAACCACGGCGGCGGTCTGGACAATGCAGGTGGCAACCAGTATTACCCCGTGACCGAAAGATGGCATCGCGTTGACCACAAATCATCAATCACTCTGACTGATATCCCCAACGGTACATACAGCTTCACCGTACAGGGTTACTACCGCGACGAGGATATCGACTGGGACAACACCAGACTGCGTGCAGGCTCAGGAAACTCTATCAAAGCAGCCTCTTACTTCGCAGGCTCTGAGAGCGGCGTGATAAAGAGCATCTTCGACGACGCCAAAACTGAAGCTCAGGAAGGTTTCCCCTACGCTGTCGACCTCATTGACGAGGACTATATCGTAACTTCTACCGTTTATGTCCCCAACAGCATGAACGATGCAGGTGTGGCTTTCTCTCAGGCTGCCGATGTAGACGTTGCCGACATGAACGCCCCCTACATGAACGCATGGATCAGCGCCGGTGTGCCCGACGGTTCACTCACAGTAGGTGTAGAGAAACATGACACTGAACGCGAACATGACTGGTTCGTCTACAA
The DNA here is from genome assembly GCA_014801075.1 of Barnesiella sp. GTDB lineage: Bacteria > Bacteroidota > Bacteroidia > Bacteroidales > Muribaculaceae > JAGBWK01. Next base: position 83,595 of record JAAVEW010000004.1, on the reverse strand, counting down.
ACGTATGTATCTCCGCTATGACGGCGAGCAGGTAAAGGGTGAGGACATCAGCGGCCTCCAGGCTCAGCTTCAGGCTCTTATCGACGAAGCTGCCAACCTCTATCAGTCAGACTATCTCGTAAACGCTGTCAACGAAGCGAAGAACGTTCTCGCTACCGCCCAGAGCTCAAGCACTCTTATCCCCGCTATCGACGCTCTCCAGGAAGCAATCAACCGCATGAACGAATCGCAGGCGGTTATCGACAACTACTTCGCAACCACAGCTTTCTACAAAGATGCTGAGGCACAGGCTAAATTTGACGCCGCTCAGAACCGTGGTGACTACGAGAACGCTCTCACCACACTGCGCTATGCACGTCGTCGCGCCGCAGCTGAGAAAATCAAGGATATCTACGAAGGCGTGACTGCAGACGATCTCAAGAAAGGGGGCGACTTCTACCTCTATAACGTAGGTCAGCAGCAGTTCCTCTCAGGCGGTTCGGACTGGGGCGCACACGCTGCACTCGCTGTTCCCGGTATCGTTGTAACTCTCGAACCCGAAGAGGGCGTTGAGGATGGCATGAGCTTCTACATCAACACTCACCTGCGCAATGGCGGTGACGATGCATCTCCCAACCAGTATCTCAACTACCGCGGCTATGGCGACTGCGCCATCGGTGACGACTTCTATTTCCAGCCCGTTGAAGGCAAACCCGGCGTGTACAACATTCTCCAGAATGACTACCGCGACGTGCACATGGCATGGAATCCCTGGGCATCGGTTGACGCCGGTCAGGGCGACGAAACTACAGTAGGCACTGAAAACCGTGACCTCGACCCCAACGATCTCAACGCACAGTGGAAGGTCATCAGCGCAGCAGAACGCCTTGCAGCTCTCGACAAAGCTTCTGTCGACAATCCCGTTGACGCTTCATTCCTCATCGACAACCCCGGTTTCAACCAGCGCATGAGCGACGAAGGTTGGGTATCAAGCCACAACGCGCCTGACGGCGACGACCGTCTCGGATACGGTATCTGGGAACGCGGCGGCAACCACAATGACTTCGCATGGGAATACTGGAATGCCCATGACTTCGAGTTGAACCAGACAATCTACGACGTACCCGAAGGTGTTTACATCGCTGAGGTACAGGCTCTCTACCGCAACGGTCACCACGACATGCAGGCCACCAAGCGCAACGATACTGACAACAACAACCTCGTTACCTTCTACGCAGGCATGGACGAGACTCCCATAGCCAACATCCTCGACTACATGAACCTCTGCCCCGGCGAAGGTGAGATGGCCGACGACGTAACTACCGAACTTCAGGGCGACCAGGAGGTAGAAGTAGCTCGCGAACACGTAGGTGAAGTTCCCCGCTATGTTCCCCAGGTTCTGGCTTGGTTCCACGCAGGTTTCTACAAGAATCAGATTGTGTTCCAGCACGATGGCGGTCCCCTCTTCCTGGGTCTCTACAAGGACGAGCAGGCCAACAACGAGGACTGGGTTGTTGTTGACAACTTCCGTCTGAAATACTACGGTAAGAACACCACAGTTGACGAAGTGCTCTCAGGTGTTGAAGATATCACCATCGACGAGGCCGACGCCAACAAGGACAACCGCATCTTCAACCTCAACGGTATCGAAGTTAAGAACCCCACCGTTCCCGGCATCTACATCCAGAACGGCAAGAAGTTCATCGTTAAGTAATTAAACGATTGCTCAAGATGAAATTAATCTTGTAACAAAATCCTGATACAGAATCTCCCCGATTAATGCTTCGCACTGCTCGGGGAGATTTTCTTAATCAGTCGGGATGACAAAATGAAAGTCAAAGTAAATAAATACTCCTTAATAATTGCGTCGATAGAATCAAATTGTTAAATTTGAAGCGACATTGTCGAATCGGCACTAAAAGTTCCTAACCATGAAACGGGCAAAAATATTTACATCGCTGATTATTCTGCTTGCAATACTGCTGACGGCACAGACAGTGTGCGCATCGTCGGTACGTGTCAACTCAACCGGCGCAGGCAAGAGCACTCTCAATCTGTGCGCTCTCCGCGATAAATACGGCTTCCTGTGGGTGGGCACCACTACAGGACTCGCTTGTTTCGACGGCAATGGTTCGCCCGTCAACGGCACCCCCTCAGGAGTGCTGCGCTCCACCACCAATATGCGCGTGACCGATATTTTTGAAATCGGCGAGGACCTGTGGTTTGCCACTCCCAACCGGCTCATGAAGCTCGAACGCGCCAAGAAGACTACCTACCGCCTTCCGGCCAAGACAAAATACAACGTTGAAATCTCCACCCAGGTCAATAATATATGCACCTCGCCGGGCAATACCGACGAACTGTGGATAGCGACGCAGGGCCAGGGCATATTCCGATACAACGCCAAGACGGAGGAACTGACTCAGGACACCCGCCACGGCTCTTTCTTCACCGACATCATCACCGCCGACGACGGTTACATATATGCGGCCGGCATCAATGGCGAGATACACAAATTCAAGCCCTCAGGCGAGCACGCAGCCACCTATCCCATACCGGGTTACACCCAGAACAAAATCAAAATCAGCCTCGAGCCCTCACGTGACGGCATACTGATAGCGAGCGGCAACGAGATATACTCTCTCGACACTGCTACGGGCAATATAACCCACAGCACGTCAACCCCCTACCTCATCTCTTCAATCATCAATTACGACAGCGGCCGGCTGATACTCGGCACGTCGTCAGGCATCATGGAATATGATCCCGAAAACAACACCGTCACACAGGTGGAAGTGGCGGAAAACGGCCAGTATTCCAACTCCAATTCCACCAAAGTAAAGATAAACCAACTGAGCAGGGACAGCCGTTCCGGCGGCCTCCTGACCGTGAGGCAGTCGGGCGAGATAGTCGAACTGTTTCCTCTCGACAATATATACCGTTTCATCCCCATCACGCGCAACCCCGACGACAACAAGTATGTCAACGCGCTGGCCGTCGACAAACGCCGCAACGGCCTGTGGGTAGGCTCCGACAACGGTCTCTACTACTACGACGCGGCCACCGGCGAACTTTCCGTGCCCGCCATTCCGGGCCTTGGCTCGGAGGCCATCACCTCGATTACCAATGCCGGCGAGAGTGTGTGGATAGGAACGGCTACCAACGGTCTTTTCCTCTACAATCCCGCTACGGGCGAGTCACAGCATTTCCGCCACGACGAGGACACCCCCTACTCGCTTCTTAGCGACGAGATAAACAATGTGTTCGTCACCACCCAGGGCGTCACTTACGTGCTTACCCACTGGGGTATATGCCGCTACAACCCTGAGCGCAACGAGTTTAACACTCTCCCCGAAATAGGGCAGCAGACCGAGGTTGTGTCGATGGCCGAATACTACGACGGCAGCCTGTGGGGCGCCACCGTGAAGGACGGCCTGCTGCAGCTGAAACCGGGCGAAACCCGATTCGGCAATTTCAGCAGCAACAATCTTGGCAATGTCACCATCAACAAGCTGGCAATGAGCCGCAACGGCTCGCTGTGGGCCGCCACCCGCTCCGACGGCCTATACTTCTTCAACAAGCAGAAGAATGATTTCGAGCCTTACCGCCTGCCCATGCTCGCCAACAAGAGCATTCTCGCTCTGCAGGAGGATGATAACGGCGTGCTGTGGATACTGACCGAGGAGTCAATCATCAAGATATCAAAGGATGGCAAGATTGATGCCAACCGCCGCAACCTGGTCCCGTCGATAGGACTGAGCCAGCCTTTCGTGCTGCTCGAAAACGGCGATATGGCAATCGGCGGTAACAACGGTTTTCAGGTGTTCAACCCGTCGCTCATATCGGCCAACCGCGATGTAGCCACCTACCCCACCACTATCTCCTTCCCCTTTGATGAAGAGGGAACCGGCCCTGAAGAGCTGGGACTGAGTATATTGCTCTACACCATCGACAAGATTACACTGCCTTTCGACCACAATTCATTCACAATACACCTCGCCGCCAACCATCCGTCCGACATGCCGACCGTCACCTACGACTATATGCTCGAAGGGGTCGACAAGGACTGGAACATAGGCACGGCGCAGTCCGAGGTGACTTACAACAACCTGTCGCCCGGCACGTACCGCTTCCTGGTGCGCCCGAGCGGATTTACCGACGTGGGCTCCACCGCACTGACCATCACTGTGTCGCCGCCATGGTATCTGACCGTATGGGCCTACATAGGTTATGCCGTGCTGCTGATACTCATTGCGGTAGGTATATGGCAGTGGGCGAGAAGCAAGGTGCGCAAGCACTATGCACGCCGGCTGGAGTCGCTGAAGATTCAGCGCGAACGCGAGGAGTGGGAGTCGAAGATGCGATTTTTCGTCGACCTCGTGCATGAGATACGTACCCCGCTGATGCTCATATCGTTGCCGCTCGAACAGCTCATGAAGCGCTTCAAGGTTGTAGCCGGCGACGTCACGAAACTCGATGACCGTGAATACCTTAACCGCGAACTTCTTTCGGGCAAGAAATATCTCGGCTCGATGCAGACCAACCTCGACTATCTGCTCGGTATCACCAACGAACTCCTTGACTTCCGCAAAGTTGACAACTCGGCGGAGCAGAGCCTCTACCTGAGCCGATGCAATCTCAACAACCTCATAGAGGAGATACGCGAGCGCTTCGAAGAGCCGATGGAAAGCGAGGGTAAGGAGCTGATAGTCAAGCTTCCCAACCAACCTATAATAGCCGAGATAGACAAGGCCAAGACTGACCGCGTGCTGATGAATCTTATCGGCAACGCGCGCAAGTATTGCAGGAAGATGACCGAAATAACGCTCGAAGAGGTTGACGGTAAGGCTGTTATCACGATTTCCGATGACGGCCCCGGTATTCCGAAGGAGGACCGCCGCCACATCTTTGACCTCTACTATCAGATAAAGGACGATGCCATAGGCGCAGCCCTCGGCACCGGTCTCGGCCTGGCCTACGCACGCCTCATAGCCGAATCACACGGCGGCGACATCAGCGTAGCGTCAACATCGCAGGGAGGCGCACTGTTCCGCCTCAGCCTGCCGGTTAAAGCCGAGGTCAAGGCCAACGTCACTGTTCTCGAAGGGGGTGAGCCACTCGGTGTCATCGGCGCCGGACAAACCGCTGATAATGAGCAGAACAGCCCGACCGTCGATGAAAACACTGCCGAGGATGCCGGAAGCGAGAACGCCAACGTACTCGTGGTCGACGACAACAAGGAGCTCCTCGAAATGATTTCCGACGGACTCAGCGGCAAGTATAATGTAATAACGGCCTGCGACGGCGTTGACGCGCTTGAAAAGCTGAAAGACAATGAGATAGACTTCATTGTGAGCGACGTCATGATGCCGCGCATGAATGGTGTGGAACTGCTTCAGAAGGTGAAGGGTGACATCAACACGTCACACATACCGTTTATAATCCTGACTGCCAAGACTACACGCGATTCCCGCGAGGAGGGCATGGAGAGCGGCGCCGACATCTATCTGGAAAAACCGTTCTTGATACGCGCTCTTATCCTACAGATTGAGAACATACGCCGCACGCGACAGTATTTCTACGCGCGTCGACGCGGCACCGAGCCGATGGCTGCCATCAATGCCGACGTGGAGGAGGCTATCGAGGAGAATAAGTTGCCGGAACTGAGCAAGTATGACCGCGAGTTCCTGGAGCATATGGAGAAACTGATGGCCGAGAACATGTCGGACGACCAGTTCTCAATCGACAAGCTGGCTGAATGCCTGAATATGAGTCGTTCAAGTTTCTACCGCAAGGTGAAGGTGCTTATGGGCATGACGCCGGTGGACTATATCAAGAACTACCGCCTAGACGCGGCCGCCAGGCAGCTGCGCGAACGCGTGCAGGTCAATGAGGTTGTGGTCAACGTGGGCTTCACCTCGCCAAGCTATTTCGCGAAATGCTTCAAGGAGAAATACGGCGTGCTCCCCAGGGATTACGCAACCTCCGCCGGTAAGTAGTTCGTCCCGGCATCCCCGGCCGGTAGGATATTTAAGGTCAGTAGGGACTTTAAGGTCTTTAAAATTCTTAAGGTCAAGATTGTAGTATCTATCGCCTGCATAGAATTGAGGAGAACAATAACAAGACGAACAATAATGAGGAGATAGAGTAATATGAAGATATAATAACAGCTACACATGGAAAGGGGCGTCCGAAGGCCGCCGATTTATCAGTAACCGGGGCCGCCAAGCGAAGCGCAGGCGTCCCCGGAATTAATGAGATAGGAAAAGAGGCGCTCGAAGACCGCCGATTTAGAACAGAAAGCCATCTAAATCGGCGGTCTTCGAGCGCCTTTCCCTATGCTATCGGGTATACCCTGCACGTCTCCGCTTCGCTACGACGGGCAGGGTTACTGCTAAATCGGCGGCCTTCGGACGCCTCTTTCTCTTTAACGGCAATCGGTGACCTGATGCCCATGCAGGCTTCGTGTGGCTTTTAGTAGTTGCCGAAGTTGGGGATGGAGTTTTGCCAGGTGATTTTTTTGAGCATTACTGTGTTGCCGGTGTTGGCAGAGCCGGAGTATTGCTTTACCTGATAGAGCATTAGCGTCTCCCGGCCGTCGGGCGACGGTATTAGCGATATGTTGGATGCTCCTCCATATTGCGAGTCAGGCCCGGCGAGAAATACCGGTTCGGACGATTTGGTCCACGAGGCGGGGTCGAGAAGGTCGGCCGTAGCGGGAGCGGAGAGCATACCGAGAGCGGAATATACGGTCCAAATGCCACTGGCCGAGTAGTTTATAATCACTTTACTGCCATCGGGAGAGAGGTAGGGCTGAGGATTCTCGTTGACAAATATAGGATAGGCCGAGCAGGAGCCGTCGGGGTTAATCCACTGGCGTTCCCACTCATACTCGGGACGCGAAATGAGCACGCGCTCCGATTTGAGAGTCCACGGGTTTTCCATTTCGGCGATGAAGATGCACTGCGTCTCGGCCTCGGTGCGGCGGCGTTCCCAGCCTGACCACGTCATGTACAGGCGGCCGTTGACGGTGAACACGGAGGGATGGATGCCGTAGTTCCACTCCTCGTTGACGATGACGGGACCGCGCAGAGTCCAGTGACGCGTAAGCGGGTTTTCCGACTCGTTTTCAAGCAGATAGATGTGATGGTTGTCGGTATTGCCGTTGTCGGCCTCGAAGTAGATGTACCACTTGCCGTCGATTTTATGTAACTCAGGCGACCAGATATTCTGCAATTCGTTGTCATCTGTTTCCCAGACGGTTACGGGTGATGCTTTGCCGAGGTTTTCGGGCGACGTGGCCGAATAGATTGATATGTGACCGCGGCGCAGGTCGGGCATTGTGTAGTAGTATGTGTCGCCATCCTTTACCGCAAAGGGATAGGACCCATTGGCGAACACCTCGACCGGCTCGTCGGCGCGGGGAGTGTCGCTTCCGTCACCACAGCTCACCGCCAGAAGCAGCACTATGAGGTGCAGAATCAATATGTATATATAATTACGCATTTTCACGGTCAAAAATGTTTTGGTACAGATTCAGAGGTAATGAAAAGTATTACACAAAAATTATAACAAATGAGTATAATCGGTTTTAGTTCCCGCTATCATTGCTTAGACAAAAGCAAATATATACAAATCTCACAACTCTGACAAATTATTTGCATAAAATCGGCTAATAGCGTGTGTTTATGCGGTATGTGAACAGAATCTTTTGGTATTTGAACAGCAAATGCGAATCGTTTCAGGAATAAATTACTTACTTTGCGAGCAAAACCAACCTTCAAATCATTATCATGAAGAAAAGAAATCAAATTTTTACGACTCTGTTCATGGGGAGTATCATGACAATGACCGCTCAGACTCCTGAGATGTTCACTCCTCATCAGCATACTGACCTGCGATTGCCTTCGGTGCCGCTGGTAGTTTCGGACCCCTACTTCTCCATCTGGTCACCCTACGACAACCTCAACGAGGGTAGCACCCGCCACTGGACCGACGCCGAGAAGCCTCTGGAAGGCATACTGAAAGTCGACGGTAAGAGCTACCGCTTCCTGGGCGTGAAGAACACCGTAATGGAGACGATAGTGCCGATGGCCGACGAAGGTGCATGGAAGGGCGCGATTAGCCGCAGCATTCCCGCCGACGGATGGCAGAACCCCGACTTCGACGATTCAAGCTGGACAGTGGCCGAAGCTGCTTTCGGAACTCCCGACCTCAGTTTCGTGCGCACTCCCTGGAGCGACCAGAACAGCGACCTCTTCGTGCGCCGCACAGTGGAGCTGACTCCCGCCGACCTCGAAGGTGACCTCTTCATTATATACTCCCACGACGATGTGTTCAACCTCTACCTCAACGGCACCCGAATCGCCGACACCGGCGAGACCTGGCGCGAGGGTGTGAAACTTGAACTCACTCCGGAGATGAAGAAACTGCTCCACCCCGGCAAGAACGTCATCGCCTCTCACTGCCACAACACCACCGGCGGTGCCTACACCGACTTCGGTCTCTACCGCAATGTAAGCTTCAGCGAGCCCTCGACCGTCAATGCCGTGCAGAACGACGTGGACGTGATGGCCACCTCGACCTATTACAACTTCACCTGCGGCCCTGTGGACCTCGACCTCGTGTTCACCGCGCCGATGCTCATCGACGACTACGACCTGCTCTCGTCGCCCATCAACTACATCTCTTATCAGGTGAAATCAAACGACGGCAAGGAGCACGACGTGCAGCTGCTGCTCACCGCCTCGCCCCGCATAGCCCAGAACCTGCCCTCGCAGGCTACAGTCTCCACCTTTGAGGAGAAGGACGGCGTGGCTTACGTCAAGACCGGCACCATCGAGCAGCCTATCCTCGCCAAGACCGGCGACCATATCTGCATCGACTGGGGTTACCTCTATCTCCCCGCCATCAACGGCGAGGTGACACTCAACACCAACAACAAAATCAAGGAATCATTCTACGCCAACGGCACTCTCCCCGCTCCCGAGAAGGAGATGGTGGCCTACAAGGCAAGCGACCAGCCCGTACTCGCCTACATGCATGACTTCGGCAAGACAGCGCAGGCTTCGAGCTATGCCATGATAGGTTACGATGAAATCTACGACGTGGAATACTTCTACAACCGTTATAAAGGCTACTGGGCTCACGACGGACAGGTGTCGATACTCGACATGTTCAAGAAACTCTCAGGCTCTTACGCGTCAATCATGAAGCGCTGCCGCGAGTTTGACAAGACCATATACGACGATACCTACGCAGCGGGCGGCAAGAAATATGCCGAACTTCTCGCAGGCTCCTACCGCCACGTAATCGCTGCCCACAAGCTCTTCGAGGACAAGGACGGCAACCTGCTCTTCTTCTCCAAGGAGAATGACTCCAACGGCTGTATCAACACCGTGGACCTCACCTACCCCGAGGCTCCCCTCTTCCTCTGCTACAATCCCGAGCTTCAGAAGGCGATGATGACCTCAATACTCGACTACAGCAAGTCGGGCCGCTGGACCAAGCCTTTCGCAGCCCACGACCTCGGTCAGTATCCCCGCGCCAACGGTCAGGTGTATGGCGGCGACATGCCTCTCGAGGAGGCCGGCAACATGCTTACGCTGATAGCGCAGGTGTGCATGCTCGACGGCAATGCCAACTATGCCCTCCCCTACTGGGATATACTCAACACCTGGGCCGACTACCTCGCCGAGAACGGTCAGGACCCCGCCAACCAGCTCTGCACCGACGACTTCGCCGGTCACTGGGCCCACAACGCCAACCTCTCGCTCAAAGCCATCATGGGTGTGGCCGGATTTGCCAAGCTCGCCGAACTGAAAGGTGACAAGGCTACCGCCGACAAGTACATGGCCAAGGCAGCCGACATGGCCAAGATATGGGAGGAGACAGCCCGCGAAGGCAAGGGCAAGGAATTGCACTACCGCCTCGCTTTTGACCGCGACAACACCTGGAGCCAGAAATACAACATGGTATGGGACAAGCTGTGGAACACCAACCTCTTCCCCAACAACGCCATGCAGACTGAAATCAACTATTACCTGACAAAACAGAACGAGTTCGGCCTTCCGCTCGACAACCGCAAGGACTACACCAAGAGCGACTGGATCATGTGGACTGCCGCCATGGCCCCCAACCAGAAGGTACTCGCCCGCTTCGTCGACCCGCTCTACAAGTATGCCAACGAGACACCGACCCGCGTGCCGCTGAGCGACTGGTATGACACCGTCACCTCACGCAAGACCGGTTTCATGGCGCGCTCGGTAATCGGCGGTCACTGGATGCCCCTGTTCGCCTACAAGCTGGGCATGATGCCGGAGAAATAACCGACCTGCTATTCATCGCAACGCAAAACAAACTAATCTAAATTCTATATCATGTTCAAATCAATCATTATCAAAACCTTGAAAAGGGGTATCGGTATCCTGGGAGCGTTAGGTATTATCCTGGCGGTCAACTCCTGCTCCGACGACGACAAGTTGGATTCGGGCGCCGCTTACAACCCCAACCAGGCTGTGGAGATAAGCCGATTCCTGCCCGAAGAAGCAGGTTATCAGGACCAGATTATCATCTACGGCAGCAACTTCGGCAACAAGAAGGAGAACGTAAGCCTGAAAATAGGCGGTAAGGACGCAGTGGTAGTGAATGTCATGAATGACAAACTCTACGCTTTCGTACCCTCCGGCGCATTTTCCGGTGAAATCGAACTTACCGTAACCGATGACAACGGCGAGCATGGCCGCACCATCGTTTCGGACAAGAAAATCACTTACGTACGCAAGAAAGTGGTAGGTACTCTCGTAGGCTACCAGAACGAGCAGGACGACCAGGGTGAAATCTGGGGCTCATTTGACATCGCCGCCGGCTTCAACGCCGAGGGCTGCCTGAAGTTTGACCCGCTCAACCCCAATCTGCTCTACATCGCTTACGACCGCGGCGACGGTTTCATCGCGCAGCTTGACCTTGCCAACCGCACAGCCACCAAGATTCTCGATGCCAACCGCTTCCAGAACCAGCGTCTGCGCAACATCGACTTCACCCTCGACGGCAAGTACATGCTCGTGTCGACCGACCGCGCCGACAACAGTAATCACTCTACAAGCGTGTGGGTGATAGAGCGTGGCGGCAACGGCTCATTCCTCAACCGCACACCCCAGGTGCTCTACGCCTACAAGCAGTGTAACGGCGTGGCCGTTCACCCCGTCAACGGTGAGATTTACTTCAACTCCTACGAGAACGGTTCGCTGTTCCGCGGCGAGTTTGAGGACTATCTCGAAGCAATGGCCAATCCTATCCCCGACCTCAACAATCCCGGCAAGACATTTACCTGGACCGGATATATTGACGATACCCACTACACCACTTTCCGTGAGCTCTACCGTATTCAGGACCCCTCTTACGAGTTCCAGATTACAATCCACCCCTCGGGCGACTACGCTTACATCACCATTGTCAACCGCAATGTCATCATGCGCACCGACTATGACTGGAATAAGAAAGAGTTCACCACTCCTTACGTAATCGCCGGTCTCAACTCCAACCTCGATGATGGTGGCTGGGAAGATGCCGTCGGTACCAACGCCCGCATCCACCGCCCCTATCAGGGAGTATTCGTCTACAATGCCGAGTATGAGAAACAGGGTAAGGAAGACCTCTATGACTTCTACTTCTGCGACTGCCTCAACTTCTGCGTGCGCTATATCACCCCCGACGGCCTTGTACGCACATACGCCGGCCGCGCCCCCTCTACCAACGGTAACATATGGGGTACGGAGGATGGTGACATACGCCAGCAGGCCCGCTTCCGCGACGTGACCGGACTGGCCTACGATCAGGCAAGCGATATCTTCTACGTGCTCGACCACAACAACCGCCGCGTGCGCACCATCTCACTGGAGAGCGAAGAGAACATCGACCTTGAGGAAGAGTAATTAAACCAAATCTAAACCAAGCATTCCAACAATGAATCAACGACTTTTATCGGTAGTCGTAGCAGGCGCGCTCTCAACGCTTGCCATGGTTGCCAAAGAATATAGAGGTAACGTAGTCAGCTCGGCTGACGGCGAACCCCTCACCGGTGCCGTAATCGCAGTGACGGGCACCACAACGGCAGTGACGGCCGACCTCGACGGTAACTGGTCGCTCGACATTCCCGACAATGCGGAGAGCGTGACAGTGACCTACCTCGGCATGCAGCCTCTCGAAATAAAAGTGAAGGACCTCAGCCCCAACTGGAACGACCTTAAGATGGACGAAGTGAAAACCGAGCTCAACGAGGTTGTGGTAACCGGTATGGGTGCCCGTAAGAAAATATCGGTGACCGGTGCCGTGACTTCGGTCGACGTAACCGATATGAAGCACTTCGCTACCTCCAACATATCAAATGCACTGGCCGGTAACGTGCCGGGCGTCATGGCTATGCAGACTTCGGGCCAGCCCGGTAAGAACAAATCGGAATTCTGGATTCGCGGTATCTCAACCTTCGGTGCATCGAAGAGCGCTTATATCCTCGTGGACGGTTTCGAACGCGAGAATATCGACGACCTCAACATCGAGGATATCGAGACATTCACCGTGCTCAAGGACGCTTCGGCAACCGCAATCTACGGTTCGAAGGGTGCGAACGGCGTTGTGCTCATCACCACCAAGCATGGTAAGGATGGCAAAATCAACGTGAACGTGAAACTCGAGTCATCATACAACTCGCGCACAAAGACTCCGGAATTTGTCGACGGTGTGACTTACGCCAAACTTCTCAACGAGGCCAACATCACCCGTGCGAGAGGTACTTACTTCACTCCCACCGAAATCGAACTTTTCCAGAACGGTCTCGACCCCGACTTCTACCCCAACGTAGACTGGAAGAACCTTATCCTTAAAGACGGTGCCATGAGCTACCGCGCCAATGTCAACATCTCGGGTGGTGGCGAGCGTGCCCGCTACTATGCTTCGGCATCGTTCGTATCGGACGAGGGTATGTACAAGACCGACAAGGCCATCAAGGACAAATACAATACCAATGCCAACTACAACCGCTGGAACTACCGCGTGAACCTCGACATCACCGCTACTCCGACGACCATAATCCGCATCGGTACTTCAGGCGACCTCTCCACCCGTAACGCTCCCGGTCAGGGTGACGTGGACCTGTGGAACTCGCTCTTCGGTTACAATGCAATCCTCACTCCGGTGCTCTACTCCAACGGCTACGTGCCCATGATCAACATGGGTCGTGACCAGACCCGCACCAACCCCTGGGTCATGACTACCCAGACAGGTTACCTCACCGAGTGGAACAACAACCTGCAGAACAACGTATCGCTCGAACAGGACCTGCGTTTCATCACCGAGGGTCTGCGCTTCACCGGCCGCGTGGGTTATGACACTTACAACTACTCGCAGATCAAGCACTATCAGCAGCCCGACCGCTGGTATGCCAACGGCCGCGACAAGGCAACCGGCGAAATCATCTTCGACAAGATTTTCGACATGGAGCCTATGAGCCAGAGCTCTGACAACAACGGTTCGCGCCGCATGTTCCTCGACTTCCTCTTCAACTACGACCGCAGCTTCGGCAAGAACAACGTGGGCGCCAACGCCAAGTACACCTACGACTCGTTCACCACTACCCAGAATATCGGTGACGATATCAAGAACTCGGTATCGAAGAAGAATATGTCGGTTGCAGGTCAGCTCCTCTACAACTACGACTACCGCTACTTCGCCGATGTCAACTTCGGTTACAACGGCTCGGAGAACTTCGCCGACCATCACCGCTGGGGCTTCTTCCCCGCATTCTCGGCCGGATGGAATCTCTCGCGTGAGAAATTTATGGAGTGGGCTTCACAGTCATGGCTCAACCAGTTCAAGATACGCTACTCATGGGGTAAGGTAGGTAACGACGCTATGGATGTACGTTTCCCCTATCTCTACACCATCGGCGGCAGCGGCGACAATGTGTACAACTTCGGTACCATCCAGGCTCCGACCCCCGGTAACTGGTCAAACGGTCTGCACTACACGGCGCTCGCATCAAACAACGTGACCTGGGAGGTTTCGACCAAGCAGGACGTAGGTATCGACCTGTCGCTCTTCAATGACCGCTTCTCACTGACAGCCGACTACTTCCACGAAAAACGTACCGGTATCTACATGCTGCGTAACTTCATGCCCGGTTCGCTCGGTCTGGAGTCAGCACCGTGGGCCAACGTAGGTGCTGTGAAATCGGAAGGTGTCGACGGTAACTTCCGCTTCACTGACCGCTTCGGCGACGTGACAGTGACCGTCCGCGGTAACCTCACTTACTCCAAGAACACCATTCTCGACTACGATATCGAAAATGTAACTTATCCCTATCAGCTCCACACCGGCTACCGCGTGGGTCAGATCTACGGTCTCGTGGCCGAGGGCCTGTTCGCCGACTACGACGATATCCGCTCTCACCCCACCCAGCAGTTCGGCGAGGTGATGCCCGGTGATATCAAGTACAAGGACGTCAACGGTGACGGTGTAGTTAACAACGACGACCAGGTAGCTATCGGCTCAACCGACCACCCCAACCTCATCTACGGTTTCGGTGCATCGGTGCAGTGGAAAGGCTTCGACTTCAACGTGCTCTTCCAGGGCGCCGGCAAGCAGACAGTCATGATGAATGGCAAGAGTGTATGGGCATTCTCACAGGACCGCTACGGCCAGATATTCGGTGACCTTATCGCCGACCGCTGGGTTGACAGCGAGACAGCCGCACAGCTCGGTATCCCCGCCAACGAGAACCCCAACGCAAGCTATCCCCGCCTCGTTTACCTGACAGGCTACGCAGAGCATAACAACTACCGCGCGTCGAGCTACTGGGCACGCAGCATGTCATACCTGCGACTGAAGAACCTGGAAATCGGCTACTCACTGCCCCAGAGCATTCTCGACCCGTTACGCATGTCGGGCGCACGCTTCTACTTCCAGGCCAACAACCTCGTGACATTCTCCGACTTCAAACTCTGGGACCCCGAAATGGGCAGCACAAACGGTGAAGCTTACCCGCTGACCAAATCGTTCACCTTAGGTTTAACAGTATCGTTCTAATCCCGAAAAACAATGAAAATGAAAAAAAGAATTATAATCCCGGTTTCAGGTATTCTGGCATGCGCCGCGATGCTGTGCTCATGTGCCGACGAGCTTGATTCCGATAAATATTTCGATGACCGAGTCACCATCGAGACTGTCTTTACCGACATCAACATGACCAATGAGTGGCTCTCACAGGCTTACAGTTTCCTTAAAGGCGACCTCGCCGACTGCAAAACCAAAGGCGGCGCTTTCAGCCAGTGCTTCGCCGACGATATGTACTACGGCGACCGTGACGCCAACAAGGGCGATGCGTTCCCCTACATGGAGTCGTACAACGCGTTCAAACGCGGTGACTATGACGAGAATTTCGGTGCCGGAGCATGGGATGATGCTTACAAGGGTATCTATCAGGCTTCGATATTCATCAACAATATCGACATGAACTACAAGCTCTCGGAAGAGGACCGCATGGACATGAAGGGTCAGGCCCGCTTTGTCCGCGCTTACTACTACTGGTTGCTGCTGCGCAAATATGGTCCTGTGCCCATCATGCCGGTTGAAACCGCTGACTATACCCAGTCGTACGAGACACTGTCACTGCCGCGTAACTCTTACGAAGAGGTTGCAGAATTCATCGGTCAGGAGATGGTGCAGGCCGCCAAGGAACTCAAGATGGTGAGCCGCATCTATCAGGAGGGTGTCAACACTGACGCAACTGCGATATGCCGTCCGACCAAGGGCGCCGCTCTCGCAACCCGCGCGCTGGCTTACCTCTATGCCGCATCTCCTCTTGCCAACGGTCAGCTGACCAACGGCAGCCCCCGCGCTACCGAGGCAGCGTTTGTCAACCAGCTCATCAACAAGGATGGCAAGCAGCTTCTCAGCACTACATACGATGAGTCAAAATGGGCCCGCGCAGCCGCAGCCTGCCGCGACGTCATGGAACTCGGCGCCGGCTACGAACTCTACCACGTAGGTGTCAACACCACCAACAACGAGACTTCGGGCTATCCCAAGACCATCACTCCCCCCGCCGACGGCGACTTCTCCACTCAGGCATGGCCTAACGGCTGGGCCGACATCGACCCCTATCTCTCTTACCGCGACCTCTTCAACGGTGCCGTAGGTCTTGAGAACCCCGAGGTAATCTTCTCACGCGGCTACAACATGAGCGGCCACCAGGGTGTCGAAGGCTTCGTGACTCACGCTATGCCTACTACACTCAACGGTTTCAACTGCCACGGTCTGACCCAGAAGATGGTTGACGCCTATTACATGAACGACGGTACGAACTGCGCCGGTATGAACAGCATGCCCGGCTACGAGGGTGCTGACTTCGTGGATACCCGCGAGCGCTCAAGCGAGTTCACCGGCAACTCACCCCGTAACCCGCAGACACTCTACACCAACTTCCCGCCGCTCGACGTGGATGTATGTATGCAGTATGCCAACCGCGAGCCCCGTTTCTATGCTTCGGTAGGTTACAGCGGTTCACACTGGTGGAGCAAAGACCCCGATAAGGTCAACTCAAAGAATGAATACTATCCCCAGATATTCTACTACCGCGGTACCAACCGCCACGTGGATGCTGACGGTAACCAGACTTTCGACCCGAGCAACGGCTATAACAACTCGTCGTACTACCTGCGCACAGGTTACTCGGTGAAGAAATGGGTCAACCCCAACGACTGGCGCAAGCAACGCGACGGCGCTGACTATGGCAACATCACTCCCAAGTGGGAACCCGCTATCCGCTATGCCGATATCCTGCTGATGTATGCCGAGGCTCTCAACGAGCTCACAGGCAGCTACAGCGTAGCTTCGTGGAACGGTCAGGAGACCTACACCGTGAGCCGTGATATCAACGAGATGAAACGCGGTATCCGCCCCGTGCGCTGCCGTGCCGGCGTGCCTGACTACAGCGCACAGACCTACAGCGACCAGTCGCTCATGCGTAAGACTATCAAGCGCGAGCGTATGATCGAGCTTATGGGTGAAGGCAAACGATACTATGACCTGCGCCGCTGGATGGACGCTCCCTATGAAGAGTCTCTGCCTATCTACGGTTGCAACGTGCTGATGACCCAGTCGCAGCGTGCCGACTTCCACAAGATTGTACCTATTTACGACCTGCCTACCGTATTCTCCGACAAGATGTACTTCTGGCCCATCTCAACCGAAGAAATCAAGCGTAACAAAAATCTCGTACAGAACCCCGGATGGCATACATTCCTCTAAAAATTTAATAAGATGAAACTTCAAAAGATATTTACATACTGCATGATGGGTGTTGCCGCTTTAGGCATCACCTCATGCAACGACGACTGGAATGAAGAGCAGTATCAGCACTACATCGGCTTCGTGGCTCCCCTCGACACTGAGGGCAACAGCGTGGGTGTGACCACTGTGTACGTTCCTCTTACACGAGTGAATGAAAATGGTGATGCGCTCTACGGCGAGCATGGCCTGTCGCACTACGACCTGCCCGTGCAGGTGTCGGGCTCGACCGTTCACTCCAACAATATCACTGTCAACATCGTTCACTCCGACACTCTCGACTACCTCAACCCGGCGCGTTTCTCCAACCGCACCGATATATGGTACAAGGATATGTCGGCCTTCGCCGAGTATCCCTCGCAGATTACTATCCCCGGCGGTAAGGACATAGAGTTGCTTCGCATCAAGCTTGACTTCCGCAATCTCGACCTTAGCGACAAGTATGTGTTGCCGCTGACTGTTGACCATCCCATGCGCAACCCGTTGAAGAACTTCGCCACCGCGATGCTCCGTGTGCTCCCCTACACCGACTATTCGGGTGTGTATCAGGCAACCAACCTCAAATACTATATCATAGAGCCTAACGGCAAGGATAATGAAGAGCCGGGCGCTATGAACACGGTGCAGACCTACGCCGTGAGCGACGACGAAGTATTCTTCTACGCCGGTACTATCAACGAGGAGTCACAGATACGCAAGAGCTTCAAAATCTTCGCTCAGTTCATCCCCGACGAGGGTGACTCAGCTCACGGCCGCGTAGTGCTGTGGGGTGACCCTGCAAGCCCCGAGATGGCATTCGAGCAGCTTTCGGAAGCTCACTACACCATTCTCGAGGTAGAGGACGAGGTGCAGAGCTATATCATGCGCAAGACCGTCATCATCAACGGTGTTGACTACAAATACTCCGATACCAAGACCGCTCCCGGAACTGCAATCAACTACCACATCAAGGGTACTATGACTATGGAGCGCAAGCTCAATACTCAGAAACCTGAGGAGGACCAGATTGAATTCTAAGATAACGGAATAATTCCAAAAGGATTAGGTGTCAATGCCATCATTGACACCTATCCTGTTTAAAATTATTTTATATTACTGTTTAAACTACCCAAACTAATCACTATACCCTATGAAGAAATTATCCCCCTATATACTGTCGCTTGCAATGTGTCTTACCGGCGCTGCCGCACATGCCGAACTGACTGCCGACCAGCAGCTTGCAAAGCGTAATGTGGAACGCGCCATGGCTATTATCGATGCTACATGGAACAAGGCTGCGACTGTTAAAAGCAATACCGACATCGCGATATGCGACGTATTTGACATCAATGTCGACGACAAGAGCGGCCCGTCGGACGTGTGGCCTTACACCGCGGCCATCGAGGCCCACTGCTCTCTGCTTGAGGCGATGAACGCTCTGGAGAGAGTGGACGATGCCGAGACTCAGCAATGGGTTGCGCAGCTCAAGCCTTACTATACTTCGCAACTCGACAAGATTATCGACAATCTGGAGTGGTATCGCGGTACTTACAATCTCCCCTCTTACGCTGTAATCAGCAAATCGGTGTCGCCCTATGCCGTGCCCCGTGCATCGCGCCGCGGCGGTGCCGACGTATCGGGTATCCTCAACGTGTATGACGACCAGATGTGGATAGCCCGCGAACTGATACGCGCCTACAAGCTGACCGACAACCGCAGTTACCTCGACCGTGCTGTCTATCTTACCGACTACGCTCTCGAAGGATGGGACTGCTGGCACGACGGTGACGGCAAGGAGTATGGCGGTATCACCTGGGGCCCCGGCTACAACTCGAAGCATGCCTGCTCCAATGCTCCTATCATACAGCCGCTCGTGTGGCTCTCAGACATCTACGCAGATCTCGAGGCCAATGACGCGCTGACCGACGGCGAGAAGGCTTACCGATTCTATGACCGCGACGAGGCCAACAAGGTGTATGTGGTGAAGGATAACGCCACTCCCCGCTCGGAGCGCTATTTGCAATTTGCGAGAAAAGTGTATGACTGGCAGAAAGATAACCTGTATAGCACCGACAAGAAGGTGTTCTGGGACATGATGGGTGCCGACAATACTATCAAGGTGCAGGGCGGCTACCGTCAGCACGTTGACTGCGGTGGTCCTACCGGCAGCTTCATCAGCTACAACACAGGCACTATGATTTCGGGCGCCGCGGAGCTTTACCGCACCACCGGCGACAAGGCTCTCATCAATGACCTCGGCAACTATATCTCAGGCTCAATCAGGCTGTTTGGCGTGGAGAGCGGCCGTAACGGCGGCAGCTATGAGTTCAACACCGACACGAAAGCTACGGAGGGATTCCTTACATGGTTCAACGACGTGCTTATCCGCTCGTTTGTCGACGGACTTCCCTATGCCGAAGCAGCGGGCGTGAACCCCGAAAGATACCTCGCCTATCATCAGACCAACCTTGACACTGCGTTCGAGAAGTATAACGTGGGCAACCTGCTGCCCATACATCTGCGCACAGGCTGGGGCTCGGAGGTCAAGACCAAGCCGTTCCACCAGTATTCATTTGCTTCGGAGTATGCAATTCTTGCAAAGAGACTTCTTCCCGCCGACAATACTTCATCAGTAGCCGACGTGACTGTGGCCCCTTTTGATGAAAACCCGGAGGTGTACACACTTTCGGGTGTANATNTCGGAGCATACTCAAGCGTGGCCGACTCCCTTCCCAACGGCCTCTATATCGTAGGCAATAAGAAAGTCTACATCAAGCNCTAACTTNATCTATATCAAGCANTATATCTTATATATATGAAGCGGATTAAATATACATCAATGCTCGGNGCGTTGCTGCTGTCATGCTTCGCGGCGAATGCCGGCAGTGCTGACTGGATGACCGAGCTGCCCGACAATGTGGCAGTCAGGGCGCTGTCGATACCGGGCGCGCATGATGCGGGNACGGGCAACGGGTTTGCCTCCGGCTCTTCGTTTCTTGCAATGTTCTCGGGTGTCACCCAGTCGCTTAGCCTCAGCGCNCAGTGGGATGCCGGAGTAAGAGCCTTTGACCTNCGCCCGTCGTACAAGAGTGGCGCTGACGGTAAGTTGCAGATATACCACGGAATACTCGAGACAAAGGTGTCGATGAAAGCTGCGTTGCAGACGCTTGTCGACAAGCTCGCGGCNAATCCCGGCGAAATGGCCGTGGTGCTGACCCGNCATGAGTCGGACTCCGACGACAACAGCAGCGANTGGGCNCCTGCGATGGCCGAACTGCTGNCCGAGTTTGACGAGCATATCGTTGCGTTCTCCCCCACCATGACTCTGGGCGATGCCCGCGGCAAGATAGTGGTGATGACGCGCGACAGCTTTACTTCAAGCAAGGCNGCTACCATCACGGGGTGGAGNCATTCCGAAAATTTCGCTGACCAGACCAAGGGTATCATAGCTCTCAGCCGCAACCGNGCGGTGCTCTATGCGCAGGATTATTACGAGTGCTCAAGCACTGACAGCAAGTATCAGGCCATCACCACATTGCTCGATTACTCCACTNCCAATACCACGACCACTACGTGGGTGATAAACCATGTATCGGGCTACACCGGTTCGGGCACCAACAGCGATGTCTCCAATCTTGCAAAGGCACTCAACCCNCGCGTGGCCGACTATCTCGACACTNCNGAACCGGGNCGNACCGGTATCATGATGATGGATTTTGCCGGCGCATCGAGTCAGGGCGGTAACACACTTGTNGATAAGATTATAGCGCAGAACGACAAGTATCTGGAGAGAGGCAGTTCGGGCATCGACGCGGCCGAGACCGATGGCGCGGATANCGCTGACGGTTACATCTACNACCTGTCGGGCCGCTGCGTAGGCCGCGGAATTGACGCTATGGACAATCTGCCGAAGGGNGTTTANATCTACAATGGCCGTAAGATANTGATTAACTAANGATTACGATATGAAGAAACTGTTATGCTCCGCAGCTGCGCTCCTGATGCTTCAGGGNGGACTTACGCTCGCATCGGGCAGCAACCCGGTGATAGAGGGNTGGTATGCCGACCCTGAGGGGATAGTGATGGACAATCAGTATTGGATATATCCGACACTGTCGCTGCTCCACGGCACGGACTCGGTGAAGTATCGCAACGACATCGAGCGCACCATCGACGCTGTCAATCAGGATTANCGCATACAGACCCACATGGACGCTTTCTCATCGNCCGACCTTGTCAACTGGACGAAGCACCCGGAGGTGCTGTCGGTCGACAATATAGAGTGGGCGAAGTGGGCGCTCTGGGCTCCGTCGGTCGTGCAGGCCAACGGGAAGTATTACCTCTTCTTCGGCGCGAATGATATTCAGAACAATGAGCAGACGGGCGGCATAGGTGTGGCCGTGGCCGACAGACCCNAAGGCCCGTTTGTCGACGCGCTCGGCAAACCGCTTGTAGGNAGCATTGTCAACGGTGCGCAGCCTATCGACCAGTTTGTGTATCACGACGAGGACANCGATGAGTATTATATGTTTTACGGCGGCTGGAGNCATTGCAACGTGGTGAGGCTGTCGAAGGACCTGCTGTCGGTGATACCGTTTGCCGACGGGGANATNTACAAGGAGGTGACGCCCGAGAATTATGTCGAGGGTCCCTTCATGCTGAAACGTGACGGTAAGTATTATTTCATGTGGTCGGAAGGCTCGTGGGGCGGTGAGGATTACAGCGTGGCTTATGCTGTGGCCGATTCGCCGCTCGGTCCGTTTGANCGCGTNGGCAAGATTCTGGAACAGGACCCNGCCGTAGCNACCGGAGCCGGCCATCACTCCGTGATAAAAGGTCCGGGTGAGGATGAGTATTACATCGTGTACCACCGTCACCCGATCGGGCANGGCGGCAGCGAGCGTGTGGTCTGTATCGACCGGATGCTGTTTGACGCNNACGGGAAGATTGTTCCGGTGAAGATGACNTTCACCGGTCCGGATGCCCGCCCGCTGAAATGAACTGATATTATAGGGTAATATAGTGAAGTGAGGAGACTGCGCCGTGGTTTATGACCGCGACGNAGTNTNTGATTTTTTTGGGGGAGGTTGCGGGGGGAGGTTTTTTGGGAGGGGAGGTTTNGNACGAGGGATTTNTTNGGACGAGTCGGACAGGTCGGACNNGTCGGACCAGTCGGAGGGAGTGGCGGGAGCGCTATGGGAGGGTAAGGTCGGGGTGGCACGAAGNGGGGGTGGGGGCGGCTGCGGATGGCGGCGGGAGCTGTGGGGAGTGGCGGGGGGTGGTTGCTGGTGGGGGGATAAAAAAGATTGAGAATCGGCTTTGGGCTGATTCTCAATCTTTTTCAGTCGGGGTGAGAAGACTCGAACTTCCGACCTCCACGTCCCGAACGTGGCGCGCTGCCAACTGTGCTACACCCCGATTGGCTTTCAGGGTGCAAATTTACAAATTATTTTTTATATTACATTGCTTTTTTCGATTTTTTTATTTTTTAAGGGAGCGGGAAGGTTTTGACTTGGGAGCGCCCTTTTTGCTTGGCGGGGGGATTATTGCCCGGCGGAGGGGATTTTGGGGCTTGGAGGGGCTTTGTGAGCATGGCTATGGATTTTTTCACCTTCGACAAACCTCACCTTCGACAAACCTGCTCCGCTTTGGGGGCTTTTCTTCTTTGGGTTGCTTCTCTTGCTTTGGGGAGCTTTTCTTGCTTTGGGGGCAACCACCCGGAGACAAACTCTTTGCTGATTGGGGGCTTGTGGGGGGCCGGGGAGGGTTATGGGGAAACAGGTATGGAGGACGGGCTATCGGGAGCCGGGAGAGGTGAGGGCTATAGGACGGGAAGTGGATGGGGGGAGGGGATTTTTATTTGGGGGATTGGATTTTATTGTGTAACTTTGCGGGGAGAAAAAGAACGGTGGATAAATTTGGCTGCTTGCAACCACCAAAAAAAATGCTAAAACCGCATTTTCCAGCCTATTACCCCCTGTTCTTACTGTTTTTATTTATTAACATGCACTTGTGGTGTGCGTGGCATTGTCAATGATGGTTGCCGATAATGGCCAATCAGGGGCTTTGCAGGGCGCGCTGCCGTGTTTAATTTATTTTAAAAAAAACTTTAAGAGCATGAATTATCTGTTCACATCGGAATCGGTGTCGGAAGGACACCCCGACAAGGTAGCGGACCAGATTTCGGACGCTATATTAGACCAATTTCTCGCTCATGACCCCAACTCGAAGGTAGCATGCGAGACGCTCGTCACTACCGGTCAGGTAGTTGTAGCGGGTGAAGTTAAGAGCAAGGCTTACATCGACTTACTGTCGGAGGTGAGACGTGTCATCAAGGAAATCGGCTACGACCGTTCGGAGTTGAAGTTTGACGGCGAGGCCTGCGGCGTGCTGTCCGCTATCCACGAGCAGTCGCCCGACATCAACCGTGGCGTTGATGTGGAGGACCCGAAGGAACAGGGCGCCGGCGACCAGGGTATGATGTTTGGCTACGCTACCAACGAGACTCCCCTCTACATACCGCTGACTCTGGCTCTCAGCCATGCGCTGCTGAAGGAACTTTCGGCTATACGTCGCGAGGGCAAGGAGTTCACTTACACTGACAATCAGGGCGTTGTACGCTCATATCTGCGTCCCGACTCGAAGAGCCAGGTGACTGTGGAATATGACGAGAACCATCGTCCGGTGCGCGTCCACACTATCGTCATCTCTACTCAGCACGATGATTTCATCACGCCTGACGAGACTATGACTCAGGCTGAGGCTGACCGCAAGATGCTCGACAAAATCCGCGAGGATGTGAAGCGTGTGCTGATACCTGCGGTTAAGGCTCAGCTTCCTGCCGAACTGGCCGGACTGATTGACGATGACTTCATACTGCACGTGAACCCGACGGGTAAGTTTGTGGTAGGCGGTCCTCACGGCGACACGGGATTGACCGGCCGCAAGATTATCGTTGACACTTACGGAGGCCACGGAGCGCACGGCGGCGGTGCATTCTCGGGCAAGGACCCGAGCAAGGTGGACCGTTCGGCAGCCTATGCAGCACGCCATATCGCGAAGAATCTTGTTGCCGCCGGCGTGGCTGACCGCGCACTGGTGCAGGTTGCCTATGCTATCGGTGTGGCACAGCCCGTATCGCTCAATGTCAATACCTACGGCACGGCAAAGGTTGACCTCTCGGACGCTGAGATTTCGGCCAAACTGAGCAGCATCTTCGACATGACGCCCCACGGCATAGAGCAGCGTCTCGGCCTGCGCAATCCGATATATCTCGAAACAGCCACTTTCGGTCACTTCGGCCGCACTCCGCGCAAGGTCGTGAAGCATTTCCATTCGGTCTACGAGCAGGACAAGACCGTGGAGGTGGAACTGTTCACATGGGAAAAACTCGATTATATCGACAAGATACGCGAAGCATTCGGAATGTAATCGCCTTAACTGTAAAAATTATTTATTGCGTAAAAGAACAGGAGCGCTGCCTCACGGCAACGCTCCTGTTCTTTTTGTCCAAATTTCAATTAAATTATTTATAGCGTAAAAATGGTTATAAACTTAGGTTTGTTAAATTATGAGATTTCTTAATGGGGGGATATCGTGGAAATCACGATGTCGGTGGCCGAAGCCTCGGAGAGGTCACAAAAAGAGGGTGCGAACTTATTGTGACGAGTCAGCTTACTGAGGCACCGCCAAGCGCCTTGTCCAACTATCCCGTTACAATAGTTCACACCCATATTCAGGCATAAACCATCTCACGAGCGGCCTTGGACATTGAATTAGTGGCGGGTTTCCAGAAAGGGCAGCCGGGAGATAAGAGTATCTTATTTTTGAAAAATCAAGAGTATAATCAGCTATAAGTATGATAATTACTCAACGGCACTCGCTGTGCCATTTCCAAAAAAGATTTTACTAATCTTCAAGTGCAAAGTTAAACAAAGATTTTGAAAAATAAAATTTTTGTGATTTAGATTGTAACTTTTTGACGCATTTTCACATTTCAACGGCCATAATTTTGCAGTGTCAACACAAATCAACCCTTAAAAAGACTGAGAATTATGGAAAATTGTATTGAAACAGAGATTTTGGGCGGAGCGCTCGAGTCGCCGAAACCGGCTGATGAAGCGGCATCGCAGACAACTGACGAGCCTGTCGGTGGGGAAGCCCCTAACGAAAACAGTGACGGAGCCGGAGGCGATGATGCAACCGAAAGCGGTGACGAAACCGGGGCCGGGGGCGAAACCGGGGACGAGGTAGCTGACGCTCCCGAAACCAACCCCACTCCCACCGCCGACGCTCGCTCACCCGAGGAGGTGGAACGCCTCATAGCGGAAGCCGAGGCGAGAGGATATGAGCGCGGACGCAACGCGGGAATAGAGGCGTGGATCAACGAGAGCCGCCGCAGCGCCCTGCCCCACTCCCGCGAGAAGCCTGACTGCGAGAGCGAGATTATGATACTCAACAATATGCGCCGCAGCGTGTGGGATGAATGACGCTATTGAAATCAACGCTATGAATAACACCAAAAAGATAATGAAGAAAACTGAAAATAAATCAATTAACAACGTAACAACTATGAAAGCAATCGAAAAGACTATGAATGCAATGAAGAAATTTCTTAAAAACGATGTGGTGAAATTTATCGCCGTAATGATGGCGCTCTGCGGCATGTATATGGTGTTCAATGCCCTGGCCGGAGGGGAGTATGTAATGGCTATGGGGGTGGTAGCCGGTGTGGCCGGCGGCAAGCATATCGAGGGGGAACCGCTCACCCTGCAACTCAGCCGTGCGGCGTCGCCAGACCTGCTCCGCAACGAGATTGACGACCGCATCGTGAAAATCCGCCCTATGGCCACCCCTATCGACCAGATTTCACGCCATGCCGGTTCGCGCCGCAGCGGGTCGATGACGGTGGAATATTACTCGGTGGACACCAAGGGGGTATCGACCACGCTTGAGAGCGATTCCACTCCGATAAAGAGCTGGGGCCGCACCGAGGGCGCGCTGCTCAAGACAGCCAACGACAGCATATTCGAACCCACGGAGACAATCATGGTGCCCGATGTGATGGCTACCGACGAGAACGGCGACACCGCCACGCTCGTGCTCTACGTAGTGGCAAAAGACACCACCGGCATATCGGTAATCTCGGTGAACAACACCACGAGCCGCGGTTCGAGCGTGCCCGAACTGAAGGCGGGAACCACACTCGTGAGAATGGGTCGCGCAGCCGCCGAACTCGACGTGCAAACCCCGCAGTTTGAAGCTCTTCCCACCAAGAAAAGCAATAACTGTCAGATATTCAAGGCTCAGGTCGAGCAATCCACCTACCACAAGATTGCCAACAAGGAGGTGGGCTGGAGTTTCTCCGACCAGGAGGAGGCCGCTATCACCGATATGCGCCGCGGCATGGAGAAAAATTTCCTCTTCGGTTCGTGCTGCAAGCTGACCGACCCTGTGAAAAACACCGAAATCATGCTTACCGGCGGCATCTGGCATCAGGCCGGCAAGGAATGTCTCTACGCCCGCGGCGAGCTCGACATGAACCGTCTCATCGAGATATCGCGTGCGGCATTCACCGGCAACGGCGGTTCGTCGAAGAAACTGCTTATCGGCGGTACCATGCTCATCGAGGAACTTAACAAACTGGAGCACGTCAAGACTATCGGTGCCACCGAAACGTTGACCCGCTGGGGTCTCGACTTCACGGAAATCGTGACCAAGTTTGGCCGCCTCTACGTGATGGCGTCGGAGATTTTCGACCAGTGCGGCCACTCGCACGACGGTATGATTATCGACCCGGAATACCTGACGAAGTATTGCCACGTGCCTTTCCGCACCGAGCGTCTCGACCTGCGCAGCAGCGGTCAGCGCAACACCGAGGCTATAGTCATCACCGAGGCATCGTGCCTTGTGCTCCGCTATCCGCAGGCCCACATGCGCGTGGTGGCCGCCTCGAAGGAGGAGGTCGATGCCGCCCGCGCCAAGGGTGAGTAGTTAATCAGTAGCCGGTAAGGCTCTAAGTGTAGGCCGCAAGGCCGAGGGATGGAGGCGGGAATTGTTTAACCGATGACTTATAATATATTATGATGATACGACTGACACGGCAGGAGATGCTCGTGGAATGGAAGCGCCGCAAGGGGCTGATGCCGGTATCGACATCTACCATGCAGGTAGCGCGCCGCGGGAGCGACACTGTGGACGAAATGCTGCTCGGCGAGATTGACGACTGGTATGCGCGCGTGCTGCTGACCGCACCGGTGGAGTTGCTTCCGGTGCGCGATGTGGCCGGGGAGGTGGAGGTGACTGATTTGGGCGACGGCAGCGTGGAGGTAGAGCTTCCCGGTTATTGCGTAAGGCCGGTGACGGTGAGGATGAGCGGCTGGCGGGCGCCGGCACGCATTGTGGAGGAGGCCGACGGGGCGTTGGCCCGCTTGCAGACGAGCCGATATGTGTCGGGCAAGACGTATAGCCCCGTGGCCGTGAAGCGCGGCCGCCGGCTCACTCTCTACAGCCGTCCCGACAACGGCAAACTGATCGAACTGCGATGCGTGGCCCCGCCCGCCGACGGCTCTTACGAACTCGACCGCAGTCTGCTGCCCGATTTTTACAATTTATAAAAGGGGATTGACCGATGGATATTACTAAGAATGAACAATCAATAAGAATCATGGCAGCCGCGCGCAACGCCTGGGAACGCGGGGCCGACTTCCGCAGCCGCCGCGAGCGTTACAAGAATTTCACCTACGGCAACCAGTGGAACGATATTGTGACCGAGCCTGACGGCACTCGGATGACAGCTCGCCAGCAGGCACTCAAACATGGCAAGGACCCGATGACCAACAATCTGATACGCCGCATGGTGAAATGTGTGATAGGACGTTTCCGCACCTGGATTGAGGAGCGCCGGGAGGAGGTGACTGACGCTGACGCCTCACTTCGCGATATTTACAACCGCAATAGCCTTGACGAGATGGACTGCCGCGCGCTGGAGGAATTTCTCATATCGGGCATGGCGGTGCAGAGGGTGGCGTGCGAGGCGCGTCCCGGGCGCGAGGGGGTGGTGATTGACAATGTGAGCCCGTTGAAGTTTTTTGTCAACAGTTTTTCCGACCCCCGTGGCGACGATATAGAGATGGTGGGAATGCTTCACGACATGAGTCCGGGGGAGGTTGTGATACGGTTTGCCGACGGCAGCCGCAGCAAAGCGGCGGCGCTGCGGCGGCTGATGGCCGGGATTGACGACCGGCATGACGGCAGCCTGTTGGGCCAATCACAGTCAGGGGGCAGTTTCAGCCGCAGCGACAATGAGGGGCGTTGCCGCATAGCCGAGGTGTGGACTCTCGAGAGCCGCGAGGCGGTTAAGTGGCACGACTCCACCACTGGCGACTGCGGCATAGAGAGTCCGGCCACGGCGGGATGGATCGACACCGAGAACAAGGCGCGCGCCGAGTGCGGGGCAAAACCGATTGTCAACGTGCTCACCCACAGCACCTGCTGGCACTGCCGGTGGATAATGCCCGACGGCAGCATCGTCAGCGAGTATGACTCCCCCTACGCCCACGGCATGCATCCCTTTGTGGTGAAACTCTATCCGCTCACCGACGGCGAGGTGCATTCGCTGGTGGAGGATGTCATCGACCAGCAGATTTATGTCAACCACCTTATCACGCTGATGGACCGCGTGATGAGCACGTCGGCCAAGGGCGTGCTGCTCTTCCCGAAGAGTCAGCGGTCGGCCAACATGGATTGGGACAAACTGTCGTCGCTCTGGGCATCGCCCGACGGGGTGATACCCTACGAAGGGGTGGAGGGCGCGCCCGAACCGAAACAGCTCATCACCGGAGCAGCCGACTTCGGCGCCCGCGAACTGCTGACACTCGAACTGCGCATGCTTGAGGATGTGTCGGGAGTGAGCAACACACTGCTCGGCAAGAGCAGCGGCGGGGGCAACGTGGGTTATGACCGCTACGAGAGCGAGGTGCGCAACGCTACGGTCGCCATCAACGACCTGCTGCTCACGTTTGTGCATTTCCGCAAGACAAGAGACGAGAGGATTCGTGGTATTTGATGGTAATTTTACCATTTTAACAACCATGAGCAACGATTCTGCCCGCGTTTCGTGGTATTTTTGCCAAAAATAAAAATAGATATGGGAGAATACATCGAACAGCGAAACAGAGACTTCATGGCTGCGTATCGCCGCGAGATGCGCGCCATGTTTGCCAAGGGCGAGGAGATGAATGTGGAGAGAATCATAGCGCGGGTGGTGGAACAGGAGGCACCGGGATATTACGTGAGCTACCGGTATGCCAGGCGTGCCGTGGGCGACCTGATGGAGCGCGGGGTCATCGACCGCTACGACGGAGGCCTGCGCCGACATTCGCGCCGCGACATGATGATTGAGATAGGGAGAAAGTGTGCCGAGCGGATGAGGGAGCGCGGCATGGGGCTGGGGCAGGCGCTGACCGATGTACTCGTCAGCGAGCGGGCGTCGTCATTCTTCATGACCCGCGCCTACGCCAGGCAGCTATTCTACCGCATGGGTAAAAACAGGAAAATTAAATAAAGGATATGAAGGTTGAGATAATAACAAAGAAAGTGTTGGAGGATATATATGCGCTGTCGGCGCTGCAGGGGTATGCCAACCTGCCCCGGCGCGAGCGTGCCCTGCTGCAGGAGGACCAGATGGAGGGGCTTATGGTGCTTGTCGACGATGCGTGGGCCGAGATAGTGATGGGCCTGATGCCGCGCATCGAGGATTATGCGATGCCGTCGGTGGGGGTGAACGGCAGCATGTGGGTGCAGGTCAAGGATGAGTATGCCATGAGCGGAATGGTGGTAGGAGCGGTGGCCGCCGTGGCTACAAGGACGATTGCATGCATGGTGCTGGGGGCGATATATGAGGCTACGGCCGAGGGGACGCAGTATGCCAAGCGCGCATCGCGCGGCATTGCCATGATACGCGATGCGATTGACAGTACGGCCGGCGAGTCGCGGCTGCAGGGTTATCGGTAATTGAGGGCCTGTTCCATAAATATGGGACGGGCTCTCAGTCAAATATGGCGCGGACAACGGGGAGGGATTGCAGAGAGCGGATGGCACCGAAATGGGTGGAGTAATATTGTATGAGCAGGTCGAGGATAGTGTTGCGGTCGGCACGGGTGAGTCGGAACAGGTGCATGTTGTCGATAGTCATGCGCGACAGTTTGACGAAAGCCTCGGCCTGCGCGGCGTCGAGCCACTGCGATCTCAGCGGGGGCGCCTGGCAGAAACGTCCGGCCGCGAAGTCGAAGCAATAGCCGGGGGCGTAGGACGCGGTGTCGGGAGCTATGCCCATGAACTGCTGGAGCGAGAGCAGGAAGGCGATGGGCGCGTTGGCCACGGAGCGGGTGGTAGTGGTGACGCGGGCCACGAAGCGGTCAACGTAGTCATAGAGCAACGCGTCGGGCTGACTGTCGCGCAGCAGGGTAGCGAGGAAATCGCAGGCAAAGAGAATGATTGACGTGGCGACGGGATTGTCGAGCATCATAACGCGCGCAGGCATCACCTCGCGCACCGACTGAAGCGAGCGGTTCTCGCGTATATCAATTATACACGAGAAGGTGGAGCCGGGGAGCATGAGCGCGCGGCGACGGCGAGCCGCGGGGGTGTTGCCGTCGTTGACGATAATGGATATGCGACCGGCCTCGCGCGACAGGCAATGTACTATCGCACGCGTGTCGTTATACTTGATTGAGCGGAGTGTGATGCAGTCGGAAGGTAGGAGCATATTGAGTCAAAATAGGGTCGAAATGGGGTAAAAAGGGGTAAAAATGCGGTTGCGCAACACAAATTTAAGGCTAAAATGAGAATTTAGTGCTTTTTTTTCAAAAAAAATTTGCAAGTTTCAAAAAGAGTGACTAATTTTGCAGTCGCTTTGTGGGTGAAACCAGTAGCAATCTTGGCCCATTCGTCTATCGGTTAGGACGCAAGATTTTCATTCTTGAAAGAGGAGTTCGATTCTCCTATGGGCTACCAAATAAAAACAAAAAGTAAAAGTCAATTACAATAATGGCAAATCACAAATCTTCAATCAAGAGAATACGCCAGACGGCCAGCCGTCGTCTTCACAACCGCTATTACGCAAAAACAGCTCGCAACGCTGTTCGCCGTGTACGTAAAATGACCAACAAGGCAGAAGCTGAAGCAGCATTTGTAAAATTGACTGCGATGCTCGACAAGCTCGCTGCTAAGAAAGCTATATCGAAGAACAAAGCTTCGAACCTCAAGAGCAAGATTGCCCGCCACATCAACAAGCTGGCTGCGTAAGGCTATCTTCTTTTGAAGAAAGCGGCCCATTCGTCTATCGGTTAGGACGCAAGATTTTCATTCTTGAAAGAGGAGTTCGATTCTCCTATGGGCTACTGCAAGAGAGTACGATTATTTCGTACTCTCTTTTGTTGTTTATACCCGTTCCCCGGGTGTATTGTCGAGCACTTTCGGCGGCACATTAATTCTTTTTTAACACTGCGCTTTTCCATTTTTATCATTGCGCTTTTTTCATTGGTGCATTTTTACTATATTTGTGAATTAAAAATCAGGCAAGCCGCCTATTAAACAGGGAATTACCATAAATGGACAATTATATCGTATCGGCGCGCAAATACCGTCCCTCGACATTTGCCTCGGTAGTCGGGCAGAAAGCGTTGACAGCTACGCTCAAAAACGCCATTGCCACCGACCGCCTGGCCCATGCCTACCTCTTTTGCGGAGGTCGCGGAGTGGGCAAGACCTCGTGCGCACGCATCTTCGCCAAAACCATCAACTGCACCAATCCCACGGCCGACGGCGACCCGTGCAACGAGTGTGAGTCATGCCGCGCGTTCAACGAAAACCGTTCGCTCAACATCATTGAGCTCGACGCGGCGTCAAACAACAGCGTCGACGATATCCGCGGCCTCGTGGACCAGGTGCAGGTGCCTCCCACCGAGGGCCGCTACCGCGTGTTCATCATCGACGAGGTGCACATGCTGTCGGCCGCCGCATTCAACGCCTTCCTCAAAACCCTTGAGGAGCCGCCGAGCTACGTTGTCTTTATCCTCGCCACCACCGAGAAGCAGAAAATCATACCCACCATACTGTCGCGATGCCAGATTTACGACTTCAACCGCATTACGGTCAGTGACATGGTGGACCACCTCGCCTACGTCGCCTCGCAGGAGGGTATCACCGCCGAGCGCTCCGCCCTCGGGCTCATAGCCCGTAAGGCCGACGGCGCCATGCGCGACGCCCTCTCCATATTTGACCAGGTGGCAGCCTCATCGCGCGGCAATATCACCTACGCATCGGCCATCGCCAACCTCAACGTGCTCGACTCAGCCTACTACTCGCGGCTTGTCGCAGCATTCGTGGCCGGCGACGTGCAGAACGCGCTGCTCATCTACAAGGAGATACGCGACCGCGGCTTCGACACCCACTTTTTCATCACCGGCCTTGCGGCCTACATCCGCGACCTCATGGTTGCCCGCTCCGAGTCGACACTGTCGCTGCTCGATGCCGACGAGGACGTGAAGGCCGACATGGCGAAGATAGCGCAGGCCCTCCCGCTCGACTTCTACTTCGCAGCCATGAGCCTCTGCAACGAAGCCGACCTCAACTACCGTCAGGCTTCATCAAAGACATTCCTTGCCGAGCTACTGCTCATCAGACTGTGCCAACTACAAAGCCCCTCCCCCACTTATAGCGGCAGCGGAGAGGGGCAGTTGAAACCCTTTGCCGCACCCGCACCGGGAGCAGCCGCTCCGGCCGCAGCGCCGACAGCGACGCCGACAGCAGGGACGAGTCAGACCGGTCAGACAAGTCGGACAGCAGCCCCCGCCCCCGCACCGGCTCCAACACCTGCACCGGCCTACGCTCCCGCTACAGCGCGCCCTCAGGCCCACGCTCAGGCCGCCCCGCCTCCTGCAGCACATCCGACCCGTCCGACTCGTCCTATAACACCCTCCGGCACAATGCCACCCTCCGGCCCGATAGCCCCGCCGGCGCCTACCGGCTCCGCGCCCGCCCCGGCCCAGATGCGCAACGCGCGCGTGCTCCACTCAACCCGCCGCGCCGACAACACCCCCGCCCCCGCGGCCACTACAGCCACCGCATCAACCTCGGCCCACCGCACCAACCGCTACACCGACCAACAGGTCGAAGCCGCCTGGGACTCATTTGCCGCCGCACGCCCCACCGAGCACATCCTCATCAACTCGATGCGCTCATGCCGCCCGCGACGCACCGCCGACGACACCTACGACGTGGCTCTTGAAAATGAAATACAGACAGAGGAGTTCCGCGAACGTCTCGAACCCCTGCTGACCCACATACGCGATGCCATATCCAACGATAACTTCCGCATCACCCTCTCCATCAACCAGTCAGGCCCTGCGCCGCGTATATGGAACGACCGCGAGATTCTCGCCCACCTCACCTCCGTATCGCCCGAAGTGGTAAAACTCATTGATAAGTTCAACCTCAAACTCGTATAACAAACCAATCGTAACGGACCGTAAACCCCGCCGAAACTACATAATATGAGAAAGTTAATACTCACCACCGCCATCGCTGCCGCAACGCTCTCAGCCGTTGCGCAAGTCAACTCGCCGGCCCCCGAAGGCTACCGGCAACGAGCCATCGACATGTACAACGATGCCAACTACAACGGTTGTACCGACCAGATGCGCTATCTCAAGGACAACAATCCCACAGCGGCCGAACTTGAGGATGCCGACTACTACATAGCCATGTCGGCACTCCACCTCAACAAGGCCGACTCCGAAGCCCTCATACGCTACTTCATGTGGCGCTACCCCTCGTCGGCACGCATCACCGAGGCGCGCCTCGCCCTGGGCAACTACTACACCGCCACAGGCCGCTACGGCGAAGCTCTCAACGAGTTCTCGCTCATTGCCGACAAGACCCTCGACCGCAGCAGCGTCGAACGCCTCGACGCATCGCGTGCCTACTGCCTGCTGAAGCAGGGTGAGTATGACCTCGCGCTCCCCATCTACCGCCGTCTGGCCCGCAGCAAGGAGTTTGCCGAGGAAGCCCGTTTCTACGAGGGTTATATCTACTACGTGCGTCAGGACTACGCCAAGGCCGCCGACCTCTTCCACAAGTGTGACAAGGCCAAAGCCCCCGGCAACATGGCCGACTACTACCTCGCCCAGATTGAATACCTCGACGGCGAGTATGCCAAGGCCGCCGCTACCGCACGCCGCCTCTACTCCGACGAGAATATCGACCCGTCGTTCCGCTACGAGGCTATGCGCGTGGCCGGTGAGTCATACTATCAGCTCGACGACCTCAGCGAGGCCCTTCCCCTGCTCAAAAAATATGTAGAGAACACCGCCGAGCCTCTGCCCACCACGCTCTATATGCTCGGTGTCACCGAATACCGCGAGGGCAACTACGAGGACGCCGTCAACGACCTCACCCCTGTGAGCGACCTCGACAACGCCATAGGTCAGAGCGCCAACCTCTTCATCGGTCAGGCCATGATGCGACGCGCCAACTACTCGGCCGCTCTCATCGCCTTTGACCGCGCACTGCGCATGGACTTCGACAACGACGTGCGCGAAGCCGCATTCTACAACTACGCCGTGGCCAAGACCGAGGGTGGCAAGATACCTTTCGGCAACTCGGTGGCAACGTTCGAGGAGTTCCTTCGCGCGTTCCCCAACTCACGTCATGCCGAGGATGTGCGCGAATACCTCGTTTCGGGCTACATGACCGACAACAATTACACCGCCGCTCTCGCCTCCATCAACCAAATTAAGAATCCCTCCAAGAAGATTCTCGGCGCCAAGCAGCAGGTGCTCTACGCGCTCGGTTCGCGCGAGGTGATGGCGGGACAGAACGCCGAGGCTATCAACCACCTCAACGAAGCCCTCAAACTCAAATCGCACGATGCCAACACCGGTGTTGAGACCGAACTCTGGCTCGGCGAGGCTTACTACGCCGACGGCAGCTACGCCAAGGCCCGCAAAGCCTACCAGAACTCTCTCAGCGGCAACCGTCTCAGCCCCGAGAACAAGCTCAATGCCCTCTACGGCCTGGGCTACAGTTACTTCCGCGAAGGCGACAGCGGCAACGCGGCGAAATATTTCACCGACTTCATCAACTCGAATCCCGCTCCCTCGGCCATGCTCCGCGCCGACGCCCTCTGCCGCATAGCCGACAACTATTTCACTGAGAAGAACTTCAGCAAAGCCGCCGCCACTTACGACGAGGCTTACCGCGCCAATCCCTCGACCGGCGACCACGCCCTGCTGTCGCGTGCCGACATGTATGGCTACAGCGGCAACTACAAGGAGAAAGTAAACCTCCTCCAGCAGTTTATCAAAGAGTTCCCCAAGTCGAGCATGCTCCCGCAGGCCTACCTCGAACTCGGCGAAAGCTACGCGCAGCTCGGCAACACCGACCGCTCCATCGAGGCCTACTCGATGGCCGCATCGCGCTACTCGGCCAGTGCCTACGGCCGCCGCGCCAACCTGCTCCTCGCCCTCGCCTATCTCAACGAGAACGACAAACCGCAGGCCATAGCCACCTACAAGCAGCTCATCACAGCCGCTCCCGGCTCGGATGAAGCGCGTCAGGCTTCCGACAACCTCAAACAGCTCATGGCCAACGACGGTCAGCTCGACGAGTATGTAGCATTCATCAACTCGGTGCCCGGTGCATCGCCCGTCAACGCTTCGGACGTGGAGAGCGCTGCATTCAACGCCGCCGAGCGCGACTACCTGGCCAAGGGCATGACCGGCCGCCTCACCGACTACCTCGAACGCTACCCGCAGGGTGCGTCGCGTCCGCAGGCCCTCAGCTATCTCCTCGATGCGGGAAGCAAGGCGGGCAACTACGACGCAAACCTCGAATACGCCGAGGAGATTATCAGCAACTATCCCGACAACTCGGCCGTTCCAGCAGCCCTCAAAGCCAAGGCTGAGGCTCTCGCCGCGCAGGGTAAAGGTGAACTCGCTCTCGCTGCCTACGAGCAGCTGATGACCGTTGCCGCCACTCCCGAAATGCTCAACGAGGCGCAGCTCGGCATCATGCGCACCGCCCGCGACCTCGGCGACTACGACCGCGTAATCGAGGCAGCATCGGCTATCACCGCATCGTCGACCCCCACCGCCGAGCAGCGTTCCGAAGCTATCTTCACCCACGCCGACGCTCTCTACAACACCGGTGACACCAAGACTGCCATCGCCGAGTGGACCGACCTCAGCGCCGACCTCAACGACATCAACGGCACCAAGGCCCTCTTCCGCATAGCTCAGTCACAGTTTGACAACAAGGACCTGAAAGCCGCACGCCGCACCGCCGAGCAGCTTATCGACTCCGACACTCCTCACAACTACTGGCTTGCACGCGGTTTCATCCTCATCTCCGACATCAACCGCGCCGAGGGCAATAACTTCGAGGCCGACCAGTATCTCATCAGTCTGCGTGACAACTACCCCGGCACCGAAACCGACATATTCAAAATGATTCAAGACCGTCTCAACACCAAATAATCATCCCGAACGCAATGAAAAGACAATATATCGCCCTTGCCGCCGCTCTGCTCGGCCTGGGTGTCTCAGCCCAGACTCTCACCAAAGAGATCGTGATCGAACGTGATGTCGAACCCACTCTCCCCGAGGCCGTGCGCATCACCGGCTATCCTGCGCTCGTGCAGCCCAAGGCTCCGGCGTCGCGCCTGACGTTTGTCGACGTCACCGCCGCCACACGCATTCCCGGCATGTTGACCACCCTTGAGCCGGCTAACGGTCAGTCGCCCATCACACTGTCGCCCTATCGCGGCTATGCCTCCATCGGCTATTTCCCCGCCTACAATCTCGGCATCTCGGCCGGCTACTCCATCCTGGCCAAGCCTGCGACATCGCTCAACGTGTGGACACAGTTTGACGGCTGTTCCTACAAGGACCAGTATGACGAATCGCTCAACCGCAACGCGGTGACCGTAGGCGCTGACTTCTCCCACCTCTTCGGCCGCAGCCGCCGTCTCGACGTGTCGGCCGACTTCACCTACAACGCCTATAACCGTCCGTGGGAAGAGAAGGACGCCAACCACAACACTCTCGCCTTTGACATCGACGCCGCCTGGTCGGCACGCCTCCGCTCGCTTGCCCACTACGTGACCGCAGGCTTCGAGCACTTCGGCCTGTCGGGCAAAGAGGTTGGCCTCACCTACCACGACCTCGACGCCTCGGCTCAGAATATCGGTAAGGTGTCATTGGGCGGCATCTACTCCATTACCGAGAAAGCATCGGTGGCCGCACAGATTGGTGCCGACTTCGTCAACAACAATCATATCAACCAATTGCTCAACGGTGCCGACGTCAACGGCGTAGGCATCAATATCCCCGTGCTCTACCCCGGCGAAGGCAAGACTCTCGGTCTCTTCACCTTTGCACCCGCTCTCCGCTATTCATCGGGAGCATTCTCGACCAACATCGGATTTAAAGCTCAGGTTGCCACCAATGCCGGCAAGACTTTCCACATCGCTCCCGACGTGAGGTTCAACCTCCGTCCCGTGTCGACCTTCGGGGTTTCACTCTCACTGGGCGGCGGCGAACATATCAATCGCCTCTCCGAGCTCTACAACGTCAACCCCTACATGTCGGTAGCGCAGGGCTTCAAATTCTCCGAAGTGCCCTTCACCGCCGACCTCGCGCTCACCGTCGGCCCGTTCTACGGCGCGTCGCTTGAACTGTTTGGCGGATATGCCATGGCCAACGACTGGCTTATGCCCGACGCTGCCGACGTCACCGGTGCGCAGGGTATCGTCGACGTCACCGACCGTCAGGTCTACGCCACCATGTTCAGTGCCGTTGACCTCCGCGCAGTACACTACGGTGCCAAATTCTCGTGGAAATACAACAAGAACATCGAGGCCTCGGTCAAGTACACAGGCGCTCCCGGTTCCTACAGCCACAGCTACTACCTCAACCGCGACCGCGCGCGCCACGTGCTCGAAGCAAAGGCATCGGTAACACCCTTTGCACCGCTCACCATCGACGCCTCGTTTGAACTCCGTGCCGGCCGTTCGCTCTACAGCAACTGGGGCGTACTGAGCGACAACGCTCCCCTGCGCTACAACCTGAGCAACGCCAACTCCCTCAACATCGGAGCCAACTACCGCCTGACCGACGCCCTCTCAGTGTTCGCCCGCGTAGAAAACATCCTCGGCCGCCGCGCCCTCCTCTACAACATGCTTGAGCAACAAGGCATCCACGGCCTCATAGGCGCCTCCCTCAAATTCTAACCCTCCACCAACAACAATAATCATAGCAAGGACGCGATATATCATCTAAGAAATCGCGTCCTTGCTATTCTAATATATTCAATTTATGACTGACCGACACCGTTTCAGAGCATCCTGGCACGACTATGAGGACGGTGTATATTTTATCACTTAATTCGTGTGCAGAATTGGCGGACTAATTCGTGCGCTGTATCGCCGGGGGGGATTAATCCTCGGTGATGGTGGGGGAAATGTAGGTTACTGCGGTGCGGGCGCGGGTGGTGGCGGTGTAGAGCCAGCGGTAGAAATCGAGGGTGGTGACGGCGTCGTTGGAGATGTTGGCCATGTCGATGAATACCGACTCCCACTGGCCGCCCTGCGCCTTGTGGCACGTCACCGCGTAGGCATACTTCACGCGCAACGCATTGAAATAAGGGTCAGTGTGAAAAATGCGACGGCGCACGGTCGGGTCGGCCGCCGTAGCCGGGTCGAGGCCCGCAAGCGCCCGCGCCATCAGCATCTGTTCATGCTCCGGATTGAGGCCCGCAGTCACCGAGTTGAGCGAGTTGAGTATCAGTTTGGCATCGAACGTGATATCGCTGTCGGGCAACGACAACTCCACGTCGGCAAAACGCAGGAAGCCAATAATCTCCGTACCGTAAATCTTGTTGATACGCACCACGTCGCCGTTGGCCACGAAGTCGGCGCCCTTCACCTTCGCCGTCCAGAAGTAGTTATTCTTGGCTATGAGCAACGGCTCACCCTGAGTTATCACCTCCTCCTTTTCGAGAATCGACCGGCGTATGGCAAGGTTGAACTCCATAGCCCTCTTGTTGGAACGCGTCACGAGGATAGTCTCGTCAACGCCATATTGCGCGTAGGAATCGACCAGCGCGTCCTGCAACTCCTCCCCTCCGATGGCACGCACGTCGGCAAACGGACGGATGCGCAGCTGCGGCACCGGCAACTGCTCCTGCGCCATAGCCCGGCGCAGCATCGTAGCGTTGTAGAGGATGCCCGAACGCGCCTTCTGACGCACCGTCTGCATCATCACCGCACGCGTCACCTTCAATCCGAGCTGACGCAGGCGCTCCGGCAACATTGCCGGGGACGCCTCGCACCCCACGGGCGGCAACTGCGCCCCGTCGCCAAGCAGTATCATGCGGCAATCGTGGCCCGAGCCATACACGTAGTGCACCAAATCCTCGAGCAGCGAATCCTGCTCCCCGTCACCTATCATCGACGCCTCGTCGACAATGAAGATTGCATTGACATGGGGGTTATCGGCCACGCCGGCCAACGCCGCCACGTCGCCGAGGCCCTTGTATATCTTGCGGTGGATGGTCATCGCTTTCTTATCGGCAAAACCGCTCAACACCTTGGCCGCACGACCCGTCGGAGCGAGCAGCACCGTAGGTCGTCGCAGGGCACGCAGCGCCTTGACGAGCGCCGCCACCACCGACGTCTTGCCCGTGCCGGCATAACCGTTGAGCAGGAACACCGAGTTGTAGGCCGTCCCGTCGCCACAAAAACGAGCGAGGGCGTCAATCAACGCCCTCTGCTGTCCCGTGGGGGGAAGTCCCATCTCCACGGCTATTTGTTCCGCCAATTGCGATGTATCCATCAATTTCGCGGGTAAGTTCGGTTTATATAAGTAGATTTGAATCAGTTTCCACTCATCAGTCAATGATGTCGAAGCCGGTGTACTTGCGCAGGCATTCGGGCACTACGATACCTTCGGGAGTCTGATTGTTCTCAAGGATAGCGGCCACGATGCGGGGCAGAGCGAGAGCCGAGCCGTTGAGTGTGTGACACAGGCGGGTCTTCTTGTCCTCACCGCGGTAGCGGCATTTAAGGCGCGAAGCCTGATAAGTCTCGAAGTTTGATACCGACGATACCTCGAGCCAGCGTTTCTGCGCAGCCGAGTACACCTCGAAGTCAAATGTGATGGCCGAGGTAAAGCTCATGTCGCCGCCGCAGAGACGGAGTATGTGCCAGGGCAAACCGAGACGTTCGAGCAGCGACTGCACGTGGTCCTTCATTTCCTCGAGAGCAGCGTAAGAGTTTTCGGGCTTCTCGATGCGCACGATTTCCACCTTGTCAAACTGGTGCAGACGGTTGAGACCGCGCACATCCTTGCCATAGCTGCCGGCCTCGCGGCGCCAGCATGCCGAGTAAGCGCAGTTCTTCACCGGGAGCTGGGCGTCGGTGAGGATTACGTCGCGGTAGATGTTGGTCACGGGCACCTCGGCGGTGGGGATGAGATAGAGGTTGTCGAGGGGTACGTAGTACATCTGGCCCTCCTTGTCGGGAAGCTGACCTGTGCCGTAGCCCGAAGCCTCGTTGACAACGTAGGGGGGCTGCACTTCGGTGTAGCCGGCTTCGTTGGCCGAGTCGAGGAAGAACTGGATGAGAGCGCGCTGCAGGCGGGCACCCTTACCGATATATACGGGGAAACCGGCACCGGTGATTTTTACACCGAGGTCAAAGTCGATGATATTGTATTTCTTGGCGAGCTCCCAGTGGGGAAGAGCGTCGGCGGGGAGGTCGGGCATCACGCCGCCTGTTTTTTCCACCACGTTGTCCTCGGCAGTCTTGCCTTCGGGCACAGCCTCGCAGGGGATGTTGGGGATAGAGAGGCGTATTTCGAGCATCTCCTTCTCCACGGCATCGAGTTCGGCGGCATATTTCTTCATATCCTCCTTGCCCTTAGCCACTTCAGCCTTGGCAGCCTCGGCAGCTTCGCGTTCGCCGGCCTTCATCAGTCGGCCAATCTCGGCAGCCTGCTTGTTGAGAGAGGCAGCGATATTGTCGGCTGAGAGCTGCAGCGAGCGGCGGCGCTCGTCGAGCGAAAGAATGTTCTCGATTTTCTCTTTTCCATCAAAGCCCTTTACCTTGAGGCGTTCGATGATATATTGGGGATTCTCCTTTATCTGTTGTATTGTCAGCATAATTCTTTATTATATGATGGTTTATATTTTTTTATAAGTCATATAAATCATTTTATATAGCTTATAAATTCAATCCATAAATCTTATAAATCCCGCTTATGAAAGCAGT
Source organism: Barnesiella sp. (assembly GCA_014801075.1). GTDB lineage: Bacteria > Bacteroidota > Bacteroidia > Bacteroidales > Muribaculaceae > JAGBWK01. The sequence continues at coordinate 41,963 of JAAVEW010000004.1, read as the reverse complement.
TCTTTCACTTTGGCCGAGATGGCGCGACCGTCGGCACGGCCTGCAAGCGCCTTGCTTGCCACGCCCATCACCTTGCCCATCATCTTGGCATCGGTGGCTCCGGTTTCGGCAATGATACGTTTCAGTTCGGCAGTCAGTTCCTCCTCGGTAAGCTGCTTGGGGAGGTACTCCTCTATCACAGCCACTTCGGCAAGCTCACCCTCGGCGAGTTCGGGACGATTCTGCTCCTTGTAGATTGACGCACTTTCGCGACGCTGCTTGGCCATCTTTACGAGCACCTTTGTAGCAGCCTCGTCAGACAGAGTACCGTCGCCGCCCTTGGCTGTCTTGGCTTCGATAAACTCCTTCTTTATGCCGCGCAGAGCCTCGAGACGCACACGGTCCTTGGCCAGCATCGCTTTCTTGATATCTTCCGAAATCCTGTCAAATAAATCCATATAAGTAAAATTTATATACGTTTTTATAACAGGTGCAAAGTTACGTAATTTTTCTTATTAAAGATGTAAAATACATCATTAATAATTTAAAAACTAACTTTTAACAAATAAAAGTTACTCCCATCGCCTCTAACTTTGACGTTTATTGTTGCGGCGACGGCGCAAATCGTTGCGCATTTTCATTATGAATATTATGGCGGAGCATGAGCCTGTCACAACGTTGGTGACGAGCAGCGGCCAGTTGCCCAGCAATATACCTTGAATTATAAAAAACACACTGCCGAAAGCCATCAGCAGAAACGTAGGCATCGCAATGCCGTCGGTATCATTCGTCCTGATGGTGTAAATAGCCTGGGGCAGATAGCCCAATATCATGCATATGCACGCTATGTATCCTACAATCGCCGTAATCATGGTCAATATTTTTTACATTTACAGATAAGTATAATGAATATAATAAGCATATATTAAGCATATATATTGTAAACGCCTGCAACCCTCCAACGGTTTCAACAAAAAACGATAAAGCGCCACACACTTGTCGCAACATGCGCAACACGCCTGTCGCCACCTCTACCTCAAAGACTAATTTTTCCACCTTTTTAACTAAAAAAATATCAAGCTATCTTACTGATTGTGAAATCTTTTTTATAACTTTGCGTAGGATTTGTAAAAATATCACAAACACTTATAAATATTAACCAAAAATCAAATTTTATGAAGAAATTTTTACTCTCATTAGCCACAGTGCTTTGCATGGGTTCTTTTGCTTCAGCCGCCGAGGTGACAGACCAGTTGACCAATGCGAACTTAGTTGAAGGTAATACCAAGACAATTTATGCCGAGCACACTTACACTGCTCCGTCAGGTGCCGAGTACTATGCTCAGTGTGCAGGCGATGCCGGCACAATCCAGTTGCGCTCCACCAACAATAATTCCGGAGTTGTCGTTACAAAATCTATAGGAACTGTTAAATCTATAACTGTTAAATTTAATTCTAAAACGGCCGCTGCCCGTGTATTGAATGTATACGGTTCACAAACACCTTACACAAGCGCTGCAGCATTATACAACGAAACTCCGGTTACGACCTTTTCATACTCTGAATCAGCCCAAACATACACTTTTGAAACCCCTTATGCATATATAGGAATTCGCTCAAATAGTGGTGCACTTTACCTTGATGAAGTCGATGTAGTATGGACAACAGGCGGTGAGATTCCTGTAGGAGTAGATGCTCCCACATTCTCTGTTGCAGGTGGAACATACGACAATGCTCAGACCGTAGAACTTTCAGCAGCTGAAGGTTGCACCATCTACTACACCACTGACGGTCAGAACCCCACCGACGATGTTGACGACGGCAGCACTATCAAGTACACCGCCCCCATCACCGTGGACAAGACAATGACTATCAAAGCTCTTGCGGTTGACGGCGACGACAACATGTCAAATATAGTTTCCGAAACCTACACTATCGTTGAGCTCTACCCCGGCGCTGAGGGCGATGGTACCAAAGCTAATCCCTTCAATGCTGCCGGAGCTTACAATGCCGCTCTCCTCGGCTCTACCGCTGAAGTTTACGTTGCAGGCACTGTAGTTTCCATCTCCGAAATCAGCACTTCGTTCGGCAATGCTACATACTATATTTCAGCTGACGGCACAGAGACCAACCAGTTCTATATCTACCGTGGTTATAGCCTCGACGGCCAGAAATTCACTTCAGAGGATGAACTCAAAGTTGGCGACAAGGTCGTAGTCATGGGTAAGCTCACCACCTACAAAGATGTTCCCCAGCTGGCTAACGGCAATAAGCTTATCTCTATCAACGGTGAAGGTGGCGACCCCATCGTACTCGAAGGCGAAGGTACTGAAGCCAATCCCTTCACTGTTGCCGACGTTATCGCTATCAACCCCACATCTAAAGATAGTAACACCGACTATCCCGACAAATATTGGATCAACGGTTACATCGTAGGCTACAGCTCAAGCGCAAGCAGCTCTCTTACTCCCGTGTTCAACGCTGATGAGGCTGATTCACAAACCAACCTCATCCTCGGCCCGACTCCCGACTGCAAAGACATCACGCTCTGCGTTCCCGTGCAGCTCCCTACCGGTAAGATCCGCACTGAGCTTAACCTTAAGGATAATCCAACTCGCCTCGGCCAGGAAGTATCGGTCTACGGTCACATCTACCAATACTTCAGCGTTCCCGGCATCAGGGACGTAACTGACTACAAGCTCGCTGCCGATGGTATCGACGCCGTTGAAATCGACGAAAACGCACCCGTTGAATACTTCAACCTCCAGGGTGTACGCGTTGAGAACCCCGCAAACGGTCTCTACATCATGCGCCAGGGCGACAAAGTAGTTAAAGTAATCAAATAAGATTCACCCCCACGGGATTCAACAATCCCATCCAATCCCATACTCCAAGAGGCTGCTCCCACGCGGGACGCAGCCTCTTGCCGTAATTAGCCATTACATATGTTGCCACAACCTCCGTTTCAGCAATGACCACCACAAGTGTTGACGCAATGGCCGACCCATGTGCAGGGGGTCTCCCGACCCCCTGACTCCCAACTTCTAAAGCGCGCCGTAAACATATTGTTGAAGGGGGCTAAAGCGCGGGTCAGGAGACCCCCGCCACAAGGCCGCGCCCGTAGTGGGGCCGTCCCCGGCCGCACACCCCCCCCCACCGGCCACACACCCACGCAGCAAACCCACGCAGCCGCCCCCACAATCACCCTCACCGAAGCACCCCCAACCACCGCAATATGCAAAATACAAATGTTAATATATATTAAGCGCATCAATACTGTATTTTTATGCAAAATTCCGCATATGCAACTGTATTCAAGCGAGTTACAAACCTCCCCAATTCGCAACAACTACTAAAAAATTCACTTAAAAATTGAAAAAATGAATAAAAATATTTTGCCAATTCAAAAATTATTACTTCTTTTGTATGTGTGTTTTTCATAGTATTAGATTAAGATAAAGGTTTAAAGGAAAAGAGTCGTTGCGAAACGACTCTTTTTTTATCCATACATATCAAGCACATCCCCCCAAGCATATTGGAAATACCCCGATACCCGTCCCAACATCATACCAATACGCATACCCACATCCATATGAATACCCATGCACGTACTCCAAGATACCACCACCCGTAAAGGGCCGGAGGCCCGAAGTTGCATATTAGCCGGGGTTCGTAGGGAGCGCAGCGACCGGAGGCCCCGGGACGGGATGGGTCGACCCAACAATGCCGAGCCCCGGATGGGCGTCGTGTGATTATGGAGCGTATCATTGTGTTGATTATTGTTCCCACACGACGCCCGTCCCGGGCTCGGAGTATATATACTGTTATTGTGCCACTTTCCGTCCCGGGGCCTCCGGTCGCTACGCTCCCTACGAACCCCGGCTAATATGCAACCTCGGGCCTCCGGCCCTTCACACGTGGGACATGTTAAATTTGATCACCGCTTAAAAATCGGGGTGNNGCACGGGGTTATTTAATGTCGTNGTCGTGCCAGGGGAGGCCGGCTTTGCGGTATAGAGCTTTCATTTCTGACTCGNAATTGGCTGCGGNATGATGCTGCTGTTGGTTTTTGATATACTCTATCACATTGTCCCTTTCGGACAANGAAACGCTCGCAGCGTAGTAGCCCTCACCCCAACCGTCAAACAATGGAAATTTCTCCGATTTTTTCAGCAAGATACTTGACACTGACTTCACTCTGCCCACTACATCGCTCAGNGCAACGGTTGCACTGAGATCNATAAGCATGTGTACATGGTCANGGACACAATTTACTCTATATAAATAGCAATTTTCCTCTTTAACCAACGACCACAGCATGCGGCACACATTTTCCCGCTCAGACTCGACAAGCGCCGGAACACGGCCTTTTGTACGAAATACGATATGATGAAGCGACAGAACTTTACTCATAATTTGTAAATATTTAAACCGTGTGCTTTACACCAGATAGCGGCCGAGGAAGGGAATGCTGCGCAGGAGGAGGGTCAGCAGGATGCCGGCGGCGAGCTGTATCAGGAATATGAGCGGAGTTGACTCAGCGAGGGCGGGATACCAGTGTGGTATCAGGAAGCCGCCTACGAACCAGTGGGTGAGGAAGATGCCGTAGGAGTAGCGCGCGATGAAGTTGACCACCTTATCGAGCGTGGCGCCGAGTGTCTTTACATTTATCATCAACGCGAAGTAGAGCATGGCGGCGCAGATGGTGGGGAAATTCCACTGATTCAAAAACAGTTTGCCTAAATCAATGGTGGTGCCCGCGTCGCGGAGCGNGAACGGCACCACTATGCCCGCCAAGAGCAGCGCCACGTATTTCGCCCGCTTGTGACGATGCTCGCGGTAATGAGCGAGATAGTAACCGATCACGGCATAGGGCCACGCCGTCATAAACAGCGCCACAGCAGTGTCGGGCGGCCGCACGCCCCCGAAAGCCTCGAAGAACGGTATCAGCCCGCTAATCAGCCACAACACCATGACGTAGCGAAACTGCCGGCGCGTGGCCGTAGCTATCCACGGCGACAGCAGCGGCATGATAAGGTACACGCCCATCATGAAGGGGATGAACCACCCCTGCATGAAGTTGAAATACATCCACCCCCAGCGTATTTGATTGGCAAGGGAATATTCGTCGATTAATCCCAACTTGTAATAGGTGAAGGCATAAATCATGACCCACACCACAAAGGGGATGAACACCCTGACGATACGTCGCCGCAGGAAGTCGCCCCACCCTCCCGTGACAGGCATCAGCAACGCGCCCGACACCATGAAGAACAGCACCGCGTCAGGCCCTATAATCAGGCGTAGGAGATATGACACATCCTCATTGAGGTCGGAGCGCAGACTGTGGTCAAAGACCACCATCAGGATGGCGACCGCACGGATAAGGTTGAGCGAGAACAGCTGTCGGTGCTCCCGGTGGTCAATTGCAGCGATTGATTTTTCCATTGAGTGAAAGCGTGATTGGAGGGGCGGCGCAGCAGGCGCCGAGGGGTAAGTTATAAATCGGAGTGTCAGTTATAAATAGTGTCAGTTATAATTATCGAGCGAGGCGCGCAGAGAGGTTATGATTATGGCACGCAGTTCGGGAGGGCGCACCACCGTGACGGCCGGACCGTAGGACAGCAGCTCCTGCACGAAGTCGTCAGAAATCTTCAGCCGGTAGGAGAAGAGCGAGTAGCCGTCGGAGACGGTTTCCTGCTGGGTATGATGCAACGGCAGGGCGCGGAAATACTTGGCCTGGCGGTCATCCACACGCAGCAACACATCCTTCACCTCGCCGTGGTTGACGACGATACCGAAACTGTCGCGGAAATAGGTCGAGACGTCGAAGTAGTCGGGCACAGTATAGTGCTCGTCACAGAGGCGCATCGACACTATGCGGTCGAGCGCATAGGTCTTGACCTTGTTCTCCTCCACGTTAAGCCCTGTCACGTACCACCGCTGGCGGAAAATCTTGAGCAGGTAGGGGTGCAGGAGCAGTCCGCGGTGGGGCGTGCGGCGCGTGTAGGGCTGATAGTCCATCACCACGGCGCGGCTCTCACGCAGGGCNTTGACAATATCNGGNAGGAAGCGGCGCGCCGAGGGCACCTCTTCGAGAAATATCTTGTCGGCNACGTCGCGCGAGTCACTGAGCATGTTGGTCATCGCTACGGAGTTGAGCAGCCAGTCNGTGATACCCTCGGCCGAGGGGCTGTCGTCGTCGATNTAGTAGGTGTTGTCGGTAGCNTTGTAGCCGATGGAGATGTTGAACAGCTCCTCGATAGCCATGCGGTAGTTGTAGAACGTGCGGCGGGGCAGNGGGTCGCCGTCGGANTAGGGCGACCGGCGCCACGCCTCGTCGAGCTGACGGCGCGTGATGCGGCCGTAGCGCCGTATGGTATCGACGAGCCAGATATAACGTGAGAGCNGATTGCGTGCCATCTAAGAAAAACTCAATATACTCAGAGAACTACAAATTCAGGCACGAGAGCTTTCACTCTTACGGCCTCTTTCATTGACGGAAACTTAAGCGTGACGGGCTTNTCGGAGAAGATGACNGCAACCTTGTTGCCCGATTGCTCGTCGCGCTTGATNACTGTNAGAATATCGGCNCCNTTGCTGCCGCGCATGGTCATGAACGAAGCGTCGCCGCGCCACATGGCGGGGTTGGCGGCACGGAANTTCATGGCGCGGGCCACGTAGTCGCGCAGGTCGGCCTCGGCNGCATTGCGGGGCNCGAGNTGGCCGGTGGTGCGGGCTATATTGTCGGGCTGGGCGCCGGTTGATTCGAGGGAACGGTCGGCAAACTCGTCGCCGTAGTAGAGCGTAATCGGGCCGGAGTAGGCGGCGAGGATAGCGTGGCGGAGTTTGAGATGGTCGTAATAATGCGGGTCGGCGGGGTCGAAATGGTCGGCCAGGCGGTAGCCGTCATGGTTGGAGAGGTAGAGGTTGGGCATGACGCTGTCGTTGAGATAGCCGCGCGAGGTGGGCGANGAGAGGGTGGTGATGATGTCGGCCCAACCGTTCTCCAGTCCGGCGCTCTCCACGTTCTGCATCGGGCCTGAGATGCGCTCCTTGCCNTCGAAGTCAAAGGCACTGAGCAGACCGCCGTCGCGATACACGCCGCGGTTTATCACATCGGCGTCGCCCCAGTCCTCGCCTACCATGTAGCCGAGAGTNCCCCACTTCTCGCCGCGCGCCTTNCGACGGGCCGTCAGGTCATCCACGGCGCCGCGTATGTCGAGCCAGTAGTTGCGGCCGCCCTGNGTGGCCTGGTAGGCNTGGTCGAGGCGCCAGCCGTCGATGCCGTAGCGGTCTATGTAATATGTGGCAAGTTCCTTTATATAGTCGAGCGAACCGGGATAGGCGATATTGCCGGTGCCACCCTGCTCGCCGCGGTCAGAGAGCACGGCCTGCGTGTCGAGCGCGTAGCCCGAGGGGGAGGGAGCGGTGACGCCGCCGTGATGGCCAAACACGCCGTCGAGCAGCACATACATGCCGCGGTCNTGGGCCTTGTCGACAAGTTCCTGCAGGTCGGCNTCNGTGCCGAAGTGNGGGTCGATGGCAAAGAAATTGTTGGTGAAATAGCCCGTNGCCTGCAGNTTCTCGCCGCCGAAGGCNGTGGAGCTGTCAAATATCGGGGTGAGCCATATNGCGTTGACNCCCANCGCGCTGATGGAGTCGAGGGCGTTGATGACACCGCGCAGGTTGCCATTCTTGCGGGCATCGTCGGGGCCCCACATTGCGGTGTANCCGGGCGCGCCGTCGGGNGCGTGCTGATACGATGCNACCATAATCTGATAGATNGTGAGNGCCCTCGGGTCGGGGTTCTGTGCCGCTGCCCTGCCGAAAAGCAGNGCGAAAAGGGTAAGAATGANAGCTTTAATCTTCATGGATTAATTATAAGTAAGTAGAAGTTGTAATTTATTTTATATTATTATTAGGTGTTATTTCTACAAATATAGCAATTTTATGNATAGACCGTGATTTTTNGCGGNAATATTTTCAGNNATAGCTACTCAATATTTGACATTTTGCGATAAATATTTGNATTATNCAAGCAGAATGATTATCTTTGCCATGTTTCACGTCGCACTTTGGCGACAATATCATTAATCAGCAAAATCTATGGCAGTAATAATTCCTNCCAAATATAAGCTNAAGCTCCTCCCCGAGACTACCGAAATAGCCATCAAGGATATCAAGACATTCTTCCAGGACCGACTCGCCGAGGCGCTCAACCTGCGCCGCGTCACCGCTCCCCTCTTCGTGCTCTCGGGCACCGGTCTNAACGACGACCTCAACGGCGTGGAGAAGCCCGTGGGCTTCGACGTCAAGGCCATGGGAGGACGACATGCCGAGGTGGTTCACTCCCTCGCAAAGTGGAAACGCACCAAGCTCGCCGACTACGACATAGCCCTGGGATTCGGTCTCTACACCGACATGAACGCTATCCGTGCCGACGAGGACCTCGACAACCTCCACTCCCTCTACGTTGACCAGTGGGACTGGGAAAGAACAATCGAGGCCGCTGACCGCAACCTCGATTTCCTCAAAGATATAGTACGCAAAATCTACAAGGCGCTCCTCGACACCGAGGAGATGATATTCCGCCGCTTCCCCCACATCACCCCCACTCTCCCGCGCGAGATAACATTTGTCCACGCTGCCGACCTGCAGAAGCAGTATCCCGACCTCACCCCGAAACAGCGTGAGCATGAGGTGGTAAAGAAGTATGGCGCGGTATTCATCATAGGCATCGGCGACACTCTCGCCGACGGCAAGCCCCACGACGGCCGTGCCCCTGACTACGACGACTGGTCGAGCGACAACGGCGAAGGGTCAACAGGACTCAACGGCGACATCATGGTGTGGAACACCGTGCTTGAATGTCCCTTTGAACTGTCGTCGATGGGCATACGCGTTGACCGCGACGCCCTGCTGCGTCAGCTCGACAAGGCGGGCTGCCCGGAACGCGCATCGCTGAAATTCCACAAAGCGCTCCTCGACGGCGAACTGCCCCTCTCCATCGGCGGCGGTATAGGCCAGAGCCGACTCAGCATGTTCATTCTTCAGAAAGCCCACATCGGCGAGGTGCAGGCCTCGATTTGGCCCGAAGAGCAGGTTGAAGCGCTTGCCAAAGCGGGTATCAAACTTATTTAAACAACGGTATTTTAGACAACGGTATTGACAGATAAACCGCACCCCGAAAGGTCTGACCATTCGGGGTGCGGTTCATTTATCGGGCGCGGGTGTCGGGCTTATTTAGTAACTATCCTCAATCGCAATTCGCGCAGTTCGCTCCCCGCGGTCATCTCCCCTGCGAGAGTGATGTCGACAGCCGGACCGCCGCAGCCGCGCAATCCCATGACAAGCGGCGCATTCACCTCGCCGCTAAACTCTGTCACGGCCTCCATGCCTTGCTGCGGCAGGTCGAGAGTGCGCGACACCACGCTCAGCGCACCCGTCACGGCGACCGACCGCAGTTGCGCGGCTACGCTGCATGCCTGCATTCCTTCGCGATACCAGTCGAGAGCCGGCATGTCGCAGCGCAACGTGTAGGTTGCGGCGCTGACCGCCTCCTCGCCCAGCGACGTGTCGCGGACGCCGAGGTCGCTGTCAATGAGCAGCCCGGGAGCACCGTCGCGCAGCGCGCTGACTTTCAGACCGTCAACCTCGCGCCAACCGCCGTCAACGCTCTCCTTCACCCTCGCGTGCCCGTCAACCCCGGCGAGCCACAACTCCTTATTCACTCTGTCCCAGCCCGCTGCGCTCTCCGCAACCCTCTCTTCAAGGGTAGCCACATTGCCGCGGCTCAACCCGGTGAGGTCGCCCGAAGCGATGCACACCAGCGGGTAACGGTCATCATCGGTCTCGGCCACGGCACTTGCCGACGCCACGCTGCGGCGGTCCACGCGGTTGCAACGCAGCGCGCTGCCGGGCGAGGTCACAGTGAGCAGGTAGATGCCGTCGTCGGTCAGTGCGTAGACACGCTGATAGCCAAACTCCCACGAACTGCCGCGACGGTCAACGGCCGCCGTCGACACTACCTGTCCTCGCCCCGCCGTGGCGCCCCGCTCCGCGTCAAAGGGTGAAGCCGTGTCAGCCACGAGCAGTGCCGAAGGGTAGCGCTCGGCGATTCGTCCGTCGGGGAGGTAGGCAAAGGGTTCGTCGACCGCGGTCGGTTCAATCCTCTCTCCGTCGGGGTCACAGTAGCACGACCCCGCGCCGCGCTCATCGGGAGTCATCGGGTAAACACCCTTATACACAGCGCCGTCGCGCTCCACCGTTACCGTCACACTCACGGCATCGGCCCGCGCGCTCCATATCATCGGCGACAACCTCAGCGGGGCACACGTCTCGCCCCACGATGTAGCCACGCAGCGGCTCCCCGACTCCAGTTCGGTCACTACCACGGCACGCCACGGGTGCGGTTCCCCCGCCGGAGTGCTCTCGGCCACAAACTCCTCCACGCGGTAACCGCCGAAAGGGAGCGCCGTAATGCCGCCCCACACCACGCTGTCGCCCGCCACGCAACCGTCGGCGGCCGTAAAACTGTTGGGCACACGGCATCGCGCCACCATCTGCGGCAAGGGTATTATTGTAGCTGCCAGCAGTTTATCCACCTCCTCCAACTCGGCGTCAAGGCCATGCACTGCGCCGCGGGCCACGGGTACGGCGATATCAATCGGCTCTTCGCCGTCAAAAGGATTGTGGAGCGTCAGCGCGTCGCGAAACGCTATGTCACCTTTCAGCGCCATTGCCATAAGCCGCTGTGCAGCAACGCGCCGCAACGATGACATCGTTACCGAGGCACCGGGCAGGAAGCAGCGGAGCATGATGCCGTTGGTGCCGCTGCGGGTGAAGGCGTTGGCCGCCGTTACCGCAGGGTCAACGGGGTGGACGGGTAGCGAGGTCTCCACCACGAGACGGCGCACACGGCCCGGCTCCACTTCGTTAACGCCCGTCTGCCTCAATCGCAGGCGGTACACGTCGGCGGCCACGCGGAGCACTCCGCGGCTGCCGTAGTCATCGCTCAATTCGCAATGCAACTCGCTGACACACTGCACTCCCGACGGCGCTCCAACAATCACCGCCGGCGAGCGGTAAAGCACTTCACCACCATCACCTTCGAGGCGATAGCGCGCCAGGAGGGGCTGCAACTCCATGCCGCCGCGCACGGTCTTGTCGACGAGTTCGCGGTAGCAGCGCATCAGGTCAAGGCCGAGGCGGTCGGTGTCGGCATCGTTGAGCGCGAGCGAGCGGGTGTCGTAGGTGCCGGTCAGTTTGCGGGCCTCGGCGTCGGCACTGAGGCGCATCACGTCGACGGTCTCAAACTGCAGCGCGGGGTAGTTGGTGTCGCCGGCGTGGAGTTGCCATCGGCCCGAGCCGTTGAGAGTCATCGTGTAGCGCGCCCTGTCGGTCATGACCACCCCGCGGTCGGGGGCTAGCATGACTATGCTTCTGACACTGCCCGCGACGGCCCCGATGTCGTAGCCCGCGGCGTGGCCGTCGAGCGGTTCGATGCGCAACCGGTTGGCGGCGGCCACTACGGCGATGCGGTCGCCGCCCGCCCCGCCGAGGGTGAGCAGCGGCAACGACGAGAGGCGCGGATGGCGCAGCGGTAATCCCGCGGCAAGGAGATTGCCCGTAGCGGCGTCGCGCCGCATATTGGCGCAGCGCACCACGCTGTGCGCTGCCCCCTCGCTCTCCCCCGCAAGGGGCAGCGGCGAGGCTGTCAATTCTCTCTCTGCGGGCACGGCCACCGCGCCACGTTTCTTACCGGCAACTGTCATAGCCGGTTTCACTCTTTTCTTTCCCATACAATTACTTATGTTTCACTTATCTGTACTTATATCCCGCTTACGTGGTTATAATTGCGCAAAATTACCCGGGTCGTTTCCTAAAAATGTGTCAAAATCATACACCTCTATAAATTTTTTTTTACCTTTGTACTTTAATATAAAAACGCGGCCGCGCGCCGCGTGATTCAATCAAGTCAATAAAACAATATCCCGATATGAAAGAATTCAAGCGCACACTCATCACCACCGCTCTCCCCTATGCCAACGGCCCGGTGCATATAGGTCACCTCGCCGGTGTATATGTTCCCGCCGATATCTACGCCCGCTATCTGCGTCTGCGCGGACGCGACGTCATCATGATTGGCGGCAGCGATGAGCACGGTGTGCCTATCACCATCAAAGCCAAGGCCGAAGGTGTCACCCCTCAGGATATCGTCGACCGCTACCACGCCATCATCAAAGACTCCTTCAAGGAGCTCGGCATATCATTTGACATCTACTCCCGCACTACGTCCGAGACTCACGCACGCACTGCTTCAGAGTTCTTCCGTCACCTCTACGACAACAATCAGTTCGTCGAAAAAACCTCAATGCAGCTCTACGACGAGAAGGCCAACCAGTTTCTCGCCGACCGCTACGTGACCGGCGAGTGCCCCCACTGCCACGCTGAAGGCGCCTACGGCGACCAGTGCGAGAAGTGCGGCACATCGCTCAACGCCACCGACCTCATCAACCCCAAGAGCGCAATCACCGGCAACACTCCCGTGCTCCGCGAGACCAAGCACTGGTATCTCCCCCTCGACCGCTGGCAGGGCAACCTTGAGAAGTGGATTCTCGAAGGCCACAAGGAGTGGAAGAGCAACGTCTACGGCCAGTGCAAGTCATGGCTTGACCTCGGTCTGCAGCCCCGCGCCGTGAGCCGCGACCTCGACTGGGGCGTGCCCGTGCCCGTCGAAGGCGCTGACGGCAAGGTGCTCTACGTGTGGTTTGACGCCCCCATCGGCTATATCTCTAACACCATCGAACTCCTCCCCGACTCGTGGGAGAAATGGTGGAAAGACCCCGAGACCCGCATCATCAACTTCATCGGCAAGGACAATATCGTGTTCCACTGCATCGTGTTCCCCGCCATGATGATGGCCTACGGCGACAACTTCCAGCTCCCCGACAACGTGCCCGCCAACGAGTTCCTCAACCTTGAGGGCGACAAGATTTCGACCTCGCGCAACTGGGCCATCTGGCTCCACGAATACCTGCGCGACTTCCCCGGCAAGCAGGACGTGCTCCGCTACGTGCTCACCGCCAACGCGCCCGAAACCAAGGATAACGACTTCACCTGGCGCGACTTCCAGGCCCGCAACAACTCCGAGCTCGTGGCTATCCTCGGCAACTTCGTGAACCGCGCTCTCGTGCTCACTTTCAAATACTTCAACGGCGTAGTTCCCGCCCGCGGCACGCTCACCGACATCGACACCGCCGCGCTGGCTGAAATCCGCACCTCGGTCGATGCCCTCACCGCCGCCCTCGACACCTTCCACTTCCGCGAAGCGCTCAAGGAGGCTATGAACATTGCCCGCATCGGCAACCGCTACCTGCAGGAGACCGAGCCCTGGAAAGTGGCCAAGACCGACATGGACCGCGTGGCCACCATCCTCAACGTGGCCGTACAGATATGCGCCGACATCGCCGTGGCCTTCGAGCCGTTCCTCCCCTTCATGAGCCGCAAGCTCCGCGACATGCTCGCTCTCGGCGACATCGACTGGGATATGCTCTACAACGAGAATATCATAGCCGCAGGCACTCAGCTCAACGAGCCGCAGCTCCTCTTCGAGAAAATCGAGGACGAGACCATCCAGGCTCAGCTCGACCGCCTCGCCGCCATCAAGGAGGAGAACAAACTCAAGGCATGGAAACCCGAACCGCAGGCTGCGCCCGTCGACTTCGACACTTTCATGAAGCTCGACATACGCGTGGGCAAGGTGCTTGAATGTCAGGCCGTACCCAAAGCCGACAAGCTGCTCCGATTCCTCATCGACGACGGCATGGGCACCCGCACCATCGTATCCGGCATCGCCAAATACTACAAGCCCGAAGAGCTCGTGGGCAAGCAGGTGTGCTTCATTGCCAACTTCCCGCCCCGCAAGCTCAAAGGCGTTGAGTCACAGGGCATGATACTCTCTGCTGTCAACCCCGACGGCTCCCTGACCGTAGTATCGCCCGACGCTCCCCTTACCCCCGGTTCCAAAATCGGTTAACCGAACCATAGCTCAATGACTATCGACATGAAGCCTCGCATTTTAATATTATATACAGGTGGCACCATCGGAATGATTGAAGACGCCGCAACGAAATCGTTGCGGCCCTTCGACTTCAACCATCTCATCGACAATGTGCCTAAAATTAAGATGCTCGACTACTGCATTGAGCATATCCAGTTCGACCCTCCCATCGACTCCTCCGACATGCGGCCCTCCAACTGGGCTGACATAGCCACGCAAATCGACAAGCACTACAACGAGTTTGACGGCTTCGTGGTGCTCCACGGCACCGACACCATGGCCTACACCGCGTCGGCTCTCTCATTCATGCTGCGCAACCTCGATAAACCGGTGATAATCACCGGGTCGCAGCTCCCTATCGGCGAAGTGCGCACCGACGGCGAGGAAAACCTCATCACCGCCCTGCAGATTGCCGCCGCCATCGATCCCGTGGACAACGGCCCCATGATACGCGAGGTAGCCATACTCTTCGAGAACTACCTGTGGCGCGGCAACCGCGCCACCAAGAAAAGCGCCGACAACTTCAACGCCTTCAAGAGCTACAACTACCCGCAGCTCGCACAGATAGGCCTCGGCATCAACTACAACCACGACGTGCTGTGGCGCCCCGACTTCCACCGTCCACTCGAGGTCTACACCGCGATGGATACCTCCGTCATGTTCATCGACCTCTTCCCCGGTATCTCCGATGCCACCCTGCGCCATCAGCTTGCCACCCCCGGCATCAAAGCCATCGTGCTACGCACCTTCGGCGCCGGCAACGCCCCGACCACGCAATGGTTCTACGACGCGATACGCGCCGCCGTCGACAGCGGTAAGATTATAGTCAACGTGACGCAATGCGTGTCGGGCGGCGTTCATATCAAGCGTTACTACTCCGGCAACCGTCTCCTCGAAGCGGGCGCTATCTCAGGCTACGACATCACCTCCGAAGCCGCCATCACCAAACTGATGCACCTCCTTGCCAAAACCGACAACACCGACATCGTAGCCCGACAGATGGCATCACCCATATGCGGTGAAATGACCCCGCAATAAAGCCTCTTCCGAAATTTCATAGATATACAGCGCATGACGCAATAAATATTCCCCCGCCGCTAAACTATCGGCCGCACATATTCATTATATCTATATATAGAAATATCACAAACATCTATATAGAAATATAACAAACATCACAATTAATACCTTAACGATAATGAAACGCAACGGCTTCACACTGCTCAATCTCATCATCCTCGGCCTCGGAATATTATTCATCGTTGCATGCCGACGTCCCGACTTCATCCATTCTCTCGTGTTCTTCACCGGTATAGCATTCTTAGTGCCCGGAGTAATCAACATCGTGACCCTCCTCTCTACCGGAGGCGCCAAAGAGGAAGAATCGGAAGGAACATCCTCACGTCACCACGAGAAAAAGTCCTCGGTATGGCAACGTTTCACAGGTTGGGCCGTCTCAATCGCAGCCGTAGCTCTCGGCGCAATGATGTGCTTCACCCCCGAAGCATTCCGCATCGCGCTCATCTACATCTTTGCCTGCTTCATACTTATAGCCGGCATCTACCACTTCTATATGCTCGCCCGCGGCATGCGCCCCGTGTCCTATCCCGTTTGGGCCTACCTCTTCCCCACGGCGCTGATAGCCATTGCATTTGTGCTCGTGCTCGTCCCCTCGCTTCGCGACGACACCGCCCAGCACACCGTTGCGCTCCTCACAGGCTCAGCAATGATAATCTTTGCCGTAACCTCATTCTTTGAAAGCATAGGACTCCGCGCCTACAACAAGCGCGTCAGCTCCCCTACCCTCCCCGAAGCCGCCCACGCCAAGGAGGAAAAAACCGAAACCAAAGAAGAATCAACCCCCAAAGAATCATAACCCACGGCACGCAAAGCCAACCCTGCAAAAAGGAATAATAATACACACCGCAGGCACGCTCCCAATCAAGAAAAAGAAAGGCGAGCGTGCCTGCTGCATTATAGCATTATATCCATTAATGTAAAGCCCGAAAACCATACGCGGTCGCCGGCCCATGACCCCCTCACAAAAGGGCACAAAAAAAGGGCAAGCTATCTACATCGCGCCGCTACAACCACTTTACCGTTGCTTCTTTCACGACCTGGCGGAGTTCAGTAGGAGCATGCCGTGTAGGACTTACCCGCCACAAAATTACATCTTTTTTTCTATTTCACCAACTTTCCCACCACATTTTTCATCATGCCCCCTGCTTTTTCCATATCAAAATTTGCACCAAACCACCATTTCTATGTAAATTCGCAGCACAAACGCATCATCTCGCAACGCATCCACCATATGAGAGGAAAGTTTATAACCAATTTATTACTTGCAATATTTTCAACTATACTCCTGACCGCATGTCGTGACAACGCTGTCAGCGACTGCCTCAGCCGCGTCGACGACATCATGGAGACCGACCACGAGAGAGCACTCTCCATACTCGACAGCCTCAACACCGTATCATTCACCACAGCCGACTCCGCCTACTACTCCCTCCTCTACACCCAAGCCCAAATTAAAAACGACATAACCGTAACTTCCGACACCCTCATAAACAAAGCCCTGACCTACTACACCGACCACGGACCCGCCAACCACCTGATCCGCGCCAATTATCTATATGCAAAACTGGCCCACAGAAAACATAATTATACTGAGGCAATGAATTATGTACTGATTGCTTATGAGTCGGCGAAAGAAAATAAAGACCATTTTTGGATAGCTCGGGCCGCGGAATTAATAAGCGACATCTTCCTTGATACTTATAATTATTCCCAATCCGAGATTTACACCATCGAAGCGATTGAGCACTATAGTATTTCCGGGAAAAAGACTAACCTTAGATATGCCTTGTGTGATTTGGCAACAATATATCTTAATGAAAATAGAGAATACCGTGCTTTAGAAATTCTTGACAGTCTATATACTGTATGTAATAATGAAATCCCGGCAGATTCCATCATACTTGATTACATAAAAGAGCCTCGCCTCGTTGCAAAAATTGAGACTCAGCAATTACAAGATTTAAGCGAATCCGATATAAATATAATTGGAGACAATGCTACTGCTGATGAAAGAATTGACGATTCAATAAGACGGAGTCATATTCTTACCGCTGACGAAGACTTTGACTCTTCAAATAAGCTATTATCCGAAGCATCATTATTGGCAAAGAATGACGAACAGCGAATAATAGTAATGTATGCTCAGTTCAAACACGACATGGCTTCGGAAGATTACCGGAAGGCAACATTACTGGCCGACACTCTGCTATATCGTCAAAGCGAAATTGCCGATTCTGTATTAAGAGAGAGCGTTACCGGAGTACAACGTGATTTTTATTCAGGCAAAGCTATTCTAAATAAACACAAGTCTCAACAATTAGCCATTATTCTAATAGCTGTAATTGGTTTTGCCTTAACAATTACGTCATTAGTGTGGATTATATATCGGCTCAAAATAAGGAACAGAAAAACTGAACTTGAATCGGCAATGACATCTTTGATGTTAATTAAAGATCAAGCCGAACGAATCAATATCCAAAACAAGCTGCTTTCTGATCGTTTAAAGGAAAAATCAAAAACCGTAACCGAGCTTAAAAAGGAACTGGACAGCAAACTGGAACTGGAGTACAAAAACGCAAGAATAATTGAGACCCTGTTCAAAGACAAATGGTCAACGCTCAATATGCTCTGCAACGAATATTTCGAGATGGGTAGTTCGGAATCAACACGCAATGCCATCTTGAATAATATTGAGGACGAACTCAAAAAACTTCAATCGAAGAAGAATCTCAAACAATTGGAGGATGCTCTGAATAATTATTTTGGTGGCATCATGACCCTACTGCGTACAGAATGTACATTTCTTAAAGAAGAAGATTATACATTCTTATCTCTCATATTTGCCGGATTCTCGGTAAGAGCAGTATGTCTTTTCACCAATATAAAGTACAAACATTTTTACCTCAAAAAATCACGTCTGACTAAAAAAATCATGGAATCAGACGCACCTCATAAAGACACATTCCTCAATAAGCTATCATAACTTATTGATTAATAACACAATACCGCAATCTTGCGCCACCAACAGACATAACCACCTATAAATCAATCGATTAAGCATTGAGGCAAAAAAACACAAGGTTACATTGCATAATTAATTGATTATATGTATTTTACAGCATACAATGAGGCAAATTTTAATCTTGTTTTTCTACCTGTAATTCCAAGATTACACTAATTTTGTGTTTGAAAAGCAAGCACAAATTTGATGAATGTGATTTTATAGTTTTATTTTTTTATTAATAAATTCATAGTTATATGAGAACAAAGGTAATGTTAGTTTTAATGTTGGGGGCGGCGGCGTTTACGGGGTCGGCCCAGGTGAGATGGGGAGTTGAAGCAGGTGTGAATATTTCGCATGCTCTTGAAACGTCAAAGACCAAGGCCGGTTTTAACGCCGGGGCTACGGCGGAGTATTCGTTCAACAACCACTGGTTTATGGACGCTGCGCTCAAACTCAGTTCACAACCGTGCGGCGACAAGTACGACAATATCTTCATCAATCAGTCGGACGATGCCACATACGGATTCGACTCAAACTACACTCCTTACTATCTCACGCTACCCGTGCGCGCCGGCTATAAATTGGCAGTCGGTAGCGACGCTGTCATCTCGCTGGCTGCCGGACCTGCTATCGGGGTCGGACTGTTCGGAAAGACATCCATGACTTTCAACGGCCTCAGCGAACATGCCAGGAAGGTTGACACCCACCGCATTTTCAGTTCAAAAAGCGCAGGTTGCTTCTCCTCGTCACGCATGGAATACGGCTTCAATGTACGCCTCGGCGTGGAATTGAAGAAACACTACACGCTCGGCGCCGAGTACAGCCTCTTCCACATACCCGGAAAAATAACAGCTGTCGACAACGTCAACCTCTTCTCCATAAACGTAGGTTACAAGTTCTGACGTCCGCGCGACAATCAAATATACGTGCCGCTGCCATTTCATCCCGAAGTGGCGGCGGTTGTTATTTCGGGTGAACTTTTTGCGGTGTGCGATTTTTTATTTATATTCGTATTTGATTAGCTGCATTGCCGATGTCAGGTCGGCTGCGATGCAGCATTATCGGCAATTAAATTGATTTAAATACGCCATGAACGACTCTAAAGAATCACGCATAGACATTCCGGTTAACAATCTGGTAATCACCGTCGGACGACAGTTTGGCAGCGGCGGCCGCGAACTCGGCCGCAAAATCGCCGACTATCTCGGCATCAAATACTATGACAAGGAACTGCTCAGTCAGGCGGCCAACGACTCAGGCCTGTCACCCGAATTTGTGGAGAACAACGACGAGCGCTTCCCCCGCTTCATCAGTTCGGCTATGTCATTCTCGATGGGCTACAACAACATGTCGTGGTACCAGAGTCCCACCTCCATATCGGCCGACTCCATATACAGCGCGCAGTCCGACGTGATACGTCAGCTTGCCGCGCAGGGGCCGTGTGTCATCGTGGGCCGTTCGGCCGACTACGTGCTGCGCGACCACCCCACTGTCATCAACATCTTCGTGCATGCCCCGGCCGAATGTTGCGTCGACCGCATCATGGGCCGTTCCGACATCGACTCCCGCGCCAAGGCCGAGAAGCTGCGCCAGCGCACCAACAAACTCCGCGCCAACTACTACAATTTCTATACCGACAAACGCTGGGGCGACTCCACCTCCTACGACCTCTGCTTCGACACCTCGCTGCTCTCCAACGACGACATAGCCCGTATCGTGGCCCACTACGCCGCGCTGCGTTTCCCCCACCTCGGTCTGAAAGCGTGACACGCACTTTTGCAGCATATTTGTGCAAATTTCGCCGTCAAGCATTATTAACATTCGATAACACTTCTAAGGTTAAAACATATACGTTTTAACCTTATTTTTCTAAATACCGACATATTTACGCAAACTTAACATTTAAACGCCTATTTTTTGCCTAAAAAAATTTTACATTTAAAAAAGTATCTGTACTTTTACACGCAATTTTTCAGATTTCGACTATTTGCAACAACATTAAAAAACAAATTTCAAATCTATAACTAAGATGAGTAATGTAAAAAAAGCCGAAGGCAAACTCGGCGTATTGGTTGTCGGTCTCGGTGCCGTGACTTCCACTTTCATGACAGGCGTATTGATGGCTCGCAAAGGTCTTGCCAAACCCGTAGGTTCAATGACCCAATATGACAAAATGCGTGTTGGTGAAGGTGCCGACAAAAAATATCTCAAATACAACGAAATCATTCCTTTAGCATCGCTCGACGACATCGTATTCGGCGCGTGGGACGTATATCCCGAAAACGCTTACGAGTCAGCTATCAAGTGTGAGGTGCTCAAAGAAAAGGATATCAACCCCGTCAAGGACGAACTGGAGAAAATCGTGCCCATGAAGGCCGCTTTCGACCACAACTATGCAAAGCGTCTCGACGGTGACAACGTCAAGACCTGCAAGGACCGCTGGGACATGACCGAGCAGATCCGTCAGGACATCCGCGACTTCAAAGCCAAGACCGGTGTTGACCGCGTAGTGGTACTCTGGGCCGCATCAACCGAAGTTTACGTGCCCATCAACGAGAAGGTACACTACAAACTCGCCGACCTCGAAGCAGCCATGAAGGCCAACGATACCGAGAACATCGCCCCCTCAATGTGCTACGCTTACGCAGCCCTCACCGAAGGCGCTCCCTTCATCATGGGTGCCCCCAACACCACTGTCGACATCCCCGCTATGTGGGAACTCGCCGAAAAGACCAAGATGCCTATCGCAGGTAAGGACTTCAAGACCGGCCAGACTCTCGTGAAATCAGGCTTCGCACCCATCATCGGCACCCGTTGTCTCGGTCTCGCAGGCTGGTTCTCAACCAATATCCTCGGCAACCGCGACGGTCTCGTGCTCGACGAACCCGCCAACTTCCGCACCAAAGAGGTATCAAAACTCTCTACTCTTGAGTCAATCCTCGTGCCCGAAGAGCAGCCCGACCTCTACGGCCAGAACTGCGGCGGCTGTGGCAACGACCACAACGGTTACTACCACAAAGTGCGCATCAACTACTACCCCCCGCGCAACGACAACAAAGAGGGCTGGGACAACATCGACATCTTCGGCTGGATGGGCTACCCCATGCAGATCAAGATCAACTTCCTCTGCCGCGACTCTATCCTCGCAGCTCCCCTCTGCCTCGACCTCGTATTGCTCAGCGACGTAGCAGCCCGCGCAGGCCGTTACGGCATACAGCGCTTCCTCAGCTTCTTCCTCAAGAGCCCGATGCACGACTACACCAAGGACGAAGTGCCTGTAAACCACCTCTTCCAGCAGTACGTAATGCTCAAGAACGCTATCCGCGAAATGGGCGGTTACAAAGCCGACGAAACCATCGACTAATCACCCCCCGCGCTTATAAAACAATAAAAGCATTATAAACACTTCGAAGCTGTGCCGCAAGCCCCTCACCGGGAACTACGGCACAGCTTCCTGCTTAATGATACCCTCCGACCTGTCCGACCCGTCCGACTGGTCCTACCCGTCCTACTCGTCCGACTGGTCCGACCGGTCCGACCGGTCCTCCCCTCCGTCAAAGCACAAAAAAAGCTGCGCCAACCGACACAGCCTGCCCGCGCCCCCAACCGGGCGCCGCTTGCAATGGTATTCTCTACACTCCGGCGCTTGACACCAGCGACAGAGCCCTGTGCAGAAACTCCTTCTGCGAATATGGCTGCAACAGATAGTCGCTCGCGCCGGCATTGAGCGCGCGCACCACATTCTGGGTGGAATTGACATCGGCCACCACGAGGATAGGTATGGAAGCGCCTACCGGCGTCTGCTTTATTATCTCTATCGCATGGAATGTCGATGCATATCCCGGAGTCACGTCAATGACAATACACATCACATTGACATGCTCCAGCTCCATAAATTCCTCCAGACTCTTGCAGATGTACACCCCGTAACCCTCGGCATGCAGATACTGACGAAGCGTATCACACACCTCATCGTTTCTGAATGAAATTATGATATTTCCTTTGACTTTCACATCGGCGGGAATATCTTCGGTATACAATTTTTGCATAATACTTGGGTTAATTATTATCGGCAAAAGGGCTTGATTACCCTTCAGCCGTCCTGTTTTACGAGTATAAAATTATGAAAAAACGGCCATACAATCCCAATCAGTAATCGAATTGTATCGGCATTGTGTCGCCATCTTAACCATGCAATTGCTTTGTAACGCAGGGGTAACAGAATAGCAATTTTCGTGGCGCCGACCATGTCGCTGCACGCCGGTCGGCCGCAGCGACTCGCCGCTTCTCGCACGAAAACTATTCGCGCAGCTCCGACGTTTTATTCACAGGCACATCCAACAAGTTTTATTCACGGCTATATTAATATGTGCTTACTTTTATATATATTTGAGGGATTAACACTAAAATTCACCACGCCATGGCAACCTTACCAACCGATACGCGCAACAACGGCGGCTCACTCAAAGGCATACGCGGCCCGATACTCACCTTCAAGGCCGACCCGTTCATCGTCAGCAACGAAGATGACTGCTACGACCACTACACCGACGGACTTATCGTGATGCAGGACGGACGCATTGTCGACGTGGGCGACTACCGCGACACAGCGCCGCGCCACCCCGCGCTCACCGAGGCCGACATCGACCGCTACGGGGCCGACTCGCTCATCATGCCCGGCTTCGTCGACTGCCACCTCCACTACGTGCAGAGCCCCATGATAGGCTCGTATGGCGACACGTTGCTCAACTGGCTCAACCGCTACACCTTCCCCACCGAAAGCAAGTTCCGCGACAAGGAGTTTGCCGACGAGGTGGCCCGCATATTCTTCCGTCAGCTTCTTGAGCAGGGCACCACCACGGCCAACGTGTTCTCCACCACGTTCGCCGCCAGTGTCGACGCATTTTTCGAGGAGAGCGAACGCTACAACACCCGCATGATTACGGGCAAAGTGCTTCAGGACCGCAACCTACCCGACTCGCTGCGCGACCGCGACACGGAGGAGTCAGTATTCATAGCCGAGGAGCTGCTCAAGAAATGGCATCATCGCGGCCGTCAGCTCTACGCCGTCATACCCCGCTTCGCCCCCACCTCAACGCCGCTGCAGCTCCGCCTCGCCGGCGACCTTTACCGCCGCTACATCGACCAAGGCGTCTACATGCACACCCATCTCGATGAAGCCGAGAGTGAAATCGCCTGGGTGAAAGAACTTTACCCCGACTTCGACACCTACACCGACGTCTACCGCCACTTCGGCCTCGTGGACCGCATGTCGGTGTTCGCCCACTGCTGCATAGTGCGCCCCGAGGAGTGGGACGTGCTCCACAGCGCCGGCTGCGGCGTGGCCCACTGTCCGAGCAGCAATCTCTTCCTTGGCGACGGCGAGTTCAAGTATTGGGAAGCCAAAGAGAGCGGGCGCGCCGTGCATCTCGGCATAGGCACCGACGTGGGCGGAGGCACCAACTTCTCCGTGCCCCGGCAGCTCGGCGAAGCCTACAAAGTGGCGATGCTCCGCGGCCGCAGTCTCAACGCCCTGCGCAGCTTCTATCTCGCCACACGCGGCGGCGCCGAAACGCTCCGCCTCGACCACACCATAGGCAGCATCGCGCCCGGCTACGAAGCCGACATCGCCGTGCTCGACATGGAGCCGTCGGAGTTTGCGGCGTGGCGACTGAAATTCGCCGACAGCATTTTCGACCGCCTCTTCATCCTCATGACCCTCGGCCTCGACAACCTCAACAAAGCCACCTACGTAGCCGGCAAGAAAGTGTTCGACCGACACCGTGCCGATACCTACCTCTACGCCGCCGACCTGTAAAGCTTACAGCCGCCCCGTCGCTCGCAGTGAAAACCGGGCCAAAGCGCTGATAATTCGCATAATTTCACTACCTTTGCGCAATAACACCTGCCGCGTCGATGCATCGGGCATCGCCGCGGCGCAACCAATCCCCGCAAAGCAATGAAATTCCGCATGTCAATCATCGCCGCAGCCCTGACGCTGACTGCCGCCGCCACCGCACAGTCGCGCCTGACCGGCAATCCTATGGGAAGCGCCCCTTACGTCGATTACAGCAAGGATGGCTACCCCGCCACATACTCCGTCAACACCCCGGCCGACGCTTTCGACGGCAACCTCTCCACCTGCTACGCCTCCTACGAGCGTTCCTACACGTGGGTGGGCCTCGACCTGCGCACTCCCCACGTC
This sequence comes from Barnesiella sp., assembly GCA_014801075.1. Classification (GTDB taxonomy): domain Bacteria; phylum Bacteroidota; class Bacteroidia; order Bacteroidales; family Muribaculaceae; genus JAGBWK01. The sequence goes on along the minus strand of JAAVEW010000004.1, from coordinate 17,630 downwards.
ATAACCCGCGTGGGCTTCGCGCCGCGCAACGACATGCACGGCCGCGAGCGCCTGCAGCTCGGCGTGTTCGAGGGGGCCAATTCCCCCGACTTCATGGACGCCATCCCGTTCTACATTATCCCCGACGACTCCGCCCCCATAGGCAGCATGACCTACGCCGACGTTGACTGCTCGCGCGGATTTCGCTACGTGCGCTATGTAGGGCCCTCCGACGCCCGCTGCAACATAGCCGAACTCGAATTTTACGGCATCGAGGGTGAGGGTGATGACTACCGCCTCTATCAGCTCACAGGCATTCCCACCGTTGTAATCCACACCACCGGCAAGAACGAGCCCACCGGCAAGGAGAAGGCCGACGAACTCACCTCGCGCATCATGATAATATCGGACAACGGCACCAAGCTGCTCGACACCACCGGCACCACGCGCCTGCGCGGCAACGCCTCGATGTCATTCCCCAAGAAGCCCTACCGCATAAAGTTTGACAAGAAGCAGAACGTGCTCGACGCCCCCGCCAAAGCCAAGAAGTGGACTCTTATCAACAATTACGGCGACAAGACGCTGCTGCGCAACGACCTGGCCTTTGAGGTGGCCCGCCGTCTCGACATGCCTTACGTGCCCTACCTGCGTTCGGTCGACGTTGTGCTCAACGGCGAGTACAAAGGCAACTATCAGCTCTGTGACCAGGTGGAGGTCAACGACGGACGCCTCGAAATCGAGGAGATGGAACCCGGCGACATCGAGGGCGACGCTCTGACGGGCGGCTATTTCGTGGAAGTTGACGCCTACGCCAACCAGGAGAAATCATGGTTCACGAGCATGCGCGGCATCCCCGTCACCATCAAGTCGCCCGACGAAGATGACATCACCCCCCAGCAGACAGCCTATATAAAGAGATACTTCACCGCGATGGAGTCAAGCCTCTGGACAGGCGCCACCGCCGGATTCGACAGATTCCACTCGATGTTTGACCTCGACAGCTTCCTGCGCCACTTCCTCGTAGGCGAGATATCCGGCAACACCGACACTTACTGGAGCGTCTACATGTACAAGGAGCGCGGCAACCCGTCATTCTACACCGGTCCGGTGTGGGACTTCGACATCGCCTTCGAGAACGACGACCGCACCTACCCCATCAACAACCGCTCCGGCTACCTCTACCGCAGCAATAACGCCTCGGCAGCAAGCGGCATGCGCGACTTCGTAAACCGCATTCTCGACTATGACCCCGACGCCAAACCGATGATACGCGCCATCTGGGAGCACGCCGCCGAGCACCGCGGGCTCACCGCCGCCGAACTCATCAACTACCTCGACACCCGCGCCGCAGCCATCGACGACTCTCAGCGCCTCAACTTCCTCCGCTGGAACATCATGAACGAAACGGTGCATCAGAACCCCGTCATCGAAGGCTCATACGCCGGCGAGGTAAACCGTGTAAGAAACTATATCACAAGCCGTTTCCCGTTCCTCTACAATATAATAGGCAAGTACGAGATTCTCGACGGCGTTGACGGCGTCACCGTGTCAGGCGGCCGGTTCCTCGCCTTCGGCCACGAAGTAGCCGCCACCGGCTTCGGCCCCGACTCCCGCTACACCGTCACCGACATTCTCGGCCGCACCCTCTCTACCGGCACCTTCTCCGGCAGCCACACCTTCACCCTCCCCGCCTCCGGCATAGTCATCATCACCGTCACCGACGGCACCACGGGCCTCCCCCTCACCCGCAAATTCACCCTCTGACCCCTCCTGGAGCGCGCCGCCGACACCGGCGGCAAGGCGCTGGGAATCATTGTGATAGAAAAATTAATGCGGAATATGATAAAAATTCCGCATTAATTCTTGCATAATAAAAAAAATAGATGTAAATTTGCATCGCAAAAGAAGGCAAGGGGGTCGGTAAGATTTCCAATGCCAAGCAAAAATGCTTCAGTAGCTCAGTTGGTTAGAGCACCTGACTGTTAATCAGGGGGTCGTTGGTTCAAGCCCATCCTGAAGCGCCAATCAAAAAGAGATGTCATCACCGACATCTCTTTTTTTGTTATGCATCTTTTTTTACTGCAATGTTTTGACGAATTGAAAAACAATTCTTATCTTTACAAAGTATCTGCCGATACGCGGCCCGCTTTCTCCATTTCAGGCCGCCTGTCAGGCTGCGATGCGCACCCCGAGCCGCCGCCCCGGCTCGCATAATACCGGTAAAAACCAACTTTAAATAAAAAATGAAACGCCTATTTTTAATTCCTGTGGTGGCCCTGTTGTGTCTGCTTTCAATGGGTGCCCGCGAGAAAAAGTCTGACGGCAAGCAGCGTCAGGTACAAGTGTATGGTGTAGCATTCTACAACCTCGAAAACCTCTTCGACACCATCAACAACAACGGCAAGTATGACCTCGAATTCTCCCCCGAGGGCTCACGCCAGTGGAACGGCAAGAAGTATTGGTCGAAAATCAACAATCTTGCCACCGTCATCACCCACATGACTTCACCCACAACCCCCAACGGTCCCGCCGTAATCGGCGTTTCGGAAATCGAAAACAAGTCAGTGCTCGACGACCTTGTAAAAGCCGTTGACGATATGCTCCGCGCCGAAGGCCGCGCCACCTGGAACCTTCAGGTCGTTCATCACGACTCGCCCGACCGCCGCGGTGTCGACGTAGCATGCCTCTACAACCCCCGTCAATTCAAATTTATCGACGTGACCAACACCACGTTGCGCATCCCCAACTACGAGTCGTTCCGCACCCGCGACCAGATGTGTGTCACCGGTATCATCGGCGGCGACACCGTCTCGGTAATCGTAAACCACTGGCCCTCACGCCTCGGCGGTCAGGAACAGTCATCCTACCTGCGCGAAGCTGCCGGCGCTCTCAGCAAGCAGATTGCCGACTCGCTGTGGCGCATACGTCCCGACCAGGGTGTTATCGTCATGGGCGACCTCAACGACGACCCCCACGACAAGTCGTGTGCCATATCGCTCGGCGCCAAGAAGGATATTGACAAGGTTGAGNCCCACCAGTTCTACAACCCCTGGTGGAAGATTCTCGACAAGGGTATCGGCACCCTCGCTTATAAAGGTCAGTGGAACCTCTTCGATCAGATTATCGTGAGCGGNACCCTGCTCAAACGCAACGGCGCCACCGTCTACTACAACAACGCCAAGGTCAACAACTTCGAGTTCCTCCGCGACACCGAGGGCCAGCGCCAGGGCTATCCCAGGCGCACATTCNCAGCCGGNGCATGGCTCGACGGCTACTCCGACCACTATCCCACCGAAATCTTCCTCGTAAAAGAACGTAAATAACACGACAGCCATCATTCCCTTTCACGGGACTGCTGACCATATTGTGACAGATTGGCCCGATTGCTTGACGCACCCCGCCCGTCTGTCACATTTTTTTTGATTGACTAACAGATAGTTTAATACCGNATTAAATNCAGATTCGCTTTTAACGTCTAACCANAAACAAACCTGACAACCTAACCATCAACATCATGAAACTTTTAAAATCATTGACAGCCGGAATCCTTATGAGCAGCGCNGCCCTTACCTGCGCAGCCGAAACTGCAACCTACACCCCCGCGCCCGAAAATCTCGAAGCTCGCGAGCGTTTCAGCAACGANCGCTTCGGCATCTTCATCCACTGGGGCATATACAGCATGTTCGGCCAGGGAGAATGGTATCTCAACAACGGCCTCAGCGCCGAGGAGTANGCCAAGGCTGCACGCGGTTTCTACCCCGCCGACTTCAACGCCGAGGANTGGGTGACCGCCATCAAGAACTCCGGNGCCAAATACATCACCATCACNACCCGCCACCACGACGGNTTCTCAATGTTCGCCACCAAGCAGTCGCCCTACAACATCGTTGACGCCACCCCCTATGGCCGCGACATCATNAAGGAACTCGCCGANGAGTGCGCCCGCCAGGGTATAACCCTCAACTTCTACTACTCGCATCTNGACTGGAGCCACCCCGCCTATCCCACAGGCTGGTCAGGCNTCAACACNGGCCGCGACCCNGAAAAATTTGACTGGCCCACCTACTACAAGTTCATGAACGNCCANCTNACCGAACTCCTCACCAACTACGGTCCCGTGGGCGCGATATGGTTTGACGGCATGTGGGACCACGACCCCTCGAGAGAACCNGACTTTGACTGGAACCTGACCGACCAGTACGCTCTCATCCACTCCCTGCAGCCCGCCTGCATGATTGGCAACAACCACCACAAGGCCGCCTATCCNGGCGAGGATTTCCAGATATTCGAGCGCGACCTGCCCGGCGAGAACACTGCCGGATTTTCCGAAGGTCAGCAGATAAGCCCGCTCCCCCTCGAAACCTGCAACACCGTCAACGGCAACTGGGGATATAANGTGACCGACACCGGCTACAAGAGCACCGACGAACTCGTGCGNTACCTCGTAAAGGCCGCCGGCATGGGCGCCAACCTGCTGCTCAACGTTGGCCCGCAACCCAGCGGCGCACTGCCCGCCGTGGCCGTAGAGCGCCTCAAAGGCGTGGGCGACTGGCTCAACATCTANGGAGAGACCATCTACGGCACCAANGAGGGCGATTTCCCCGCACAGGANTGGGGCACAACCACCCGCAAGGGCAACAAGCTCTACGTCCACGTAATGACCCCTGAGAGCGCNGACATCACCCTGCCNCTCACAGCCAAGGTGAAGAANGCCGTCACCTTCGACNACCGCACCCCGGTGAAGTTCACCCACAACCGCAAGGACAACACCGTCACTCTTCATCTCGACAAAGTCCCGCAAGATATNGACTACATTATAGAACTTGAAACAAAATGAAACGAATCACCATCTTTTCAGTCATAGCGAGCCTTTTCGGCTCGCTATTCGGCGCCAAAGCCGCCGAGCCTACAACTCTCGTGCAACCCGACTGGAGCCGCAACGCCGTCATCTATGANGTGAACTGGCGCCAGATGACTCCCGGAGGCACCATCACCGAACTCGCCGACCAGCTCCCGCGTCTCAAGGACCTCGGCGTCGACATCCTGTGGCTCATGCCCGTTCACCCCATCTCCGANCTCAACCGCAAGGGCGGTCTNGGCAGCTACTACGCGGTGAAGGACTACAAGGCTGTCAACCCCGAACTCGGCACCATGGAGCAGTTCAAGGACTTCGTTGCCAAGGCCCACGACAACGGCTTCAAGGTAATCATCGACTGGGTGCCCAACCATTCGGGCTGCGACAACGCNTGGGTGGAGCAGCATCCCGACTGGTATGCCCTCGACGAGAACGGCAAGATGTTTGGCCCCTTTGACTGGACTGATGTGTACAAATTCGACTACTCCAACCCCGCCATGCGCGCCGGCATGATTGACGCCATGAAGTTCTGGCTCACCGAGGCCGGTATCGACGGNTTCCGCTGCGACGTGGCCATGCAGGTGCCCACCGACTTCTGGAACGAAGCCCGTCCGCAGCTCGACGCNGCCAAGCCCGGCGGCATNTTCATGCTCGCCGAAGCCTCCGAGCCCGACCTNGTGGAGCACGCCTTCAACATGGCCTACAACTGGCCCATGAAGGACGTATTCAACGACATCGCCGCCACCGCCGGNCAGCGCACCTACGANGANAACAAACTCAACACTGCCCACGCCGACGCCATCGACAACCTCCTCGACAAGCAGGCCAAGGAGTTCGCGCAGGATTCCTACCTGATGAACATGATTACCAACCATGACCTCAACTCGTGGGANGGCACTGAATTCCANCGCCTCGGCAACCTCACCAACGCCTTTGCCGTGCTGTCATACACCCTCCCNGGCATGCCNCTTATCTACACAGGCCAGGAGGCCGGCATGGACCGCGCGTTTGAGTTCTTCGTAAAGGATGTNCCCCCTACCTTTGAGCCCCGCAACGAATACTTCACCTTCTATCAGAAGCTCAATGCGCTCAANCACAACGAGAAANCCCTGCAGGCAGGCGTAAAGGGNGGCGAAATGCACCGCTACCCCACCACTTCGCCCGACCTCTACATCTTCTCCCGTTCGGTCGACGGCTCCAACGTGCTCGTAATGACTAACATAGGCAACAAAAAGGCCGACGTCATCTACACAGCCGACGCTCCCGCCGCCGCCACCTACAACTACGANTACCTCAAAGGCGCCCCCGCCAAACTCCCCACCACCCTCTCCCCCGGCGACTACTACATCTTCACCACAAAGTAATGGNCGTCNAATCGNGGNNNCCAATCAATCCACNGCGGTAGTCCAATGGTGGTACTGTAAATTTGCAGTAAAGAGCCGGAGGCTCGTGGTTGCATATTAGCCGGGGTTCTGAGGGCGCGCAGCGACCGAAGGCCCCGGGATTGATACCACAACACCAAGAGTAAGCCCGGGACGGGCGACGTGTGATTTGGAATTGCAATATGGTTATATTCGCTTTTCTATCACACGACGCCCGTCCCGGGCTTATTTTACTCTAATACCTTACTAACCGGGGCCCTCAGTCGCTGCGCGCCCTCAGAACCCCGGCTAATATGCAACACGAGCCTCCGGCTCTCCACTACAGTAAGCGCTGTAATATATGCCTTCTTTTTAAGGGGGGATTCTTAATTATCGGATAGTTCATTAAGAATTACTTTACGACTTTAACTGTCTTGTCTGCCTGACGTATTATATACAGACCTGATGCCACAGAGTCCAACGAACTGCCAACATAAACACCCTGCATATTGTATACTTCATAGGTCACAGAATAATCAATCTCTCCGCTTACGGAATCTTCGACATTGCCAACACCCGATTTTTCATTAGGAAATATATTAGTAAATTTCTCCCACTCGGTCGCCATACGATAATCGGCAATAGCCTCAGCAGGTACATACAAAGGCAATTCATAAGCCGACGATGAGAATATGTATTTATCAGAATAACCATATTTACATATTGGCGGGACAGATGATACGCAAGTTATCGATTCCAAATTATCTACGTTTGCAAAAGCTGCATATTCAATTTCAATACTATCAGGCTCTATCTCGATAGTCTTTATTCCTTTACAACCGTTAAAAGCATTGGATCCGATAGACGAAACTGAACTTGGAATATTCAGTGCACCCGTGAATCCATCACAGCGACTAAAAGCAGAGTAGCCAATCGTGGTAACCGAACTTGGTAGATTCAACTCACCCGTGAGGCCCGAACAGCCATAAAAAGCCGACGAGCCAATCGTGACAACCGAACTTGGTAGATTCAATTCACCCGTGAAGCCCGAACAGCCACTAAAAGCCCCGGATCCAATCGTGATAACAGAACTTGGTAAACTCAAAGAACCCTTAAATCCCTTACAATCATGGAACGCGTTTACCCCTATTTCAGTTACTGAGTCTCCGATTGTCAACGCGGTAAAGCCGGAACATTGATAGAAAGCTTGTTGACCTATTGTTATCACCGAATCAGGAATATTCAATAATCCCGTGAAACCTTGGCAGTCATCAAAAGAAGCGAAACCGATGGTGGTTACTGATGTTCCTATTGTTAATGCTCCGAATGACCGGCAAGATGTAAAAGCTTGTTTACCTATTGTTATCACAGAATCAGGAATAATTAAAGACCCTGTGAAACCCGTGCAACAAAAGAAAGCGTTATCACCTATCTCAGTGATGGAATTGCCAAGAGTCAATGTTCCTGTGAATTTGTCACACCATCCAAAAGCCCAGGAGCCAATCGTAGCTACCGAGTTACCAATAATCAAAGAATCAGTAAAAGCACTTCTAACGAATGCCGTGTCGCCAATCGAAATTACCGAATCCGGAATAATTAACGACCCACTGAACCTGCAACTATGAAAAGCGGAAATCCCGATTGTAGTTACTGAATTACCAATTGTAAGAGTCTCATTAAAGCCTACGCAATCAGCGAACGCCAAGTCGCCAATCGTAATTACTGAATCACCGATGATTAGAGACCCGTTAAAGCCATAACAATCACTAAAGGCTGACTCACCAATAGAAATTACCGAGTTGCCAAGAGTCAACGTTCCATCAAACCCCGTACAACCCTGAAAGGCGCCATCGCCAATTGATATCACAGAATTACCAATTACAAGTGAACCTGAAAGGTTCGTATTATTTTGAAATGCATAATCTCCAATTGAAGTAACCGGAATTTCTGTACCGTAATAATCAATGTAATCAGGGATTGTTAGATCGAAAACTGACTCCTCAGCGTCAATCATACCATCAACTTGAGCAGTACCAGCTTCAATATCTATAGAATAGCGCAGCGGTGCTATCTCTTCTTCTACCGTATAGGCATGCAGCACTTCGGGAAAGGTTGCGCAGAGCGCAAGCAATGATAGTAAAATCTTTTTCATTTGCATAAATTTATCTATGTCAACCGGTTCTCTTCGTTAACACAAATAATTGATTAAAAGCAGAATAAAAAAAGTGCGTGAGAACCATACCTGTTGCTCGTCCCACGTTTGGAGGCCCTGGAATTGCCCATCTTCTTGGAACGAGCAAACCGCAGAAGTCTCACGCAGAAATGAGTATACAGCAATGGCCGACGCTCTCGCGCCTGCCAAAGGGTATAGACGTATCCACATTGACATCTACCGATTGCTGCATTCTTGAAGAAGATTAGAAATTTTCCAGGTTTCCAAACATCAAGAAAGAGCGTCAAGTAAACGCATTTCGAAATGTCTGCCTACCGCTCGCCATGCAACTGGTTAAGTTTGACTTACGGTATGCGCCACAAAGATAATAAAAATTCTACAAACAACAGTAATTCACGTCCTTATAAAAAATAGATAACCTCATAAAGAACCTGCGGCTCCAAACCTTCCACCACCCTCTCTCCCGGCGACTACTACATCTTCACCACAAAGTAATGGTGCAACTGCAATAAATGACGAGTGTGTCGTAATTAAGGCTTTGAACTGCCCCTCATTCTTATACAAAATAGTGTAGGTGACACCATGTGGCGGGGGTCTCCCGACCCGCGCTCCAATCCTACTGCTTGGCTATCGTATATCGGGCTGAATAATAGCCTTATAGTGCGGGCGGTATTGCGGATTTTGCGCGGGTCGGGAGACCCCCGCCACACTTTACTATCCCCGTCACAGACTGCAAAATAAGCCAAAAAAAGAGGCCGCGCCTATTTTTGAACACAGCCAAATTCATATTAATTCATTTGATTATTATGGTGCTTGGGGGATGTTTCAATAGCCGCGTTGCTTTTTTCGGGCGGCGGTCATTGCTTCTTTAATGCCTCCTTCGTTAAGAAATTCCGTCTCATACTTCTTTATGACCTTGGCAAGCATGGCATCGAGTTGTCTTATCTGCGTAACCATGATGTTTGCCACGGTTTCATCGGACCTGTCGCGACACTTTTCGGCAAAGATACGCGGGTCATCATTCTTGATACAGTATTGCCGTGTGGCTAAAGTGCGGTTATCATACGGCGGCCACGTTTCGCAACCGTTCTGCCGCAGAAAGTCACCATAATCCTCAAGCAGTTCCCTTATTGAGCCTCTTGCAACGCCAAGCAGCTTGATGCACATCTCCTTTGACACTGCGTTGTCGCTTACACCCTCCACAATATTCTGCTTGCATGAGCGCGCAGCCTGCCGCATCTGGTCAATGGTACGGGAGCCGCGGGGCAATGCACGATTTATAAAGAGCTCCGTGACGTCGCATACTATCACAGCCTTCCTGTAGACATTCCATTGGGAATAGTCTCCGGCCATTTTCAAAAAGGAGCTCATGGTATTCTTGGGGGTTTAATGGTTATTTTTTATAAGATTTATAAATTTTATAAGATATATAAGATTTATATATATTATATGACTTATAAGATATATGTGATATATATGATTTATATGACTTATATATCTTACTTATAAGACTCTATTTATCTTATACGACTTATATATCTTATAATTCTTATCTTATCTCGTAATATTTCACAAAGATAGCATTTATTCGCTATTATGCAAAAATAAAGGAGATGTCGCTTTGGGGCGACATCTCCTTTATTTTTGAGGATATTTTCGGCAGGGTTGGCGGGGTTGCCCGCGGGGAGCGGAGCGGCGCCGTGCCTGCGTCAGTTGGCGTGGTTGATTACTGTTCGTTGGCTTTCTCGATTGCGCCTACTTCCGGGTCAACGCCCCACTGCTGCTGGGCGAGACGACGGTAGTTGTTGTAGCGCCAGCGAGCGTTGGCCTTGGCTGCTGCGAAGAGTTCGGCTGCCTCGTCGGGGTACTGCTTGATTACTGAAGAGTAGCGTACCTCGCCCTTGAGGAAGTCCTCGAACTTATCCCACTGCGGCTCTTTAGAGTCGAGCGAGAAGGGGTTCTGACCCTCTTCTTCGAGAGCGGGGTTGTAGCGCCACAGGTGCCAGTAGCCACACTCAACGGCTTTGGCCTCTTCCATCTGCGCGTGACCCATACCGGCACGGAGACCGTGGTTGATACAGGGAGAGTAAGCGATGATGATTGAGGGACCGTCGTAGGCTTCAGCTTCGCGGATAGCTTTGAGAGTCTGAGCGTTGTCAGCACCCATCGCTACCTGAGCGGCATAAACGTAGCCGTAGGTGGTTGCAATCAGACCGAGGTCTTTCTTGCGGATACGTTTGCCCGAAGCGGCGAACTTGGCGATAGCGCCGAGAGGAGTAGCCTTTGATGACTGACCGCCGGTGTTGGAGTAAACCTCGGTGTCGAGCACGAGCACGTTGACATTCTTGCCTGAAGCGAGCACGTGGTCAAGACCGCCGAAGCCGATATCATAAGCGGCACCGTCGCCGGCGATAATCCACTGTGAGCGTTTTGCGATGTAGCCTTTGAGAGCGATGATGTTGTTGCAGATGTCGCAGCCGCATGCCTCGCAGAGGGGCACGATGTTTTCGGCGATGCGGCGGGTTGCCTCAGCGTCGTTGCGTTTTTCGAGCCACTCGGCGGCGAGAGCCTTGATTTCGGCAGAGCACTTGTCGCACTCGGTAGCGGCCTTCATGTAACCCTCCAGACGTGCTACCATCTTCTCATTGGCGATGGACATACCGAGACCGAACTCAGCGAAGTCCTCGAAGAGTGAGTTGGCCCAAGCGGGACCGTGACCCTTCTGGTTGGTGGTATAGGGGGTAGAGGGCACTGAGCCTGAGTAGATTGACGAGCAACCTGTAGCGTTAGCCACCATTTCGTGGTCGCCGTAGAGCTGCGAGATGAGCTTAACGTAGGGAGTCTCACCGCAACCAGAGCAAGCGCCTGAGAATTCAAAGAGAGGAGTAGCGAACTGGCTGTTCTTGACGTTGGCCTTGATGTCGACGAGATCCTGCTTTGAAGCCACGTGTTTCACGCAGTAGTCCCATTCGGGCTGCATGCCGAGCTGAGTTTCGAGCGGTTTCATCTCAAGAGCCTTCACGCCCTTCTTGCCGGGACATACGTCAACACAGTTGCCGCAACCGAGACAGTCGAGAACGTCGACAGCCTGAACGAACTTCATGCCGGTGAAAGTCTTGCCGATAGCGGGCAGAGCAGCCTTGACGGGCGAAGCGTTGAGCTCGGCCTCGTCGAGCACGAAGGGACGGATTGCAGCGTGAGGACATACGTAGGCACACTTGTTACACTGGATACAGTTGTCGGCAATCCATTCGGGAACGAATGCGGCTACACCACGTTTTTCGTAAGTGGCTGTGCCCTGCTGCCATGTACCATCCTCGAGGCCTACGAAGTCGCTGACTTTGAGGAGGTCGCCATCCTGTGCGTTGATGGGGCGAACGATGCGGTTGATGAATTCGGGGTCGTCGTTGGGAGCGGCAGCCTCAACGGTGAGGTTAGACCATGCGGGGTCAACGGTGAGCTGCTTGTACTCGCCGCCGCGGTCAACGGCTGCGTAGTTCTTGTCGACAACGTCCTGACCCTTCTTGCCGTATGACTTGACGATGAATTTCTTCATCTGCTCGATAGCGAGGTCAACGGGGATAACCTCGGTGATACGGAAGAATGCGCTCTGGAGGATGGTGTTGGTGCGGTTACCGAGACCGATTTCCTGAGCTATCTTGGTAGCGTTGATGTAGTAGACGGTGATGTTGTGGTCAGCGAAATATTTCTTCACCTTGTCGGGAAGATTTGCTGCGAGCTCGTCACCCTCCCAGATAGTGTTGAGAAGGAAAGTACCGTTGTCGCGCAATCCGCGGGTCACGTCATACATGTGGAGGTAAGCCTGCACGTGGCATGCCACGAAGTTGGGGGTGTTCACCAGGTAAGTAGAGCGGATGGGATCGTCGCCGAAACGGAGGTGAGAGCAGGTGAAACCGCCTGACTTCTTCGAGTCGTAGGCGAAGTAAGCCTGGCAATACTTGTCGGTGTTCTCACCGATGATTTTCACCGAGTTCTTGTTGGCACCCACAGTACCGTCGGCACCGAGGCCGTAGAACTTGGCTTCGTAAGTGCTCTTGCCGCCGAGGGCCATCTCTTCAACCGGGGGAAGCGAAGTGAAGGTCACGTCGTCGACGATACCTACGGTGAAGTGGTCCTTGGGAGTGGGGAGCGCGAGGTTCTCGTAAACCGAGATAATCATCGCGGGAGTGGTATCCTTAGAAGCAAGACCGTAGCGACCGCCTACGATAAGGGGAGCGTCGGCTTTGCCGTAGAAACATTCCTTTACATCGAGGTAGAGGGGCTCGCCGTTGGCGCCGGGCTCCTTGGTGCGGTCAAGCACGGCGATGCGTTTAGCCGATGCGGGAACTGCAGCGAGGAAGTGCTTTGCCGAGAAGGGACGGTAGAGGTGTACCGAAACGAGACCTACCTTTTCGCCGTTGGCCATCATGTAGTCGATAGCTTCCTGAGCGGCCTGGGTAACAGAACCCATGGCGATAATCACGCGGTCAGCGTCGGGAGCGCCATAGTAGTTGAACAAGCCGTATTTGCGGCCGCAGATTGCGGAAATCTTGTTCATGTAGTCCTCAACGATTTCGGGCACTGCGTCATACTGCTTGTTGCATGACTCACGGTGCTGGAAGAAAACGTCGCCGTTTTCAGCCATACCGCGTGCTACGGGAGCGTCGGGGCTGAGTGCGCGACGACGGAAGTCGGCAAGCGCTTCGCGGTCGAGCAGGGGTTCGAGGTCCTCCTGATTCATAACCTCGATTTTCTGTATCTCATGCGAGGTACGGAAGCCGTCGAAGAAGTTGACGAAGGGGATACGGCTCTTGATGGTAGCGAGGTGAGCTACACCGGCAAGGTCCATAACCTCCTGCACCGAACCTTCGGCAAGCATGGCGAAGCCGGTCTGACGAACCGACATCACGTCCTGATGGTCACCGAATATAGAGAGTGCGTGAGAAGCGATAGTACGTGCCGATACGTGGAACACACACGGAAGCTGCTCGCCTGCAATCTTATACATGTTGGGAATCATCAGGAGCAAACCCTGTGATGCTGTATAAGTGGTGGTCAACGCTCCGGCCTGGAGTGAACCGTGCACTGCACCGGCTGCGCCTCCTTCCGACTGCATCTCCTGAACGAGAACAGTCTCGCCAAAGATGTTCTTACGACCGGCAGCTGCCCATTCGTCAACATATTCTGCCATTGTCGACGAGGGAGTGATGGGATAGATGGCGGCCACTTCGCTGAACATATACGAGATATGTGCTGCGGCCTGGTTGCCGTCGCAAGTCAAGAATTTCTTTTCTTTGCTCATAATTTTGTAAACTATTGTTTAAAATATGTATGCTTCTTCCATTCGTTGTCGCGGGAGCCGTTTTTCCATCGAAGCTATATGTGTGATAACGTTGTGTTTGCGCTCCTTACGACAGCGGCGGGGACATATGACCCGCGCCTGCAAAATTAAATATTTTATCGCGGAAATCCAAGAACTCCGCCATTTTTTTACACCACCCCCGCTCCCGCATTTCTCAACAGCCACCAAGCTATGTAGAGGAAGATATAGCCATAGACCACAATCGGTTGAGAGGCTATGCGGCGCGCCCATTCACGACCCGGCATAAAACGCAGGCTTCCCCACACTGCCACAAGCAGATAGGGAAGCCCGACGATGAGAAACGGATTAAACTGCCACGCGCCGCGCAGGTCGCCATGCAACAACGCATGCAACGCACGCTGTGCACCACACGACGGACAGTCACATCCCGTAAGCAGCTTAGACGGACACCGGGGCATCCACCCGCACTCCGCAGGATTGAAATGACGCATTATACCGGTATATCCCAACCGTCGTGAATCAATCATACTTTTTCGGCAACGAGTTTAAGGAATGCCTCGCGGTTTTCGGCCGGCCCGTGGGCCGTCTGCTGACAGTTGTACCACTCAAGATTCTTCATGCCTACGGACTGAAGCACATTCTTGTCGAGGTAGTCAGAGAAGAAGGGTGCGAAAGTTTCCGTAGCGTTCTGCGAAGTTGAGAAGATGACAGTGCGACGGATGTCGATATCGCATGGCACAAGCTCGCCGGCATCGGAATACTTATACGCTTTCCCCGAGAGCATGACCTTATCAAAGAACCCTTTGACGATTGCAGGGAGCATAGCCCACCATATCGGAAAAATCATAATGAATTCATCGCTGTCAAGCAGAGTGTCGAGATATCCTGCCGCCAGAGTATCGGCGGTTTCCCCACGGCTGTACAGACGCAGGCTCTGTGCCTCAAGAGCGGGATTGAAGCCGTCGGCATAAAGGTCGAGCACCTTATACTCCCTCCCCTGCTCATCAAGGCGTTTTTTCACTGTTTCCAGAACTGCATGGTTGAAACTCTTCTCATAAGGGTGTGCGTAAAGTATTGATATCATATCTTTAAATTTAAGTGAATAAACGGTTTACCTTCTTAACGCACTCTGTAGCAAAATTGTTTCCTTTACACTAAAACCCATATTATCAACCCTCCGGGACACTCTCCCCGATTTTTTTTGCGGAAAGACAAGGATTCTTTCTCCGCTTCGCTCCGAAAGCGCTTTGCGGTAACGAACCCTCGGGTTCTCATCCCTGTCTTTCCGTAATAAAAAAAGCTGCAAGTCGTTGACTCACAGCTTTTTGTGCGGAAAGACAGGGAACCTATCGCATTGCAAAAGTATATTGATTATCAAATCATTAACTCCGCAAATTTGAAATGGTTAGCGTCTGGGTAGCGCAATTCGATCAAAGATTCAAATCTCTTGATAAAATTGGATTTACCAGCTTCTTTCCCTATCAAATATCGCATATAATTGACGGAACAGAATTTTCCACAAGGATACCGACTGTTCCAGAATTATAGTCAATAGCACCCTGATTTTCAATAAGAAAAATCAGATTATTTTCAATGGGTAACAAAAGGTTAGCAAATAAACTGACAACCAAATTGCCGCCCGCCTCTGCGAGCATTATCCGCAGTGCAAAGTTAATAAATTTTGTTCGATTCCACAATGGAGAAATTGTTAAATTTCGATAATGCCGAAGTTCTCTTAATCAGTTCTTTACATACCAAAGCGGAAAGAAAATGGGCGGTCTTGGTTGGTTTCGGCGTGATGCCGTATGAGGCGTTTAGAGCGAGTCCGGCACTACCTCAGACCGCTTCACGCCTATCTGCAACGGCGGAACACCGAGCGAAGCCAATGCCTCGGAGTGGCGCGACGGAGACGTCGCTGTGCCACAGTCCAAGACTTATTGGCTGCGCTCCGTGTTCTTTTCGCCGTGGCTATGAGTGGACTTTACGACCGCTCATTCACTTTCCACTTGTATAGCAGTCCACGGGGCGAGACAGTGATAATCCGTCTTCGTTCCTTGTCGTCTTATCATAGACTCACCTTTCCGGGACTGAATCGTATATACGATATGATGTAGTAATTATAGGCGATATTTTCTTAATAAGCAGTAAGCCAATTTCAGCCCTTGTTTTCACATGAAATCGGCTTGAGGGGGGCCCCTTTCAGGGGTGTTTTAGGTCGGTATGAAGCTGTGTGAATGTCAGACAAATACACATCTTGGTTAACAATCGAATAATAGGATAATATCTTAGTTATCCGGAATCCTAATGCGTGAGCATCAGGATTTCATTGTTTAAGTGTAGTTGAAGATATATTAAGCCAATTAAGATATGCTTCCCTACCTAAATATTTTTGAGTATCTCCACAAAAGAAGAATCTGTCCGATTTTGGTTGCCACGACAATTCATTTTGATAAATATTTGATGGATCAATATTCCCAATAACAGGCAATTCGGCTACATTCCGGGTTGTGTATATATTTACCAATAATTCTTCCTTGAAAAATTCAGGTGTGTTTTTTAAACAATAACATCGTTGGAACCTCAGAGGATGAAGTTGGGGGATGTCTATATCTTCTATAGTCACTTCAAAGTCATATATGAGGGGAGTAATTGCAATATGACACATTGGATATGACCATTTATTGGGAGATAGTTCTAATTTTACGCCATTATCAAGAACTACAGCTATGCCATAAAATCCCTTTTGTGGATTTGTTCTAATAACATCACCTTTCTTGAAAAAGCCATATTTATTCTTTGCCATAATTACCAATTTAATGTTATACGATCCCAAACTATGCCAAAATCGTATGTAGTTTTGTCGCATATAATACTGAATCAAGACATATAGTCCTTTATTAACGACTTGTTCTCTGCAAAACACTTGCGAGACCCAATGTTCAACGCTCCGAGTGCGCGTACTCCATTCTCACTTAGATAAAAGAATGGATATTCGATTGTTGCTCGAAATATCTTACCCTTATATTCCAATATTATCTTATAATCCTTTCTTCCACTATCAAAGTTGATGCTTTTCATGGCGTATCCTTCTGGCAACAGTTTCTTTACCTTGCCTATAATGATATATTGCTTCACCCAATTCTCATATAAGAACATTCCGTTTAAAATAATGAATACTATGAGAAGAAAGATTAAACCAACAGAAATTGTGTGCCAAGAGATACTTTCCTCGTTATGCAAACCAATAATCATGCAGATTAAGCATAATATCAGGCTCAGGGCTAAAATCCATGAGATAGCGAATAGCACGCTGTCTGATAGTGCATACTTGAAAGACGGATAAAACCCCGTTTTCTCTCCATTCCAAAATCGTTTATCGGTCAGTTTCATTATACAAGGAATTTATAAGTCGGTAACTTTATTACTTTGGGGTCGTAGGCGTTGCGGTCAACATTCTTGACTATTCTGCGCTTGTTTGATTCAAATTCAAGAAGTTTTGTCAGAGTTGTATCTTTATCGCCGTACCAATAGTTGAATATCTTTATGTCCCAGCCGGATATTTGATTTGAAATCTGTATATAAACATCTTTGGCTATCTTTATATTGTTGAGATAAAGAGCGATTCCATATATCAACTCGTATATCTTCATTTGGAGTACAAAGTTGATTTGTATGGACTTGTCGGTTGCGATAATTTCATATAAACCCCGTACAAAATCCGCGACTATGTTGCTTCCGCTTAACAATGGAAATTGCGTGCTGCATCTGTCAATGATATTTGTACTGTCAGACAAATATATGTCAAGACCGTTGTCATCTACCAACGGTTGAAGCAATAAAGGAACATCTATGCAACTTTTCAGGGTAGAACGCCATAACGGATATATCGAAAAGAATAGCTTGTAATCCCGATTCGGAACTTTGACAAATGTCAAGCCT
>JAAVEW010000003.1 GCA_014801075.1 Barnesiella sp. | reverse complement strand
AGGTTGCCAAGATTTTTTGCGAGATTTTCCATATCGTGGCTTATTTTCTCGTTGGTTATACGTGCGTAGATTTGAGTGGTCTGGATATTCGTATGCCCGAGCATCTTGCTGACAGACTCAATGGGAACACCTTTTCCGAGCGTCATCGTCGTGGCGAAGGTATGCCGGGCGAGGTGAAAGGTTAGGTTTTTCTCAATGCCGCAGATTTCCGCAATTTCTTTGAGGTATGCGTTCATCTTCTGATTGCTGAGAACTGGGAGAATCTCATCGTCTTTAAGATGTCCCTGATACTTGTTCAGTATCTTTCTCGCCATTGGGAGAAGAGGAACATTGACGTTTGTCTTTGTCTTCTGACGATGGGTGATAATCCATTCTTTCCCGTCGAACATCTTTTGGATATTGTCTGCTCGTAGGGTTGCTATATCCGCATAAGCCAGACCGGTATAGCAAGCAAAGATAAACACATCCCTTACTTGATCAAGACGCTGCAAGGTTATGGATTTTGTGGCAATCTTGATTACTTCCTCCTCATTGAGATAGCCCCTATCCACTTTCTCCTTTTTCATCGTAAAATTGAGATAGGGATCATGGAAGTTCACTCCGTCTCGCTGGGCTTTTAGAATTACCATTCTGAAAAGCTGGAGAAATTTGTAGGTGGTGTTTTGGCAGCATCCGTAATCTGTTGTGAGGAAAACCTCAAAATCAGTCAGGAATTTTGGCTTGAGTTCACGCAACGGTATATCGGTACTGTTGTACTTCTTTTTCATGAACTCTACAACCCGACGATAACAGCGTTCATACTTGTCGTAAGTTTTATGGCTTTTCTTTATGCCAATCATCTTTTTTGTTTCTTCAAGAAACTCCCTATATACAGGCATGAGTGATTCCTGTTTGGCTGTAATACCCATATAGGCATTCTTTACCTGCTCCGCCGTTGCGTAGCCTTGCTGCTGTTCTATGTCATAGAAGTGACGCTTCAGCAACATTTGTATGTCTGTCAGGCGGCTGTTCAGTTCATTGATTGCCGCTGTTCTTCCGATGGCTCGTCCGCTTTTGGCATCCCATATGTCCGGTTTGACAGACAGTTTTGCCGCGAACATTTCTCGGTCTCCATTGACGTTCAGGGATACCATTATAGGACTTTCCCCTGAGCGATTGACTTTGGTCCTCTTGATATAGAAAAGGACACTAAAGACGTTCCGTTTCATTTTTTCTTAATGATTTTAATTCAACACTGGATTTGGTGGTCTGGCATTGAAACGATTAATAATTAAGTTGAGTTGAGACGGATAAAAGACTAATGCAGACAGATATAAGACAATTGTGATAGAAGACATTCTAACGACATTGAGTGTCGCAGAATCTATTTGATACAATGAAGAACGGAGCGATTTATGTATGTGTTAATCAGAGATTTATAGGCATATTTGCTACCAAACAGCTAACCAAAGGTGTCTGAAGTAAAAAGGGTAGCAAAAATGTGTCTTTAAAATGTCTCAAATTGACCGACTTATGTCTATTTAACAATTTGATTATTAGTTTATTAATACATTATTTGCTACCCTTTTGCTACCCACTTGCCCTTTTTCAAAAAGGGTAGCGTGTGGGTAGCGAAATAAGGTCTGAGATGGGTCTGAGGTTAGCTGATTAGTGTCCGGCAACTGGTAGGAAAGGACATAAAAAAACCTCAGAACTTATTGAAAGTCTGAGGCTTGACTTGATTTGTCCGACTCGCGTCTGACAAGGTTGCGGAAAGACAGGGATTCGAACCCTGGGTACCCGTAAGGGTACAACGGTTTTCGAGACCGTCCCGATCGACCACTCCGGCATCTTTCCTTCGATTGGGTCGCACAAAGGTAAGTAGTTTTGGTGAGGGTGACAAATTTTTCCGTCACTTTTTTCTACTTTTTTTGCTATCCGCCATTTAAACTATAAAATCATATAGGCCGGTTACACAGCAGTAGGGGCGCGGGCTATTCCTGCTGCTCGGGATGCTTGCGGTAATACTCTTCGATGATGTAGCGGATGTTGAAGTAGTAGCCCTGCGTGGCCTTGCTGTCGGAAGCGTCGGCATGCACCTTTATATAGTCGTAGTGGGGGGCCACGTAGTCAGCTTCCTCTACGATATTGTTCTTGAAATTGAGTATGTTGTACTCGTGCTTGGGGTCGATTACTATCCAGGCGTTTTCGGCGTCGAGGCCGGTGCCGGTGGAGAGGATGGCCTCGAGGAGATGGTTGAGGCGGTACTGCCATATCTTGGCACGGTTGACCTTGCCTCGGTTCTGCAGGGCGTAGATAAGGAATGTTATCTGCTGCAGGTCGAAGGGGTCGTCGAGGAGCGCCTGCTCGGCATACTCGATGATGTTGTCGAGCTCAGCGCGGGTGTGTGACTGCTTGTAGTAGAGCTGCTCGATCTCGTTGTCGAACGGCGAGCGGCGGTAGGGGTTGTAGTCCTCCTGAAACACTGTGCCGAGATAGAGGTGGCGGTAGTCCTCGAGAGTCATCAGTGTGTCGTTTTTCTCATAGTTGGCCATCAGCTTGGGATAATAATACCGGCCGGAGGGGTTGAGCACTTCGGATTTGATTTTATCCATGTCGGGGCGCACGGAGGTGGGCTTGACGGCCGACGACTTGTCGGCTGCCGACGCTCCCGCCGCAGCGCAGGCGACGATGGCTCCAAGTATAATAGTTCTAAGGTTTTTCATTGCGGAAAAGAGTTTTGCCGACGCATCAGGCTGCATCAGGAGTTATAGAAGTTACGGTTGACGTTGCGGTGAATGGCGATGATATTGACGCAGGTGACAAGTGCCATGAGCACTACGCCGGCGAGTATCGTGACACCGCAGCCGGTGGTGGTGAGACCGAGGGCGGCGAATACGCCGGTCCACAGGCGCGACGCTATGAGGGTCACTATCAGCGCGGCCACGAGGATGGAGCCATTCAGCGCGGCCACCATGCGGTAGTAGTAGGCGCCCACCTGGCGGGGGGTGTATCCGAGCATGAGCAGGTCGTGGATTTTGTCCTTGTTTTTCTGCAGCAACAGGCTGATACTAAGCATCAGTATGAAGAATGCGAGGGCGCAGATGACGAGGCCGATGACGATGACCACGGCCGATACTATCGACAGGAAGTAGGCGGCGCGTCCCTGATTGAGCTTCTCGCCGGAGACTTCGATGCCGTTCTCGTTGAAATACTTCTCGATGGCGGGGTTGCCGGGGTCGTTGGTCTGCACGATGAGGCGCGATACTTCGGTCGGCTCGGTGTCGTCGCCAAACTCGGCGTTGGCCCACTGCATGAACGACTCGGGCACGGCGATGGTGTTGAGTCGCGAGGAGAAGCCCACGATTTCGCCGGTGCGCTCCACTCGCCTGCCGTTGCCGCTGAGCGAGAGCTGCAGAGGCACGGAACCTACAATCTGCTCGCTCAACTGAGGCATACCGCGCGAGGCGGCGAAGCCGAAGTTGTAGAGGGCGAGATAGTCACGCGAGATTACGATGGGTATGATGGCCGAGGAGTCGGCGGGGTTAAAGCCCCAGCCTTCGGGCTTCACATCGAAAAATTCGTCGGGTATCGACTCAAAGAAGAGATGGGTCGACATGCCGCGGCCACCGAACTCCACGGCGCCGTTGACATGGAAGCGCGAGGGGGTGAACTCCCCCACTTTCTCCACCCAGGGCTGGCGGCTCAGGTCGGCGATGTCCTCGGCCGAGAAGCCCGACGTGCGCCCTTTGAGGGTGTTGATGTCGCTGACATGCTTCGACACTATGAGGAAGTCGCGGGATATGAACGAGTCGTCGGCCGAGTTTTCGGCCTTGGTGGTGTCGCGGTAGAACTGCAGGGCCGTGAGCAGGATTGCAAGCCCGACGAAGTTGGCTACGGCGTAGCCGAGTATCTGCCCCACGGAGATGTTGCGGCGGAGCAAGCGGTTGACGGGATTGTGCAGTATCATAGGCGGAGTATTTTATAGCTGTCGATAGATAGATGATTGCCCACGGAGGTGGCTATGATGGAGGCGTGGCGCGACTCGGCATGACTCGTAATCATCTGTGCCACAACCTCGTTGTTGCGCGCGTCGAGATGGCTCACCGGCTCGTCGAGGAGCAGGAAGTCAAAGGGCTGGGCGAGCGCGCGTATGATGGCCACGCGCTGCTGCTGGCCTATGGAGAGGTGGCCGGCGAGGGAGTCGGCGCGGTTGTCGATTGACAGTTGCTCAAACATGCGGCGTATGTCGGCCTCGGAGTAGTAGTCGGTAAGGCGGTTCTTTATCAACACATTGTCAATAGCCGAAAGCTCCGGGAAGAGGCTGAGCTGCTGAGGCAGGTAGGCCAGGGCCATGCGCCGCAGCTGCGACCACTTGTCGGGGTCGTAGGCGCGCACATCGTGGCCGTCGAAGAGTATGCTCCCCTCGTAGTCACGGCGGTTGCCGTAGAGAAAGGCGCAGAGCGATGACTTGCCCGTGCCCGACTCGGCAAATATCAGATAGGACAACGGCTTCTCGAAGGTGAGATGGCGCAACCACACGTCGGATTTCACGATGCGCGGCTCCCCCTTCTCGTCGCTGAATACTTCGGGCAGCAGGTTGTTGATTGTTATCTTTTCTATCACAGTAGTTATAAGTAGAAGTTAAAAAAATGTATAATATCGGCTGATGACGGGGCTGCCTTTATTATATATATGCCTTTATAATATATGTCAGAGCACAAGGCGGGGAGGGGGTGCCGGTGACACTGCCCTCCGCCGCCTGCGGGTTATCGGGATTGAGGTATGACGTTAATCGTCATAACCGTAGTAGTAGTCGTCGGAGTCGCCGTCGAGAGCGGTCACGTCGCTGAGGTCGTCGAAGTTATAGTCATCGTCGTCAAAGTCGTAATAGTGGCTGTTGTATGACGAAGCGTACACCGAGTTGAGGTAGTCGATGAGATTTTCGAGATTCTTCATGTCGGTGAGCGGTTCAATCATAGCCTGGAGGTACTTGAGATTGGTGCCGGTCAGCTTGTTGTACATCTTGATGGCATCGTTCTCAATCCATATCTCGCCCTCCGAACCGAATGTCCAGCCGAAGCGTGCCATAGCGGGGATAGCGTCGGAGTGGCTGTAGATTTCGAGGTGCTTGCCTGAGAACTTGTCGGCGAGCGAGGTGGCGCCCGACGCGTCGGCGGTGTTGGCGAAGGCGAAGTAGCCGTTAAGGTTACCGAAGAAGAGCGATACCTCGGGGGTGACGGGGGCGCTATAGAAGCCGGGGCGCACGGTGGTCACCGACTCAGTGGCCGAAGCCGATTCGTAGAGAGCGTCGGCGAAGTTCTTGACTACATCCTGGGGATAGTGGGCCATGAACACAAACTTCATGTTGCTCATGACGGTGTTCATCATGCGGCTTTCCGACATGTTCATCAACGACATCCAGTCAGTCTGCATAAACGCGTTGAGGTCGAAAGCAAAGGCGGCGGTGCCGTCCCACTTGGCCAGCATGTCGTAGAGATTGCGCGACATTACGGGGTCGGAAACCTCGCCCGACAGTTCCTTGGCGCCTTGCTCGATGAGCGACTTGAGGTCGGGCTCGGCTATGTCGCCGCAGGCTGCGATGAAGTTGGCGCCGGCAGGCACGTTCTTGAGGAAGTCGGTGTTGATGGGGTTGAATATCTTGCCAAACTGGAAACGGTTGCCCTGCTCGTTGACGAGGAAAGCCTCGCCGCTCGCGGTGTTGCCGTCGAGAGTGAACGAGCCGCACACGTAGTAGTCCATAATGTCGGCAATTTTGGAAGCCATCGAGGCGGGCATATTTCTTTTCAGTTCGCGCTCGAGGTCAACGCCCTCCTTCTCCAGCTCGCTGTTGATGCGGGGGAGAGCCAGCACGTAGGCCATAGCGTTGTCGGCACCGAGAAGCTCGGCGACACCGCTTACCGACGAGATGTTGCTCTTGCCGGCATTCTCGATATGGCGGTTGATGACGCTGAGTTTGTCGGCTATCCAGAGCATATCGCCCTTGATGGCGATTACGCCGTTGTAGCCCAGTTTATATACGGTGAAACCATCCTCTTCCTTCTCGCTGCCGATAAGTTCCTTGAGGTGTTTCTTCACCGGCTCGGCATCGCTGAGAGTAGCCACACCGGCAACATCCTGCGAATTAGTGGCGAAAATCATGATAGCATCGAGATTGATACCCTCGGTGTAGGCCAGATACTCGTTGATAATCTTCAACGCAGCCGCGCCGGCCTCCCCCGTGATAGCATCGCTAATCTTGTCGGAGAGCACAATCTTGCCGTTGTCGATACTGCAACCGGCATTCTCGATGACCTGCTGCGGATTGAGTTTGACAACAAACATAGCCGATGAAGGAATCGACTCCACCAGCTTGTCACCACTGCTGTTCTTGCCACACGACGACAGCAGGCAGGCCGCCAATGTCACAAACATAAGCAGACTCAGCGCCTTGAGAGAAAGTTTTTTTGAATTCATAAATGATAAAATATTGAAATTGGTTTTGAATGAGACAATCATAAAAAACGACCGGCAGTCACAATATATACGGACAAAAAGGCAAAATGTTACACCCCGGCCACACATAATTGCATTCAGCATTGCATTCCGCCTCCCGCAATCACATAATCGACTCAAACGCAAAGATACTTATTTTCACCATATTCACCCCACCCCACCCCACATCTTTATATTTATTTCACATTTCCCGACCCCGCAATTCTATCCCCCCACCTCATATCACACCCCGATGCCGCCACCCGCCGCACTTATTTACCGCCTAGTTTTCAACAATCGCGGCAAATAACATATCTATATACACAATTTTGCGGTTATTTAAAAGAAAAATGCTATCTTTGCCGAAAATTTCAAGTAGTTATGACACATATCTCAGAGCTTATCCAATCACTTTCTCCCTCGGCCACTCTGGCTATGTCGCAAAAGAGCAATGAACTCAAAGCGCAGGGCGTCGACGTCATCAATCTCTCGGTCGGCGAACCCGACTTCAATACTCCCGACCATATCAAGGAGGCAGCCAAGCGCGCTATCGACGAAAACTTTACTTTCTACACCCCCGTGCCCGGCTATATGTCACTGCGCAAGGCGGTGTCGCGCAAGCTCAAGGATGAGAACGGTGTGGACTTCGCTCCCGAGCAGATTGTAGTGTCAAACGGCGCCAAGCAGGCGCTCTGCAACGTTATCCTCGCCTGCATCAATCCCGGCGACGAGGTGCTCATCCCCACTCCAGCATGGGTGTCGTATGTGGAGATGGTGAAGCTCGCCCGCGGCACTAACGTGCTGGTGCCCACTACGCTTGAGGACAATTTCAAAATCACCCCCGAACGTCTCGAAGCCGCCATCACGCCCAACACGCGCATGGTGCTTCTCTGCTCACCCTCCAACCCGACCGGCTCGGTGTACTCGCGCGAGGAGGTGCAGGGACTCGTCAACGTTCTGGCCAAATATCCCGACATCATTGTTCTCGCCGACGAGATATATGAGCATATCAACTTCACCGGCTCGTTCACTTCGCTGGCCTCGTTCCCCGAAATCGCCGACCGCACGGTCATAATCAACGGCGTGTCAAAGGCTTACGCCATGACCGGATGGCGCATAGGCTACTGCGCCGCTCCGCTGTGGCTCGCCAAAGCTGTCAACAAGTTGCAGAGCCAGTACACTTCGGGCTGCTCGTCGATAGCCCAGAAGGCTGCCGAAGCCGCTTACGACGGTCCGCAGGACTGCGTGCGCGAGATGTGTGAAGCTTTCCGCCGCCGCCGCGACCTCGTGGTCGAGCTCGCCCGTCAGATTCCCGGACTTGAATGCAACGAACCGCAGGGCGCGTTCTACCTCTTCCCCCGCGTGACATCGTTCCTTGGCAAGTCGGACGGCGAACGCACCATCAACACCTCCGGCGAGCTCGCTCTCTATCTCCTCGACAAAGCCCA
Organism: Barnesiella sp.; assembly: GCA_014801075.1. Taxonomy (GTDB): domain Bacteria; phylum Bacteroidota; class Bacteroidia; order Bacteroidales; family Muribaculaceae; genus JAGBWK01. The sequence goes on along the minus strand of JAAVEW010000003.1, from coordinate 50,987 downwards.
CGTGGCCACAGTCGACGGCGCGGCATTCTGCCTCGACGGCTACATACGCCTCAGCTACGCCACCTCCGACGACAACATCCGCGAGGCCATGAAGCGCATAGCCAACGCCCTCGCAGCCCTCAAATAACCCTGACTCACAACCATATTAAGACAATTTATATCATGGACTTCATACAGGAACTCACATGGCGCGGAATGATTCACTCCGTCACTCCCGGCGCCGATGAACAACTCAAAAAAGGAATGACCACGGCCTACCTCGGCATTGACCCGACGGCCGACTCCCTGCATATAGGCCACCTCGTGGGCGTCATGATGCTCAAGCACTTCCAGCGCGCCGGCCATCGCCCCATCGCCCTCGTCGGCGGTGCCACCGGCATGATCGGTGACCCCTCGATGAAAAGCCAGGAACGCAAACTCATCGACGAAGAGACCCTGCGCCACAATCAGGAAGCAATCAAACGCCAGCTCGCCAAGTTTCTCGACTTCGACTCCGACGCCCCCAACGCCGCCGTCCTCGTCAACAACTACGACTGGATGAAAAACTTCTCATTCCTCGACTTCATCCGCGACATCGGCAAGCACATCACCGTCAACTACATGATGGCCAAGGACTCCGTGAAGAAACGTCTCTCGGGCGAATCACGCGAAGGAATGTCGTTCACCGAATTTTCCTACCAGCTCCTCCAGGGCTACGACTTCCTCCACCTCTACAACGAGATGGGTTGCCGCCTGCAGCTCGGCGGCTCCGACCAGTGGGGCAACATGACCACCGGCACCGAGCTCATACGCCGCATCGCCGGCGCCGACGACGCCTTCGCCCTCACCTGCCCCCTCATCACCAAAGCCGACGGCGGCAAGTTCGGCAAGACCGAGAGCGGCAACGTATGGCTCGACCCGCGCTACACATCGCCCTACAAGTTCTACCAGTTCTGGCTCAACGTATCCGACGCCGACGCCGAGAAGTACATCAAAATCTTCACCGACCTGCCCAAAGAGGAAATCGACGGCCTCGTGGCACAGCAGGCAGCCGACCCCGGCCAGCGCCCCCTGCAGAAACGCCTCGCCAAGGAAATCACCACAATGGTACACAGCGCCGCCGACTACGAAGCAGCCGTAGAAGCCTCGCAGATACTCTTCTCCAACAAAGCATCCGAGACACTGCGCAAAATCGACGAAGACACCCTCCTCGCCGTGTTTGAAGGCGTGCCCCAATTTGAAATCGCCCTCGACGACCTCAACGGCGAACTCAAGATAGCCGACCTCCTCACCGACAAAGCCCCCGTGTTCCCCTCCAAGGCCGAACTCCGCAAACTCGCGCAGCAAGGCGGCTTCGCCATCAACAAAGAGAAAGTGGCCGACGTCTACGCCCCCGCCACCACCGACCTGCTCCTCAACGGCAAATACATCCTCGTGCAGAAAGGCAAGAAGAACTACTACCTCCTCCACGTAAAGTAAACCCGCGACACCGCACCGCGTGAACCCACGCACCGCACCCCTATACATGCGCCCTTGGCACGCCCCTCATAAGGCACGCCACGGGCGCATTTCTCATAACACGCCCTCCCCAATCGGCTTCTATCCCCCCAATCGGCTTCGCGGTTTGTCTCCGGGTGGTTGCCACCCACCCCGTAAAGCCCCGCGCCACAGCGCCCCCGACAACGTTAAAAAACCATCATATTTGGAAATTACAAGATAAATTCCTACCTTTGCAACGCTCAGCAATGAGCATCCGGGCTTTAAACCAGCGGAGCAATCAGCATCCAGCATGCCGGCCATCCGCCGGACGATCACAAACAAGCAAAAAGCAACAACCATCTGCAATATCTTGCAACGGAATCCACCCCAAGCCCGAACTTTAACAAACATCTATCGTAACCTATTGGTCTACACACAAATATGCGACCTATGGGGATAGAAAGAATTGCCCGATGGCCAACGAAAACCTTCATTTCACACCGCTCTACATAGAGAACGAAACGAGCAACGCCCCGCAAGACGACACCGAAGAGAGCGTGTGGATAGTGATGCGTTCCCGAAAAGAAAAAACCGTAGTAGAGCAGCCCGCAGCAACCGGGGGAAAAGCCGTCGCGCAACGCCTCTACGGCTACGAAATCATCCAGAGCATGGTACGCCGCTTCTTCATGCCCATGAAAGAAAGCGTCACCACCCGAGGCGGCAAAAGAGTAAGGAAAATATCACCCGCGATACCCGACATCTTCTTCGTCAACGACACCGTGAGCCACATCGACGAGATAGTGCGCAAAAACATCGGCGTAGAGTACCTCTACATCAAAGGGCACCCCTACCGCCAGCCCGTAGTGATACGCAACGAAGAGATGGACAACTTCATAGCCGCCACCACCTCCAGCCAACGCGTCACCTACCACACCGCCGGCGACGACAACCTCGCCCGCCTCATAGGCCGCCGCGTACGCATACCCCACAACGACAGCTGGATTGAAGGCGAACTCCTGACAATCCGCGGCTCCCGCTACCGCCGCCTCCGCATAAGCCTCCGCGACTGCCTCGTAGCCTACATCGACCTCCACCTCCCCCCAACAACCCTCATTGAAACCCTCCCCTAACCCCCAAAAAGATTCTACATCTTTAACGGGGTTTCACATCACACCTGTTATTAAATCAATCATTAGTCTTTATGGCTGAACAGTCACTCAAACGACAGACACTAAACGGAGCGATATGGCGCATCCTCGAATCCGGAGGTACACAAGTCATCCAGTTTGTCATAAGTATCGTATTGGCCCGGTTAATCTTACCGGAACAATTTGCCGCAATCGCGATGCTAACGATATTTATAGCCATCGCAGAGGTCTTCATTAACTCCGGGTTCTCAACCGCCCTGATGCGAAAAAATAATCGAACACAAACTGATTGTGACACAGTTTACATTTTCAATATCGTCGTATCGGTTTTCTCATACATAGTTTTATTTATCATTGCCCCCTTTGTTGCAAAATTCTATAATTTACCTGAATTATGCATCATATTACGTGTCACATCAGTATCTTTGGTCATAGGCTCGTTTGGCGGAGTACACCGCACTCTATTTACCGCACGCATGGACTTTAAGTCCTTAGCAAAATATAATTTATTATCACTTATTGTATCGGGCATCACTGGAATGACGATGGCTTACTTGGGCTTCCAGGTATGGGCTTTGGTTACACAATCAGTCCTCTCTACCGCCATTGGTACAATATGTATTTGCATAGGATCTAAATGGAGACCGACTTGGACTTTTTCCTGGTCTTCGCTAAAAGAATTTTTTAGTTTTGGCTCAAAATTACTACTATCAAGTCTTTTAGACACCGGATATCGAAATATTTATTCGGTAGTTATCGGTAAGTTTTTCCCACATTCTGATTTGGCTTATTATAATAGAGCGAATGGACTGGGAATTTTGATGTCAAGCACACCTACCAGCGTGCTTCAATCAGTAACATTTCCTGCTCTATGTAAGGTGCAGGACAGTACAGAAATACTTGGTGCTACATACAGGAAGATTATAAGTATAAGCGCATTTGTAGTATTCCCACTGACGTTAGGCGTGGGTGCGGTATCGTATCCGCTTATCAATGTCTTATACACCGATGTATGGATATTTGCTGCAGGACTTCTACAGATTATAGTATTCTCAAGTATGTGGTATCCGATTCATGCAATCAATCTTAATTTATTGAAAGTTCGTGGACGCAGTGATATCTTTTTCCGGCTTGAAATAATTAAGAAGATATTGGGAGTGATAATGCTCTGCATAACTGTGCCACTGGGACTTAAAGCGATGTGCTATGGAGCTGTTGCTAATTCAATAATTGCACTTATAATTAACACTCACTATACAGGGAAACTTCTCAATTTGGGCCTTATCGTGCAATTGAAAGATATATATCCATCTCTGATACTTTCTATAATAATGTTTATCGCATGTAAATTCTTATCAACAGTATTGGGAAATGGCATATTAAGTTTAAGCATCACAATCTGTGCAGGCATAATAATTTACGCAGGAGGAGCACACCTTCTAAAATTCAAAGAGCTTGCATTACTAAAAAACATTCGCAAATAGTATGGCTTCTTTATATAATAATCTACATATCAAACAATCATCCCCATCTTCTGACATAAAGAAGCCGAGATCTTCTAATCTGGAACTCTTGAGAATAATTGCTATGCTTGCAATCATAGCTCACCACTATGTCGTCAACTCTTCTGTCAGAGGGTTATTTGCTTACGATGGGACAGCAACCCCTCAGCAATATTTTTTGGAAGTATGGGGTATGTGGGGTAAAACCGGGATAAATGCATTTATCCTGATTTCAGGCTATTTTATGTGCCGCATGCAGTTAACAGCCCGAAGATATGTAAAACTGCTGATACAAATTCTCTTCTATGGCATAACTATAATGCTGATTTTTGCAATATGTGATTATCAACAACTGACTATCAGAGGCTTATTTAACAAGCTATTCGGCCTGTTAACAAGCATTAACAACGGTTTTGCAGCAAGTTTTATGGCTTTTTACATATTTGTGCCTTTCTATAATAAACTTATTTCCGTCCTTACTAAGCGACAGTTAGGTCTTTTGGTGCTCGGCTTGCTGTTTATTATGACAATTTGCTCGACGGTCTTTCTTGCTCCTACTATGAACGAGCCCGTGTGGTATATGACACTTTATTTTGTTGCCGCGTATATACGTCTTTATCCGAATAAATGGACCGACAATCTAAAATTGTCGTCGATTGTGCTTACTGTGTCAATATTGGTTGCAGTCGCAATATGTATTGCATTCGTCTACTTGGCAAATCACACAGGCAGGACGGTTTTCTCTGAATTCAAATGGCATCTCGTTTCTGATTCAAATAAATTATTGGCTTTTTTAATCGGCTTGTCGGCGTTCCTGACTGCGAAAAATTTTAACATGGGTCATAGTAAAACTGTTAATTTCTTGGCAGCCGGATGCTTTGGTGTTCTTCTCATACATGCATCAAGCGATACAATGCGGCATTGGCTTTGGCAAGACATATGCGACGTACCGGGTATGTTGCATGCAGGACTTCCGGCATTAATTGCTCAAGCAGTAGCTGTACCTATTATAATATTTCTTATCTGCTCATTCATAGATCATTACTATAAGAAATTTCTTGAACCTGTGTTTATGAATTTAATTTTAAATAATAAAACAGGTAAAAAGTAATCCGTTAATTGATAACAGACTCTTAAATCAATGGAACAAATCACCGTAACATCTCCTTTACTACCATCTCTTGATGAATTTAACGAAATGCTCAAGCAAATATGGGAGAGCAAGTGGATAACGAATAACGGTCAGTTTCACCGCAGACTTGAGGCGGCTCTGGCCGAATACCTCAAGGTGCCTTACATCAGTCTGTTTACTAACGGTACGCTCCCTTTGATTACGGCCCTGCAGGCTCTTAGAATCACAGGAGAGGTTATTACTACTCCCTATAGCTTTGTCGCTACCACCCACTCATTGTGGTGGAACGGCATAAAGCCTGTATTTGTAGATATTGACCCTGCCAACTGTGGTATCGATCCCAACAAAATAGAGGCAGCGATAACGCCGAAAACCACAGCAATCATGCCCGTCCACTGCTATGGCAAGCCTTGCGATACCAAAGCCATTCAGGAGATTGCCGATAAATATGGACTGAGAGTCATATATGATGCAGCCCACGCGTTTGGCGTTGAAGTCAACGGCGAGTCAATACTTAACGCCGGCGACATGTCCACCCTATCCTTCCATGCGACAAAGGTCTATAATACCATCGAGGGCGGAGCTTTGGTCATGCATGACGAACAGACAAAAAAACGGATAGACTATCTCAAAAATTTCGGTTTTGCAAACGAAACTACCGTCGTAGCTCCCGGCATCAACTCAAAGATGGACGAAATCCGTGCCGCTTACGGTATTCTTAATCTTCGTCAGGTAGATGCCGCGATTGCTGCCCGTCAGGAAGTTGCCAAGAAATATCGTGAGGCTCTTCGCGATGTAGAGGGTATAACATTCTTCGATGATATGCCCGGTGTAAAGCATAACTACAGCTATTTCCCGATATTCGTCGATGCCACAAAATTTGGTCAAAGCAGAGACGAACTGTATTTCAGAATGAAGGAAGCCAATGTGTTGGGCCGCCGCTATTTTTACCCCTTGATAAGCGATTTCAGCACATACCGTGGATTACCCTCGGCCACCCGCGAGAACTTACCTGAAGCATATAAACTTGCTGATACCGTGCTTTGCCTTCCCATGCACCATGAGTTGACTGACAACGATATCGAACGTATATTAGCTTTTTTTAATAAATAACGTCTATGAAGAAGAATTAGATGCTCGGTGGGTCGGCTCAACAAGTGCCGGCAATTAATGCAGCGAAGGAAATGGGTTATTATGGAATCAACACAGCCACGGGGCGTGTATGCCGGCATCCCAGCCAAAAGAATAAAGAACCGCAGCAAAGACTTACTCTATCAATGGAATCTTTTTAATAACAACAATCTCGAAGAATTAGTTAAATATATTGAGCAATCATAATATGTCATTGGAAGAGTTACCTGTAGAAGCATTAAAAGCCATTGAAAGTATCAAGTCGGAATGTACACGCCTTAAACCATTGGTTGTCGTAAGTTGTATCACCTACAATCATGAGCCATATATACGTGAGGCATTAGATGGATTTGTATCTCAAAAGACTGATTTTCCATTTGTAGTCGTTATCCACGACGATGCATCTACCGACAATACGGCAAACATTATACGCGAATACGCAAATAATTATCCTAAGATTATACTTCCTATATTTGAGGTCGAAAATCAATATTCAAAACGCAATGGTATCTTAGGGAAAATAATGCATCAGGCACGTGAAACTACCGGTGCCAAATATGTAGCTTTCTGTGAAGGAGATGACTATTGGACTGACCCTCTAAAGCTTCAGAAACAGGTTGATTTCCTGGAGAATAATCCCGACTATGGACTTGTGAGTTGCGGATTTAGACAATATTATCAAGGCAGAAATGAGTTTGGTAAATTATCCAACTTTGAAGATAAGGATTTAACCTACGATGATATGTTAATTATTAACCGTATCGGTACATTATCGGTATGCTTAAGGAGGGATTTCTATAATTTATATAGAAATAAATACGCTGAAAGATCATCAAAATGGGTTTATGGCGACTACCCAGCCTGGATTTTTGTTGCTTCACAAGCTAAAATACGACAGTTGGGTGAGATAATGACAGTATATCGAGTTCTGGATAATAGCGCCTCTCATCTAAGCTCGATAAAACAGAAGCTGAATTGGGTGAAAACACGTTATGATGTATATGACCAAATGTCACAGTTAGCTCCGGTAAGTGAAGGTACATATTATAAGGCTGAATATAACCGAGCTCGCCTCAGCTGGTATATAGTGGCATTGACTAAGGATAAAACATTATTAAATCGTGTGATGAAATTTTACAATGAGAACGGATTCCGCAAACAGGCCTTAATCACTAAGTGTATGTATCTGTTCCCCCGGCTCAAGAGATTATGGTTTTATCTTGATGCAAAATTTGCACCGACTCCCAGAGTATATAGATAAACATGCATATACAAATGGATAACATAAGTAAACTAAAATTCTGCTACGGATGTGGCACATGCGTGACAGCATGCCCCAAGAAGATAATACGACTCCAAGAGGATCGCTTTGGCTTTTTCTCGCCGGAAGTTTTCGACCAGGACAAGTGTATCGAATGTGGATTATGCTTGAAAGTATGTTCTTTTTGTAATCCGTTGTCACCCGAAAAGAAGGACAGTCATGACATATCAAGTTACGCCGGCTGGAGTAAGGATAAGGACATAAGGAAAAAATGCTCTACAGGCGGAGTTGTGTTTGAGATTGCAAATCACATGATGCAGCAGGGTTATAAGGCTTGTGGTGTGAGATATAATAACGAACTTCACATCGCCGAGCACTTTATTGCCAATACTATTGAAGAATTCAAGCCCAGTATCGGTTCCAAATACTTGCAAAGTTATACTACTGAAGCTTTCTCTCAGTTTAAGGCTGATAGTAAATATGTTGTAGTAGGCACCCCTTGTCAAATAGCATCACTGCGTGAATATATCAAACTTAGAAGGATAGAGAATAATTTTCTACTCATTGATTTCTTCTGTCATGGCGTACCGTCAATGAATATGTGGCGCAAATATCTGAAATTTGTATCAAAACACGCAAAGATTTCACCGTATGAGATAGCATGGCGAAACAAAGAGAATGGATGGCATGATTCGTGGGTGATGTCGTTTAAAGAAAAAGACAGCAAGGCGTATGATTATCTTTCCAACGTCAAGAACGGAGACTTATTTTATAAGATGTTTCTATATAACAGATGCCTCAATAAAGCGTGCTACACGTCCTGTAAATTCAAAATGGCAAACTCATCGGCTGATATAAGAGTAGGGGATTTATGGGGTAAACACTATTCCGACGAAGATGCCGGAGTAAATGGTATTTTAGCTTTTACCGCAAAAGGGAAGGAGGCTCTCACGTCAACAGAATCCATTCAACTCGTTAGCGAGTCAATGGATATAGTGCTTGAAGGACAAATGAAGAAAGGGCCTAAACGGGATTATATTGTAGCTTTAGATTCATTCTTGCTTAGAACTCCGCTTAGCCTTCCGGCAATATGCAAAATAAACCGTCTGGTTCCAATGATTCTTTGGCCGATATTTGCCATTAGAGGACGGTTAAAACAACTTATCAAATAGAATAAACGCTCGATGAAAAAGGTTGGAATTATCACAATGCACCGCGTGTTTAATATGGGTTCCGTGTTGCAGGCCTATGCCACCCAGGAATGTGTAAAAGCACTCGGATTCGATGCTGAGATCATAGACTATGTCTATCCTAATATTGAACATCAGATTTATCTTAATTCGTCTTCAACTCCTAAGAAAATACCTTCTTTACCGAACCGGATATTCACAAGACTTAAATCAAAACTGTTCCGCCAAAAATCTGACTCAAGGGCCATACGTCGACAGAAATTTGAGAAATTTATGTCGGAATTTTACAACTTGTCACCTTGCAGATACACCAACCGGTATCTGCTGTGCAAGACTCCTCCTGTTTATGACATTTATCTTACAGGCAGCGATCAGGTATGGAATCCCAACTATATAGGTTACGATACGAGTTTCATGCTGGGATTCGCAAGGGAAAAGAGTGCGATAAAGGTCGCTTATGCTCCCAGTATATCTGTAAATGAAATTCCTGAACAATTCAAGGAAGATTACTCAACGAGGCTTAAAGAATATACCGCACTCTCGGTCAGGGAGCAACAGGCAGTTAATATCGTTGAAGAATTATCCGGCAAGAATGTAACTCGTGTCTGCGACCCGACGCTATTGCTTTCAAGAGAAGAATGGATCGAGCGACTCCCCGACATGAGAGATGATGATACTGACGAAAAAAAGTATTTTGTTGTCTTTATTCTCAACTATAAGTTTAATCCCTATCCCGGTGTATTCAACATAATTGAAAAAGCCCATCGGGAATATGGGGGAGAAATCATCGTCATACACGGAGAAATCAGCGATTATATGAAGTCACAAAATGCCAGATTCATCCCTACTGCTGACCCTAAAGATTTCATTTATTATCTATCGCGTGCCCGATTTATGGTGACAACCTCTTTTCATGGCACAGTATTCGCACTTAACTTTTCAATACCGTTCATCTGTGCGTTGGACACAGCTGACACAGACACGAGAATTCCCTCACTTTTGGCTGATTACGGAGCGGAAAGGCATGGAATACCCGTAGACAGTGTCGACATTCCCTCATCAATTACTTTTGATAAAGGTATAAGTCAGAAGATATCCGATTTCAGAGAATACTCAAAAAAATATTTAAAAGATGCCCTCAATTGTAAATAAAATACAGAAAATAAAAGATTACAGTCACGCTTTGGTTGATCTCTTACGCGAACGTGTCCGAATCAACAAGCTACGTAAAGATCCAAGCATACTGATACAGTCATTGAGACGTCAAGGTGTAGAAATTGAGGATGATGTAATTATTTCCAGCCCTGAAACATTAAATATTGATTTGACTCGTCCTTCGTTAATAAGTGTTAAGGGGGGGGTACTTTGTTGCATAAAAATTTAACTATTTTAACACATGATTTCGCAACGAGGGCATTTTTAAACCGATATGGAGAATTCGTTCCTTGTTCCGGACGTGTTTCTATCGGTCGGAATGTGTGGTTCGGCATGAATGTAACTTGTTTGAAAGGGACTGACATCGGAGATAACTGCATTATTGGTTACGGTAGTGTGGTGATGGGTAAAATTCCGTCAAATTCTGTCGCTGCCGGTTGTCCGGCTAAGGTTATCTGCAGTTTTGACGAATATTTTGAGAAAAGAAAAATAAAATGTATTGACGAAGCATTTGTATATGCCCGGAGCATTCAGGAACGATATGGCCGCCGACCAATCCCAGCCGATTTCTGGGAAGAATTCCCACTTTTTGTATCAGGAAACGAAGTAGAATTATATCCGGAAATCCCTATTAAACGTCAGATGCACCAAGCTTACGATAAATTTGTCAGTACGCATAAACCATTATTTGATTCTTTTGATTCATTTCTTGAAGCGGCAGGCTTGTAACTAACTAATACACATCCGGTAAGGATTGTATGACACTATATGATGATATAATACAGTAAATGAAAGTATCGTCTTTTAATAAAATAAGGTTCGTCCTACATATACTGTTCTATAAAAAATGTCCGCGGCGTAAAATTATAGAAGAGGATATCGATCACTATGCGGAGGTAGTCGGCTTGAGCGGGTCATATGAGAGCAAGATGCGATTTCTGTTAGACAAGCGTCCGGAATTCAGGAATCTGTTCTATTACCGACTCAGCCGGGCACACGGTATGTTATGGATACTGAAACTGATTGCACGGCCAATATCCACATTGTATTTGTTCACACCTGAAATTGGTCCGGGTTTGTTTATCCAGCATGGATTCGCCACAATTCTATGTGCTCAGTCAATAGGGAATAATTGCCATATAAACCAACAGGTCACCGTGGGTTATAAAGGAAGTGACGCACCTGTAATCGGCAATAATGTCACAATTTCATGCGGTGCAAAGGTGCTGGGTGGCGTTAAGGTTGGCGACAACGTTGTAATAGGAGCCAATGCGGTAGTGGTCAAAGATGTACCTTCCAACACCACGGTAGTGGGTGTTCCCGCATATATAGTAAAAAAAGACGGTGTGAGAGTAAAAGAAGAATTATGAGTCCAAAAGAAGAGAATAATTTACCGATCCTGAGCGTTATTGTTCCTGTATATAATGTAGAGGAATACGTGGCTGAATGTCTTGATTCAATTATTGCACAGGATATTGAAGATATGGAGATAATAGTTGTCGATGATGGAAGTACCGACAACTCTCTCTCCATACTTGAACATTACGCCGGTAAAGATGGTAGAATACGTGTATTTCACAAAAACAACGGAGGCCTTTCCGATGCCCGCAATTATGGACTTGACCGTATGCGCGGCAAGTTCGTGACGTTTGTCGACTCTGACGACGTACTGATTGGTAACGATATATACTCGAGGCTTCTTCCATTGTTTGACGATGAGAATCTTGATGTGGCGCAATACAAGGTCATACATGAATGGCATTCTGACCACTCATATATAAACGACGTAACCGTGCACACCTACAGCGATAAAGAGGAAATAATGTCGGCCTACCTCAATCAATGGATTCATGTGAGCTTTTGTGACAAAATATTCAGAGCCTCCGTCTTTGAGTCCATCCGTTTCCCAAAGGGAGCTATTTCGGAGGATATCGCAACAATACCTCAGTTAGTCAAGAGAATAAATAGCATCATGGTTACTGATATCGGTTTCTATGGTTACCGATATCGTGAAGGCTCAATTACGACCTCAAAACCGCAATATAGCAAAGTATTGTCGGCTACTGAAAGCAATTACAGATATTACAGCTACGCATATTCGTTCCCTGCATTAAGGAATCTATGCATTGCGCAATATTGTCCCTTTGCCTGGAATCTGATTTCATTGGGCCGAACAGATAATAAAGCTAACGAAGTCATAAAAAAAGATCTTTTCTTTAAAATAAATATATCTCAATATTTTAAATACTCAAAAGGTTCTACGCGATCTATAAGATACAAGGCATTTTTTATGTTTGTATGCGGACCTAAGGTTGCCCTTTTAGCCCAAAGATTGATTACCGGAAGAATATGAATATTCTGCTATATTTTAGCAATCAGCTCAACCCCCAGAGAGGAGGGACCGAAAGAGTGGCTTGTCTGTTAGCCGACTATTTCCTAAGCAGAGGACATGTAGTTAAATACATGGCTTCACGAAACGTTGACCATCCTGAGAGTCGGGAATCAGTATTTCTTCCGGCAGGTGATGAGTCAACATGCAGGGAAAATATTGATTTTCTTCTTGATTATATAAAACGGAACGAAATTGATATAATAATCAACGAGGGAGCAAGTACGGAGTCAATATACCTTTTCTCTCACGAGTATATCCCTCTCAGTGTTAAGCTCATAAGCCATGTACATTTTGATATTACCGGTGATCTTGAACATCTTGGGCGCACACAGTTTCTGCCACTCTCAGGCGTACCATTGGCAACCTCGGTAAAAAATCTGCTGAAACGCATAAAGCTTCCGTTTAATAAACGACGCGGATACCGATGGAAAAAACAACATTTCGGTTACATGTATGATAATTCGGATGCAATAGTTGTGTTAAGCGAGAAGCAGAAAGAGAAGCTCTCCAGGCTACTTGGCATTAAGGACAGTAATAAGATTTACGGTCTGACTAATCCAAATACCGTTAATACAGAAATCTTCGATTTCAAAAAGAAGGGGAACGAGATTCTGTATGTGGGTCGTCTGGATTATGGACAGAAGAGGGTTGACCGTATATTGCGGGTATGGAAGCTCATTCAGCACCGACTTCCCCAATGGCACCTTACAATTGCCGGTTTCGGTCCATTCAAAGAATATTATGAGGCAATGTCCAAGAAACTACATCTTGAACGGATAGACTTTGTCGGACAAGTTGACACAAGCAATTATTACAAACAGAGTAAAATTTTTCTCATGACGTCCAACTACGAAGGAACCCCCATGGTTATTCCCGAATGTATGAGTCACGGAGTAGTCCCGGTGGTCATGAATAATTTTGTCGATGCCGACATGTATATCAAAAATGGAGAGAATGGATTCCTTACGACACCTTTCAGTATTGTGGCAATGGCTAAAGTTACAGTAGATTTGGCACACATGGATAGGTCTTCGTTTGAGCGGTTAGCTACTGTCGCAAGAAACACAATTGCAACAACTGATAATAACGCAATTCTAAGAAATTGGGATAACCTGTTTAAAGATTTAACCGACTGACTTAATTGTGTGATTAAATAAATTTTTGATATGAAGAATCTCTTGTCCTCAATGAAATTGAACTTACGTGCTGTGTTGTGGTCAATAAAGAAATCGATTGCACAATCTAAAAATGAATTACGGCGCAAAGACACGGCCTCTTTTATTAAATACCTTAATTCCTTAGGTATGAAAATTGAGGAGGATGTCATTATGTATTCCCCGGAGACACTCAATATAGATACCAATCGACCAACGTTAATAAATGTTAAGGGGGGGGTACTTTGTTGCACGAAAATTTAACCATTTTAACACATGACTATGTAACAAGATGTTTCTTAGGAAAATATCACGAGTTTGTTCAATCATCAGGAAGCATCAATGTCGGTAGGAACGTATGGTTTGGTAAAAACGTTACATTACTACGAGGAGCTGATATCGGAGACAATTGTATAATCGGCTATGGTAGTATAGTGAACAAAAAGATTCCGGCCAACTCAGTCGCAGCCGGAATGCCGGCAAAGGTAATATGTTCGTTGGATGACTTCTTCCAGAAACGAAAAACATTACAGAAAGAAGATGCAATGAATCTTGCCCGAAGTATAGTTGAACGCCTGCATCGTCGCCCCGTCCCCGAAGATTTCTGGGACGAATTTCCTCTGTTTGTCTCAGGAGATGAGGTAGATAAGTATCCTGAAATACCTATTAAAGCTCAATTAAGAGACTCGTTCGATAAATACGTCAACACACATAAGGCAGAGTTTGATTCATTTGAATCTTTCTTAAAGGCATCTGGTATAGAATAGAACTATTTCTAAACACCAATTAACAGTTTCAATATTCGATAATAATACAGTAAATCATGCCCGGATTCGCTCAACCGATTATTTCTATTATTGTTCCTGTCTACGATATACCCAATAAACTATTGGAGAAATCGATAAATTCATTGCTCTGTCAGACGTTAAGGGATATTGAGATAATTATTGTAAATGATTGCAGCCCCAATCCCGATAATATTGAGTTACTCAACTCTCTGGCAATAAAGGATGACCGAATCAAGGTAATTGATTTAAAGGAGAACGGAGGTGTAAGCAATGCACGTAACGTCGGATTAGATGCTTCCACAGGTAAGTACATATCTTTTGTTGATCCTGACGACTATATAGATGAGATGTGCTTGTCAGATTTATATAGGAAGGCATGTCAGATAAATTGTGATATTGTGGCTTGCGGTTTATTACAGGAAGATGAGTCCGGAAATTTAATAACAGTTGAAAAATCAGATATTGATATCCATATAGATTCGAATCATTCAAGAATTGATGTATTGCAACATTGTATAGGAGCTGTATACGGAAAAATTTATAAACGAGAGGTCATCGGTGATTTAAGATTCGTCGCTACTTGTAAGCATTATGAGGATTATTTGTTTTTTTGGAATGTACTTGAAAAGGCAAAACACATATGTTCCATTGATAGCGTAAATTATCATTATCTTCTTCGACAAGGATCTGCCTCTCAGTCAAAAATCACGAAAAGGAAACTGAATAATATGTTGGTTTCTTTTATAGATTTATGTGATTACGTATTAGAATTGGAAAAGAAAAAAGAATATCGCTCGTATGCGCAGTACCTGTACTTCTATATAATAACCATCAGTCTGTTTGACGTCAATCTGTTTCGGAACCCTGAACTGTTAAATGATCTCTCAGTTAGAGAAAACTATCAGAAACTTGTCAGGAGGTTAGATCTGAGAAATCATTGCCGGTGGGCGCTATCACGTCGCTATATTACAAAATATTCTCAAAGTCCGGAAAAATACGTACACTCAAAGATTGAACGTTTTACAAAGAGTTTGTGCTATCTTGAGATGTATTATCGACAGTACGGTAATACACGGTCTGCAATCTCAAGAGTCTTTAATCAAATTTCATTCAATATAAAATTTAAAAGAGGTAAAAAAAATAATAGGGTCTGATACTTTCTCACCCCAGAATTATATTTACAATATGAAAATATTGATGCTAACAACCAACTCATCTCTGTTGGATGGTATTAACCGACATATTCTCACTGTAGCACCTGCATTAAATGCAATAAGGGATTGTGAAGTGGCTGTATGCACGGCTAACGCTCCCGGAGGGTTAAATAAAGCGCTTGAAGCAGTAGGTGTCAAAACATATTCATTAGGAGCCTCGCATGGGCATGATTTGAAAATCTTCCGTAAGTTTCATAAGGTAATGAAAGATTTCAGACCCGATATCGTGCATTCACATGTAATGGCTCTTTATGAACGAATGCTGCTGTCTACGATGTTCCGAAAGGTTAAACATGTATCAACTATACATGGTATTCCGGACAAAGTGGAGCATAAGACAACCCGCATGAAGCTTGAGCAATTGTTCAACCGGATTTTTAGCATAAAACACTCTGCGATATGCTACATATCCGAAGGTGTGAGAGATGTGATGTCAAGTTACCATGATAACCAGACACTTACTCCTGTCACCTATAATCCGATACGATTGTCAGAGAAGCTGGCGCCATGTAATGAACTGCATAATTTACTTAACATTGACAAATCTACACCGGTTATAGGAACCTCATGCAGAATTGCGAACCAAAAAGATCCTGAACAATTCACCAAAGTAATGTCCATGATATTGAAAAACAATCCCAATGTCCATGCAGTAGTGATTGGAGATGGAGATAAAAATATTATCGACCGTTGCAAGTCTATTGTATCAGAGTATGATGTACATCGACGTTTTCACTGGCTTGGATTTAGAGAGGACGCACCGAAATTGGTTGCCGGTATGGATTGCTTCATCATGACAAGTATATGGGAAGGCTTGCCTACGACCTTACTGGAATGTATGGCCTCTGATACTCCGTTTGCTTTTTTGCGAGGAAACGGTGGGTTAAAAGATATCGAACGGTTAAATGAGAAGGAGGGACCGTTCTGTATAATTGGGGACCGGGAAAATCTTAATGATTTCGCAGGGAATATTTCCTTGATGATAAATGATAAGGAATCCGGTAAAAAATATGCAAACAACGCTCGAGGCATTGCTGCTAAATATTTCTCAATAGAGAAAATCAGTAACGACTTACACAATTTATATACGCAGATTTTAGAAACGCATGAATAGCAAGATGCTTTATATTGCCGGGCTGATTAGTTCTATCCTTCCCGAAACGCGTTGCTTCGGGTTAAAAAGATGGCTCTACAGCAAAGCAGGAGTTGAAATAGGACTCAATGTCAGAATATGCTCGTCAGCGATGATTATAGGATCCGGAAGATTAAGTATAGGTGACAACACATGGGTAGGACATAGATGTCTTATCTCATCATCGTCTGAAATAAAGATTGGAGCAAACTGTGACATAGCGCCCAATGTCTATATCGGAACGGGGACACATGCAATAACACCTGACGATGTCAAAATCGGTGGAAAAGAACTTTCAGCAGACGTATGTATAGGTGCCGGATGCTGGATCTGCGCTAACTCGGTAATACTTCCCGGTGTAACGCTTGGTGATAAATGTATAGTAGCAGCAGGATCTGTTGTAAAACAATCGTATGACGGTTTTAGTCTAATAGCCGGTATACCGGCAAATTTAAAGAAATCTCTCAAATGAATTTTTTAAATGGAATAAAATCCGACATATTAAAGCTGAACAGATACGCTATAATATTCGGAATATTCGCGATATGGAATGTTATAGGATTTTTACCACCCATTCCCGCTTCTTTTTATTATGCACTATTGTCAGTAACGTTTGTTTATTGCATTGTAAATTCAAGAAAAATGGATTTAAGCGTTTTAACGCTGTTAATCTACATCCCTATAAACATATTGATTACTAATCCGAATCCTATATTTAAATCCTGGGACCGCTATGTATTGTTCGCATTGTTGTTAGGGTGCGTTTCTCTTTTATTTCAGAGTGAAAAATTCTTCCGCTTCAGAGGGAGCGTACTTGTAATCCTTTTAAATATTTGTATTTTTTTAGGAGCTGCTTCCGCTCTATGTTTTTATTTAGGGATAAATCTGATGCAGGTATCTCTAACTAATTACCAGAATCATATAGGAATTTTCTCCGGACTGACCCGACATTCAATGCTTCTCGGGCCTATTGCCGGATTTGGTACTCTTTATTGCTATTTTAAATTTACCCGGGAGAAAAATAAGTTCTATTTGATTCTTATGATATTATGTATATTATCCATACTTTTTTCTGCATCAAGAGCTGCTTTGGCGGGTACAGTGGTAGGATTTATTGTCCTGGTGTATAAGCAACAGAAAAATATGGGAAAGTTTATACGTACTCTAATGTTGATTATAGTAGTCGGATGTGCAACCTTTCCATTATGGACGAAAAATCTTACCTATATCATATCCAAGAACAATGGACAGACTACTGAAATATCATATAATTCACGTGAGGACAAATGGGCAAATCGAATCTCTGAATTTAAAGAAGATCCACTGTTCGGCATCGGTTTTGCCGCAGTCTCTACTGATTATGAACGTGATTACGATACAAACTCAGGTATCGTGGAAACCGGGTCATCCTGGCTTGCAGTCTTTTCGATGACCGGTATTATCGGAGCAGTTATAGTTTTAAGTATAATATTCCGCTCGTTTATAGGCGTATGGTTATGTAAGTCCAACTTGGCGCCTCTTTTATGTGGGTTACTTTCCTTCTTTTTCATAAATATGTTAGCCGAAGGTTTTATTTTTTCGGGTGGCTCATTCTTATGTCTCATGTTTTGGCTGTTTATAGGATGCGCCAATGATCTGAAATATTATAATCCCAGAAATTCCTTTTAGTTATGACATTACAAAAAGAGTATGATTTTGTATTCCTGACAAATACTCCATCATTCTATAAGTTAAACTTGTGCAAAGAAATCACCGGTGCCGGGAAATCATTGCTATTGGTTTTATACGGATACGGTTCTGATGCCGTAAATAAAGAGTTACAAGGCTCGAATAAATCATTTGATTTCATTTTCCTGCACAACGGTGATATCAATCGACGAAATAAGGTGAAGGTATTCGCCCGATTGGTATCTTTGATGTCAAAAATAAAAGCAAATAGAGTTCTTTTTTCCGGCTGGGTATCTCCGGAATATAACCTCTATTCCATGATATCGCCAAAGAAGCGAAACGCTATTATCAGCGAGTCAGCAATATGGGATATCGATATGAGAGGGATAAAGGGATGGATTAAACGCCGTATCATCAGACGAATGAGCGCAGCTCTGCCGTCAGGTATCCCTCATAAGGAATTCTTCGTACAATTAGGATATCCTTCGAAATGCAATATAACCGGCAGTGTGGGAATACTCAACAAAAGTGAGAACAAAGGTACTAAACGTATAAATCATCCACTGAGATATTTGTTCGTCGGACGTCTCATAGAGCTGAAGAATTTGAGATTATTGGTCGACGTTTTTAATCGGAATGGAAAACCTCTTACAATAGTCGGGGCCGGAGAACTTGAAAAAGAGTTGAAAGCCGTTGCAAAACCTAATATATCATTCTCAGGATTTGTGGATAATGAAAAAATAGGACAGATTTATCAATCTCATGATGTTTTCATTCTACCCTCATATTCCGAGACATGGGGATTGGTCGTAGAGGAAGCAATCTATTGGGGGCTGCCGGTTATTGTCAGCAATCGTGTAGGCTGCGGTCAGGACATGGTAACGCAATTAGGCACAGGGGTGATTTTTAATTCAGAATCAGCAGACGATCTTAATGATAAAATAAGCATGATAGAGACAAACTATCAATCTTATTTTGATGCCGTAGCAAAGGTCGATTTCAATAAGAGAGCGGAAAATCAGGTTAACGCATACATAGATCTGTTACAATAAAATGAAAATATTACAAACAATACAAGGGCTGAGCAGTCGCAGCGGCGGTCCCAGTTCCTGTCTGTATCATCTGTCATGCGGACTTAATAATCTCGGAATAGATACCGATATTCTTGCTATTGGAAGTAATAATCCCCAAGATGATATATCCCATGATCCATTTATACATTACATTAAGGATGACCAATTCTCACCTTTGAGAATATCGAGAGGCTATGGAGAATATCTCAAAAATCACATAGAGGACTTCGACCTGGTTCATGCAAATGCAATCTGGACATGGCACACTCATCAAGCCGCCCGGTATGCATCCAAGAAGAAAATCCCTTACATCATATCTCCCCACGGCATGCTCTATCCCGGTGGCCTTCAGGTTTCAAAATTGAAAAAGAAGATTGCGTCCGTATGGTATCAGCGTAAGGACTTGCAATCTGCAGTTTTGTTGCACGCCACATGCAATCAGGAGAGGGATTATATACGCGAGTTCGGTCTAAAAAATCCCATAGCCGTCGTTCCAAACTGTATCAATATCTCCACACTACCCACTATTAGAGAAAATGAAAATACGAAACGTAGATTCGGATTTATCGGCAGAATCAATCGATATAAAAACATTCATCTAATTATAGAAGCATGGCATAATCTGGGAGATAAGACGAATGATTGTGAATTGGTGATTATTGGCAAAGGTGATGACGAGTATGAAAATGAGCTCAAATCTCTCATTGTTCGGTATGGAATCAAAAATGTAAAATTCGAAGGATTTCTGACAGGCGAAGCACTTGGAAATATGATTAATTCATTAGACTTCCTGATACTTGCAAGCATATCTGAAAATTTCGGAATGGTAGTGCCGGAGGCTCTGCTGCATGGTGTACCGGCAATTACTTCTAAGGGGACTCCGTGGAATGATCTCCCCGAGAACGGCAGCGGATGGTGGATTGATGTCTATAGTGATGAGCTGAAGTCAACTATCCTGACCGCAATTACACTACCTGAGGCTACGCGACGTGAAATGGGATTGAAAGGTCGTGAATATATTCTGAATAATTTTATGGTGGATAAAGTGTCTGCAATGATGAGAGACACTTACTCATGGATTTTGAACGGCGATGAAAAGCCGGATTTCGTATATGTCTAATCTGCATTATTGATTTTGCGATGGAAGAAAAGTATCTTGATTATAAAAATCAACTGTCATTAAATAATAAAATAGGACGATTACTGTGGAATATTACATATATATTTCTCTTTCGACCTTTTGCATTAAACATATTCTGGGGCTGGAGAAAATTACTGCTTAAATTATTCGGCGCCAAAATCGGCAAGAACTGTTGCGTCCATGCTTCTGCCAAAATATGGGCCCCATGGCTGCTGATTATGGAGGATAATTCCTGTATGGACTCACATGTTAATTGCTATAATGTCAATTATGTCACTATATGCTCTTGGGCTATAGTGTCGAAGGGGTCATACCTTTGCCCGGGCACTCATGATATTACAAGCCGCAAGCATGAAATGATTTCCTCTCCGATAGTAATCGGCCCGAAGGTATGGGTCGCCGTAGAGGCTTTTATTGGTCCCGGCGTACAAATCGGTGAGGGAGCTGTCGTTGGAGCCAGAGCGTGTGTGTTTAAGAATGTTGAACCGTGGACGATTGTTGGAGGTAACCCGGCAAAGCCCTTGAAGAAACGAGTATTCACACATTAAATTGGTGATGATATGAACGTTCTTTTTCTTATGGGACGGATGCTCATTGCCGGAGGTGTGGAAAAAATTACCATAGAACTTGCAAACTCACTTCAAGCAAGAGGCATCAATGTGTCAATTATTTGTTTTGAGATAGAAGACGAGGATAAAATAAAGACAAAACTTGCTGACGGTGTTGAACTGTTTGTCTTATCGTTCCCGGTTGGAAGTAAGAATAATAAGACTTGCTTCAAAGATATCCTGAAAAAGAAGAAGATTGACTTCATCGTAAATCAATGGGCTGTACCTTGGTATGTAACAAAATTCATCCGACAGTGTACTGATGGAACCAACGTTCGATTAATCTCCGTTCATCACAGCCTTCCCAACAATAATTCAAAAATTACCGCCGTAAAGGGTCTTATGAGCAAATCACGATGTCTCAAACCTCTGTACGGTGTTTTGCTGAATTTGATTACTTTTGTATCAAAGAGATCATTAAGAAAGGTATATCAGCATTCTGACAGATTTATTCTATTATCTCCTTCATTCATTCCTCTCTTTAAAAACTTTATTGGAATCAGTGATGCCAATAAAGTCTCAGCTATTCCCAATTTTATTAAATCATCGGATATCGGTGAATGCACAACAAAGACCAATGAAATAATTTGTGTAGGAAGAGTTGACTATAACTCCAAATGCACTTATAGGATAGTTGAAATATGGCAACAACTTGAAAGTAAATTCCCTGATTGGTCAGTCACTGTAGTAGGAGATGGCCCGGATTTTGATGATTTAAAGCAGCGAGTCGAAGCTTCCGGCTTAAACCGACTCAATCTTACAGGTTATGCCAATCCTCTTCCTTATTACCGGCGCTCCAAAATCTTGTTGCATCTGTCGGAATACGAAGGGTTCGGACTCGTAATTCTTGAGGCTATGTGCAACGGTACCGTTCCCGTAGTTCTGAATAGCTTCGCTACCCTTTCCGATCTAATCCGGAATAATGATATGGGTATAAAATTATCATATCCTTATGACGAAAATCAAGCCGTCAGCATCTTGTCTGATTTGATGAGGGATAACCAACGCATAAACTTTATGTCAAAAAATTGTAAATTAATCTATACGGATTTCTCAGAGGATACGATTGTAGATAGATGGATAAATTTGTTTGAAAATATCAGTTCTTCTTGCCAAACAGTTTGAAAACTTTATTATTATGAAAGATATTGGTAAAATTTCAATAGTAATGCCTTGTTACCGATCTGAAATGTTTATTTCAGATATGATAAAAGATGTTATAGATCAGACATATACTAATTGGGAACTAATAATAGTTTCAAACGGAAAAGATCAGGAGGCTCAACTGGATATTATCCGGGAATTTTCTTCTAAGGATAATAGAATTAGATTATTTTCAATAGACGAAGCCGGCGTAAGTAATGCGAGAAACATTGGAATGCAATTTGCGACCGGCAATTGGCTAACATTCATTGATGCTGATGACCGATTAAAAAATATTCATCTGTCATCTCTATCTGAGGGAGTGAAGGATGAAACCGATATTGTCATTGGGGGATTTTCAGAACATATCTCAGGAAGAACTGAAAGAGTGTCAATTCCAGCTCCGGAATTATCCTGCATTGACAAAAAATTCATTGAGATGTTTGATGGGTTAAAAAGATCCCCATGGAATAAGTTGCTGAGAGTCACCACTTTACGTAATTGGGGGGGGGTATTTGACATTAACTTAACGATAAATGAGGATGCACTATTTTTCTATTCGTTATATTGTCATACCCAAAATATAACTTCAGTGCCAATGTCAGGTTATATATATAACTTTGGTAATTCCGGGAGTGCATTGTCTAAGTATCATAATTGTTATGAATTATCCGAACAATTAGTTTTGAAATATGAAAAAGAGATGATTTGCTTAGCTGATACTGATGACGAATGGAAACATCTTCAATTCAACAGGGCTCAATATTTCTCTTCATATTTCTCTATTTGCAACTTCTTCAAAGGGAAGAAAGTTTTACCTTATCGTGTTCTTAAAGACAAGATAAAACGGACTCTTGGCAATAGCGAGGTTAAGTCTGCGGTTATTTCCCGTAAAGGTTCTCCTTGTAATATTAATCTGAAGATTTTTAATTTCTGTGTATTGCATAATACTCCATACACATTGTATTTGATCTTCACTGCCAGAAAATTATGGAAGAAATTCTCCAAAAAAGGATAAATAATCTCAATCCCAAAGATATATCCGCAGGATTGACTGCCATCATTCTTACATACAACGAACGATTGCATATAGCGCGATGTATATCAAATCTCAAAGAATTGACCGACAATATAATAATTGTCGATAGCAAATCAACCGACGGGACTCAGGATATTGCCCGAAGCCTCGGAGCAACCGTCATTGAACATGAGTGGCCTGGAAATCAGGCCGCGCAATTCAACTGGGCTTTGGACAATTTAAAATTTGATACGGAATGGATTATAAGGATAGATGCCGATGAATACCTTCTACCGGAACTCATTGAAGAGATTAGGAATAAACTTCATGCAATTCCGAATGGTATCAATGGTATCGTCTTGAAACGACGCCATATTTTCCTTAATAAGTGGATGAAAAGAGGTATTTACCCCGTCAAGATGCTACGGCTGTTCAGAAACGGGCATGGACGTTACGAGCAGCGCATGATGGACGAGCACATCAAACTTCTTGATGGTGAAACAATTGAGTTTAAAAACGACTTCTGCGACCACAATCTCAATAACATTTCCTGGTTTTGTAAAAAACATGTTGATTATGCTATCCGTGAGGCCGCCGAGATGTTGGATACGGAATATAACCTGACGGGACATGCCGGAATTGAGGAGGGATTGGCTGAACAGGCGAATAAAAAACATCAGCGTAAAACAGCGTACGTCAAAAAGCCTCTGTTCTGGCGTTCGTTTGCATATTTCCTCTACCGATATTTTCTTAAAGGAGCATGGCGCGACGGTAAGGAGGGTTTCATTTTTACTTTTATACAGGGTTGGTGGTATCGCACACTTGTAGATGTCAAAATCTTCGAGATAAAAAAAACATGCGGAAATGATCCTGACAAAATCAAGGCTTTTTTAAAAACTGAATATAATATCTCATTCTGATTTTTAGAATATGAAAATATCTGTCATTACAGCAACGTACAATAGTGGTTCAACGATTCGTGATACTATGGAAGCCGTGCTTCGTCAATCCTATCCTGACATTGAGCATATTATTGTGGATGGAGGATCTAAGGACAATACTATGGATATAGTTCAAGAACTTGAACCACGCTACAATGGCCGACTCAGATATATCAGCGAGAAGGACCGCGGTATCTATGATGCAATGAACAAAGGTATAGCCATGGCATCGGGAGAAGTGGTGGGAATACTGAATTCCGATGATTTCTATACTTCAGATACAATTCTTGAAACAGTAGCACGTGAGTTTGAAAACGACGATATCGATGCCGTATATGGCGACATCCATTTTGTCAATGACGATAATCTCAACAAGTGTGTCCGATATTATTCCTCCAAATCATTCCGTCCGTGGAAGATGAGAATGGGTTTCATGCCTGCTCACCCATCATTTTATTGTAAAAGAGACATTTATTGTAAATACGGGAGTTTTGACCTCGGATTCAAAATTGGATCGGACTTCGAAAATCTGCTACGTCTGATTTATGTAAATAAGATTTCTACGAAGTATATTCCCTTGGATTTTGTAACCATGCGTACGGGAGGAGCCTCTACCTCTGGTGTAAGTAGCCATAAACAGATATCAAAAGATATCGTGGCAGCCCTTCGTAAGAACAATGTGTGGTCCAACTCATTTATAGTCTCTCTCCGATTTCCGATTAAGTTATCGGAAATGATGATATCTCGTTTATTCAAAACCAATTACCATAAATAATGGAAAATAGGAAAAAAGTTTTTGTTTCCGGATGTTACGACATGCTCCATTCCGGGCATGTGGCATTTTTCAAGGAAGCGTCACAATATGGCGACCTCTATGTGGGCATCGGTTCCGACTCTACAATCGAAGGTCTTAAAAATCGAAAGACCGTCTACTCTGAGAAAGAACGCCTTTACATGGTCAAGGCAATTAAATATGTAACCGATGCATTTATCAACCCGGGATCAGGTATGCTTGACTTCCTGGATACCTTGGATATTGTAAAGCCTGATGTTTTCGTAGTCAATTCCGACGGTGGCAGTGATGTAAAACGCAAGTTATGCATGGAGCGCGGTATCGAGTATGTTGAATTGGAACGAGTTCCCGATGCGGGTCTTGATGCCCGCTCTACTACATCTCTGCGCCAGAACGTAAAATGTCATATTCCGTATCGAGTTGATTTAGCCGGTACCTGGATAGATCAGCCCTATGTATCGGAACATGGTCATGGTTGGGCGCTGACTGTCTCTATAGAACCCAACCACGAATTTATTGAACGTGGAGGTATGTCAACATCCACCCGCAATGCGGCAAAAAAGATATGGCCATACGAACTTCCCAACTATAACGAAGAGATGCTCGCCAAACTACTATTCTGTTTTGAGAATGATCCGGAGAACAAGGGTCATGTCTCAGGTGCACAGGATGCTATCGGAATATGCCTTTCCGGATTGAGCCGACACTATTACGACGGTCACTATTGGCCCTCTAAAATAGAATCATGCCATGACGAGGATATTTTGGCGTGGCTTGAAAATCATATCTGTCTTGTTGAGATGTTTCCTCGACGCGATGGCTGCTCGGTCGTTGAGAATAAGGATATAACACCCGCAAAAGTTAAAAATCTCACATCAGCGGCCGACCGTTGCTGGGATGCGATTATGGCTCGTGATTTAGATGCTTTTGCAGCAGCTTTTAGAGATTCTTTCGAGGCTCAGATTGCCATGTTCCCTGCCATGATGCAACCCGGAGTTCAGGAATATATTGACAATTGGAAAGATCAGGCGATGGCTTGGAAGATGCTTGGTGCCGGTGGCGGTGGCCATCTGGCCCTTGTTGTTAAAGAGATTCCTGAGAATGCAATCAGGATTAAAATCAGACGTCGATTCACATAACATTAAATTCTTACTGTCAGTAACTGATTACCACGTTTATGAAACTGCTTATTACCGGAATACACGGTTTTGTGGGGAGTAATATGGTGGCTGCGTTGAGCGGGCGCCATGAAATCTACGGTCTTGACATCGTTGCTCCCGACAAGGAAGGGGTGGTGAAGACCTTCTCGTGGGACGACCTCGATGCGGGTCGCGTGCCCGATGTCGATGCTATCATCCACCTCGCCGGAAAGGCCCACGACACTAAAAATAAGTCGCAGGCCGACGTCTATTTCAAAATCAACACGGGTCTCACTCAGAAAATCTACGACTACTTCCTGCAGTCGCCGGCCCGCAAATTCATATTTTTCAGTTCGGTAAAGGCTGCCGCCGACTCCGTGGAGGGTGACATTCTCGACGAGAATATCACACCGAAGCCTATCGGCCCCTACGGCGAGAGCAAAATCCGCGCCGAGGAGTATATACGCGGCCGCTGGGACGTCGACGGCAAGGCCACCTACATCTTCCGCCCCTGCATGATTCACGGTCCGGGCAACAAGGGCAACCTCAACCTGCTCCACGCCGTCATACGCCGCGGTATTCCGTGGCCTCTGGGAGCGTTTGACAACAGTCGCTCCTTCACCTCGGTCGACAATCTCACCTTCATCATGGGGCGCCTGCTCGACAGCGATGCCCCCACCGGCATCTACAACATCGGCGACGACACCCCCATGTCGACCAACGAACTGATACGCACCATGTGTGCCGCCATGGAGAAGAAACCCCGCATATGGCACATCACCCCGGGCCTCGTGCGCTTCATGGCATCGACCGGCACCCTGCTCCACCTGCCGCTCAACAAGGAGCGACTGCGCAAACTCACCGAGAACTACGTCGTTGACAACTCCAAGATAAAGCGTGCGCTGGGCATCGACCGTCTGCCTGTCACCTCGGCCGAGGGTATCACCCGCACCATCAGGTCGTTTGCCGCCGAGAAGAAATAACCGCTCCCATTCCTAACCAATCGCGCGGACCAACGGCCTCCGCCGTCCCCGCACATAAATCACTGACACAATGGATTACGCAATTATAGCCGTCATACTACTCGTGGCCGAGCTCGTCTACTTCCGCGTGGCCGACCGGTTCAACATCATCGACAAGCCCAACCTGCGCAGCTCACACACCTCCATCACCCTGCGCGGCGGCGGCATCATATTCCTCATCGGAGCCTGGACATGGGCCATATTCTTCGGCTTCCACTACCCGTGTTTCCTGCTGGGACTCACGCTCATAGGTCTCGTCAGCTTCGCCGACGACGTCCACTCCACCCCCAACGCCCTGCGCCTCGTGGTGCAGTTCACGGCCATGATGCTAATGTTCGCCAACTTAGGTCTTTATGACGCATCGTCGTGGTGGTTGATACTGCCCGCATTGATAGTGTGCGTAGGCATCATCAACGCCTACAACTTCATGGACGGCATCAACGGCATCACAGGCTGCTACTCGCTCGCCGTCATCGCCCCGCTCTTCTACCTCAACCGCCGCATCGGCTTCATCGACGAGAGTCTGCTCGTCGTGACAGCCATAAGCATCGGCGTGTTCCTCATCTTCAACTTCCGCAAGAAAGCCAAATGCTTCGCGGGCGACGTAGGCTCCGTCAGCATAGCTTTCATACTGCTCTTCGCTCTGGGCTGCCTCATCATCACCACCGGCAACCCCGTCTACCTGCTCCTGCTGGCCGTCTACGGTGCCGACTCCGTGCTGACCATCGTCCACCGCATAATGCTTCACGAAAACCTCGGCGAAGCCCATCGCAAGCACGCCTACCAGCTCATGTCCAACGAGTTGAAGATGCGCCACACACTCGTATCCGTCATCTACATGACCCTGCAGCTCGCCATCTCCTTCGGCCTGATTCTCATCGGGTCGACAGCCGGACAGTGGATTTACTTCTGCGCCGTCATAGCCCTGCTGGCATGCGGGTATGTTGCATTTATGAAAAAATTTTACTACCTTCACGAAGAATATTTAAAATCTAAGAAATGAGCATGATTATCGGTGAAAATATTTTTGACCAGTTACTGAAAGAGGCTGCCGTCAATCCGCGCCTCCGCACCAACTTCGACCTGCGCGGCTCCTCGGCCGACACCTCCCAGCGCATGCTCAACGCACTGATGCCCGGCACCGTGGTGCCCGTACACCGTCATCTCGCCACCCCCGAGACCGTCGTCCTCCTCAAGGGACGCATCGCCGAAATCTACTTCGACGACAACGGCAACGAAACGGAGCGCATAGAGCTTGACGCCAACGGCGCAAACCGCGGCGTGCAGATTGACGCCGGACGCTGGCACACAATCGAAGTGCACGAGCCCTCCGTAATCATCGAGATGAAGGACGGCGCCTACGCACCCCTCACCCCCGACGAGGTGAAGTAGCGAAAGCCTCCGACCCGTCTGACCTGTCCGACTCGTCCGACCCATCCCCCGAAAATCAACAAAAAAGCCATATACATGAAACTTTTTTCAAGAGTAACCGACTGGTACTTCACACGCAAATCACTCCCCTACTGGGCCATAGCCCTGATTGATTGCATGCTGCTGTACCTCTCCATGCTGTTTATTTACACCGTAAGCCACGGTCTGGTAAGCACAGCCACCGATTTCTGGCCCGTATGCGCCACCCTGTTCCTCTACATGTGCTGCTACGTGATTGGATTCAAATACTTCCGCACCTACACCGGCGTATTCCGCTACTCCTCGTTTGTCGACCTGCAGCGAGTGTCGGGCGCCGTGCTCATAGGCCTGGCGCTGTCGTTCATACTCCGTGCCGTGTTCGACCACTCCACCTTCTTCGTGCCGGTGCGTATCAGCAACCTGCTCCTATGGTCAGTCATGGCCCTGCTGCTTATGTGGAGCATGCGCGTATTCGTCAAGTATCTCCACGACAACACCTTCGTCAACAAGAACGCCGAGAAAGTATTCATCTACGGCGTCAAGGAGGGTGGTATCGCCATAGCCAAAGGACTCAACTCACAGAACTCGGGTAACTTCAAACTCGTAGGATTCATCTGCGACGAGCCCGACATGTTCGGCCACACGCTTATGGGTGTCACCGTCTACCCCAACGACGGCGACCTCGTTGACCTCATGAAACGCAAAGGCGTCACCCGCCTGCTCGTATCGCCTCTGCGCACCGAGCAACTGCGCGAGAACAAGCGCATGGTGGCATCACTCATCGAGGACGACATCAAAATCTACATCTACGGGCAGGCCCAGGAATGGGACAGTCACGACGGCATCAAGACCCAGCAGCTGCGCGAGGTGGAAATCGAGGACCTTCTCCCCCGCGAGAAAATCGACATCGACATCGACGCCACCTGCCGTCAGCTCGCCGACAAGTGCATTCTCATCACCGGCGCCGCCGGCTCCATAGGCAGCGAGATTGTGCGTCAGGTATCAATCTACGCCCCCTCGCGCCTCATTCTCATCGACCAGGCCGAGACACCGCTCCACGACATCCGCCTCTTCATGGCCCGCGAATATCCCCACCTCGAAGCCCACACAATCGTGGCCGACATCGCCAACAAAAACCGCATGGCCGAGATATTCGACAAGTACCGCCCGCAATACGTGTTCCACGCCGCAGCCTACAAACACGTGCCCATGATGGAGGACAACCCCACCGAGGCTATCCAGAACAACGTGGAGGGCACGCGCATCATCGCCGACCTCGCCGTGAAATACGGCACCGAGAAATTCGTGATGGTAAGTACCGACAAGGCCGTCAACCCCACCAACGTGATGGGCTGCTCGAAGCGTATATGCGAAATCTACGTGCAGGCGCTCGACAAAGCCATCAAGGAGGGCAAGATTAAGAGCGTCACCCAGTTCGTGACCACCCGTTTCGGCAACGTGCTCGGCTCCAACGGCTCCGTGATACCCATCTTCAAGGAGCAGATAAAGCGCGGCGGCCCCCTCACCGTCACCCACCCCGACATCATCCGCTACTTCATGCTCATCCCCGAGGCCTGCAAACTCGTGCTCGAAGCGGGCACCATAGGCAAAGGCGGCGAGATATTTGTCTTTGACATGGGCGAACCGGTCAAGATTCTCGACCTCGCCAAGCAGATGATAAAACTCAGCGGCGCCGACGTACAGATAAAATTCACCGGTCTGCGTGACGGCGAAAAGCTCTACGAGGAGGTCCTCAACGAGAAAGAGATAACACTCCCCACCGTCCACCCCAAAATCATGATTGCCAAGGTGCGCGAGTATGACTACGAGTCAATCCTACCCATCTACGACGAGCTCTTCCGGGCATCTATCACCGAGGACAACATGTCGATAGTACGCCGCATGAAAGGCCTCGTACCCGAGTTCAAGAGCCAGCATTCGGTCTACGAAATCCTCGACCGTCCCGCTCTCACCTGAGCCGGCCGTCAGTCATACCGACGGTAACAGCATTTTACCAACCGTAACCATAATTTATCAACAGTAACGGGGTGCATCGCTCAGCGATGCACCCCGTTACTGTTTTTCCTTGCCGCCCTGTGGCGTTGACATCCTCATCCGCGCCTTATAAGCGTGGTCGCAGCATAGCTATTGTGCTGACAATCACACGAGACATGACTATCAATAGTCGGAGAAGAGGACAGGCTTGATACAGATACCCACGCGCAATTGCGAGTGAAACTTATTATAATCGAGCAACCCCTCGCCGTAGCCGTTGTAGTATTGCAGAAAGAGGTATTGGTTGGAGTTGTTGCTCAGTTTCCAGCCCAGCTCGAAGATAGTGTTGTAATTGAGATTGAAACCGCGGCGCTTCACCAGCACCAGCGAGGCCGCCCAGCGTTTGCTGTTCGACAGATAAGATGTACCCACCTGATATATACCGCAATAGTCGAGAATATCCTTATTGTTCTGGCCGTCGATTATCGGAATCCACACCTTGCCGTGAACACTCAGGTTGGCATCGACTATGATATTGGCACCGAATGTGATACGGTTCCACGAGCGCGACTGTATGCTGTCGCGGCCGTTGCTCTCGTGCTCTATCTGGAATGTCAGTTTGCCTATGTAGCGGTTCTTGACAAAGAGCGGCTTGGCGATACCGATACCGGGGTTGAAGTTGAGGTCGGTCATCGGCAGCGACTCCTCAAGCACGTTCCAGAACACCTTCTGTGTGTAAAACAGGTAGAGATACGTGTTCCACGGCAGAGTGCTCTTGGTGAGCTTCTGCGCTATCGACACCTGAAACTTGGCGTTGGTGTTCTCGCGGGTGATTTTCTGACCGATGGTCGGACCGAAGATAAAGTAATTGTCCTTATACAGGCCGAAATACGGACCTTTGTCAAACTCGCGACGCACCGAGTCGGTGTTGATACGTTCGTTTGCCACCGTCACTATCTGGGCGTCGGCACCTGCAGGACGCACCAGCGCCGCAAGCACCATAATCAGCAGAATTACATACATCTTTTTCATCTTTGCAAAGATATATATCTATTTTATCATTAGGAATTAACTTTGTAAAAATTTGTGTCCGTATAGTAGAATTTTTTGTTTAAATTTGCGCTATGAATATCAACAAATCATCATATTTCGCGTCGCTGCTCCCCGTTGTGGCGTCGCTGTGCGTGCTGCTCCTGTCGGCCTGCTCGGGCAAGAAGCCTTACAAGATTACCGGCACTGTCGAAGGGCTCGGCACCCAGAATATCACCGCCATCTATCTCGACGGCACCTCGCTGAAGGAGGTTACAACCAACGCCGTCAACTCCGAGTTTCATTTCGAAGGCAGCACGGAGTCGCCGCGCGTGATTGAACTTTACGACAAGCTGCGCAACCGCATCGGCTGTCTCGTCGTCAACAACGGCGAGGAGGTAAAAGTGAAATTCAAGGCGGGCCAACCACTATTCATGGAGGTGACAGGCAACGAACTCAGCGCCTCCCTCGCCTCGTTCCTCGGCAAAAACGCCGACAACCTCAACGCCGCCATAGAGCAACGCATCGCCACCACCCCCTCCGACGAGCTCTCATCCCTGCTCGCCACCTACTACTACGACATCAACCTCAACCGCGAGAGTGCCGACTCCATCCTCTCCCTGCTCGGCGACGACATCATTTCCTCCAACCCNCTGCTGCTCGCCAAGAAGCAGACAGCCGTNCGCCTCGCCGCNNCGAGNGCCCCCGTCGACACCCTGCGTCTNTTCGCTTCAACCGACACCATNGTGAAGTACGCCCCGTCGGCCAAGACCAACACTCTCTTNATATTCAACGACTTNCACACCATCCCCGACTCCATAGTGGAATATGCCGACTCCCTCGCCCGCGACATACGCGTGGCCACCGTGCGCCTCTCTATCGACACGTTCGGCTGGCACAACGATGTGCGCCGCTTCGCCAAGGGGGTTGACCATCTCTGGGCGCTCGGAGGCGTGGCCAACAAGCAGTTGCGCGGNTTCGACCTGCCNCGCATCCCCTACTTCGTAGTCGTTGACACCGCGGGCACACAGATTTACCGNGGCACCTCGCTCCCCGTGCTCCCCTGATTTCTCACNATTTACACCCACCGCCATGCTTGCCAAGACCTACGCCGCTGCCCTTCAGGGCATTGATGCCATCACTGTCACCGTTGAAGTTGTCGTTGACCAGGGCATCGGCTACACTATTGTCGGCCTCCCCGACGCTGCGGTCAAGGAAGCGGGCGAACGCATTCAGACTGCCCTGTCGCAGTCGGGCCAGCAATGGCCGCGCCGNCACACCGTTGTCAACCTCTCCCCNGCCGATGTGCGCAAGGAGGGTGCCACCTACGACCTCCCNATGGCTATCGCTATCCTCGCCGCAAGCGAGAAGATACCNGCCGACGAGCTNTCNCGCTACGTNATGATAGGTGAACTCTCCCTCGACGGTTCGGTGCTGCCCGTCAAAGGGGTGCTACCCATGNCCATCATGGCGCGCAAAGCNGGCTTCAAGGGNATGATTGTGCCGTCGGCCAACGTNACCGAAGCCGCNGTTGTCAACGATATCGACGTNTACGGCGTGGACCACCTCTCGCAGGTAGTCGACTTCTTCAGCGGCANCNCCCAACTTGAACCCACCGTTGTCAACACCCGTGAGGAGTTTGCCAAAGGTGCGGCNCTCTGCGACCTCGACTTCTGCGACGTCAANGGGCAGGAAAATGTGAAACGNGCCTTTGANGTGGCGTGCGCCGGCGGCCACAACATCCTCCTCGTAGGCCCTCCCGGGTCAGGCAAGTCAATGATGGCCAAGCGCCTGCCGTCGATACTGCCCCCGCTGTCACTCGCCGAAGCGCTTGAGACNACCAAGATTCACTCCGTGGCCGGCAAACTGAGCCGCGGCTCCATGCTCATGACAGTNCGCCCATTCCGCGCNCCCCACCACACCATCTCCCCCGTAGCCCTCGTGGGCGGCGGCGCGAGTCCCATGCCCGGCGAGATTTCCCTCGCTCATAACGGNGTCCTCTTNCTCGACGAATTCCCNGAATTTAACCGCTCCGTNCTNGAAGTNATGCGTCAGCCGCTNGAGGACAGGCACATATCNATCAGCCGCGCCCGCTACGCCATCGACTANCCNGCCGGCTTCATGCTCGTAGCCTCCATGAACCCCTGCCCCTGCGGCTACTACAACCACCCCACCAAGCCCTGCACCTGCCAGCCGGGAGCAGTNCGCCGTTACCTCGGCCGNATCTCCGGCCCNNTGCTCGACCGCATTGACATACAGGTCGANATCATGCCCGTACCATTTGAAGAACTGTCATCACAGCATGGCGGNGANCCCTCCGAATCAATCCGTGCCCGCGTCATCGAAGCCCGCCGCATACAGACCGAGCGCTACGCCTCCACCCCCGGCATCTTCTGCAACGCCCAGATGACCTCCAAAATGCTCGCCCGCTACGCNCGCCCCGACGCCGAAGNCATGCAGATGCTCGCCCAAGCAATGGAACGCTTCGACATGTCAGCCCGNGCCTACGACCGCATCCTCCGNGTAGCCCGCACCATAGCCGACCTNGACCACAGCCCCGCCATAAAAGCCCCCCACATAGCCGAAGCCATCTCCTACCGCAACCTCGACCGCTCCACCTGGGGCACCACCTTCTAACCCCCTCCCGCCNNCTCCGCNCCCCTACNACCGCAGCCTCTTCCCCATCAAATCGCCGGCAACCACCCGGAGACAAACCCCAAAGCCACTAAAAAACANTNNCAAANAGCTCCCAAGAAGCAACGAGTTTGTCTCCGGGTGGTTGCNGCAAAAGATATCAACCCCAATTATCAACTCCTAAAATCAAAAAGCAAAGAAATGGATATCCCCCGCTACCATCAACGGGCTTTCGCGCACAACTACCANGCNCCCTTCATTTATCACATCATCCTGAAAAAGCNGGNAGGAGTTGAAAACTTCGGCATCATCAAAGGCGATGCCCGAATACGGCCCGGTGACCCCGGCAGCCCCTACGTAGAGGAGAGCCTGCTTGGCCGGACAATATCCAAAGCTATTTTCCGACTGCAATATGCCTTCCCGGTATTGCAGATATACCGATTCGCAATAATGCCTGACCATGTCCACATCCTCCTGCGGGTGAAAGACTGGACCGAAAAGCATCTTGACCACTACATTTACGCCCTCACCGAAAACATCGCTACCGCTTACTCCTACCGGACGGGGAGAAAAGTAACTGTCGACAACATCTTTCAACCGGGCTATTGCGACAAACCGCTGCTACGGAATCGGTCGCTGGATATGCTCTACCGGTATATACGGGAGAATCCTTATCGGTTGGCGGTCAGGCGACAGTTTCCGCAATTTTTCCAACGGNTGCGCAAACTGCGCATCGGTGATACCGAATGCCGGGCCTACGGCAACCTTTTCCTGCTGCGCAATCCCGACAAAGCCGCGGTGAAAATCAGNAGCAAATTCTCCCCCGAGGAGACTGCGCAAAAGAAAGCGGCNTGGCTCTACAACTCCGNGCGCGGCACAATCCTCGTGTCGCCATTCATCTCTCCCGCCGAGAAAGCCATCCGCACCGAGGCCGAAGCCCGCGGCGCAAACATCATCCTCATCACCCACGAAGCCATCGGNGACCGCTTCAAACCTGCCGANCACGACTTCGCCCTCTGCACCCAAGGACGTCTGCTGATAATCGCCNCCATCCTCCCCGGGGCGACCACCCTCACCCGAGCCATATGCCTGCGGATGAATGCGCTGGCTGAAGATATAGCGGCGCTCGATGCTACNNTNATTGCCTGTTAAATGCCGGTGGGCATTATATTTTTTCAAAAAAATTGCTTTAGGTATTGCACAGAAAAAATAAAACTATTACCTTTGCGGAGTAAATCGCGAAAAATGATAGCCGGAGGGCGGTCAGTATCGCGGTTGAACAAAATAAATGCCATAACAGCATTAGATAATATGCTTCAGTAGCTCAGTTGGTTAGAGCACCTGACTGTTAATCAGGGGGTCGTTGGTTCAAGCCCATCCTGAAGCGCAAAAAAAGAGATGTCAANTTGACATCTCTTTTTTTGTATCCTTTTATTTCTATTTTTTATCCTATTCCACCAACTGACACAGCCCATTATACTTCCACCAATTAACACAACAGGCAAGTCCTCGTGGCGGGGGTCTCCTGACCCGCGCTCTCACAACCAGGTCGTTGCATACGAATCTTTGCTGTGAGAGCGCGGGTCAGGAGACCCCCGCCACAAGCTTAGAAGGTTACTTTTTACTGATGCCTATGCCGGGGGTTGGGGTGAGAGTTACGCGGCCGTCGGGGGCTATGGTCATGCCGTCGAAGAGGTCGTTGGCTATCAGCAGGTTGCCGTCGAGGTCGACCCATTCGGCCATCGGGGCCAACTGTGCCGCAGCCGAAACGGCGCATGATGTCTCGGTCATGCAGCCAATCATCACTTTCAGTCCCAGCGCTTTAGCCAGCACAGCCATTTTGTAGGCCTCATGCAGGCCGCCGCTTTTCATCAGTTTGATATTGATACCGTCGTAAGCCTCGGCGAGCGCGGGAATGTCGGCCGAAGTCTGCACCGCCTCGTCAGCCACAATCGGTATAGGCGAACGCTCTTTCAGCCACTTATGCCCCTCGATGTCAGTCTTGTCCATCGGCTGCTCCACAAATATCACGTTGCGGGAGGCAAGCCAATTGATATTGTCGAGTGCCTCCTCGCGGCTCTTCCACCCCTGGTTGACGTCGACACAGATAGGCTTGTCGGTGTGGCGGCGGATAGTTTCGATAAGTTCGCGGTCGCCCGGCACTCCCATCTTCACCTTGATGATGCTGTAAGGCTCCGACTCCTTTATCTTCTTGGCAAGCTCCTCGGGGGTGTCGTTGGAGATAGTGAACGAGGTGCAGGGAGTGCGCTCCCCGTCGAGGCCGTAGATGGCATACCACGGCTGCCCCATCAGTTTGCCCGTAAGGTCGTGGAGCGCGATGTCGACGGCAGCTTTCGCCGCACGGTTGCCCGGCGCCAGGGAGTCCATGTAGGCGTGTATCTCCTCCAGCGCAAACGGGTTGGAAAGCCGCTCGGGGTCAATGCGTTCAAGAAACGCCGTCACCGACTCCACCGACTCGCCGAGATAGGGCGGCATCGACGCCTCGCCGTAGCCCGTCACCGAGTCAACGGTAATCTCAACCTGCACTCCCGGAGTGGTCGTGCGCGACATCGTAGCCAGATTGAAAGCATGTTTGAGCTTCAATTCGTAAGGATAATATTTGAAATCCACTTGTGCCATAGCCGAAAATGCCAATGACAGCAGAAAAACTGCCAATAATGCCTTGATATTTTTCATTCCCGATTGTTATATTGTTACAACCCCAAAGTTAAGAAAAAATAAGCATTATCGGCGAATAAAAAGCGGGGTAAATATGCGTTATTTGCGACGATTTTGTTAAATTTGCACTTTATAGCCGAACCGGCTACAAAACTTCTATCTGTATGATTGAACGTATTATCATCATCGACAGCGTTGACCCTGTCAGCTTCTACGGAGTGAACAACTGTAACATGCAGTTGATCAAAAACCTGTTCCCCAAACTGAGGCTCGCCGCGCGCGGTTCGGTCATCAAGGTTATAGGCGACGACAAGGAGACTTCGGAGTTCGAAAAGAAAATCAAGGAGCTCGAAGCCTACTGCTCTAAATTCAACAAATTGCCCGAAGATGTCATCCTCGACATCGTCAAGGGCGAAGCGCCCAAGGACCTGAAGATGGACGATGTGATTATCTACGGCATCAACGGCAAGCCCATCAGCGGCCGCACCCCCAATCAGCAGCGCCTCGTGGAGACATTCGTCAAGAACGACCTGACATTTGCCCTCGGCCCCGCCGGCACGGGCAAGACCTACGTGGCGATAGCGCTCGCCGTGCGTGCGTTGAAAAACCGTGAGGTGCGCAAAATCATACTCTCACGCCCCGCCGTCGAAGCCGGCGAGAAACTCGGCTTCCTCCCCGGCGACATGAAGGATAAAATCGACCCGTATCTCCAGCCGCTCTACGACGCTCTGGAGGATATGGTGCCCGCCGTGAAGCTCAAAGAGTACATGGAAACCAAGGTGATACAGATAGCACCCCTGGCCTTCATGCGCGGCCGCACCCTCAGCGACGCCATCATCGTGCTCGACGAGGCACAGAACACCACCACCCACCAGATTAAGATGTTCCTTACCCGTCTGGGCATGAACGCCAAGATGATAATCACCGGCGACACTTCGCAGATTGACCTCCCGCGCTCCACGCAGTCGGGCCTCGTGCAGGCGCTCCGTATTCTCGACGGAGTGGAGGGGATAGGCAAAGTGGAGTTCGGCAAGAAAGATATAGTGCGCCACCACCTCGTGCAACGTATCGTCGAAGCCTACGACCGCTACGACAAGGAGCAGAAGGAGGAGCGTACCCCGCGCGACACGGCCGGCGAAGCCCGCTCAGGCGACCGTCACACCGCGAAACCCGCGCCGACACCCGATACCGCCGAGTGACCCTCAGCCAATCATTAACACATAACATATTTATTACTTGACTCTTATGGACAAGACACTTCTCACCACCGATTTCCACTTCCCCGGACAAACCGCGGTGTATCATGGTAAAGTACGCGACGTTTACACCATCGACGACAACATCATGGTGATGATTGCAACCGACCGCATCTCGGCCTTCGACGTCATTCTGCCCGAAGGTATCCCCTACAAAGGCCAGGTGCTCAACCAGATAGCCGAGACATTCCTCGATGCCACCGCCGACATCGTGCCCAACTGGAAACTCGCATCGCCCGACCCCATGGTCACCGTAGGCTACAAGTGCGAGGGATTTCGCGTGGAGATGATAATCCGCGGCTACCTCACCGGTTCGGCATGGCGTGAATACCAGGCCGGCTGCCGCGAACTCTGCGGCGTGAAACTTCCCGACGGAATGCGTGAGAACGAGCGTTTCCCCGAACCCATCATCACCCCCACCACCAAGGCCGACGCCGGTCACGACGAAAACATCTCACGCGAGGAAATCATCGCGCAGGGCATCGTATCGGCCGAGGACTACGAAGTGATGGAGCGCTACACCCGCGCACTCTTCGCCAAAGGCACCGAAATGGCTGCCGCCAAGGGCCTTATCCTCGTCGACACCAAGTATGAATTCGGCAAACGCGACGGCAAGGTAATCCTCATCGACGAAATCCACACCCCCGACTCATCACGCTACTTCTACGCCGACGGCTACGAGGAACGCTTCGAAAAGGGCGAGCCCCAGCGTCAGCTCTCCAAAGAGTTTGTGCGCCAGTGGCTTATCGACCACGGCTTCATGGGCAAGGAGGGCCAGCAGGTGCCCGAGATGACCGAGGAATTCATCAACTCAGTCACCGACCGCTACATCGAACTCTACGAGCACATCACCGGCAAGAAATTCGTGCGTACACCCGAGGAGCATCTCACCGAGCGTATCGAGCGCAACGTACTTGACTGCCTCACCAACCTTCAGCTCTGATGGCCGACGCAGCCGAACGCATCAACCCCTATAACGGCGACAACCGTGACAAGACAAGTCAGGTCGAGGCGATGTTTGACTCCATCGCCCCGGCCTACGACTTTATGAACTCGGCCATGAGTTTCGGGCTTCACCGCCGCTGGCTCCGCAAGGCCCTCAAAGGGGTCGGTGAGGCAGCCCCCGCCACGGTGCTCGACGTTGCCACCGGCACAGCCGACGTTGCCATCGCCATTGCCCGCAAGCTCCCCGAAGCCTCCGTCACCGGCATCGACCTCTCGGAGGGAATGCTCGAAGTGGGACGCCGCAAGGTGGCCAAAGCCGGACTCGAAAGCCGCATCACGCTGCAGCAGGCTGACTGCCTGCACCTGCCGTTTGCCGACGAGTCATTCGACTGCATCACCGTGGCCTACGG
Source organism: Barnesiella sp. (assembly GCA_014801075.1). Classification (GTDB taxonomy): domain Bacteria; phylum Bacteroidota; class Bacteroidia; order Bacteroidales; family Muribaculaceae; genus JAGBWK01. The sequence goes on along the minus strand of JAAVEW010000003.1, from coordinate 11,426 downwards.
AGTGCGTAACTTCGAACACCTGCTCGAAGGCTACAAAGAGATGCAGCGCGTGCTGCGCAAAGGAGGAAAGCTCACCGTCATCGAGCTGTCCACACCGCGCTCGGCCTTCGTGCGACCTTTCTACAAATTCTATACCCGGTGCATAATCCCCGTGGCAGGACGCCTCGTATCAAAGGACGTACGCGCTTACAGCTACCTGCCCGAATCAATAGCAGCGGTAGCGCAGGGCGAAGCCATGACAGCGCTCATGGAGCAAGCCGGACTGCGTGACACCACCTTCAACCCGCTCACCTTTGGCGTCTGCACCATCTACACCGGTGTGAAATAACACGACAGAAAAGGGCGAGGCTGTCGACTGCCTCACCCTTGTCTTTTCGTTCTGCTTTCACGCCAAGCTGCGCGTCGCTTCCAACCGCGCCGTCCGGGATTTCTTATCCCCACCTGACAGAGAATCATTGTAGGTTGCTTTGTCATTTAAACACCTCCCAAGGTGCAGAAGTTGATAAAAAATTGTTAAAAAAGAGTTCCTGACTCCGCAACTAACCGTAAATCAATCAAATGACGACACAATACAAATACATGACGGCCGATGAAGCCGTGAAGATGATCAACAGCGGCGACCACGTGTTCGTGCAGGGCAGCTGTTCCATCCCCGAAGCTCTCGTTGCGGCCCTTGCAAGGCGCGGCAACGAGCTGCGTGACGTTATCCTGTACAACGCTTTTGCACTCGGGCGCCGAGTGTCACCTCTGTGCAAACCGGAGCTTAAGGACGCCTTTCACATCGACTCGTTCTTCGTGTCAAATGCCGTGCGCGGCTGGGTCAACGAAGGTTACGCCACCACCACACCCCGTTTCTTCGGACAGGTTCCCATCCTTTTCCGTGACGGCAGCATCAGGCTCGACGTGGCGCTCATCAACTGCTCGCTCCCCGACGAGTATGGCAACGTGTCGCTCGGCGTGTCGGCCGATCTCACCCCCTCGGCCGTAGAGTGTGCGCGCACCATCATAGCCCAAATCAACCCCCGCATGCCCTTCACCTACGGCGACTCCGTGATTCACATATCCAAAATCGACGCCCTCGTCAAGGTCGACGACCCTTTGGCCGAGACACCCGACGTAGAGCCAACCGAGTCCGAAAAGGCCGTAGGCTACTATATTGCCGACCATATCAAGGATGGCTCCACCCTGCAGGTAGGCGTAGGCGGAGTGCCCAACGCCGTGCTCCACGCGCTGCGCTCCCACAAGCATCTGGGCATCCACACCGAAGCCATGACCAACGGCATGGTCGACCTCATTGAAATGGGCGTCGTCGACAACTCCCGCAAGAACATCGAGCCGGGCGTATCGGTGGCATCGCTCGCCCTCGGCACCGAGCGCCTTTACCGGTTCCTCGACAACAACCGCAGCATCCTTTTCCGCGACATCTCGTGGGTCAACGACCCATTCATCATAGCGCAGAACCGCGACATGGTGTCAATCAACTCATGCCTTGAGATTGACCTCTCAGGCCAGGTGTGCGCCGACTCTATCGGCACACGCATCTACTCCGGCGTGGGCGGCCAGCACGACTTCGTCTACGGCTCGTCGCGCAGCATCGGAGGCCAGTCGTTCATAGCCATGCTCTCCACCACATCGTCAGGCAAAAGCAAGATAAAACCTATCCTCACTCCCGGAGCAGGCGTAGTGACCACCCGCTTCCAGACCAACTGGGTGGTGACGGAATACGGCGCCGTCAACCTGCGCGGCCGCAACATGGTGGAGCGCGCACGACTGCTCATCTCCATCGCCGCTCCGCAGTTCCGCGAAGAGCTTGACCGAGAGGCCTTCAACATGCTCGGCTACGCATATCGCCGTTGGAGATAGACGCCGGCTGCGTGCTCCACAACAGGGTTGTCATGCACCGGTATAACAAAGAGCATCGGTTATGGCAAAAATTTTGCCATAACCGAATTATTTTATATATTTGCACATGATTTTGCTTTATTTTTAACCTGATTTTTTACGATTCAACCAAAAACCTAAAAGAAAGACTTATGAGATTACGATTTCTCCCCCTTGTCGGCGCCCTGACGGTAATGTCGGCCTCGGCGCAGGTCTACAAGGACCCCACAGCCACTCCGCAGCAGCGAGCCGAAAGCATTGTGGCCGAAATGACATTGCCCGAAAAAGTGTCGCTTATGCAGCACCAGTCGCCGGCCATAGAGCGCCTCGGCATCAAGAAATACAACTGGTGGAACGAAGCTCTCCACGGCGTAGGACGCGCCGGCATCGCCACCGTGTTCCCGCAGCCCATCGGCATGGCGGCCTCGTTTGACGACCGTCTGCTCTACGACGTGTTCACCGCCACCTCCGACGAGGCCCGCGCCAAGAATCAGCTCTGGAAACAGGCCGGTCCGCTCGACATATACAAGGGCCTGACATTCTGGACCCCCAACGTCAACATATACCGCGACCCGCGCTGGGGACGCGGCCACGAAACCTACGGCGAGGACCCCTATCTCACCTCCCGCATGGGCCTGAGCGTTGTGCGCGGTCTGCAGGGCGACTCATTTGAAGGAGGTCTCTACCGCGGCGACAACCCCCTCAACTACTACAAACTGATGGCCTGCGCCAAGCACTACGCCGTGCATAGCGGTCCGGAGTGGAGCCGCCACTCGTTCAACGCCAAGAATATCCCTGCCCGCGACCTTTGGGAGACATATCTTCCCGCCTTTCAGGCGCTTGTGGAGGATGGCGACGTGAAGCAGGTGATGTGTGCCTACAACCGCTTTGAGGACGAACCCTGCTGCGGCAGCAACCAGTTGCTCCAGACAATCCTGCGCGACGAGTGGGGCTTCGACGGTGTAGTCGTGTCAGACTGCGGCGCTATCGGCGACTTCTATAACGGGGGCTGCCACCAGACCGAACCCGACGAGCGCCACGCAGCAGCTACCGGTGTGCGCGCCGGCACCGACCTTGAGTGCGGCGGTGTCTACGGCTGGCTCGTCGACGCTGTCAGCAACGGCCTTATCGACGAAAAGGAGATTGACAAGTCAGTCATCCGCGTGATGAAGATGCGCTATCAGCTCGGCGAGATGGACGACGACGCCCTCGTGTCATGGACCAAAATACCCGCCGACGTCATTGACTCCGACGAGCACAAAGCTCTCGCCCGCCGCATGGCTCAGGAATCGATGGTGCTCCTCAAGAATGACGGCACACTACCCTTCGCCAAAGGAACTAAAATAGGTCTTATCGGCCCCAACGCCGCCGACTCCATCATGCAGTGGGGCAACTACAACGGCTTCCCCTCATCTACCTCAACCCTCTACTCGGCTCTCAAAGAGCGCCTTCCGGAGAGCGAACTGGTCTACATCCCCGGTCTCGACCACACCTCCGACAAGGTAATCGAGAGCTTCTTCTCTCAGACTCAGGCCTCTAACGGACAGCCGGGCTTCGACGGCCGTTTCTGGAACACCAACGACAAGAGCAAGGACCCCGACGTCACCGTCTACTACCCCAACCCGCTGAAATTCTCCTCGGCAGGAGCAACAGTGTGGGCTCCCGGCGTGCCCCTGGGCGGCTTCGCGGCTGAGTTCACCACCAAGTTCACCCCCAAGCAATCGGGCGAAATAGCTTTCAGCGCACAGTCAATAGGATGGCTCTGGATTGAAATCAACGGCCAGGGCATATTCTGGGGCGCCAACATGAAGAGCGTCGAAGCCTGCAAATATCAGGTAGAGGCAGGCAAGACCTACGACATCAAGATAGCTTACTACTGCACCGAGCATGACAGCGACGCGCTTACCATCGACTTCGGCAGCCAGAAACCGCTCGATGTCGACGCCATCCTCAACGACCTCGCCGATGTCGACGTGATACTCTTCGCCGGCGGCATCTCACCCCAGCTTGAGGGCGAGGAAATGCCCGTCAGAGTGGAAGGATTCCACGGCGGCGACCGCGACATCATCGAGCTCCCTGCAGTGCAGCGCAACATCCTTGCCAAGCTGCGCGAGAGCGGCAAGAAGCTTGTATTCGTCAACTACTCAGGCTCGGCCGTAGCGCTTACCGACGACGCTGTGCCCGCTGACGCCGTGCTTCAGGCATGGTATCCCGGACAGGCCGGCGGCGACGCCGTGGCCGACGTGCTCCTCGGCGACTACAACCCCTCCGGCAAGCTCCCCATCACCTTCTACACCTCTACCTCCGAGCTCCCCGCATTTGACGACTACAGCATGAAAAACCGCACCTACCGCTACTATCAGGGCACTCCGCTCTATCACTTCGGCCACGGTCTCAGCTACTCCGACTTCAAATTCGGCAAAGCCAAAATCAAGAACAAGAAGGGCAAAGGTGCCGTGCTGACAGTGCCCGTCACCAACAAGAGCAAGGTTGCCGGTACGGAAACCGTGCAGATATATATCAGCCGACCCGCCGATGTCGACGGTCCGACAATGCAGCTTCGCGACTTCGCCCGCGTTGACCTCCGTCCCGGCGAAACCAAGAAAGTGGAGTTTGTCCTTGACAACGACACCTTCAGTTGGTTTGACCCCGCCAACGACGAAGTGCTCCCCCTCGACGGCGAGTACATCATACGCTACGGCAGCAGCTCCGACCCCGCGCAGCTGCAGTCGCTCCCCTACACTTTCAAACAGTAATCCACAGTTACTTAACAGTAATCCACACATATGCAAATACTCATAGGGTGTGCAAAAAAGATGAAGGAGGCTCCCGCCATGCGGGGTGCCTCCTCGTTTTTGCCACGTTTTCAGGACAATGCGGCGATGATAGCCTCGGCCATGGCTGCATATTCAGTCGACGAGTTGCAGGCCATCCTCGGTGTCAGCAAGAAGATTGCCGCCGACAATAAGCTGCGCTATCAGGCGTGGCACGACGAATCGACACTCACCCCCGCTGTCATGGCCTACGACGGCATTGTGTTCAACAAACTGTCGGCCGCAACCCTCACCCCCGCCGACCTTGACTACGCCTCTCATCACCTCTTCATCGCATCCTTCCTCTACGGACTGCTGCGCCCGCTCGACCTCATCAACCCCTACCGTCTCGAAGGGAAAGTAGTGCTCCCCGCCGTGGGCCATCAGTCAATGTTCGACTACTGGAAACCGATGCTCACCGACGCCCTCATCGAAGCCGTGGAGGCCGACGACGGCGTGCTTGTCAACCTGGCAAGCAACGAGTTCCGCAACATGTTTGACTGGCGCAAAGTGACGCAGCGTCTCACCGTCATCACCCCCGACTTCAAAGTGCGCGAAGGCGACCGCCTGAAAAACGTCACCATCTACGCCAAGATGTGCCGCGGCGCCATGACCCGCTACATCATCACCAACCGCCTCACCACCCCCGCCTCCCTCGAAGCCTTCACCTACGAAGGCTTCCACCACACCACCGGCTACAACTTCATCCTCGACTAACACAAAAAGGCGCTCCCCCCTACAATCAGGCAGGGGGGAGCGCAGCAACTAAATGGANAAGGCCGAAGCCCTCCCGGNCCNCGGNCTTTTGCTATTTTATTGAATAATCAGTTACTNCNTAATCNGTNANTATTTACGCAGAGTAATCTGTATAGTATTGTTACCGTTGGATTTATCCACTACCANGTCGGCTATATCCTCGGGCATCAGNGCNGCCATCTCGGCCTGTGTNGCCTTTTTGCCNTCGATGTAGACTTCCGGCNCAACATTTGCATTGTCATTGCTCAGGGCGATGTCGGCCTGCGAAAGGGGCAGAGTGACTTCCGAACCGTTGAAAGTCACCGTTATTGACGAATTTGCGTTGAAATCACTGTCAGGCACCGGCTGGAATGTAGCCACGATTCGTGCCACATTGTCCCGCATCTCGGTGCTCATGCNGTTGGATGTGTAGGTACCCGAAGCCACTTTCAGTCGGGCGTCGCTCACTGACAGCGAGTTGCCCGGCACTGTCAGCGAGAGGACAACATTGGTCTTGCCATCNTGGTTGTTGACGATTTTGCGGGTGAAATTGGCCGCTGAAATTTCNCCGTCAGCGTTATTATTGCTAACTTTGCCGTCGATAGCGACGCTGCTCTCGATTGTCGAGATAGCCGCCTTGACGGGAGTGATACCTGTCAGAAGAACGGCGGCGAGGGCGGCCGGAGCCAGTGCAAGCACCTTCAANCGTGACTTTGCACCCGATTTTGATTTGTACATCATGGTGATACGTTTTTTAAGTTTACTATGATTAAGGCTGTTGGCAAGAGACGGGAATTTCGCGCCAACGGCCTTTTTTATCAGAAGCATCTGGTATTCCTTAGGNTTTATATCNTTGTCAATCACGGCATTGTCGGCCTGATATTCATGCACGAGCATCAGNTCGTCGCGCATCAGCCACGCCGCGGGGTTAAACCAGTTGATTATCACTACCGCCTGCGCCACGAGCAGGTCAATCCAGTGGCGGCAACCTATNTGACGGGCCTCGTGCAGAGTGATTGCANTGCCGGCGGCCGCGAAGTCGTCACGGTTCATAACCATGTAGCGGTGCCANCTGAACGGNGCTACGGAGTTATCGTCGGTCAGCACGANGGTGTAACCGTCGCAGTTGCGTTTCTCTCCCGCAGCTATCACACGGCGTATGCGTGCCCAAGTCAGCACGGTGCGCAGCAGCATCACAGCCATTCCCGCCATAAAAATCCACAGCAACNCCTTGCTCCACAGCGGTGTACCCGCCGCCANCTCCTGCGCCTGATTCACTANCTGNGNGATGACTGCATNGTCACCGGCAACCGCAGNNTCGGCANCCNCAGCGGTCGACTGCAACAANGGCTTCACGAGCCACGCCANAGGCAGCGCCGCAAACGACAGNACGTAAATCGACATCAGCACNCATCGGTTATAGCCCGGCTGATTGTCGGAGGCCATTGTGAGGCGATACATTGCATACATCGCCGCGAGCAGCAGCCCGCTGATTATTGAATATGAAAGGAATGCGCCCATAAGGTTATTTTTTTGATTTCTGTTCTACAAGTTCGAGAAGCTCGCGCAACTCGTCGGCACTGATTTTCTCTTCAGCCACAAGAGCCGACACCGCGCCGTAGTAACTNCCCTTGAAGTAGCTCTTGATTACGCGGCCCAGACTGCGGTTGCCGTATGTCTCCCTCTCGGCCACGGGGTAATACTGATACGAGCCCGACACGTCGTTGTGGGCCACTATCCCCTTGGATTCAAGGCGGCGTATCACAGTCGAGACGGTGTTGAAATGGGGCTTCGGCTCGGGATATAGTTCAAGCAGCTGACTNACAAACATCGGGCCATGCTCCCANAGCATTCTCATCAGTTCCTCTTCNTTATCGGTAAGTTGGTCTTTAGGTGTCGATTTTCTCATAACTACAAAATTAGTTTCACCCGCAAAGGTAACAACTATTTTAATAGTTCCAAACAATCCNNNANNNTTTAACCTTTATTAACTACAAAANTAGTTCACNNNAANCNTATTGACAGGCCATCCGGATGCGGACGCGATTTATCGCGTCCTACTGCCGGGCAATATGTTCGTCCAATACATCGGTTGCAGGCGGCGTTANCGGGCGGGNCGGAGGAGGTAGCGTGTTACTATGGCAGAGAGGAAGCCTATGCCGAGGATTACGGCGGCNACTACGAGNATATCGGTCGGGGCTACAGTGACGGGATAGGCGTCGATGGAGAGCTGCGAGGGGTCGTCGGCTCCCAGTTTGATAAACCCGAAATATTGCTGCAACAACGANAGCACGAGGCCTATGACTATNCCGATTGCACCACCTATCGAGGTTATCATCATGCTCAACCAACCGTATATGCCGGAGATGGTCGACGANGTNGCGCCCAACGACATGAGTATCACACTGTTGCNGCGCTTCTCGATAATCATTATCGACATGATGGCGAGCACGTTGAAGGTAGCCACCACNAGTATGAAGGTCAGCATCACGAGNGTAATCCACTTCTCCACATTTATCATGCGGAACGACTCGTGCTGCTGCTCCATGCGGTCGAGCACCTTATATTCCGGCCCTGNAAGAGCCGCCACACGGCGTTGCACGGCGGCGATGTCAGCCCCCTCAGCNACCGCTATCTCTATTGCCGAAGCCTCGGCNTCATAGCCCAGCAGATTGCGCACAAAGGCCAGCGGNACAAACATATAATCNTTGTCAAGCTCNTTCTGGTCNATNCGATANACGGCNTCGACNACCACCGAGTCGCAGCGGAACGCCGACAGCGGATTGGCGGGNTTNAGGCGNGCNTTGCGGCGCGGCTCATACAGCCTCACATACACCGGCACGGCGGGAAACGAGCGCAACGCGTTGGCNACNCCNACCGANGACACGGCGGTATTGGGCAACTCCNCGTCGTCATAAACCAGCACCGGAGCGCCGTCGATAGTGACGGCCGGGAGCGAACGGGCCGTGACACCCTCCGGGTCAATGCCGCAGAGCATGACGGGNGCCTGGCGCTCGCCGCAGATGGCAAAGGCNCGTTCGGTCAACGTGGGCGTTGCCGCCGCTACGCCCTTTTCCGAGGCTATTACAGCCGCGAGGGAGTCGGCATTGACAATGAGTCGTCCCGAGGNGGTAACGACCGTCAGAGGGGCGCTGAAATGCGAAATCCGCTCGGCGGTGAAACTGAAGAAACCNTTGAACACCGACAGCACTATGANCATAGCGGCTGCGGCNATAGCCACTCCGGCCATCGAGATATATGACAGCACATTGACGGCCGCATGACTTTTGCGGGAGAAGAGGTAGCGGAGCGCTATGCGTATTGAGAGTGACTGCGGTTTCACGGGCGTATATGTTTCTTNGTGGGTANCGGCGGGGACGGTACGTGCCTGAGCGCCGGATAAAAAAATTGCAGGGTGNCGGCATTTTCGGTGAAATGCGCAACACCCTGCAAATTTACTATATTGTTTTTAACTTTCTAAATATCCTCCCTGTAAAGTTAAGCCGGGANGATACCGAAGGGTCTACCGAAAGGGATTGTCGTGCCTGAGTTACTTGAGCATAACCTTGGCGGCCTGNCCGNCGNTCACTGCGATATACATGCCGGCAGCGGGAGCGGTGACAGTCTGCGCCCGATGCAAGACGNACACCCTGCACNGTGTAGAGAGTAACCTCGCCACCGTCGGCAGCACTTACTTCAAGGCCGTTGACAACGAATGCCGCNNCACTGTCGTCGGTTACAACCTCAACGCCGCTCGAATTGCTCTGGCGCACGGTGATGGGATATACCGAGTAGCCGTCGGTGGGAGTAACTGTTGTCTCGCGCGAGGTGACACCTNCGGGGAGCGGGTCGCACTCTATCACGAGGGTATCGACGGTGTAGCCGTTGGGCTCGTTGGTCACGCGNCACCAGTNGGCACCGGTCTCAACGGGAGCGTTATATCCGAAGTAAGAGAAGAGCTGGAACTCCTTGCTGCCACCTTTGCTGTCAAATTCAAGACGGGGCTCGGTGCCTGCAACGGCCGGACCCATTACCGAGTGGTGAACGGTGGGGATAATCATATAGGAGGTGTGGTTCTTTCCCGCGGGGAAGTAGGTGCTGACGTCAACCCACTTNCCATCCTTGTACATGAAGGCNGTGTTGCCCTCGCCGCGGAAGTTGGCCATGTAGAACGACAGGTCGGTGTCGCTGTAGAGGTCGGCGAAACCGTCAACCACGATGAAGAACTCATCGNTGACTACGGGCATGTCGGTGAAGGGGAACCATGTTCCGGTNGAGAGATCGGAAGAGGGGTCAAGTTCCACNAGNTCCCACCACCATGAGTCGATACGCTGTCCGGGCAGGCCGTTCTCGCTGGTGTAGAGATGCACGCCGATATTGGCAATCTGGTCGGCGAGCTCCTCGGAGTTGGCGGTAGCGAAGTAAACGGTAGCNCCCTCAACCATCAGAGGAGTGGAGGGCTTGGAGAATTTCTCGGCGAACATGGTGATTTTCATNTTGTTGTTGCCGGGGAATGTGCCCGANCCTTCGAGGTCGAATGTAGTGGCNTAGTCGCCGGGGCGNAAATTGGTGGCCGCACCTGAGTATTCGGCGCTGACGGTAGTNGAGGTATGTGACGAACCGTGCTGATTTGACACCTCGAGGTCAACGTCCCACTGGTGCTGGTATTCAAAACCTTTCTTCACCTCAGCGCCCTCAAGGCTTTCGGAGGTAACGAAGTCACCTGTAACGTCGTTATACTTCACAAACTCCCACGAGTGNCTTGTAGGATAGCCCTCCGAAGCGTCGATGAAGGTAACCTCGGTGAGGGGCGCNACCATCGGGCAGAGTGTCGAGAGGTAGCGGAAACCGTCGGCAATCTGTATCTTGGCGGTGGGNGCGAAGCCGGTCACGGTCACGAAGCCNGTGCGGGTAGAGGTTGAACTGTTACCGTTGGCATCGGTCACGGTGAGNCTCACGTCNTAGGTNCCGTCGGCNGTNTAGTAAACGGTGGGATTCTTCTCGGTTGATACGGCGGGGGTNGCNCCGGGGAATGACCATTCCCACGCCGCTATGTCACCCTTCGAGGTNTCGACGAAGTCGATGGTCTCGCCGGTCATGACATCGAGGCTGTCAACAGCGCCGGGGGCGGTCACGGTGACACCGTCGATGTAGAAATANCCCATGTAGCCGCCGGTCTTGAACATTTCGTCACCGGCGCCCCAGGTGTAGGTGAAGCGCAGGCGGATGGTCTTGCCTGCATACTGAGCCAGCGAAGCCTCTACGGCGTGCCAGTGAGCCGTGCGGTCGCCGTCCGACTCCTTACTGTTCCATATCTCGGTTACGTCCTCCTCGAAGTCATCGGCCGAAGCGGTGATGATGAGGCGGCACTCGTCGTCATAGTTAATCGAGTAGTAAATAGCCGCGCGGAGCATAGCCTCGTCGGGCACTTCAAATGCTGCCGAGGTAGCTGACGAAATCTCGCGGTTGAATGCGCGGTAGTCACCCTCGACGTAGAGCGAACGTGCGTTAGCGGCGTCGCTGTAGGATGTCGACGGTTTCTTCATGCTCCACACCACTTTGGTGGTGGGGTCGCAGCTCCAACCTTCGGGCAAGGTTGCTGCAGCTTCAAAATCTTCGCTCCACACTGCCTCCTCGGCATCGGCGCCACGCACCGAGAACGATGATTTCACCTCGCCCTCGGCATTGAGGGCTACACTCTTCTTTGCCAGCACCTTAATGGCGGGCTGCTCGATTACTTTCTTCTCGGCACTGCGTCCCGCAACTCGCATCACGGGAAGCTCGGCCACCGCACCCACTGCGATGAGAGCCATAGGCAGGCCTGCAATCAGTCTGTTGATACTGTTCATATTATGCTAAAAGTGAATATAATAGTTTTATAAGTAACTGTTTAAAATTATTTTATATTAACCGTTCTCATTATCTTAATATTCTGTCGGAGTCTTTTCCGCCGCTTTTCCACTCGTCATCAGTCATGTAGCTCGCTACACTCCTTCT
>JAAVEW010000002.1 GCA_014801075.1 Barnesiella sp. | reverse complement strand
CTTGCCCAAATAAAGCGAGCCGATGAGATACTTCGGGAAGCAGGATTCAGAGTGTCGGCAGTGCAGAACCACTTCAGCCTTCTTTACCGTTCATCGGAAAAGGCCGGCATACTTGACTACTGCAAGGAAAACGACATCGACTTCTTCGCCTATATGACACTCGAACAAGGTGCTCTGAGCGGTAAGTACGGCACTGCTAACCCCATGCCTGAAGGTAGCGGACGTGCAGCGACCTACAATCCTATACTTCCTAAACTTGACAATCTGATTGCAGCAATGCGCGAAATCGGAGAATCCCATAATGCAACTGTTTCTCAGGTTGCAATAGCGTATGCAATAAACAAGGGTACATACCCGATTATCGGCGTCACCAAACCACGGCATGTAGAAGAGGCAGCCGCAGCTGCGAAGATCAGACTGAACTCAGACGAAATTCAACTTCTTGAAAAACTCGGTGCCGAAACCGGAGTGGACACCAAAGGATCGTGGGAAAACCACATGAACTAAATATCTAATCTTTGCCGGGTATAATATAGAAGAGACTGATACTACACAATAAACATCTAAAAAATAGAAAATGGCAAGATTTCAACATTTCGGAGTCTTGCCATTTTTATTCTGCGATTGGTTGTTATTACGAATTGATTCTTGAACCAATTCAATATTTCAAAACGTATATTACCCAAATTCATCATAAAATCCCCGAGTCAATATACCTCACAATAGTTTAATTAACTCAAATTTTGTATGCGGTCTCAAAGAGCATAATTTCGAGACCTGCAATCATCGAAACTCAAACTCACTATGAAAAAGACTGATATATGTGAGCGTATTTACTTTGATTGGCTCATGGGCATATATTAGTCTTTGAGGCATCCTATCGGCACTACATATACACCATCGTCTCTCCGATATGCAAATTCGCCACCTGTCAACACCATCAGGAAAGATGGAGCCGAACTTTTGGAGCTATCTATATTTGCAGCCAGTTTCTTCAGATTCTCAGCACCCTCCTCTATCTCGCGACTACCGAGCTTAACTTCTACCGCAGCCCATCTTCCATCGTCGAGTGTGATGATTATGTCCGCCTCAAGATCATTATTATCATGGTAATGACGGATTGCACCTCTCAAATTCTCAGTATAAACTCTTAAATCTCTAACACACAAGGATTCAAATAAGAATCCAAAATAGTTAAAATCATCCAGTATAGACTGCGGACTTGCTCCTATCGCTGCAACAGCCAAAGAGGGATCGACAAATTGTCTTTTATCCGATGTTCTTATTCCGGTTTTAGAGCGCAATGATGGTTGCCATGCCTTGACATCCTCGATTATAAAAAGTTTCCGTAATGCCCTAAGATATATTTCAAGAGTTTTATCAGTAATTGAAGTGTCATTAGCCCTGACGTCACCTATGATAGTTCTGTCTGTAGTCATGGTCGATATATTCCTTGCCAAAGATTTGAGAACAGCCCTAACTCTATCCGGGTCTTTCTGTGACCGATCGACAGCAGCCGCATCTCTTTCACAGATTGCCTCTACATAATCTTTAGCAACATCAAGCGCATCCTCCTTATCCATCGATAACGCGGCAGGCCATCCTCCACGACAGATTGCAAAAGCGAGGTCGTCTATGGTAAGATCGCTCATAGACGTCACATCAGAAACTCCATCAAATAATTCTTTAAGAGATACGGTCCCATTTGATTCATTTGACTCATACAAACTCATAGGCCTCATTCTCATACGGGATATACGTCCTGTACCGGTATGCTCCATCTTTTCATCAGGAAGCAAATCATTATCTTCATCGACTACAACACTCCCGGTAAGTATAAATTGACCTTTATTCGGATCCTTATCAACCGCGAACCTTACCGCATCCCATAGCACAGTTGCTGTCTGCCACTCATCTATAAGACGAGGCTTATCACCACGCAGAAGATAAGAAGGCGTGGTTTGAGCCATTTTCAAGTATGCGGCGCGTCTGTCCGGATCCTGTAAATATATCACGCTGTTTGAGGCGTTCAACGCAGTCCACGTTTTCCCGCACCATTTGGGTCCGGTTACAAGTACCGCTCCACTGGTTCTCAATTTCTTTTTTAGTGTTTCATCCGCTATTCGCGGCATATAGTGTTCAATTTTCATTACCTTAAATTTTTGTGTAAAGATAGTTATTTTCAGCGGAATATACAAGCCACTCCGAACTTTTCAGCAACTTTACTCCGAACTTTTAGGCTGCTTCACTCCGAACTTTTCGGCAAATTCACTCCGAACTTTTAGACTGCTTTACTCCGAACTTTTCTGTTCCTATCTTTATCACTATAGAAAAAAAGTCTGCCCAAAATGAGCAGACTGAGCAGAGGATGAAATCTTCACAGATGCCATACCCTGTTGCGATATGCCTTAAGTTCCTGTTCTGGAAACTCTGCTATCGCTTTGTCAAGTTCCCGGAGTATCATAGCCTTGTCATTAGGCAATGCACCGGTTATCGGTACCGTATTGGAAATATGGTTTGATAGGATATTTGTCTTTATGTTTAGGTTGTTAATCAGAGTTTTGACCTCCATCAACCGTTCAATTTCGGGTTCCTCTATATACGTTCCATCTCGCAGTTCCTTATAAAGCCGGGATTCAGGGAATATCGTAAGAGAAATGATATTTATTATAAATGGATTCAGCTTGTTAAGAACGTCGGCTGTGGCAACAGCGGATTCTATCCCCAGACCTTTTCCTCCTAATCCATTCAGATAAAAAATGTTGTATCTTATTCCGGCCTCATCAAGTTTTGAGAGCTGTTCAAGAATATCCGAGGCATGGTAACCTTTGTTCATGTGTTCCAAGGTCGGATCATGAGCGGTCTCCATTCCTATGTTGATATTGTCAAGTTTCATGTGGCGAAGATTCTTCAGCTCTTCAACGCTTTTAGGTGTGATGTCCGTAACCCGGGCGAACATGCCGAATGAAACCATATCAGGCAGATATTTCCTAAGAAGAATGGCTACGTCCATAAGTCTATTGTAGGACAAGGCAAAAGGGTTTGCGCCAGTCAGGTACAACCGTCTTGCCCGCGGTTGCCATTGGCGAATTACATTCAGGTCTTCTTCTATCTCAGAAATTGGAGACATCCGGAATGGTGTGCCGTGATAAAGGCTACAGAATTTACACTTGTTCCAAGTGCAGCCCGATGTTACTTGCAGGAGCTGTGAATTTGCTTCGTATGGAGGACGCCATATCTGGCCGTCGAAATGTAACTGTGGATACATCATATCTCGAATGTTTTTTGTAATTTTGTACGCAAAATTAAGTGATAATGAGAGGCTAAGCAATAACTTACCAAAAGGTATGACCCTTACCAAAAAGTTTGTTTTGCTTATTTTCAATATTTTCTGAGCACTCAGATATGGCAAAAAAATTAGACTACGAATATTGCAAGGCGGCACCGATGCTCGAATGGCTCGGAAACAAATGGGCACTGGTTGTTCTCGTCAAAATTTCCGAGAACGAACCGATGCGCTTCAATGAACTGTACCGCAATATTCCATCTGTCTCTGAAAAAGTGTTGTCACAATGTTTGAAACAGCTCACCCTCGATGGCATAATACAACGTGAGCTATTCCCGGATGTGCCGCCGCGTGTAGAATATTCGGTTACAGACTTTGGGAAAACACTATTGCCCCATGTAGAAGCGTTAATTAAGTGGGGTCAAGATAATTTTGAACAGATAATGCATAACAGACACAAGAATATCTAAAATATGCCATACATATCCATAGAGAGCGGTAAACTCTCCACTGAACAGAAGAGACAGTTGAATTAAATTTTACTTCACGATTATGAATGAAATTGAGAAAATGCGCAATGGAGAGCTTGCAGATATGAGTAAACCTGAAATGCAGGAAAGTTTTATCCATGCNAAAAAACTGCTTGCGAGATTGCGAACCATGAGTTCATACGATGAGGGGTATCGTGAATTACTCGAAGATTTGATTCCGGGGATTCCTGAATCATCTATTGTTTGCCCTCCGTTTCATTGCGACCACGGCCACGGTATCAGACTTGGCAAACATGTCTTTGTNAATGCCAACTGCACATTTCTCGATGGAGCTNATATTACNATAGGCGACCATACGCTTGTAGGTCCCGATGTCAGGATTTACACGCCGCATCATCCCATGGATTACGTTGCCCGCAGAGAAAGCAAGGAACATGCTTATCCTGTGACTATAGGCGAAGACTGCTGGATAGGTGGTGGCGCGATAATCTGCCCCGGCGTGACAATCGGAAACCGATGCGTGATCGGTGCCGGAAGTGTCGTGACCAAAAATGTGCCCGATGATTCAGTTGTGGCGGGNAATCCGGCCAAAATCATCAGACGGGTTTCAGATGGTGCAGATAATCTTGATTCATAAATAGCCAACTAATACTCGACAAATCACGTTGTCAAGAATAGATATTCAAGGAAAGGTTTTGTCAACAATGCTGATTCGGCCAAAATATGGCATATTATTATTAACCCATTCTATAGCGACAGATGCAATATGGGATATGGTCGGCCTGCGTCGTCAGTGCTGTCACGTCCTGTTATTGTGAATCCTTTTGACTGATAAAAGGAGAGNGCNNAAGGATTTTGTTCATTTACATCAACCTTTCGCGCTCCNTGACTTTTAGCAAATTCGATTAGACATGAGCCGTAACCTTGTCCACGATTATCACTATCTATGAATAGCATTTCAATCATATCTTCACGTAACCCGATAAACCCGACGAGAGAATTATTGTCGCAGACTCCATATAGNTCAACATTGGGGAAATAATCCGGNATCAACGCAGCTTTTATTNCTTCAATAGAGNCTTCATCTAAAAAATCATGGGTCGCCCTTACTGACCGCTCCCATATTCCGACAAGAGCGGCNTAATCATCGTTATTACATCTTACAATATTCNTCATAATGCAAATTTAATGATTTATNGGGNATTTTGTTTGGGTGGGGTAGGGGGGTAAGCCACCACGCACGATATAAAATCCTCTTCGATNATTCGGTCTTATTTCGGTGACTTGAAATTGAAGATGGGACGGATGATTGTGTCGATGGTGACGGTGTCGCTGATGTTGGCGATAATTTCCTCAGCCGGCTTATATACCATAGGCGATTCGTCACGGGTAAAATCGTTGACCGACTCNGAGTAGATACCCTTCATGGAGGCCTCGAAATCCTCCATGGTTATTTTCGCGTAAGCCTGAGAGCGGCTCAGAACGCGTCCCGCTCCGTGAGGCGCGGAACAGTTCCAATCGGGATTACCCTTGCCGGTGCANAGCAACGAACCGTCGCGCATGTTCAGCGGAATAATACAACGCTCACNCTCGCCGGCCGAGATTGAACCNTTGCGTATAATNTTGTCGTCGCTGATGTAGTTATGGACAGATTCAAATTCCTCCTTNACCTNCACNCCGGGGAAGAANCGCATGAGTAGCAGAGATATAAGTTTGCGGTTGAGCACTGCCCATCGTTGACATATGCGCATGTCATGCAGATAATGCNCCCTTGCGTCTCCTTCGACATAGCATAGGGCAGCCGGGAGAATAGGTTCCGCTTCATGACGTTCTTTGCGCATTTTTCTGATGACACTCTGTAGCTCGGAGCGGCGACCTGTCGCCTTATATTNCTCAATGGTGCGTTTGANNGTTTCTTCAAACTCGTCNGCGCCGTCAGTGAGATGCTTTATCGCTTTAGCCTGATAGATGTCGGCCACTTGTTTGCCGAGGTTACGCGAGCCTGTATGAATCACAAGATACACATTTTCTTCATCGTCCTTGTCGAGTTCGATGAAATGATTGCCTCCGCCGAGCGAACCNATNGCCTTNTTGATACGCCCTGAGTCTTTAATCTCCCTGTAGCAGTAAAGCTCGGTCACAAGTTGCTTTGCCTCACGGTATATTTCCATTTCCTCGCCGACAAGAGGATTGAAACCGNGCTTNTCCTCNCGTACCCACATCCCGGAAGGCACATTACAGCAGATATGTTCGTGAAATGCGTGGAAGTCAATCCCGGCAAGTTTGCCGAGATTAAGTATGCGCATGCCGCAGCCGATGTCTACGCCNACGATATTGGGTATTACCTTATCCCCGAGGTCGCCGGTAAATCCTATGACGCAACCTGCGCCGGCATGTACGTCAGGCATGATGCGTATTTTCTTGTCAGAAAACACGTCAATCGAAAGCAGCTCCTTAATTTGTTTCAAGGCATTCGCCTCNATGTTGTCAGTGAATATCTTCACGTCATGTCCTTCTATTGTCTTCATATTATGATGCTTATGATGTTTTTATTAATTTCGGAGCAAAATTAGGACNNCNGTGCGCAATTATCTTGCGCACNATAAATTATATTCTGAGAATTTTGAAAAAAACGTTTAAGCCGGCGTTAGNTATCGGAAGGNAAGTAGTGTCTCGCAGCTATCGCTACGCTCTCGGCGATGCGGGCACGGAACTTAGGTGGGGCTATGACCTCGGCATGGCCGCCGAAACCGAGAATGAGACGTTCCANTTCGTTGTTGATAACNACCTTNAGCGAGAGCTGTATTGAGCCGTCACGGAAACGTTGCTCCACTTTCTGCGANTTATGGAATGGCTTTGACTCAACGTATGGTGCCTGATCNCGGTCAATCTTTATTACCACTCGCTGCGCCTTGTCGCGTATTGTTTTGGTGACACCTATAGTGTCNTCGAAGAAGTGTTCCGGGTCAAAGTCAACGCATCTTTTGAATGGATGCTCNTTGTCAACGGAGACCGACTGAATACGGTCGAGAGCGAAGATATTGACCTGCGGCACGCGGTTGGTGGCTTTCTCTCCAATAAGAAACCATCGGTTGCGGTACTCCTTTAATAAATAAGGATACACCACTACNGCCCCNGCNTGTCGGGCCTTGAACGACTTATATTCAATAATGAGAGTCTGCTGCTTGCGCACCGCATCATATATNTCGCCTATNAATTTTGCCCCTCTATATCCNGCTACATGCTCCATGTCCATNGCCGGAGCCGACGAGCCCGTGTGTCGGGATATCTGCTCGTTGAGCTTGCTTATTGTGTCGATAGATGANGCCANCTGCGGAAACCCCTGCAACTGACGCAATATGTCGAGAGCCGAGTTGAGGGCATCGAGCCCTTCATCGTTCAGCGGCAGGTGGGTNATACTGAAATCCGGGTCCTCGTATTCATAGTATTTGTTTTCCCTCACTACAATCGGGGCATTGTAGCCCAGGCGGTCGCTGCGCATCAGTGAAAGATCGTTCTGAAACGTGCGGCGGCTCACCGGGTTGCTTCGACCCTCATACTCAGCCANCGCATCGGTACAGGCATCAATCAGGTCGTTGATTGTCCAGCGGCGAAAGTGGTTCTGAAGGCACTTGTCGATNGTNGATATTCGTATCAGGGTGGCTCTATTGAGTGGCATAAGCAGATTTTTTTACAAAAATAGCATTTTTTTTGGANAGTGCGCAAATCANTTGCGCACATGNATCTCACCTTTGCATCAGAATCTAAAAGTAAACATACTCCNATGTTTAATTTGGTTTAAAATAAACATACTCNTAATTAAAATTCCGTCAGCAAAACGATTTTTATAAGTTGTATCGGCTTTTGATACATCACGNNCGTAATTTTGTACTGTAAATTAAGACNCCTTTCCCCAATATTTGTTAAAAACAATTCAAGNAATGAAAGCANTAGACCTTCANAAAGCAAACACCGTCGACACATCGAAACAGAAGAACGAGGCCATGAACACTAAGCCTAAAAGCGTTCTGGAGTCTTTCGAGTATATCGTTGAACTTGCCGAAGACTCTAATCTTGATAGTGACTTTTTTGAGAAAGCTTCAACACATATTAAATATGCCGCACGCAAACTGAAACTCACACCTATGCAGGCGGTATTNCTCGCAATGTTTGTTGACAGAAGTGAGGATTGCCGTATCTTTATTTCTGAAATTGCAAAATACGCAGGTTGCCGGACTACAAAAATACTGCGCCTTTCCGATGACATCGACATTCTTGAATCCAAACACTATATTCGAGCGTCGCGTAGTCGTAAATCGCTGAGTTACCGTGTCCCCGGGGCCGTCCTTAAATCCCTGCGCAAGAATCAGCCTTATGTTAAAGAGGATGAACCTGTGCTTGATACTCAGACTTTCTTCGATCGATTCGACAAGCTGATGAGCGAGAAAGACGATGATGAGCTGACACATGATTCCTTGATGGAGCANACNATGGATATGCTTGAAGAAATCAAGGATACGAAGTTTGCTACAGAGTTGCGGCGCTGCGGTTTTTGCAAAGAGGACACTCTGCTGTTTGTCTTTATGGCACATCTGTTTGTTGAAAATGCCGACGACAATATCGGCTTNCACGACATTGACGATATCTTTGATGATGCAGAAATCCCGAGTTGGTTAAAACGGGAATTTCGCAACCATGAGTCCGAACTTTTTGAAAAAGAACTTATCGAAAATGTCAATGAGGATGGCATTGCTCGGTCCGACGCTTTCAAGCTGACAGAAAAGGCTAAGGACGAGATGCTTGGCGAACTGAATTTGAACAGTGTCGGGAAATCCNANAAGGGNCTTGTCAAAGCCGCTACTCTTGTTGAGAAAAATCTGATATACAATGCTTCGGAGCGTGACCAGATAACAGANCTCTCATCAATACTTTCCGAAACCCGTTTCAATGAAGTTCAGGANCGTCTTCGTTCAGCAGGTATGAGACCNGGATTCTGCTGCCTTTTCTATGGCNCGCCGGGCACCGGAAAGACCGAAACCGTATATCAGATAGCCCGACAGACAGGCCGTGACATTATGCGTGTGGATGTCGATAAGATAAAAAGCTGNTGGGTAGGNGAAAGTGAGAAAAATATCAAGTCACTNTTTGACCGCTACCGCAACATATGCAANAACTCAAAGCTTGCGCCGATATTGCTTTTCAATGAGGCNGATGCCGTTTTGGGCGTCAGAATGGAAGGGGCAGCACGCGCCGTTGACAAAATGGAGAACTCCATTCAGAACATAATACTTCAGGAAATGGAAACACTCGAAGGCATCATGATTGCCACGACCAACCTCACGACCAATCTCGACAAAGCATTTGAGCGTCGCTTCCTTTACAAGGTNCGTTTCGATAAACCAAGTCTTGAGTCGCGGGCTAAAATCTGGCAAACGATGCTCTCNGGGCTCTCTGACGATGAGGCCGGGATTCTTGCCTCGCAGTTTGACCTGTCGGGCGGCGAGATAGAGAACATCGCACGCAAGCACTCGGTCAACGCNATACTCTCAGGTAAAGANACTATCGATATTCAGGAAATAATAATGACCTGCAAGCAGGAGAAAATATCCAATAATAATCGTCCTAAAGTTGGATTCTAATACTTATCACACATAACGAACCGGCTGTCAGACAACCGAAGTCTGACAGCCGGTTCTGCTATTGTATCATGCCGTGTATTTGTCGGTNGACGGCATGTTATTCTGTCGCGTTTATNTGGTGGCGGGGTAGCCTGTTACGTTGTTCATTATGGTTTTCCTTTGAAGGGTGTATTGTCACAATGGAGCGTTAGAATATCAATTGTGGGATAAACTCCAAAGCGGAATGCTATGTTGCCTCCNANNCCNGTGCTGACATATAGTTGCTGATTGCCTTCCCGGTATAGACCTCCCCATTCNGGATAGGTCCACTNTGAGGGGGAGAAATTTCNGAGNCGGAACTGCATGGCGTGNGTATGTCCTGCAAGCATTAATGGAATGTCGGTAGTCGGCAANACTTCCCTGCGCCAATGCGAAGGATCGTGCGACAGGAGGATTTTACACTCATTTCCCGGCAGACCGGTTAAGGCTTTCNTCAAATCNGATTTATCGGGGAANTGTCCGCTGCCTGCATTATCAACGCCCACGATTGCTATGCTGTCGTTTCCTCGCTTTATCTGCACAGCACGGTTGCGTAGTAGATTCCAGCCCATTGACTCCTCCGCCCTGACAACGCGTGCGAGCGCGCGGTCAGGAGTATCGCCACCCTTATAGCGGTGGTATATGCAGTAATCATGGTTGCCGAGGACTGAGATTACACCATCAGGAGCTTTAAGGCGGCTGAGCACCTCGGTAAACTGCGTAAGTTCCTCAGGAGAAGTNTTGACNAGNTCGCCNGTAAATACAATCAAATCGGGATTGAGTGAATTGACCCTCTCCACGATTTTATTGACCGCATCCGGCGTCGCCCCATAGACTCCGATGTGAAAGTCNGANAGTTGAGCTATNCGATAGCCGTTGAANNTNTCAGGNAGNTTNGNAANGNTTATATCNGTATTNTTCACTTCNANNCNGCGCCANCCAAAAACAGAACCATACACTGCTATGACAAACCATACAGCCGCAATGCCTGCACCAATCCATGACATTGTAGGGTAAAGAGGATGCCATATAAGTCCTAATCCCTTCCCAACGATGGAGAATACAGTGAATACGAATGTCGGNANCNCNANNCANATNGTAATCCACATCACACAGTTAAGAATCATCTGGCGGGTATCNCCCGTGAAGTAAATCCACGCAATAAATGCCCAATACATCAAAGCCGGTAAGAATAACNATCCCTTTACCAACCACGAAGCACTGCTTACAACATACAACGCTATATANACGTCGNACATTGTAAGCAGCAAAGCCAATATGCTGAGTATTANCGCCATNTATTTCANACTTCTTTATCGTTGACAATNTTAATCNTTGATTGCTTCATAAGTNNGANGTCATNCTGAGGTACATANCCTCNCACTTCACCGTTAATCATGACCTTNTCACCTTTGTGGACGTGACGAAGTTTGAGATAGTCCGTAAAGGGCAGTACACATAGTACACGGGCACGGCCATCTTTACTTTCGGAAACCTCTACAGAAGGAAGTCCGAAAACATCCGGTCCTACTTTAACGGCATAACCGGAGACATTAATTCTTACCGGAACTTCAAGGGGTCCCTGTGGTTTTACTGTATCATAGACCTCAATAGCGGTCATGTTATCATTTTCTTTCATAATAATTAATTATTAATATAAGTTTTTATTACTATAATTTTTTATTCCATCTTCGCCACTCTGCCGTCGATATATGTGATTTTAAGGAGTCGACCCCCGCGGATTTTTCCATCGCTGAACAGGTTTTCTATTCTCGACATCTGTTCGCCGGAGATACGGACCTCAAGGGCTTTTAACGCGTCGAGTAGATGCTCGGAACTTGTGGTGCCGATTAGAGCGAGCATATCCGGATTTTTCTGCAGTGCCCATGCCATGGCGAGATTTGAAACACTGCAACCTACTTCGTCGGCAATCTTCTTGAACTCTTTGACTACGGCGATGTTACGGTCGGCATCCTCGGGGCGATATATGAAGGCCCCGACTCCCGAAGTCGGCAATCCTTTCTCTAATGTACGGTCGGTCAATAGTCCATGTGCCAACAAACCGTAGGCAAGGAATGGAATACCCAACTTCTTACACATATCAAGGTCGCCGTCAGTCTCGATGCTACGGTCGATAAGAGAATAAGACTTCTCAAACATATAAATCGGGTGAACGGCATTAGCCCTGCGAAGCGTCTCAGGGTCAGTCTCCGTCAGTCCGATATTCCTTACAAGACCTTCGTCAACCAGTCGTGAGATTTCTCCGACGACATCCTCAACGGGGTATATCTGATCCATACGGCATGGCTGGTATAAATCAACATAGTCAAGTCCGAGACGGCTCAGAGAATATGTGAGATGAGCACGGATGTTGAAGGGGTTCATATCAAGACCGTATAAACCGCGCGCAGATGGTAATGCACCGAATTTCACGCTGATAAAGTAATCATCGCGATTGTGGTGGCTCAAGGCTTCGCCTACCACCATCTCACTCTCGCCGTTGCAATAAAACTCTCCTGTATTCAGTAGAGTGACTCCATTAGCAATAGCCGTATCAATAGTGCGGATACTTTGCGCCTTATTGCCACGGTTCATACCCATGCAGCCGAGAGCTATTCTTTTTGTTTCCATAATCTTTTTCCTCTGTTATTAACTTAATAATATAGTTTTGTTTTTCTGCATATTATAACAAATATGACTATTGAAAGTTGGCAAGGTAAAGTGTATTTTTGATTGATGTAGAAATTATCATATTTATTTGATAATTTGATAATTTTGGCGAAATCTCTCAGGACCTTGAAGGCACTGACCGTCCCGAAAGCGTGCAGAAAATATATGACGCTGCTGACAGTTGGCTTAACGGAAATTGATTTAATGGCCGTTATTTAGCTTGATATGCGAATTTGCTCAATATATCGTTGATTATTCCCAATGACGCCGCTAACATAGGTTATAACTTTTACGTTATAATTAAAAGAAATAGCACAACTAACAGAAACTCATGGAAAAAATTTGTGAAAAGATGATATTCAAACCGGCATATCCCTATGTCGATGACGCCGTGGTGCATGGCGTGATGAGCAAGTTCAACCCCGGCGACCGCATTCTTAAGGCCGGAACTCAGTTGCATCCCGCTTGTTCGCCATTGAAACACGACCTGCGCATGTTGCAGGATGTGGCCGTGAAGATGCGCGACGGCGTGACAATCTATACTGACATCTACCTTCCCGCCGACATGAAGGAGGGTGAGAAGCTCCCGGTGCTTATTGCATGGAGCCCCTATGGCAAAACTGCCGGTACCGCTCCCCGATATATTGGTCTGTTCAATATGCTCGGCATGGGCAACAAGTGGAGTTCGGGACTCACAAAATTTGAGGGGCCTGACCCCGACTACTGGTGTGGGGAACGCTACGCCGTGTGTAACCCCGACCCGCGAGGCATTGCCCGCAGCGAAGGTGATATAACCATGATTGGTTCGCAGGAAGCATACGATGCCTACGACCTTATCGAGTGGCTCGCCACTCAGGAATGGTGTAATGGTAAGACAGCTCTTACCGGCACCAGCTACCTTACATTCTCCCAGTGGTTTATCGCCGCTATCCAACCGCCTCACCTCACCTGTATCGCACCCCACGAGGGCTTGCAGGATGCTTATCGCGACATCTGCTACGTGGGCGGTATTCCCGACCCGCATTTCCTCGACCGATTGCAGGTTAACCACGTGAGCATGAGCGGCGCACAGCGCGAGGATATGATTGACGAGATGTATGCCTACCCTCTGGCCACTGCTGAGATATGGCAGGACAAACGTGCCGACTGCGCGAAAATCAACATCCCGGCATTCGTTACCGCAAGCTACTCCAACACGCTCCACACCATGGGAACGTTCCGTGCTTGGCGCGCGCTTGGCACCGACAAGAAGTGGTTGCGTATCCACGACTCGCAGGAATGGCCCGACTACTACGATATGCATAACACTGAGGAGCGCAAGAAATTCTTTGACCGCTACCTCAAGGACGAGCAGAACGGTTGGGAAGACACTCCTGCCGTGCGTTACGCTCTCCTCGACCTCGAGGGTGACAACAAGACAGGCATCGTAGCCGATGAGTTCCCGCCCAAGGAGGCTGTCTATAAGAAGCTTTATCTTGACGGCACAACTCGTTCGCTCAAAGATGAGGTTCCCGAAAAGGAAATGGCACTGCGCTACAGCCCTGACGGTTTGCCCGTGCGCGTATCGTTCCAGAAAACATTCGACAAGACTACAAAATTCGTAGGCTATCCCAAAATCAAACTCTACACCGAGGTTGAAGGATATGACGATATGGACGTATTTGTATGGGTTCAGAAGCTCGACAAGCGAGGCAACATCCTTTCGGAATCAGTAGTTCCCAACAATGGAGCAGCTCTGCACGACTTCACACAGGATGGCGCGTCGACACTCCGCTACAAGGGTGTGCACGGTCGTCTCCGCGCTTCAATGCGTCATCTCGACCCCAAACGCTCTACCGATACCTGTCCTTACTACTCGTTCAGCCAAATTGACAAACTTTCAGCAGGTCAGGTAGCGGAACTCGACATCATTCTCAGCCCTATCGGCATGGTATTCTATCCCGGCGAGACGATGCGTGTAGTAGTCTCTACAAAGGATGAAATCGGTAGCATCATGCCCGGCACTCCCGGATGTATTCCCGACAACAAGGGTACACACATCCTTCATGTCGGAGGTCAGTATCCGAGCTACATTCAGCTCCCTGTGCTTCCCGACTAAGCGGGCATAAGCACGCGATAATAAAGAAATGCTGCATCGAAATTTTTCGATGCAGCATTTTTTGTTGGTATATTTTTTCAGTCTGCTTAGAGTGTCAGTTTACTCAGTGAGTCAGGCTGCGGTAGTCGGTAGGCGACATGCCGGCATAGCGCTTGAAGTATTTGCGGAAAGTGAATTGCTCGGGGAAGTTCAATTCGTTTGCAATCTCTTTGATACTCTTATCAGTCTGTTCAAGCAGGAGCTTCGCATAGGTGGTTGTCACTGATGAAATCCACTCTGACGGAGCCCGGCCTGTAGATTCGCGGATTATCGCCGAGAAATGCCCGGTTGACATATTTGCCTGCGCAGCATACCAGCTGACGGTACGTTCTGTCCGGTAGTTTTCATGAAGCGAAAGAATGAAGTTGTACGCTACCTTGCTGCTTCGTATTGATTCAACTGAAGTGTCGAGTCGGCGTATGTGGTTGCTCACAACTTCAAGCAGCGTCTCGACGCATATCAGATTGATAAGATTCCGGAGTATCAGCTGTTCCTCGGTCGACGAGCTCGTGGCAATGCTTTTCGATTTATCCTCAATGCGTCCATACTGTGATTTGACAAAGAGAAATTCCTCATCGCTCAATTGCCAGCACGGGCTTTGGCTCACTTTAAGCGGAATGCCCGTGTCGGCAATAAGTTTGAATACGGGATAGAAAACTTTCAGGTCATTGACAAATGAGATGCGTTGGAAATCAGCCGATGGATTGATTTCATATATCTGTATCAGGGGGGTGACGATAACGACACTTCCCGTGGCAATATGATAGACATTGTCATTAATTCTGATGTCAGCCTCTCCCGCCGTGCAGAGTATGAAGCCACCCTTGTTCCAGTATTCGTGAAGTGGTTCGCACGAATTGGTATTATTTCCCGTGATAGTATTCATCAAATTATTTCTGACAAATAATTATTTGGCTCTCAGTCCCTCTTTCTTGATTTTGGGCACAAGGTAGCCGAAGCCATATACCATCATTGATGCCTGAGCGATAATACCTACAATGATGCTTATGATATTGACCTCAGTCGAAACAAGATTATTTGAAAGGAAATACCACACGGTGTAAATGCCGAAAGGAATGTTGAGCAGAACGCTTGCCACAAGTCCGGGATTGTACTTGAAGCCAAAGATAAAGAACATTACAACGTGGGCAAAAGCGTTGAGCGCTGAGTAATATGCCACCCACAGGCCCCATTCGACACCCTGGTAGTTTGATACAATGCCCATGAGGGGAAGCAGGATGTAGACGAGAGGGATATTGATCCAGAACGACACCGCCTTGGTCATGGGATATTCATCCTTTACTGATTTCAGCGGTTTGCGGTTAAAGAATTTCAGGAAGCCTCCGGGGCAGATATATTCCTCAAACTCGTGCGCCCAGTAGATAGGGGTCTGCATCCATATAAGGAACAAAGCATAGTCAACATCCTTAACATACATCCATATCAGGATTGCGGAATAGATAGCCAGAAACGGAGTTGCCTTCATCCAGTTGTCATACAACCATTGCATTGCTGTTTTCATGATTCGATAAATTTTAGATTGTTAGATGAGGCAAATATACATCATAGAATGCAAAAACTTATTATCCGAATCAAATATTTATTGAGCAATATCGAAGATTGTACTGCGACCGAATCTGCCTAACGGCTTGATAATAGCATATTCGGTAACCTCGGCAACAGGCCTTATCAATTATGGCCTAAGCAGCAACATCATGATGCTTTTTTACGGAATATGGCTCTAAAATCTGACAGACACAGGCATATGACGGTTGCTATACCTACTACGGCGGCGATACCAAACACTTCCTTTATGCCCACCATCATTGATTGCCGCTGTAATTCGCCGTAGAGTGCCATTGAGTTGTTGTCGGTCAAATCCATTGAAAGCTGCATGAGACTTTGCTTACGGAATATGGTGAGCATATATGCAAGTATCGACTGACAGACGGGGGTACCGACGCCCGTACGGATAAAGCCGATAGCACACAGTGCCATAAAGTAGTACACAAAGGCTACATTCTTTCCTAACGTGTAGGCCAGCACAATGTAGAGAATAGCGGTGCCGACTCCTCGAAACCACATCGGCAGCCATAGCTGCGAAAACGATGTCTCGGGTGAAATCAGGAAATAGAGCATCACCTGATACATGGTGAAAAAGCTGAAACCTACAATGGCAAGATTTCGGGGACGCCACTTCTTTCGCGCGAGCACATAGAACGAAAATGGCGTGCCGCAGAATATTCCGGCTACCACACCCCAGTTCAGCGATATGGAATGAAACATATCAAACCGAAGTATTCCCTCGGTAAACATATTCTGAATCTGGCCGGCAGTGCCGCTCAACACCGAATAGCTGACAAAGAGTACGGAGATAAAGAAGAATTTTGGCTGAGAGAAAGTCGCCAAATCGATAAACGGATGTTCCGTGGTTTTGGCGTGATATATAGCCAGCAGAAGAGTTATGAAAGTAAACGCTGTGGCAATACGTATCTCATCGCTCTGCCACCAGTCGTAATGCTCGCCATACAGGCCGATGAACAGTATGCATAAAAGGAACAGACTCCAAAGTATGGCGCCGAGATAGTCAACGCCCTTGAAAGGCTGGTACGGACCGAGACGGTAATTGCGGCGCATGGTAAAATGTATGATAAGTAGCGCCACAACCAATACACCTACCATAATTATATGCATGCTCTGCCAGTCCCAGGCCCATATGCTGTAACCTGTGGCGATACCCGACATCTGTATGCAGCTAAGGATAATGGTGTAGAGGAATGGGTAGAAGTAGGCAAGATCGCGGGTGGGGGAGATGCATAACTGTATATTGCTTATGCAGAAAAAAGTCCCGGCCATCTTAAATAATCCGCAGAAGTAACATGTTACCACCACCACAACCAGGTTATCGCTGTAGGTGCATATCAATGTACCGATAATGAGCGCTATTGTCGAGAACACAAGCACCGTACGGTTCTCAAAGCGGAACATCACCTTAAACTGCACGGGAAAAAGCATTGTCATTCCTATCAGTGAGGCATATCCCGCCATCATTATATCCTCATTGAGCCAGGCATACGAGCCCGAAATCTGGGTGACCGCTGCCATATATATTCCGCCGGTAAACTGATATACGATAATCAGTAATACGAATATCGCAAATCTGACAGGCCGGGGAACAAAATCGCGGCACGCCGGAATTGTGCGCAGATAGGCGATTAGTTCAGGAGATTCCTTTGCCATAAATACGTCAATAGATTACCTCACACTCCACATTCATTCCCGAAGTCAGACGCTTGAGAGCTTCCGCGGAATTTTTATCTGTAAAATCTATTCTTACCGGCACGCGCTGCTTCACCTTTACAAAGTTGCCGGTTGCATTGTCGACCGGGATGGCTGAATACTGTGCGCCGGTAGCGTTGGATATGCTCGTTACCACGCCGTTAAAAGTGGTATCGGGCATTGCATCTACCATAATCTTGACGGGCATGCCATCCTGTATATTCTTCATTTGAGTTTCTTTGTAGTTTGCCACTACCCACACTTTGTCGCCTTCAACAACCGACAGTAAATTCTGCCCCGGTTGAATCAGCTGACCAATCTGAATATTTTTCTTTGATGCGATACCGTCACATGGTGTGGTAATTACGGTATATGACAGATTCAATTGCGCCAGGTCGAGGGCCGCCTTGGCTGCCTCTATATCAGCCTTACGCTGATCAAGTCGCTGAGTCTGTTCGGTTTTCACCAATCGTGTTGAGTTTTTCTGACGCACGAGCATATCATATTTGGCTTTCATTGCGTCATAATTAGTCTTTACATTCTCATATTGCTGTCGGGTGACCGCTTTTTGTGCGAGCAATTGCTCGTAACGCTTGTAATCGGTTTCAGCCTGTGCCAGACGCACCTTCAGTTCATCGATAGCTGCGTCGTTGACGCTGAGGTTGTTTTCAGTTGTGGAGATTGTGGTTCCCATCGCCGTGTTCTCCACCAGCGAGCGCTGATAAGCGGCGTTGGCCTGAGCTACGCGCAGCACGTATTCGGAGTTTTCAATCACGACAAGAGTGTCGCCTTTATGCACCTCTTCGAAATCGTTGAAACAGATGCGCTCTACATAGCCCTGCACGCGGCTGTTTATAGGCACGATATTTCTCCGTATCTGCGCATTGTCGGTCCATTCAACATTGCCCAGGTGAAAAAAGTGGGAGCATACCCATATGATTCCGGCTGCTATGATTGCAATTATAAGTGCTGTGCGGATGATTTTTTTCTTATCTTTCATATCTGTATGAAAATCTTTATATGGTTAAAGCGTTCCGGTCACGTACATGAGTCGGTAATAATTGTAAATGATATTTATACGCGCGTTGACATACTGCACTTCGGCGTCAAGTCTGATATTCTCGGCATCGAGCAGGTCAATCAGGAGCACCAGATCATTGTTGAAACGATTTGCGGTGACGGCGTAATTCTCAGTGGCAAGTTGCAGGCTCTTCTCCTGAGTGCGCAGTAATTCAAAGGCATTCTGATAATTGACATAGGCCTGATGTATTTCCAGCTCAAGGTTTTCCTGCAATTCGGCGTATCGTGCTATCGAAGCCGATGTGTTGAGTCGGCTACGGGTGATGTCACGTCGGGATTTGTAGAGATTCCCGATATTGTATGCCACTCCTACACCGAAGTACCAGTTGTTGAGATTCTTATTGATAGGGGGCAGCTCAACCGTGATAGGTCCTGTCAGATGATCACCCGCTATAATGCTTATTTTGGGCAATAATCCGGAGCGTGCCAGTTTTTCCTGATTACGTCCGAGCTCTATACTCGTTCTTGCAATTTTCAGTCGCGGTGAGCAGGCATTGGCGCGGTCACGCAATTCCATTTCGGTGTACTCGTCGGTCGACAGGTTGATAAGAGTCGTGTCAGGCATAATCCGGGTGCCGTCGGGCAGATTGAGCGTAGTTACAAGCTGATTGTTGAATACATCGATTTGACTTCTCAATTCAGTACGTCGGTAAAGCAGATTCTGTAACAACACCTCATAGCGTGTAATATCATTGCTCAAAACAAGTCCTTGCTCCTCGCGCGCCCGCATGTCTTTGATAACTTGCTCCGCCCGAGCTATATTTTTGTCATAAACCCGTTCTAAATTTCTGAATTTGTAAAGATTGAGATAATACCCTGTGAGAAGAAAACGCACGTTCTGGCGCTTGTCGGTCACATTAAGGTTGGCAATATCGGCTTGCAGTTCTGCTCCGCGTATCCCGTGAGTGACAGCTCCGCCGGAATATACAATCTGCTTGACTTCGAGTGCGAAGTTATTGCCGAAATGAGGTGCCGGAAGACTCTGACCGTTACTGAAATTACGGTCTGACATCCATGCATTGCCGTTGTATGTTGCCGATGCTGAGAAATTTATATCAGGCAACAATCCGTTTTTCGCAACTTTTACATTGGCTTCTACAGATTTTGCTTCCTCGCGGGCTGATTTGATTGTCAGACTGCAACTGTCGGCAAGCTGAAATATTTCCTCCAGGCCCATGGTCCGCTCCACGTGTTGTGCATGCAGCGGGAATGTGAGTGTGGAAAATAGCAGCAAAGCTACAAAAAATACTTTCATTACTAATTAATTAAATATTGATTTTCAAGCAGAAATACTCTAATTGGTGGTGATACTGTAAAAATTCCCGCAAAATTACCAATAGTGTTACTATGCCGAAAGGTGAAAACATGCGTTTCATTGAGCAAAATCCAATATTGGTTGGTTTTAAAGAAATAAATCACTACTTTTGTTCACATACATTATGTAGATGTTGAGGATAAGTAGAACCGGCATCTGCTGATTGGAAGTAACTGTTCAAAATTATTTTAAACAGTTACTTATAACATATACTTATCATAGTTAAAGGTCAATTGTATGATTACATATCTGAAGTGCAGGAAGGGGTTTTCGGAAATAGATGAATGGAGTCCCGAATGTTGGGTGAACGTTGAGAGGCCTACACCCGATGAGCTAAAAGTCCTTGGAGAGCGTTTTGGCCTTCCCGAAGACTTCGTCAACGATATTTCAGATATTGAGGAACGACCCCGCGTTGAGCGGAATGATGGATGGATATGTACCGTGCTGCGCATACCGGTTGAATGTACCGAAGTCGATATCCCTTTTGCTACTATTCCGTTAGGAGTGATGGTCAAAGGCGACTATATAGTGACAATATGCTTTTATTCAAACAGCTTTATCGCTGATTTTATCGACCATACCCGTAAGCGAAACACTGACATTCCTACCTCTACCGACTTTATCCTGCGTCTGTTGAAGAGTTCGGCCTACTGGTATATCAGATACCTGAAAGTAGTGAAGAGCATGGTTTCGGAAGCCGAGAGCGATCTGCGCCGAAGCATAAGAAACGAAGATTTGCTTCGGCTCATGAATCTGCAGAAATCGTTCGTAATCTTTGCCACATCCATCAGCGGCAACAATATACTGCTTGACCGTATCAACCGGCTTTACGGCAATGAGCTTAACAGAGAACTGTTTGAAGATGTCAGCATTGAACTTCGGCAGGCCGATTCTACCGTAACTATCGCTACCCAGATGCTTGACTGGACTATGGATACCTATGCTTCGGTTATTTCAAACAATGTCAACGCCATAATGAAACGTCTTACAAGTATCTCCCTAATTCTTATGATACCGACGTTGATAGCAAGCTTCTACGGAATGAACGTGGATGTAGGCATCTCGATGGACAACGGCTGGGCTTTCGGCGCCATAGTTGGCGTAGGTTTCGCACTGGCCGGAATAACCTGCCTCTGGCTTCGCAAAATCAAATGGCTCTAACCCAACCTATCGCAACATGTAAGTAGAAGCAGAAACCGTATCTGATGATATTGTACAATAATTTCCAACTTATACTTATCTATAAAAAGAGTGACCTATGATTATAGAAACTGAACGATTGATACTCAGGCCGTGGGGAGAGGAGGATGCTGAATCTCTTTTCAAATATGCTCATGACCCGGAGGTTGGACCGGTTGCGGGCTGGCCGCCTCATACTTCGGTGGAGAATAGTAGGGAAATAATCCGTACGGTGTTTGCAGCCCCGGAGGTATATGGCGTCGTGCTTCGCGCTACCGGTGAACCGGTAGGCAGTTGCGGCATTATGTTCGCCGATAGTCAGCATTCCGCTGATACGGGGCGCCGTGAGGCGGAAATAGGTTATTGGATTGGCAAACCTTATTGGGGACAGGGATTAATACCTGAGGCGGTGATGGCTTTGCTTTCACGGTCATTTGATGGATTGGGACTCGATGCAGTGTGGTGTGGCTATTACGACGGCAACATCAAGTCGAAGCGAGTATGCGAGAAGTGCGGCTTCAGGTATCACCATACCAACGCTGACGTAATCTCCCCGCTCGGCGATAAGCGAACGGAACATTTCAACATAATGACAAAAGATGATTACGCCAAACTGCCCCGGAAGTAAATAACAAATTAATGGGATAGCTCTTCAATGACGGCTATTGCTTCTGCCTGATTTTCCTCTGTGGCGCCTACCTTGGCGAAACGAACTATACCATCCTTATCTACTACAATAGTAAGTGGAAACCCTTCTTTCCCGACAAGAGCTACAAGGTCGGTTGCTTCCTGCAGATGGGTCCAGGTGAAGTTATGGCGTTCCGCGATAGGTAGAATTACGTCCTTATCGTGGCGCGACGCTGAGAGAAAAATTACATCGGGGTATCGTTCCTTCCACTGCGAGAGTGTCGGCATCTCCCGTCGGCACGGCCCGCACTCCGATTGCCATATATTTATGACAAATATTTTATTTTTAAGTTTCTCGTTATTCCATACATTATTGTCAGTATCGGAATATTCAAATTTCACAAACGGCTCTCCGACCGTAACCCCGATGCCCTCATAAACCCTTGAAATGAGAGGTTTATGTTGTTTGTAGTCACGAAGTAATTTGTCGCCATACTTAACGCGCTCCGCCGGAATAGCTTTTGCTTTCAATGCCTCGTCCATGACATAACCATCAGGCAGATAGATGGCAAGAACCCTTGCGCCGTCGGGAGTTTTCATCGGAGTGACTATTGAATTTCCGACGATGAGAGATTTCGCGGGCGTTGACTTATCGAAGAACATGCCGTCGACAATAGCAGCCGCCTGTTGGAGACTGTCGCTCGGTGTCTGAGCATAAAGCCCCGTGAAACCGATTATTGAGAAAAGTATCGAAAAGAGTAGCTTCATTTTTAAACATCGTAATATCGGCAAAGTTACACATTTTCGGCAAAATACCAAATATATGCCTATTGTGTTGAAATAGAAGGCAATGAGGATGGCGTCAGTGGCGCGTGCGCTCGAAGCGGTGGTAGAGGATGAAGAGCAGTATGCAGCC
This sequence comes from Barnesiella sp., assembly GCA_014801075.1. GTDB lineage: Bacteria > Bacteroidota > Bacteroidia > Bacteroidales > Muribaculaceae > JAGBWK01. The sequence goes on along the minus strand of JAAVEW010000002.1, from coordinate 14,125 downwards.
GGCGGTGAGGAAGGGCAGGCCTATAATAGAGGTGCTTGTGTAGCTGTAGCCGGCGGTGATGGCTGCGCTGCCGAGAGCCGCGGCGATAGCGTTGCCGGCGTTGTATGCTATCTGTATGCATGCCGCGCCTAAAAATTCACCACCTTTTGAGTAGCCCACGATTGATGATTGCAGCGGGCTGCCCGAACCGAAGAGTATGGCAGTGCCGAGCATCATGAGCACTACGGCCGCTATCTGATTGGTGGCGAAGAAAAATATAAGTATCATGACGGGGAGACCTGCCGTCTGCACCCACGCGGCTACGGCCGCCGGTTTGTAGCGGTCGCTGAGTTTGCCGGAGAGCAGGTTGCCCCCGACCATACCCAGGCCCGCGAGGACCATGAGCCAAGAGAGGTCGTCCTGCGTGAAGCCGCTTATGACAGTGAGCTGCGGGTCAATGTAGCTGTACCAGCAGTACAGACCTATCTGACCGCAAAGCACGCCGCCGAATATGAGCCACGGCGGGAGAGTGCGCAGGAAGTGAAACTGCGATTTGAATCCGTTGTTGCCCAGCGCGGCGAGGTTGGGAATCCATAGCCGTAGGAACAGTGCTGTCAGCACTCCCGTTGCGCCTACGATGAGAAATGCGAGTCGCCATGTCAGGTTGTTGGCGATGTATGTCCCCATAGGCACACCCACGAGGTTGGCCACAGTCATGCCGGCAATCATCGCTGCCACAGCGCTTACCTCCTTGCCGGGAGCGGCTATGCGTCGCGCCACGATGGCACCCACGCCGAAGAAGCAACCGTGGGGGAGTCCTGATATAAAACGCGAGATGAAAAACGAGGAGTAGTCCCACGCGCAGGCTGCGCACAGGTTGCCCACGGCGATGATGACAGCGAGTATCACCATGAGACGGCGCAGGGGGATGCCGCGTGCAAAGAGCAGCAAAATGGCGCCCGCACACACTCCCGATGCGTAGGCCGAGATGAAGTGACCGGCGTCGGCCACTGTCACGCCCATGCTTTGGGCGATGTCGCTGAGAATACCCATCATGAGAAATTCCGCTATGCCGAGCGAGAATGTCCCCATTGCCAGGGCGAAAAGTCCTTTATTCATAGTATATCCTATTCAATTGAATTGCACTCTGGAAAAATTCCCTGCAAAATTACAACATTTATACGAAATTCCACTAAACCCTTCGGCATTCCGGACAGTTATATATTCATATTATTCTTAATCTTTATTGATAAGTCTTAATCTTTTCGATTATGAAATATGTCACTAACGGTCGGGGTACGCTCCCGTTGATTTCCCTTATAGCGATGCTTTCGGTGTCGCTTACCGTCAACCTTCCCGGTCTGGCGGTGTCGCCTATGCTTGGCAAACTCGCCGACATTTTCCCTCATGCGAGTCAGCTTGAGATACAGTTGCTCACGCTGTTACCCAATCTGGTGATTATACCGATGATTCTGGTTTCGGGCAAGATAACGACTGTGAGAAATCAGACGGGTGTGCTTGCTGCGGGCCTCGCTATTTTCGCCCTTTCCGGAGTGCTTTATCTATTTGCCGATTCGATGCCGATGCTCGTCGGGCTTGGCGCGCTGCTCGGCATAGGCTGCGGACTGGTGGTGCCAATTGCAGCGGGACAGTTGTCGGAATGGTTTTACGGCGAGCAGAAGGAGAGGGTGCTCGGCTTCAAGTCGGGCACGTCAAACGGTATCGTGATACTCGCCACGATATTCGTGGGCTGGGCCGCCGGATTCAGCTGGCATGCTTCGTTCAGCGTGTACCTCGTGCCTGTAATACCGTTGCTGCTCCTGCCGTTCATGACCAATACCTACATACGCCGTCACCTGCATGAAGATACACCCAATGCCTTCACCGACCTCGACAAGACAGATACAAAACCGCATAAACTTGCACATCCTATGGTGACGCTCGCCGGAGTCATCGGGCTATATATAGCACTGACTGCCACGTCGATGGTGTTCACCTACTATCTGCCGTTCACCATGAAGCATTACGGACTGACAACGTCGCAGGTAGGTGTAGCCACAGCCATGTTCTACGTCACGGCCATGCTTGGCGGCTTCTCGCTCACGCCTTACCTGAGGGTGGTAGGCCGCGCCGGGTTCTACGTGTGCATCATAATAATGACGGCCGGATTGCTTATGCTCGGTTGCTTCCACACAATGACTACCTACGTCATCGGTGTGCTGCTCATAGGTCTCGGTTACGGATTCTTCCAACCCATCATCTACAACAAGACAACCGAAATTGCCCCCGACAAAGCGCTCTCGACCAAATATTTCTCCTACACCCTGGCAGGCAACTACATAGCGCTGTCAATAATACCGCTGGTTGTAGAGCTATTCCAGCATATTTTCAACAACCGCACTGCCGATTTTCCCTACTATCTCAATGCCGTTCTCCTCGGCATAGTATTCATAATAGGCATAATCAAACGCCGTTCCTTCGTCTGGGACACCACCCCCGGCAAGTAGGCGATATGATGGCTGCTTGAATGTTTTGCAATACCCTCTAAGACTATTCCTGAGAGTCAACGAAATTTCTGAAGTTGCTGAGATCAAGAGTTTCAAGGTTATTGCTTGACTCCGCTTCTTTCATTGCAGCCAATGTAGTCTTATTCGGTCGCTCGGCTAAAAATGCATTCGAACGTTTTGTTCCATTGTTGAGATGCTCCACGTATAGTCCGAAGGGGGTGGGGACCTCGAAGATGTAGTTGTGGTTGTCGAGGGGGAATGTGAATTCTATCTTTTTGGCGTGGAGGTGAAGCCGTTCTTTCGTTGCGGGGATGGATGACCGCGTGCCGTAAAGTCGGTCGCCGGCAATAGGCATACCGAGCCCGAGCGTTGAGGCGGCATGGACGCGCAGTTGGTGGGTGCGCCCCGTCAGAGGGTGGAACGTTACGCAGCTGCGACGGTCGGTGGCAGCGGTAAACTCGTAATCGGTCACGGCCTCTTTGCCATTGTCGAGGTCGACACGTTGGCGCGGACGGTCGAGCCAGTCGGGCGACAACGGCAGCGATATGCGGCCGCATCGGTCAAGTCCGCGCTCCAGGTAGTTCCCCTCAAGCACAGCCTCGTAGGTCTTTTTCACTTTACGCGTGGCGAAGAGTGACTGCATCAGTTTGAAAGATTGTTGACCGAAAGTGGCAATCAGCAGCCCCGACGTGTCCTGGTCGAGGCGATGGGCAACCTTGACCTCGCGTTGTTGTCCATAGCGGTTGAATAGCCATTGCTCCACCGATACGGCACTTCCCTTGCCGGGTACCGACAGCATGCCGCTCGGTTTGCTGACCACGCAAAACCATTGATTCTCGTACACAATCTCCGGCTCGGACGTTTCGCAGGCATTGCCATCGCTTTCGAGCGGCGGCTCTACCGTCAGTCCGCGCAACATCCAGCCGAGCACAGGCAGGCACTTGCCGCGGCAGGCAGGGTAGTGGTCACCGTGGCGGCGCACCTCGCCACCCTTCGGTTTGCCATACCAGTATTCGGCCATCGCAACGGGGCGCAGTCCGCGCTTGTAAGCCGCTTGCAGCAACTTCGGCCCGCAACATTCACCCGCTCCCGACGGAGGAATCTTCATCGATGTGTCAGCGAAAATCTCACTCAGACTCTTACTCTCGCCGCGCGCGTTGAGCACCTTGAAATTGGTGAACAGCCACTGCTGAAGCGCCTCGGAGTCGGCGCGCCGCTTTTCTTTCATCGTGTCGAGGGTGCATTGCGCCTCATTGAGGCGGGCGGCGAGCGGCTGCAGTTCGGCCGCGAGTCTCTTTCTAAGGCGGTGCAGTTCGGCCTTTTCATATTGACTTTGCCGCAGCATCTCAGTCAGTTCGGCCTCGTCGGCCATGCCCGATTCGCGCCGTGCCTTTCGATTGAGTTTCGCCCGTCGGCAATGCTCCTTGCAGGCATCGATTTCAGCTTCCATTCTTGCGGCGGAGCGCTCGTAAGTAGCTCTCGCTTCCGCGAGGATACTTTCCTCAAACTGCGCAATCTCAGCGTTTTGTCGGGAAATATCAGCCTCGCGGGTCTTGAAATATCCGTCGGGTTGGAGATAGTCGAATACCGGCTCTACGAAGCCGCGATGATAGAACCCGCCATCGCCCAGTTGGCCCGAGAAGGCATAGAGCGAGTGGCGCGCGCCGTCGTCATCCTCGGCAATGAGTACGCCGAGCATCTTGCCCGCATCTATTTCGCGGCAAAAATTGACATCGGCGGGTGACTCGCTTTCCTTAAACGAGTCGAGCAGAGCGAGCAGTTGGCCGAAAGCATCCTCGCATGCGGCATCGGGTGTGTAGTCAAACGGGTTGTTCATAATACCCGCTAAGTTACGAAACGCGCCGCGTTTTCGCAAGCAAACCGCCGCACTATTTGGTGCGCACCATGTCGGCGAGCGGTGTGAGGCGATAGGCTTTCCATGCCAGCACGAGCGCAATGACGGTAAGGGCCACATAGGCTATCGCGGTGGAGTGGAACATGTTGCCCAGGCCCACCAACGGCGATACCACAGCCGCAAAGGCGTATTTCACAACGCTTAATATGGCCGACGCTGTGCCCGCCTCGCTTCGTCCTACCTCCATCGACAGCGTGTTGGCGCTTGCAAATATCATGCCCGAGAACATCAGCATCGGCACTGCGAATATCTCATACCACATGAAGTCGTCCTGCTGCCACATGACCACGGCATCGGCCACGGCAAACACAAACATGCCCGCGCAGCCTATCACCAGGCCCTGCTTCATTACCTTCAATCTCAGTGCCAGAGTTGACCCCGCACTCATAGCCAGTGCATTGACGCCGAAAATAAGGCCGAACTGCAGCGGGGTGAACCCGTAATGGGTCTGCAGGATAAACGGCGCGGAGGAAATGTAGGCGTAGAGCAATCCGATGGCTACGGCCTTGATGGTGACGTAGGTCATGAAACGGCCGTTGGTGAAGAGTGAACGGTAGGCCCTCGCATAGTCCGAAAAACTGTGGGCCTGCAGTCGGCGTTGCGGCGGAAGTGTCTCCTTATACCGTGTGGTCCAGAATGTTGTCACCAGTCCTATGACGAGCAGCACTGCGAATATACCGCGCCAGCCAATCCAATCGGCCATCACGCCGCCAACTACCGGGCCGAGCGCCGGCGCCACTCCGTTGATTACGCCGATTATAGCCATCAGTTTGGCAAGCTGTCGTCCCATGTACACATCGGCCGGAATGGAGGTGGAGAGTACCATTGTTCCGCCTGCTCCTATTCCCTGAAAGAAACGGCACACGATGAAGAACGTAATCCCGTGAGAGAACAGCGACACCACCGTAGCCACCACAAATATGACAAGCGAAATAATCAATATAGGCTTGCGGCCATAACGGTCGCTCGCCGAGCCCCACAACACCGAACCGAGTCCCATGCCGGCCATTGCCATCGATATGCCCATCTGCGTCATTGACGGAGTAGTGTGGAACTCCTTCATCATCGCAGGTATCGTGGGCAGGTACATGTCATTTACCAGAGAGGAGAAAGCACCGATTATAGCAATGAAAATTATAAACAAAATATAATTTTTCGGTGCAGGCGACAGCGCGGTATCCGTTGTCCCCTGAGTAGTAGAGCTCGAAGTCGCAGTCATATCAATTTAAAATTCAGTCATTGAAACGTTAAATAAGTAGAAGTTGAGAATTTGATATCGAGTCAATTCTCAACTTCTACTTATTTAACAACTCAGCTGGCCGCCATGTTTAATTGTCGGCTCGCGTTAGCTGATATTTGTTAACGCCGCGATGGTCTCAGTTACTCCGCATCGGTAATAAGAGGGAGATAGTCGGCATAGCCTTGGGCGGCCATTTCGGAGTAGGGGATGAAGCGGAGTGCGGCGGAGTTGATGCAGTAACGCAACCCGCCGTCGCTTTGCGGGCCGTCGGGGAATACGTGGCCGAGATGGGCGCCGCTCGATGCGGAGCGCACTTCGGTGCGGCGTCGGCCGAACGAGGTGTCGAGATGCTCCGTTATGCGGTCATCGGTGATAGGCCGCGTGAAAGCGGGCCAACCGCAACCCGAATTGTATTTACGCGAGGAGACGAACAGCGGCGTGCCGTCAGTGATGTCAACATAGATACCGGGGCGGAACTCATGGTCGTATTCGTTGTCAAACGGACGTTCCGTAGCTCCGCATTGCGTCACCTCCCACTGCAGCGGAGTGAGGCGCGCACGCAGCGCAGCCTTGTCGTCGGGAGTGCGGCAGGTAAGGTTGCGTGCCTCTGCAAACAGTTCCCGTTTCACGTGGCAATAACCGCCCGGATTCTTCACCAGATAGTCCTGATGATACTCCTCGGCCGGATAGAAGTTGCGCAGACGGCCTACCTCCACGGCCAGCGGCGCAGAGTATCGACGCGCCACGGTGGCAACGACCGCCTCGATTACCGGCAGGTCGGCATCATCGGTGTAGTAGATACCCGTGCGGTACTGCGTGCCTCGGTCGCCACCCTGACGGTTGACCGACGTAGGGTCGATGCTGCGGAAATAGAGCGTCAACAAGTCCGACAGCCCTACCTGCTCCGCGTCATACGTCACCGCTACAGTCTCGGCGGCTCCCGTCTCACCCGAGCATACCATCTCATAGGTAGGAAACTCCACATTACTGTTGGCATACCCCACCTGCGTAGCGACAACACCCGGCACAAGCGCCATCAAATGTTCCGTACCCCAAAAGCACCCACCCGCAAGATATATCTTCTTATCCATAATCTTCAAAATATAATTTAGTTCCTATAATTCAATACAATCAACCACCCCGACAAGTTTACTGCTGCAACTATTGTTCCCCGGTTGTTTCTTCGGCGTAGATGCGGGTGAAGAGGGTGCGGAGGAGGGTGGGGTTGGCTATGGTTTGGCGGAGTTGGGCGAGGCGGCGGGCGTTGTCGCTTTCGGGAAAGTATATTTTGAGGTAGCCGTCAGGACCGTATTTTTCGGTGAGATGGGCTATGGTGCGGGCGTAGTGGCCTTCGCGGTCGAGGTGAGGATAGTTGCGCAGGCCGTACTGTATGGTGCGGCGTATTATGGTCTCGCCATCGATAAATCGGTCGGCCTCAGCCACGATGAGTCCGTAGATGTTGCGCGGTTTGCTGCTCTTCGAGGCGCGGTGGTCCTCGACGGCCTCGCCCATGAGCTCTATCTGCTGAGGGGTGAAAAGGGTCTTGATATATTCGTCGGCTTCGAGTATACGGCGGGAGTCGATGTGGTGGTTCTCGCGGCCGTTGATGAGTCCGAGGTCGTGAAACGCGGCGGTTATGTACACCATATTGCGGTCAACATCAGGCATCTGCGATGCAATCTGCATGCTCTGCGCAATCACCATCTCCACGTGGTCGGCCCGGTGGGCCTTGTCAAAATCGGCATAGCGCGGTATAATATTCTCCTCGACATATTGGCGGAGCGAGCGGTCAACAGTTTCCATTCAATTGCTTTGTATTGTGTTATTAACAGTACAAAAGTAGTACAATTTTTTCAATATTTCGAAACCCGTCAGTTGTGAACTTGCAACTATTTGTGTAACTTTGTAGAGCCGCTAAGGTGGCTTAGTTTCAACAAATCCATATACTGATACCACTACTAAAACTAATTCATTACATGACTTTTGGAAAGAATCTGTCGGCAGGATTGCCCTTGTCGGCCTCGATGTCAATGACAAAACCCGGTGAACGAATAGTCTTTCTCGACTATCTCAGGGTGTTCGCATGCTTCCTCGTGATACTGGTGCATGCAAGTGAAAACTATTATGGCGCAGGAGGGGAGTCGGACATGGCCGGCCCTATATCCATGCTGCTCAATAATACCGACCGGCTCTGGGTGTCGATTTACGACGGCTTCTCGCGCATGTCAGTGCCGTTGTTCTTCATCGTGTCGGCCTTTCTGCTTGCCCCTATGCCTGCGGGCATGACAACGGGACAGTTCTACCGCCGCCGCTTCAAGCATATCCTCCCGCCGTTCTTCATCTTCGTGGTGCTTTACAGCACTCTCCCTCTGCTCTGGGGACAGATTGACGGTGACACCACCATCAACGACCTCTCGCGCATATTGCTCAACTTCCCCACCACCGCGGGCCACTTCTGGTTCATGTATCCCCTTATCAGCATCTATCTATTCATCCCCATGATATCCCCCTGGCTTGCAAAGGCATCGGCCAAGGAGGAGCGTTTCTTCATACTGCTCTTCCTGCTCACCACCTGCATGCCCTATATGAACCGTTGCTGGGGCGAAGTATGGGGTCAGTGCTTCTGGAACGAATACCACCTGCTGTGGTACTTTTCGGGCTATCTCGGCTACCTCGTGCTGGCTCATTATATACGTGTGCATCTCACCTGGGGTCGCAACACACGCCTCGCAGTCGGCGCCGCGTTGCTCGTAGTCGGCGCTCTTGCCACCATCTATTCATTCTATGTGCAGGCTATCCCCGGCAAAGAGCTCGTCACTCCGGTGCTTGAGATTGGTTGGGCATTCTGTACCATCAACGTAGTGGTGCTTACCACCGGAGCCTTCCTGCTCTTCTCCTGCATCAAGCAGGTAAAAGCCCCCGCCATCATAGTCAAGGCCTCCAAACTCAGCTTCGGTATCTACCTTATGCACATCTTCTTCCTCGGTTTCTGGGTAAGTATCTTCAAAGGCAAACTGGAACTGCCCACAGCCGCAGCCATCCCCACTATAGCGATAGTGACCTTCGTAAGCTGCTACATAGTATCATGGGTAATCTCTTACCTCCCCGGCAGCAAATGGATAATAGGCGCCTCCTCCCGCCGCAACTAACCCCCCGCTGCAACTAACCCTTCCCGCTGCAACTAACACAAACTACGCAATGCCTTAAACATATCGCGGCCCGCGCATCAGCCAAAAACTGATACGCGGGCCGCGTGTTTATTGAAGCATCAGGGGTTTGTCGTCAGGTGATTGTCACAAGCTGCTGCTCAAAGAGCGCAACGGCTTGCCGCTAACCTATTTAAGCACCGTGCGCGCTTATTTAAGCACGGAGCGCGCGGCGTTGGCGATGCTTTCCGGGGTCAGGCCGCATTCCTGCTGCAACTGCTTGTAGTCGTAGCGGTTGAGGAATTTTTTCGGCAAGCCGAGATTAAGCACTTTTACCGGCGACTCGCCAAGATACGATGCTACCTTCTGACCGTAACCGCCGTCGATAATGCCATCTTCAGCTGTTATGACCATCTTGTAGTCCTTCAGGCTGTCGAGAGTAGCGGTATCGAGCGTAGAGAGATTTCGAGGATTGATGAGTGTGACATCGATACCCTCCTTAGCGAGTATATCGGCTGCCTGCTGCATGATGCCGAACATTAATCCGGCTCCTATAAGTGCTACCTCAGAGCCTTCTCTCACTATATCGTAAGCCGGAACGGAGTAGTCGTCGAGCAACGCAACCGCGGGATTGGACACTGCGACTGTGCCGGGAATACGTACAACTACAGGCTGCTTGTCCTGTCGTATCGACCAATCGAGCATCGCTTCAAATTCCTCCTTGCAGGTCGGGGCGAGGAAGAGCAGTGAGGGAATGTTTGACAGCAGAGCGATGTCGAAGAATCCCAGGTGGGTCTCATCATTCATGCCGAACATCGTGCCGTAGAATACTACGAATGTGGCGGCCTGACGGTTGATGGCAATATCCTGACTGAACTGATCGTAGGCTCTTTGCAGGAAGCTGCTTACGAATCCGGCCACAGGGCGTGCACCACCTTTGGCAAGGCCACTCGCTACATCGACGGCTGACTGCTCGGCTATGCCGACATCGATAAACTGACGTCCGGCCTCCCGGCGTCGTGCCTTGTCAAACCCGAGCACGCCTGGTGTCCCGGCCGTGATAGTCACTACTTTGCTGTTCTCCTGCATGCGTCGCAGCATAAACTTCGCGAAGAGGTCACTGTAGTCTTCGGGTGCTGATTGTGCCGGTTGCTCATGTAACGGCGCTCCGGTTTTAAGATCAAACGGCGCGCAGAAGTGGAACTGTTCTTTGTCGGCTTCGGCTACAGGCAGACCCATGCCTTTCATAGTGTTGATATGCACCACTACAGGGTGGTCGATATCCTTGACCGCGCGAAACATTTTGATGAGGCTATTGAGGTCGTTACCGTAGTTGACATATCGGTAGGCATAGCCCATCGAACGGAACAGATTGGGCTCGGCTGTGCCGTTGGTGTTGCGCAGCAAGCGCAGGTCGGCATAGATACCGCCGTGGTTCTCGGCTATGCTCATCTGATTGTCATTGACTATCACAATGAAATTTGACCCGAGAGTAGCGCCGTAATCAAGGCCTTCGAATGCAACGCCGCCGCTCAGCGAACCGTCACCTATCACGGCTACCACATTTTCCGTGCCACCCTGCAGGTCGCGGGCCTTTGCAATACCGGCAGCAAGGGCAACTGCTGAGGAGGTGTGACCGAGCGAAAAGAGGTCATACTTGCTTTCGTTGGGGTTGGTATATCCTGTAACGTCGTCATAGTGAGCGGGGTCGGTGAAGGCTCTCATTCGGCCTGTTATCATTTTGTGGGGGTAGGTCTGGTGCGACACATCGAATACAATTTTATCCTTAGGCGTGTCAAACACATAATGGAGAGCTATGACCGCTTCCACCATGCCGAGATTGGGGCCTACGTGGCCGCCGTGAACTGATAGTTTATTCATTAACGCGCTGCGCATTTCAGCTGCAAGCTGGGTAAGTTCCGCTATACTCATATTGCGGATATCATTGGGAGTCTTAATCTCCGATAAGTCTATATCATTCATAATAAGTAACTCTTTTAAAATTATTTTATATTAACCGTTTTCATTATTGTGTTTTATTTCCTTAGAAATAACGTCATGCGGAGCGATATTGTTCCCGCAAGGGATTGTATGCCGCTCCCCTGCGTTAACAAATAATCCGTTACCGGTGGCGGGCTTGCAGGGCGTTGTGGAGCAGGTTGGTGAACTGGTAGTTTTTCAATCCCCAACGGGGTTGCAGCAGCAGGTCGGCGGGGGCTTGCGACACGAATCGCTCTATGGCAATCGACGGGTCGAGCCGGTCGATGATGTCGCAGCAAAGGTCGATGTATTCCTCTACGGTGAAGCTCTTCAGCGCTATCTCGCCGCGCTCTGCCTGGCGGGCGAGAAGGGTGTTGCGTATGAGCTGGAGCTGATGGAACTTCACGGTGTCGGGTCGCACGGCGTTGATGGCATCGACCGTGGCGAGCATCATGTCGCGCGTCTCTCCCGGGAGGCCCAGAATGAAGTGCAATCCCGTGTCGATACCGCGGCTGCGGGTCATCTCCACGGCCTGAACGGTGCATTCCCATGTGTGGCAACGGTTTACGAGCCGCAGCGTCTCGTTGTGAGCGCTCTCCGCGCCGTATTCGATGATGACACGGTTGGTGAGATTGATTTCGGCCAGTGCATCAAGCAGTTGCGGCGACACGCAGTCGGGACGCGTGCCTATGATGAGGGCATCGACGCCGTCGATGGCAAGTGCTTCGCGATAGAGCGCGAGCAGGTTGTCGATAGGGCCGTGGGTGTTGGTATAGGACTGGAAATAGGCGATGTAGCGCATCGCGGGATACTTGCGGGCGAAAAATTCGCGCGACCTGCTGAGTTGCTCCGTGACTGAGTTGCCACCGATGGCGGGGGAGAAGGAGTCGTTGTTGCAGTAGGTGCAGCCGCCGTAGCCCAGAGTGCCGTCGCGGTTAGGACATGTGAAACCCGCGTTGACCGTGAGTTTCTGCATCTTGCACGGAAAGCGCTCGGCGAGATAGTCGGAGTAATCGCGGTAATACTTCATGACGTTGTAGCGGTATGCGTCGCAGACATTAAAGAAGTTTCACCGCCTGATTGAGCAGCATGCTGTCGAGAATCACGCAGGCAGCCATAGCCTCTACCACGGGAACTGCGCGCGGCAACACGCACGGGTCGTGGCGTCCGCGCGCTTTGAGCGTGGCGTCGCGGCCATCCTTGTCGACTGTAGCAACTTCGCGCAGCAGTGTGGCTACGGGCTTGAATGCCACGCGGAAATATATATCCTCGCCGTTGGAAATACCCCCCTGTATGCCTCCCGAATGATTGGTGGCGGTGGCAATCCTGCCGTCGCGGGCTACGAAATTGTCAATCATCTCGGAGCCGCGCGAAGTGCATCCATCGAAGCCCATGCCGTAGTCAAACCCCTTGGCGGCGTTGATTGAGAGCATGGCGGCTGCAAGGCGTGCCTGCAGTTTGCCGAAAGCCGGGTCGCCGAGTCCGGCGGGGCAGCCTTTCACCACACAGGTGATGATGCCCCCTATCGTATCGCCCTCGGCCTTGACCTGCGCTATGAGGTCGTGCATGCGGCGGGCGGCTTCCGGGTCGGGACAGCGCACGTCGTTGCTCTCTATAGCCGAGAGGTCGAGCGAGGTGTAGGGCTTGTCGACGCTGACATTGCCTACCGTCGAGGTGTAGGCAGTAACGGTAATACCCTTTGAGGCAAGGCATTGCTTGGCAACGGCACCCGCCACTACGCGCGATATCGTCTCGCGGGCCGACGAGCGCCCACCGCCGCGATGGTCGCGCAGGCCATACTTCGCAGTGTAGGTGAAGTCGGCGTGTGACGGGCGGAAAAGGTCGCGTATGTTGTCGTAGTCATTGGAATGCTGGTCGGCGTTCTCGACCATGAAACCGATAGGCTGCCCGGTGGTGAGCCCTTCAAACACGCCGGAGAGCAACCTCACGCAGTCCTTCTCGTTGCGCGGAGTCACTATGGCCGACTGGCCGGGACGGCGGCGGTTGAGTTCGGCCTGTATCTGCTCCACGTCGAGAGCGATGCCTGCGGGCACGCCGTCGATTACGCCACCGACAGCGGGGCCGTGCGATTCGCCGAAACTTGTGATTGTGAATATGTTGCCGAAAGTGTTACTGCTCATTGTCGTCGCGTGTAAGGTCGGTGACTGTGGCACCGGTGTAGTTAATCAAATCTTCAGGGTTGAGGTCGAGCTGAAGTCCGCGTTGCCCGGCGCTAACGAATATGGTGTCGAAATTGCGGGCCGTGGAGTGGATAAATACCGGAAACCGTTTTTTCATCCCTATGGCCGTGCAGCCGCCGCGTATGTAGCCCGTCAGCGGCAGCAGTTCCTTCATAGGTATAAGGTCGGCCTTCTTCACTCCGGCAGCCTTGGCGGCCTTCTTGAGGTCAACCTCGCAGTTGCCGGGGATGACGCACACGAAATGGCGCGGCTCGCGGTCCCCTTCGAGAACGAGAGTCTTGAACACGCGGTTGATATCCTCGCCGAGCTGTTCGGCCACGTGGTCGGCGGCGAGATTGCTCTCGTCCACCTCGTAGGGCACGAGGCGGTAAGCTATCTTGGCGAGGTCAAGAAGTCGCGCAGCATTAGTCTTTTCTACCTTATTAGCCATAAGTAACTGTTTAAAATTCATCGGGACTCACCCGGTCAACATGACCCGTAAAGCCTGTCGAGTAAATATAATAGTTCACCTCCAAAGTTACACAAAAAAACTAACATTCCCACCATCCCCCGCCATTTTTACCCATGCGGGCTGCTCTTACCCCCATTTGCACCATATCAGTATTATGATTATTTTTGTAATCTGCATTATGATTATATTTGTAATATGAATATAGAGAATATCAGAGAGTATTGCATGTCGTTGCCTATGGCTACGGAGGATATGGCTTTTGGTGATGATTGCCTGTTGCTGCGCGTGTGTGACAAGATTTTTGCCTGTATCAGTTTTACGCGCAACGATTATTTCGTGGTGAAATCGGATCCGGAACGGGCCATCGAACTGCGTGAACGCTACGTGGAGATAGCGCCGGCGTGGCACTGGAACAAGAAATACTGGAATGAGGTAAGCCTGTCAGGTACGCTGACCGACGACTTTGTGCGCTCTCTCATACGCCACAGCTACGCGCAGGTGGTGAAGAAACTGACCAAACGGCTGCGCGACGCTCATCCCGAAATTTGCGAAGTGCGCGAGTAGGTGCGACCGCATTCCGTTTAAATAACTAAGACCCCGTTCCCCAATATTTGTTAAAAACTCGGCCGCATATCGCAGAGCGAGTTTTGACATGTGAAGAAGGAGTGTACTTGATGTACACGACTGATGAACAGGGCAAAAATCG
>JAAVEW010000001.1 GCA_014801075.1 Barnesiella sp. | reverse complement strand
AAAGAATTAAATCCCGGTTAAATGGCAAGAGTCCGGTGCAGTACCGAACTCTTTCAATAACTGGCTAATGTTTAATCCGTCCAACTTTTTGGGGTCACTTCATTTATCGCGTCCCTACTCTCAACAATGCGAAAGGTCGACTCAATTTCGCTCTTGAATCAATATATGCTGAAGGCCGCGCCTGACAATGGGCGTGGCCTTCAGCTTTTCTTGCATGAGATTATAATTGTTTTTTTTAGAAGCGGTTCTTTTCGTTGGCGCCGGCACCTTTGCCTTTGTAGCGGTCGCGGCTCGAATTGAAGGTGTACTGCAGTGTGACTACAAACGAACGGCTCAACGAGCGGGAACACTGATAGAGCGTAACGTCGCCGCTCATCATCGTCACTCCGTAGTTGCGGGTGTTGAAGATGTCATTGGCCTGAGCCGAGATGCTGAAACTGTTGTTGAAGAATGCCTTATAGAGTTTCGCATCAACAAATGAGGAATGGCCCTGATAGGAATTTTTATCGTTGCCGGCGCTCATCCATTGCAGGTCGACGTTGAGCCAGATGTCGCCGGGAATATGGATGGCGTTCTGCCACTGAACGAGTCCGATAGGGTTGTCAAGGCTTTTCCTCGCCCCCATATAATCTATCGAAAGCCACTGCTTGGTGATGCCGAGATTGACTCTCGGTTCCCACACACCCACTTTGAAACTGCTGCCTATGAAGGCATGAAGTGATTGTATCTCGGGGAAGTTTTCCATCGTGAGAAGCTTGATTTCACCGCTCTCGTTATAGGGGCGCGATGTCCCCATAATGGGATCTTTCTTATAGATGTAGGTCAACTGGGCGAAGAATTGCCGCCATGCACCGGTCAGTTCCACCGAGTGAATTTTCTCCGGCTTGAGGTATGGATTACCGCTGTCGAGGGTGAAACGGTTGATGTAGCCGATAGAGCCGTCGAGGTCGGAGTAGCTCGGTCGCTGCGTCTTGTGGGAGTAGTTGAGCGCGAGCTGCACGTTGCCGGCCGTAGTGCCGAGCGACAGCGAGGGGAACAGGTTGTTGTAGGTCTTGCTCTGCTCGGATTGGCGCGTTCCGTTTTCGAGGTAGTCAAACTTTACGTGCTCGTAGCGCACGCCGGCGCCGATGTTGAAACGGCCTATTGACTGGTTCAGCTCCAGGAAAGCGGCGATATTGTTTTCGTCGACACGCGATTCGGCATTGTTGACGATTTCGGCATCGGTGGTATAGTCTGATGAGAAGCGCGACGATGTGTACTCCTCGCCCACCTCAACCGTTCCTTTCCACACGGGATAATTGAGGATAAGTTTCTCGGCAAACATGCGGCTGCGGCTCACTCCGCACGATGTTATATCGGAACTTTCGTGCATGGCGCTATGTTCGGTCTCCGTCACGGGATTGGTAATCTTGCGCCACATATAGTCGGTGTTGAAATCAATATTCAGTTCGCCTACCTTGCCGGTGTAATAGAGGTTGGTGGAGTGAGACGGGAGTGTACGGAATCGCTCGACGCTGTTGAGTTGGAGATTGTCGTAGAGCTCATCGTCGGCGCGCACTGTCGTGAGGCCAAAGTAATCGGACTTGGAGTTGGTGTAATGCTGATTGTAGTGTGCGCCTATCGAGTGATTGTCGTTGAACAGGTAGGAGAATCCGGCCTGTCCGAGGCAGTCAAACATGTGGAGCGTGCCGTTGCGGTCGAGCATCTGGTCCCAGCGTATGGTGGAGTTGGTGAGCATCTCCATGTCCTGCTTGCCGTCAAATTTACCTACAGCTCCGGCCATATTGGCAAATACCTCAAGACCGCCGGTGCGGTACTTTAACCTCACGTTGTTGATACTCTGACCATACTCGCGCATTATGCCGGTAGCACGCAGCGTGCCGCTGAAACCGTCGCCCTGAGGGCGGCGCGTGAAGATTCGTATCACCGATTTCACCGAACCGTCATATCGCGCGCCGGGATTCGTCACTACTTCCACACGCTTTATATCGGAGGAGTTAATCATAGTCAGCTCCGTCATGTCAGTCACCTTACGGCCGTTGACGTAGATTGACGGCGACCCTTTGCCAAACACCTCCACGTTGCCGTCACGCGCAAGCACCATAGGCACCTGTGCGAGGACATCCTCGGCCGTGCCGGCATGCTCAAGCTGCGTGCCCTCGACAGTAGTTACCAGCGCATCCCCCTTGATTGAGGTAACGGGACGACCCGACTTCACTATAACTTCGCGGAGAGCCACAGCCCTGGGGCTGAGCGTGATTACACCGCAGTTGCCCGAAGAGGGAACTGACATCGCGAAGTCCTCATAGCCGAGATATGACGTGCGCAGCGTCACGTCCTTGCTGTCACAAGGTATCTCGAAATACCCGTTGGCATCGGTCAGTCCGTAGGTCAGCTGCTTAAGTCCGTCAGCCGAAACTATATACACCACTGCCGCAGCCACCGGCTCGGCGTCGGTGTCGACCACGCGTCCGTGCAGGGTGTAATCGCCGTGCTGCATAGCCTCGATGTAGTAATTGTCGCCACGGCGTATTATCGATATGGGATGAATGCCGATAATGCTGCGCAAAGCGTCGAAAGCATCGTCGGTGCGCACGCGTGCATGAGTGCGGTAGCGGTCGAGCTCTTTGTAGATGAATGAGATGTTGACATCGGGATTCTCTTTGCTCATCTTGACGATGGCCTCCGATACGGGGATGTTGTCAAACGTATAGGAATATTTGTAGGCATCGGCCGAAATGAATGTCATCACAGCCAACAGAATGGTCAGGATTCTTTTCATGGTCAGTCGATTATAAGTGTGTTATCCTCGCGGGAGATTGAAATCTGTTCAAACGTGTTGAGCTGCGCCACCACTTCGTCGAGCGACAGTGTCGGGTCGAGGCGGTAGTAAAGATGCAGCGCGGCGGCATCATCGTTGTTGAATTTCACCTCAACGCCATAAACCAATGCGACATGATGCATTATCGACTCCAACGTCTCATCCTCAAACATCACCGGGCCGCTAAATTCCACTATGGTATCGGCGGGGACCGATACACTCTCGGCCGCAGGAACGGCCTGAGCGGCGGCAACGGGTGCAGGCTCGGGCTGCTGCTCCGGCTCCGAGGCGGGTTCAATCATTTTCACGGTTACAGCTATCCCCGATGCGAGCGCCACAATCGACGTGCCCACTATGGCCGCGATTGAAGCCGCGCGGCTTGAGAACCAACGCAGGCGGCGATGCTGACGCTGACCGTACCGGGCGGCGAAACGCTCCCACTCGGCCTCTACATCAACCTCCTTGTGAGCCTCCACAGCCGAGTCGGTCTTGCACAGCAGATTGTATATCTCCCGGCACTCGGAGTCCGACAGTATTTCAGCCAGTTGCTCCTCGGTATATCTTTCGGGGTGCTCGATGATAGCGAGCACAAGTTCGTACTTATCCATTTTCATTGAGTTTTTTACGGATGATTTTAAGTGCTTGACTCAAATGACGATACACAGCAGTCTCGCTTATACCCATCGTTTCGGAAATACGGGCGAAAGGAAGTCCGTCGGCAAATCGCAGTTCCATCACCCGCCTTGCCTGCGGGGTAATCTCCTCGCGTATAAGGTTGTAAATCCTCGCCACGGTTTCATCGTCGGGCCACTCCTCGGTATCATATTCCTCATTTTCGAGGAAATAGCGGTTGGCGATGCGCTGATGGCTCTCGCAATCCCTGATATGGTTGAGACTGCGGTTTCTCACCGCCTTCAGAAGGTAGCCTCCGGTAACATGCATGTCGTGCGGAGCGTCGAGCAATGATACGAACACATCATGGACGATGTCGCGCGCATGGTCATCGTCATGCAGAAGTGCCACGGCCAACCGGTACATCTGCGCATAATGTGCTTTGAAAAGCTGTTCTATGTCATTTCTGTTCGTCATACACTTTAAAGACACGCAACATCCATAAAACTCAACCCCCGAAATTAATTTTTTTACAAAAAACTGACACGGCGGGCGGAAGTCTCACCCCTCCGGCCGTAAAAACATTTCCCAATCCCATCCAAAAATATGAAAAATATGGTGATTTTTTTGTACCTTTGCGGGTGATTTTTTAACGGATAACGACTTCTAAGGTAGAAAAATAAAGAAAAATAATGATTACGACCAATAACTTAGGCATCCAGTTCGGCAAACGCGTGCTGTTTCAGGATGTCAATCTCAAGTTCACTCCCGGCAACTGCTATGGTATAATCGGTGCGAACGGCGCCGGCAAGTCAACCCTGATGAAGATACTTTCGGGACAGCTCTCCCCCACCCACGGCAACGTGACCCTCGGCCCGGGCGAGCGCCTGAGCGTGCTTGAGCAGGACCACTTCAAGTTTGACGACTGCACCGTGATGGATACCGTGCTCCAGGGCCACACCGTGCTCTGGGACATCATGAAAGAGAAGGATGCCCTCTACGCCAAGGCCGACTTCTCGGACGAGGACGGCATACGCGCCTCGGAACTCGAAGAGAAATTCGCCGAACTCGAAGGCTGGAACGCCGAGAGCGATGCCGCCGCGCTGCTCAGCGGTCTCGGCATCAAGGAGGACAAGCACTACATGCTCATGCGCGACCTCACCGGTAACGAAAAGGTGCGCGTGCTTCTTGCCAAAGCTCTTTTCGGTAACCCCGACAACCTGCTCCTCGACGAGCCTACCAATGACCTCGACCTCGAAACCGTGGCATGGCTCGAGGACTACCTCTCAAAATTTGAAAACACCGTGCTCGTGGTGAGCCACGACCGCCACTTCCTTGACTCGGTCAGCACCCACACTCTCGATATCGACTACAACAAGGTGCAGCTCTTCGCCGGCAACTACAGCTACTGGTACGAGTCAAGCCAGCTCGCCCTGCGTCAGCAGCAGCAGGCCAACAAGAAAGCCGAGGAGAAGCGCAAGGAACTCCTTGAATTCATACAGCGCTTCTCAGCCAATGTCGCCAAGTCAAAACAGACCACTTCGCGCAAAAAGATGCTCGAAAAACTCAACATCGAGGAAATCCAGCCCTCGTCACGCCGCTACCCGGGTATCATCTTCACTCCCGAACGCGAACCGGGCAACAAGATTCTCGAAGTACACGGTCTCACCGCTTCGGTCGACGGCGAAATACTCTTCAAGGATGTCAACTTCCAGATTGAGAAGGGCGACAAGGTGGCATTCCTCAGCCGCGACCCGCGTGCCATGACCGCTCTCTTCGAGATTATCAACGGCAACCGCAAGGCCGACGAAGGCACTTACGAGTGGGGACAGACCATCACCACCGCCTATCTGCCTCTCGACAACTCCGACTTCTTCAACACCGACATGAACCTCGTTGACTGGCTGTGTCAGTTCTCCGACGACTCTTCGGAAATCTACCTTAAAGGCTTCCTCGGCAAGATGCTCTTCTCGGGCGAAGAAGTGATGAAAAAGGCATCGGTGCTCAGCGGTGGCGAGAAGATGCGATGCATGATTGCACGCATGATGATGCGCAACGCCAACACCATGGTGCTCGACTCCCCCACCAACCACCTCGACCTTGAGTCAATCCAAGCATTCAACAACACGCTGCAGACATTCAAAGGCAACATCCTGCTCGCCTCTCACGACCACGAGTTCATACAGACCGTGTGCAACCGTATCATCGAGCTTACCCCCAACGGCATCATCGACAAGATGATGGACTACGACGACTATATCACCGACGAAAAGGTAGCCGCCGCCCGCGAACGTCTCTACAACTGATAAACCGGACTATTTCACAACACAGCGGGCGGCTCCAATCCGCCCGCTACAATTTTACAGCATAACAATGGTAAAACATATCGTAACATTCAAACTCAAAGGGAGCGACGAAGTGCGTCGCGATGCAGCCCTGAAGTTTAAAGCTGCGCTTGAGGCTCTGCCCGCACAGATCGACGTGCTCCGCACCATCGAAGTAGGTATCAACGAAAACCCTGCCGAAACCTGGGACGTAGTGCTCACCGCCACCGTCGACACCCTCGCCGACGTTGACGTCTACGCCAAGCACCCCGCCCACGTGGCCGCAGCCGCTATCATAGCCCCCGTAAAAGAATCACGCGCCTGCGTCGACTACACTCTGTAATCGCTATAAATCCGGCCTGCACGCCGGTGAAAATAGCAGGAACGCGATACATCGCGTCCGCATTATTCCGTTGGCATTTAAAATATTACGCCATCAGGATGCGGACGCGATGTATCGCGTTCCTGCTTTACGGGTGAAACCCGTTATTTTGTTATACTACGGAACCGGGGAGGTCACGGAGGTTGTAGCGCGAGGCCATCGTCTCGCCGTAGGCTCCGGCGCTGCGTAAGGCTACGAGGCTGCCGCGCTGAAGTCGGGGCAGATGCTCGTCGGTGCCGAACACGTCAGACGATTCGCATATCGGTCCTACCACGTCGTAAGTCTCGACAGGGAGTTCGGGGTTGGATATGTTTTCAATCTTATGGTGAGCGCCGTAGAGAGCGGGGCGCAACAGGTCGCTCATGCCGGCATCGATAATGGCAAACTGCTTCTCCACGCCATGCTTCACATAAAGCACGCGCGAAATCAGCGAACCGCACTGCGCCACTACCGAGCGGCCCAGTTCAAAGTGAAGCTGCTGACTGTCACCAAGTTTCAGGTTGTCGCGAAATATGTCGAAATAAGCCTTGAAATCGGGCACGGGGTGAGCGTCAGGGTCATTGTAGTCGATGCCGAGTCCGCCACCCACGTTGATTGAGTCAAACGTGATGCCGCGTCCGGCGAAATGCTCCTGCAACTCATTGATTTTTAGGCACAGCATGCGGTAAGGCTCCATGTCGGTGAGCTGCGAACCGATGTGAAAGTGAAGTCCCGACAGCGCTATGGCGGGAAGCGCGAGCGCGCGGTCAACGACCTCATCGAGGTGGCGCAGGTCGATGCCAAACTTGTTTTCGTTGAGACCGGTAGTGATGTAGCGATGGGTATGGGCGTCGATGTTGGGGTTGACGCGCAGCGCCACGGTAGCGGTGACACCGCGGGCCGATGCAAGCGCCGAAATCACCTCAAGCTCGGGCAGCGACTCCACGTTGAAGCAACCGATACCTGCGCTGAGAGCATAGTTGATTTCGTCGTCGCTCTTGCCCACGCCGGCAAACACGATTGAGGCCGGGGCAAAACCGTTCTCCACCGCAGCCTTCACCTCGTTGCCGCTCACGCAGTCAATCCCCCACCCTGCCTCGCGTATCGGGGCGAGCACCAACGGGTTGGCGTTGGCCTTCAGGGCGTAGTGGATATGAAACCTCGGGTCGTCGGCGCAGCGTGCCGCCTCGGCGATAGTGCGGCGCAGCAACTCAAGGTCGTAATAATAGAAGGGCGTTTTGAGCGAGTCGAAACGGTCAATCGGAAACTTCATCGTTATTCAAATAAATTGTAACCTAATATTGTATTTACCTACGGGGTATTGTATTTACTACGTGGCCAAGCCGTAGGGACGCGATACATCGCGTCCGCACAAGCCATTGGTATTAAGAGCATTATCCCATCCGGATGCGGACGCGATATATCGCGTCCCTACCGTACGGCCAATTCACGCCCGCCGCAGCAGGGCCTCGTTGCGCGAACTGTTTACCGCAGCAGCCGATCAGGGCGCCCGGTATCAGTCGTTGAACAGGTGCTGGCTGAGCGAATTGAGGGCAGCCACCTTGTCCTCTTTTCTTACGAGGAACGAGATGTTGTAGTTGCTGCCGCCGTATGAAATCATGCGCACGGGGATGTCGCGCAGAGCGTCAAGAGCCTTAGCCTCGAAGCCGCGGTTCTGCCACTCAAGGTCGCCAACGACGCAGATGATTACCATGTCGCGGTCAACGGTGACGGTACCGAACTTCTTGAGGTCGTCGACGATTGACTGCAGGTTGCGCTCGTCGTCGATGGTCACCGACACGCCTACCTCAGAGGTGGCAATCATATCGATTGAAGTCTTGTAGGTCTCGAAAATCTCAAACACCTTGCGGAGGAATCCGTAGGCGAGGAGCATGCGTCCCGACTTGATTTTGATAGCCGTGATATTGTCCTTAGCTGCAACGGCCTTGATGCGGCGGCTCTCCGAAGTGTTGTGAATCAGAGTGCCGGGAGCTTCGGGCTGCATGGTGTTGAGCAGGCGCACGGGTATGTTGTTGAGCTTGGCGGGGAGCACGCAGGTGGGATGCAGAATCTTGGCACCGAAATATGCGAGCTCGGCGGCCTCCTCGAAGTGGAGTTCCTTCACCGGTTTTGTACCCTCCACGAAGCGGGGGTCGTTGTTGTGCATGCCGTCGATGTCGGTCCATATCTCTATCTCCTCGGCATCGAGCACGGCGCCGATGATGGAGGCAGTGAGGTCGGAACCGCCACGCTGCAGGTTGTCAATCTCGCCGTAAGCGTTGCGGCATATGTAGCCCTGGGTGAGGAAGAGGTCGGCCTCGGGATGCTTCTGCATGAGCGCGGTAAGCTTCTCGCGGATATACTGAGTGTCGGCCTCGGCATTCTTGTCGGTGCGCATGAAGTCGAGCGCGGGGAGCAGCACTGAGTTGACACCCGTCTCCTGCAGGTAGAAGTTGAGCAGCGCGGTCGACATCAGCTCGCCCTGGGCGAGAATCTCGCGCTCCTCAAACATCGTGAAGATATCCTTGGAGAATGAACGTATATAGTTGAAGCAGGCCTTGATGGCTTCGGTGGCTTTCTCCTTGTATTCCTTGGTGGAATAGAGCTCGTCGATGGTTTTGATATACTTCGCCTCAAGGATATTGATAGTCTCCTTAGCGCCATCGATGTTCTTCTTATAGAGATAGTCGCCGATTTCCACCAATGAATTGGTGGTGCCTGACATGGCGGACAGGACGATGAGATTGCGTCCGCGCTCGTTAATCAATTTGGCAACATCTTTTATACGCTGGGCGGAGCCAACCGATGTGCCGCCAAACTTCAATACTTTCATTTCGTTGATTGTCTGTTAAAATTTCGGATATAATATTTCAGCGTTGCAAAATTAATCATTTTTCTACAATTAGCACGCAAAAAATCAATAAAAAGCAATATTATGCCAAAAAGACAGGGGCAGATGCGACATTTTGTTCGCTTCCACCCCTATATATCTAATTATAATACTTAAAAAAATTCAATATTGAAAGCCGCTTGCTGTCAGCGACGGCGACCGTAGCGCTGCTCGCGTACCGGCACATAGACGGGAATCATCTTACGCGCTTCATTCTGCTGCGACTCAACGCTCTTTCCGAAAAGGAGGTCAAGGAGTTTCGAGAGTTTCATATCATTACATTTATCGGTTAATAACTTTGTTATTATCTCTGTCAGTTGTGATATAAACATGGCGCGCAGAAATTTTGTTTTTGCCCTACGCGAAATATTTCGTAATTTTACTGAAATTTATCACTGACCATGAGTAATTCACTGACTGATACATCTAATAATAATATAGCAGATAACAAGGCAAGTAATTTCGACGACTTTGACCGCGACCACCTGTGGCACCCCTACACGTCGACCATCAACCCGCTCCCTACCTACAAAGTGGAGTCGGCATCCGGCGTGCGCCTGCGACTGGCCGACGGCACTGAGCTTATCGACGGCATGTCGTCGTGGTGGTGTGTGCTCCACGGCTACAACAATCCCGTAATCAACGAAGCCGCCAACGCGCAGCTGCAGAAGATGTCCCACGTGATGTTCGGCGGACTCACCCACGAGCCTGCCATCGAACTGGGTAAGATGCTGCTCGCAATCGCGCCCCCGTCGATGAACAATATTTTCTACGCCGACTCCGGCTCTGTGGCCACCGAGGTGGGCATGAAGATGGCCGTCCAGGCCGCCATCTCCCGCTCCGGCTCTCACAACAAGACCAACTTCGTGACCATACGTTCGGGCTACCACGGCGACACGTGGAACGCCATGAGTGTCTGCGACCCCGTCACCGGCATGCACGGGGCCTTCGGCCCGGCGCTGCCCATACGCTACTTCGCGCCGCAACCGCGCTCGCGCTTCGACGGCGAATGGGACCCCGCCGACATCAAGCCCCTCGAAGAGATTATCGAGAAGCATCACGACGAACTCGCCGGCATGATACTCGAACCCATCGTGCAGGGCGCCGGGGGCATGTGGTTCTACCACCCGCAATACCTCGTGGAGGCCCGTCGCCTTTGCGACAAATACGGTATCTACCTCATATTCGACGAAATAGCCACCGGATTCTGGCGCACCGGCCGCCGCTTCGCTTGGGAGCATGCCGGCGTTGAGCCCGACATCATGCTGATAGGCAAAGGATTGACCGCGGGCTATCTCACCATGAGCGCCGTGCTCACCACCAAGGAGGTGGCCGACACCATATCACGCGGCGAAGCGGGCGTCATGATGCACGGCCCCACTTTCATGGCCAATCCCCTTGCCTGCGCCATAGCCGTTGCCTCGCTCAAACTGCTCAACAGTCAGGATATGGAAGCGCGGCTTGCCCACCTCAACGAGGTCATCACCGAGGCAATAGCCCCCGCTCGCGAGCTCGACAACGTCGACGACGTGCGCACCATCGGCGGCATCGGTGTAATCCAGACCAAGACTCCCGTCAACGTGGGCGAGTTCCAGAAACGCTGCGTGGAGAAAGGTATATGGGTGCGCCCCTTCGGCCTCAACGTCTACGTGATGCCCCCCTACATCATCGGCGACGACGACCTGCGCCACCTTATCAAATCGACCATCGAAATCCTCTCCGATAAATAATCCACTCAGCCACGCACCATGCGCACCTCAACCTCACGCCTGCACGACGAGCTCGACCGACTGAAAGCGACCTCCAACTTCCGCACCTTCCCCTCAGCCGACGCTACCGACGTCATAGACCTCACGTCAAACGATTACCTCGGCCTCGCCGCCCGCACCGACCTGCGCGACGAGTTTACCGACCGTTACGGCAACCTCCGCATGCCCGCACTGACCTCCTCGGCCTCGCGCCTGCTCGCGTCATGCCAGCATGAATACCACGCTTTTGAAACGCTCCTCGCCGACTGCTACGGGCGCGAGGCGCTACTGCTCAACAGCGGTTATCATGCCAACGTGGGCATCATTCAGGCCCTCGCCGACAAGCGCACCATGATTGTGGCCGACCGCCTTGTACACGCCTCGATTATTGACGGCATACGCCTGAGCGGGGCGCAGTTCACTCGCTTCCCCCACAACGATTTCAACCGGCTCGAACGCATCGTGGCCGACGTCCCGGCCGACTTCGACCGCATTCTCGTCATCGCGGAGAGTGTCTACTCGATGGATGGTGACCGTGCCGACATCGACCGCCTTATCAACCTGCGCCGCAGCGACCCGCGCGTGATGCTCTACGTCGACGAGGCCCACGGCGTAGGGGTCGAAGGTCCTGCCGGTCTCGGACTGGTAGCCGCATCCAAAGTTCCCGCCGAGGTCGACATCGTGATCGGCACTCTCGGCAAGGCCCTTGCCTCATCGGGAGCATTTGCCATAGTCGACGACACCGTGAAGCAATATCTCGTCAACAAGGCCCGCAGCCTCATATTCTCCACCGCGCTACCTCCGGCCTGCGTGGCGTGGAGCAACTTCCTTTTCGGCAAAATGATGGCCATGGACGCCGAACGCGACACCCTGCGCCGCCATGCCCGCACACTTGCCGCAGCCATCGCGGCCGCTACCTCGCGCGAGGGTATCGAGAGCCACATACAGCCGCTCATCATCGGCGACGCGGCCGCAACGATAGCGCGCTCGCGCGAACTGCTGGAACGCGGCGTAAAAGTGCTGCCCATCCGCACCCCTACCGTGCCCCCCGGCAGCGAACGCCTCCGCTTCTCCCTATCGGCCGGCCTCACCGACGCCGACATCGCCCGCGTCAGCGGGATTCTGACCGAGCAGGGTTGAAGCAAAGCTTGGTATAGGACGAGTCGGACAGGTCGGATCAGTCGGACAGGTCCGACGCTATTGACCTCTTGGTAATCAATCTTTTGAAAATCAATTTATTGAGAATAAATTTCTTAGGGAATCAATCTTTCGGGAATTGAGCACTTGGAAATTGTCTTGTCGGAAGTTTCCGACCTGTCCGACTGGTCCGACCTGTCCGACTCGTCCCATCCCCCCCACCTCAAAAAAATAACGGGCGGCATGCATTGCATGTCGCCCGTTTTTGTTGCATGGCAGCGTGGCTTGTTATGCCTGCGCTTTCTGTGCTATTTCTTTGAATTCGTCGAGGGTTACCTCTTTTACATCTATGTTGGCAAGGTTCTTGATACCGTCGAAGAGTTTGCGGTCGCCTACCTGCTCGATGATGTGCGAACGTGAGTTCTTGTCGTCGAGGATACGTTTTGCATAGTCAGCGAGTACGTCGTCACCGAGGTTGTACATACCGTACTGTGCGAGCTGCTGTGCTGCGATAGCTTTGGCGAAGTTCTCGAGGTCTTCTTTCTCAATCTTGACACCTGCCTGCTGAGCTACGCGCTCTTTGATAAGCTGCCACTTGATTGAAGGAATCATCTTCTCGTACTCGGCATCGATGTTTTCGGCGGTCAGACCTTCGTTGCGGGCAACGAGCCATTTCTTCAGGAACTCAGCGGGGAGCTCGAAGTTGCCGAATTTCTCAACGAGAGCTTTCTCGGTAGTGTACTGGAAGAGGTTTTCGCTATTGGGAGCAAGCTGTGCTGCAATCATAGCGGTAATGTTCTTGTTGTAGTCCTCTTCGGTAGTCACTTTGTCCTTGCCGAATACATCGTCGTAAAATTCCTGACCGAGTTCGGCGGGACGGTTAACGATGATTTCAGAGATAGCGAGTTCGAAGTCGCCCTTAACCTCAGCGGCACGCTCTTTGTCGATATTGAGCATTGAAGCGAGTTCGGCAACGTTGCCTTCGCAGGTAGCGGCGGGGTTGAATACCACTTTGTCGCCCACTTTCTTGCCTTCAAACTTGGCAGCTTCTTCCTTGCTCTTGAAGAGGAAGGGAGCTACTATACCGGCAGTAACCTGGATAGCGTCCTCGTCGGTCTTGATAGAGCCGTCGGCGTTGAGTTCCATGAGCACACCCTTAACGAGAGCACGTTCCTCAAATTCCTGACCGGGCTCCTGCTTGCCGAAACGCTCGCGGAGCATCTTGTCCTGCTGCGCTGCCATCTCTTCAGTAACCTTGATGGGATAGTAGTCGAGAGTAGTCTCTTTGTCGAGGTTGATGTTGAGTTCGGGCACGAGACCTACCTCGTAAGCGAAAGTGAAGTCTTTCTGCTCGATAGAGATTTCTTTCACGTCAACGGGCAGGGGCTCGCCGAGGATTGAAAGTTTGTTATCTCTGATATAATTGACAACTGCCTCATAAACTTCCTGATTGAGGACGTCGCTCTTGACCTGCTTGCCAAACATGCGTACAAGCTGGGCCATGGGTACGTGACCTTTGCGGAATCCGGGGATGTTGTGGGTACGGCCGATTTTCTTGATTTCGGCATCTACTTTTGCTTTGTAGTCGCTCTCCTCTACGTTGACAATGATTTTGCCTTCCAGGTCGTTGAGCTTTTCAAATGATACGTTCATAGCGTAAATTATATTACTTAAATTATTTCTTCAATCGAATAATAAAACACGTGCGAAGGCACAATGTTTCAGCCTGCAAAATTAATAGTTAATCTTTTATTAACCAATTTAAGTGAAAACTTTTTAATTATTTTTAAGTAGCTGACCGAAAAATCCGTTGCGCCGCACAGTCACCCGGCCGGTGTAAAAACCGCGTGGAACAAATTGGAATAAATTGGAACAACATGGATTTCAGTTATTTAATTCTTATTATATATCTTTGCAGCAGTTAAACATTTAACTATAAAGTCAACCTATTTACAACCAGTCAAAATCATTACGACAATGAAAAAATTCATGCTCGCAGTTGCTGTCCTCCTCGCAACAGCTTCTATCTCTCTCACTTCATGTGGTGGCGACCCCGTAGAAAAAGCTATCAGCATCTACAAAGATGGTACTGAAAAAATCAAAAATGCTTCATCAGCAGAGGAAGCTATGAAAATTAACGCAGAAATCGCCAAAGAAATTGCTGAACTCGACGCTAAGAACAAAGACCTCGAACTCAGCGATGAGCAGACCAAGGCTCTCACCGAGGCCGCTACAGCATATGCAAATGCTGCCGCTTCAAAACTTTACTAATCAGATTTGATTTATAAGTTAGCTATCATAGTGAGGGAACCGCCCGCGGTTCTCTCTCTTTTTTTATACCTGCCTCTAAAACTCTTTTGGTGCGCACATTCATCATACGCAACGAATCATTCGCGACCATCCAAGGGCATCCTTTACGACTCTCATTCTCACTATTACCTATCCTTTATCTGAGATTCTTTCCCAATTTCTTATCGCTTTAGCATATTTTAACACACAAATGACACTTTCTACGACTGTTTTCCATATTTTTGCAATTCCAATTAAATCCATTTTATTACATTTAAGTCCAACTAAAACTAAAACTTTACGACAATGAAAAAATTCATGCTCGCAGTTGCTGCCCTTATCGCAGTTTCTTCTCTTTCTCTCGTTTCTTGTGGTGGTGGCGATCCCGCTGCTAAAGCTACTGCTGCTGTAGAAAAAGCTATGAAGGCTGCTAAAGAAGACCCCACCAAGGCTCTTGAAATTATGACTAACCTTCAGGAAGACATCGAAGACATCCTCAAAAACGACTGCAAAACCGCCGAAGACAGCGCTGCTGTAGAAGCTGCAGTTGAAAAAGCTGCTAAGGCCGCTATGGGTTTGTAATCAGCAACTGACTGATAACATCATAAAAAAGACATGTCGCAACTGCGGTGTGTCTTTTTTTTATACCCGGTCGCCTGCCATTTCTATGATTTACGAAATATATTGCCTAACTTTGCGATATACATATATATAAATTATAACGTATGATTGAAAAAGTTATCGGGATTGTGCGCGAGGCGGCTTCGCTGATGCTGCAGCCCGAACAGATTGAAATAAAACAGAAGGGCGGCTTCGAGAATATCGTGACCTCGGCCGACATCGCCGTGCAGTCTTTCCTACAGGAAAAACTGTCGGCCCTGCTTCCCGGATGCGGTTTCATATGCGAAGAGGGCGATATTGCCGACGCGGCCCACGAGTATGTATGGATTATCGACCCCATCGACGGCACAGCCAACTATGCCCGCGGTGCCGACCAGTGCGCCATCTGCGTGGGTCTCTACAGCAAGGGCGCCATGCAGCAGAGTGTGGTATTCCTGCCCCGAACGGGAGAGTTGTTTCAAGCCGAGCGAGGCAAAGGTGCCCGGCTCAACGGCAGGAGCATACATGTGTCGGACCGCGGTTTTGACAACGCCATCATGTGTACGGCCATGCCGGTATATTATAAAGAGCAGGCATCATGGTGCGCCGCCGCCATCCACGACGTGTTCATGCAGTGCAACGACATACGCCGTCTCGGAGCCGCCGCGCCCGAACTCTGCTACGTGGCGATGGGCCGCTTCGACATGTATTTCGAGTACCGCCTCGGAGCGTGGGACTTCGCCGCTGCGTCACTGATACTGACCGAAGCGGGCGGACTGCTCTCCGACCTCAACGGCAATCCTCTCGACCCGACGAAATCGAGCGGTGTGCTCGCCGCCAACTCCCGCGCCAACCTCGACCGCCTCACCTCCATCATCAGCCAACACAAACCATAACATACCAACACCCCACTCTCAACCATGAAGCAATCACTCATTGCACTGGCAATGGCCGCAACGGCCGGCATGACCGCCGCAGCCGCCGAGCCCTGGCTCTCACCGGCCCGTTTCAACGAGGGCACTGTACCCTATCACGCAACATTCAGGACCCACGGCAACCTCGGCGACGCTCTGGCCACCGACGCCCCCGAAAGCAACCGCATAAGCCTCGACGGCGAATGGCGTTTCAACTGGACGCAGTCGCCCGCCGACGCCCCGCAAGGCTTCGAACGCCCCGGCTACGACGACAGCTCGTGGGCCACAATCCCCGTGCCCTCCAACTGGGAACTGCAGGGCTACGGCAAACCGATCTACACCAACATTAAATATGTGTTCCCGGCCAATCCGCCGATTGTCCCCTCCGACGACAACCCTACGGGATGCTACCGCCGCACGTTTGAACTGCCCGCGTCGTGGGACGGCAAGAACATCTTCCTGCAATTTGACGGCGCCACCGCCTCCATGACCGTCTGGGTCAACGGCGAGTATGCCGGCTACGTGCAGAACGCCAAAGGCCCGGCCGAATTCAACATCACCGACAAGGTGCATCCCGGCCGGAACGTCGTGGCCTGCAAGGTGATGCGCTGGAGCGACGGTTCTTACCTCGAGGATCAGGACTTCTGGCGACTGAGCGGCATCGACCGTCCCGTCAGCATATACGCAACGCCCGCAGTCAGGGTGCGCGACTTCTTCGCCAAGGCCTCGCTCGACAAGAGCTATACCCGCGGCGTCCTCGACCTCGATGTCGACATCGAAAACCTCAGCGGCCGCAGTGCCGACGCCACGCTGACCATGCAGCTCTATGACGGCGACCGCCGCATTGCCTCGCGCAAGAAATCAATCAAGGCCGCCGAGGGAAACACTACTGTTTCGTTTGACCGCCTGTCGCTCGGTAAAATCAAACCCTGGAGCGCCGAAACGCCCGACCTCTACACCCTCGTGCTCTCGCTCAACGACGACGAGGTTGTCAGCACCCGCATAGGTTTCCGCACCGTGGAGATTACCGGCGGCCAGCTGCGTGTCAACGGCAAGCCTATCGAGGTGCATGGTGTCAACCTCCACGAGCACCATCCCTTCAACGGCCACGTAATGGACACTGCCACCATCATGCGCGACATACGCCTCATGAAGCAGCACAATATCAACGCCGTGCGCACCAGCCACTACCCGCAGCTGCCCGTATTCTACGAGCTCTGCGACCTCCACGGACTCTACGTTGTCGATGAGGCCAACATCGAAATCCACGGTATGGGCGTCGATCCCTGGGATGCCTACGACAAGGCCACCCACCCCTCCTACAAGCCTGAGTGGCGCGACGCCATCCTCGACCGCGAGCATGCCCTCGTGGAGCGCGACAAGAACCACCCGAGCGTTATCACATGGAGTCTCGGCAACGAGGCGGCCGACGGCGACAACTTCTTCGCCGCCTACGACTGGATAAAGCAGCGCGACGACTCCCGCCCCGTGCAGTATGAGCAGGCACTGGAGCGCGAGAACACCGACATCGTGTGCCCCATGTACCCCTCGATGGAATATATGCGCGAATATGCGGCCCGCACTGATGTCACCCGCCCGTTCATCATGTGTGAATACGCCCACGCCATGGGCAATTCCACCGGTAACTTTCAGGAATATTTCGATGTAATCCGCTCGTCGCCCCACATGCAGGGCGGTTTCATCTGGGACTGGGTGGACCAGGGTCTTGCCGCCGACGCCGGTGACGGCCGCAGCTACTGGGCCTACGGCGGCGACTTCAACGCGCAGGAATATACCAACGACGAAAACTTCTGCATCAACGGTCTGGTAAGCCCCGACCGCATCCCCCACCCCGGACTCAAGGAGGTAAAAAAGGTATATCAGGACCTGCTGATAGAACCGCTCGGCACTTCGGGCAAGTTCCGCATCAACAACAACTTCGCGTTCACCGACCTCGCCGACTTCACCATCACCTGCCGCGTGCTCGCCGACGGTCGCGAGATAGCATCGCGCAGCTTCAAGACCCGTTGCACTCCCGGCCGCTACGTCGATCTTGACCTGCAGCTCCCCACCGACCTCCCCGAGGGCGAAATCCTTGCCGAAGCCCGCGTGCTGACCGATGCCGCCACAGCCGTTATCCCCGCCGGCCACGACATCGCCGGCCACCAGTGGACCATCCGCGAGGGCAACAATGCGGCGCAGCTTTCAGCCACTCCGGGCCGCGTGGTCAGCGACCGTGACGGCGTTGTCACCCTCGCTTCGGCCGACGGTTCCGTGACCGCAGCTATCGACCGAAACGACGGACTGCTGCACGGCTACCTGCTCAACGGCAACAACATGCTCGCCGACGCTCCACGCCCCAATTTCTGGCGCGCACCCACTGACAACGACATGGGTGAGGAACTGCACGTACGCAGCAACGCATGGCGCACGGCCGGTCGCACCATGCGACTTAAAGATATGAGTGTCGATGCCGACAAGGCCTCGGTCACCGCGCGATTTGATGTCGACGACACCGACTCGCAACTGACCATACGCTACACCCTCGACTCGGAGGGTCAACTGCTCGTCGACTACACCCTCGACGTGCCCGAGAACGCTCCCGAACTGATGCGCGTAGGCATGGAATTCTCCCTCGACAAGAGCTTCGACACGCTGCGATGGTACGGCCGCGGACCGGAGGAGAACTATTCCGACCGCAACACGGCAACATTCATCGGCAATTGGGAAACCACTGCAGCTGAATCGCTTTACCCCTACATACGACCGCAGGAAACGGGCAACCACACCGACGTGCGCCGCGCCTCGGTTGGCCCGCTCAACGTGGCAATGGTCGATACCCCCCTCAACGTCAGTCTGCTTGAAGTGCGCCCCGAAGCCCTCGACCCCGGCCTCTCCAAAAAGCAGATGCACACCACCGACGTAGTGCGCGACCGCAACCGCAACTACCTCAACATCGACCTCGCCCAGCGCGGCCTCGGAGGCGACAACAGCTGGGGCATGACACCCCACGCCCCCTACCGCCTCCTCCCCGGCCGCACCTACACCTACTCCTTCATCCTCTCCCCCACCAAATAATCCCCACACCTCAACTAAAAGAAAACAACCATTTAAGGATTCCAATAATCAGAAAGCGACTGACAAGCCATTCACCTGTCAGCCGCTTTCTATTTTATTTAAGCACATATGTCCTCATTATTTTTAATTCTCACAATAGATGCGGGAAAATTATGATTTTGATTTTTGGATATAAATTATTACCTTTGTGGATATTATGTGGATAATATAATGTATCGCATACCTAATTACGCATCAATCAATCTCTCTGTCTAAGTCATTATCTTAGCAATACGCATAATCATAATACGCATAATATAGTTTGGAGGACTCACTAATGAATAAACTGTTCAACTACGACAAAGCTGTCAACTCTCTTTTGTATGCTCTTCAAAAATTAGGGGGTCGCACTGACATGCACAAACTATGCAAAATCCTCTATTTCGCTGACCAGCGTCATCTGTCGCAATACGGCCGAAGCATTACGGGGGACACATATATCGCGATGCAGTTCGGTCCGGTCCCATCATGCGTTGACGATATACTGAAGGCTCTGCGAGGCGACAGTTTCTTCTCCGCGAGCAAAGAGATTGAACCGCTGCGCCGGTGTCTCGCTTTCGAGAACCGCTTCAATATTCATGCCCTTAAGGCGCCCGATACCGACGAACTGTCGGGCACCGATATCAGTTGCCTCGACTACGCGATTGACATCTGCAAAGACAAGAATTTCCAGCAGCTGACCGAATATTCCCACGGACCGGCCTGGAACAATACGCAGCGCGACCGCGCCATATCAGTCAAGGATATATTGCGCGAAGCAGGCGATGATGAATCATACGTGGAATATATCGCCGACAATATCAAACTGAAATCAGCCTTTTTGTAATGGAGTTGCCAATAGAGCTATTAGGACAAAGCATCAAACGAGGCACAATATTGCTATCGGACAGCTTTACTGACATCGACCATGCGAAATTTTTCACAATTGTCGGAGTCTATCAGAATCTCATTGCCGGTTTCTTCTTTATCAATTCGCGCATTCACCCTATGCTGATAGCGAAACCCGCACAATTCTCAATGCAGTATCAACTGAGAAAGAGCGACTATCCCTTTCTTCGCTACGATTCATTTGTCGGTGCAAACGAGTTGCAGACACGCACAGTTGAAGCGCTTGCCAAATCCATCGGAGAGGGCCAGACACTTATCATCGGACAATTGACCGACTCAGACCTCGCTTCAATATTGGAAGCATGCCGCAACAGTGACCTGTTCACACCGAAGGAGAAGCGCCAATTTTTCTACTGAAGCTTCGGCGACGTTACCACATTCCATGAATAACCCATACCCGGGCGGGGGGATGCGGAGTTGGGGCGTGGCGGGAAAATTATGGGGTGGAAAAGTTGGATAATTAAAAGAAAATCACTACCTTTGCAGTCCGATTATATCCAATTAACCGGATTGCCGAACGTCGGGGAGCGCTTTTGGCCGAGCGCTACGCGATGGACGGCTATGTGTAATTAATTAATTTTTAAACTTTTAAAGAGTGGATACTTTAAGTTACAAAACCTCAATGCCTAACGCGCAAAGCGTCGAAAAAGAGTGGGTAGTGATTGACGCTACCGACCAGGTGCTCGGACGCCTCTGCGCGAAAGTCGCCAAACTGCTCCGTGGCAAGTACAAACCTTGCTACACTCCCTTCGTGGAATGCGGCGACAACGTAATCATCATCAACGCCGACAAAGTGAAACTTACCGGCAAGAAATGGACTGACCGCGAATACCTCCGTTACACCGGCTATCCCGGCGGACAGCGCGTTGCCACCCCCGAAGTGCTCATGAAAAAATCATTCAACAAGCACCTCAAACCCGGCATTCACCCCCTCTACATTCACGTAGTAAAAGGTATGCTTCCCAAGAACCGTATCGGCCGTCGCATCATCGAGAACATGCACGTGTACAACGGTCCCAACCACCCCCACGAAGCACAGAACCCCAAAGTCATCGACATCAACAATTTGAAATAATCTCAAAGTATGGAAACAGTTAATGCAGTAGGCCGTCGTAAAGCCGCCATCGCGCGTGTTATCCTTTCTGAAGGTAACGGCACCATCACTATCAACAAACGCCCCCTTGAGGTTTATTTCCCTTCGTCAATTCTCCAGTACATCGTTCGTCAGCCCCTGTCGCTGCTCGACGTTGCCGAGAAATATGACATCCGCGTAAATCTCGATGGCGGTGGTTACAAAGGCCAGGCCGAAGCGCTTCGTCTCGCTATCGCCCGCGCCCTCGTTAAAATCAACCCCGAGGACAAGTCAGCTCTCCGCAAGGAAGGCTTCATGACCCGCGACCCGCGCTCTGTAGAGCGTAAGAAACCGGGCCAGCCCAAGGCACGCAAACGCTTCCAGTTCTCAAAACGTTAATACGCGTCGACAGTCCCGGTTGCCTGAGAGCCTGATATTTACTCCGGCCCTCGCGGCATAAAAAAGCAAAAAGCCACTCTCCCTCCGAATGTTTAGTATCTAAACCCCCCGGATGGACACGTTCCCTACCTGGAGGTTAAATTTCACAGAACGTAAACAAAAACAACAAAACAAAATGTCAGCAACATTTGACCAACTTCTCGAAGCAGGTTGCCATTTCGGTCACCTCAAACGTAAATGGAACCCTGCCATGGCGCCCTACATCTTCATGGAGCGCAACGGTATCCACATCATAGACCTCTACAAGACTGCAGCCAAGCTCGACGAAGCAGCCGCAGCTCTCAAGAGCATAGCAAAAGGTGGCAAGAAAATCCTTTTCGTTGCTACCAAAAAACAGGCCAAACAAGTGATTGCAGAGAAAGCTCAGTCAGTAGGCATGCCCTACGTTATCGAGCGCTGGCCGGGCGGTATGCTCACCAACTTCCCTACAATCCGCAAAGCTGTCAAGAAGATGGCCGCTATCGACAAAATGTCGAAGGACGGTACTTTTGACAACCTTTCAAAGCGCGAGAAACTCCAGATTTCACGTCAGCGTGCAAAACTCGAAAAGACTCTCGGCTCTATCGCCGACCTCAACCGTCTTCCCTCGGCTCTTTTCGTAGTTGACGTAATGAAAGAGCACATCGCAGTTGCTGAGGCAGTGCGTCTCGGTATCCCCGTATTCGCTATCGTCGACACCAACTCTGACCCCTCTGACATCGACTTCGTAATCCCCGCAAACGATGATGCAAGCAAGTCAATCGACCTCATCCTCTCTAATGTTTGCGAAGCCATCAACGAAGGCATCCAGGAACACAAGGCAGAGAAAGCCGACAATGCAGCAGCCGACGAAGAAGGCGCTCCCAAGCGCGAACGCCGCCGCGTAAGCCGCAAAGAGGAGAACGCCGAAGAGGCAGCTGAAGCTCCCGCAGCTGAAGCAGCAGCTACAGAAGAATAATATCCTACCCGGTTATATTCATCTAATAGACCGGCACTCATGCTATTGAATGTCGGTCTATATTTTTAAAGACAATCATTATTTTTAAAAGCTTTTAATACCAAAATATTATGGCAGTAACAATGGCTGAAATCAGCAAGCTCCGCGCCCTCACCAGCGCCGGCTTGATGGATTGCAAAAAAGCCCTCGCCGAAACCAACGGCGACATCGAAGCAGCAGTAGAAATACTCCGCAAAAAAGGTCAGGCCGTAGCCGCCAAGCGTGAAGACCGTCAGGCCGCTGAAGGTTGCGTGATAGCTAAGAACGAAGGCAACTTCGCCGCTATCCTCGCCCTCAACTGCGAAACTGACTTCGTGGCCAAGAACGCAGGCTTCGTTGAACTCACCAACAAACTTCTCGATGCCGCTATCGCTAACCGCGTCACTACTATCGACGCTCTCAAGGCCCTCGAAATCGACGGCCGCACTGTTGCCGACCTCGTTGTAGAGGAAACCGGTAAAACAGGCGAAAAGACTGAAATCTCAGCTTACGAAGTTGTTGAGGCTCCCTCTACCGCAGCCTACACTCACTTCGGCAACAAGCTCGCTACTATCGTAGGTTTCAACCTCGAAGGCGTTGACTACCAGGTAGGCCGCAACGTGGCTATGCAGGTAGCTTCAATGAACCCCCTCGCTGTTGACCGCGCAAGCGTTCCCGCTTCGGTTCTCGAATCAGAAAAAGCTATCGCTATCGAGAAAACCAAAGACGAGCAGGTACGCAAAGCCGTTGAAGCCGCTCTCAAGAAAGCCGGCCTCAACCCCAACCACTTCGACACTGAGGACCACATCGAGTCTAACATGTCAAAGGGCTGGATCACTGAAGAAGAAGCTGCCAAGGGCCGTGCAATCATGGCTGAAGTAGCTGAGCAGAAACGTGCCAACCTCCCCGAAGCGATGATCGAAAACATCGCCGTAGGTCGTGTCAACAAGTTCTGCAAAGAATCTTGCCTCATGGAGCAGGAATTCATCAACGACGCTAAACTGACTATCGGTCAGTACCTCGAAAGCACTACCAAGGGCCTCACCGCCGTTGCTTTCAAGCGCGTTAACCTCAACCAGGACTAATCCCCGACAGCGATTATATCCAACCACAAAAAGCCTCGCCGCTAACCCCGGCGAGGCTTTTTTCATATGGATACTTCCGGGGACGCCTGCGCTTCGCTTGGCAGCCCCGGTTACTGCTAAATCGGCGGCCTTCGGACGCTCCTTTCCATGTGTAGCTGTTATTATATTTTCATGAAACTCGTGCTATTACAAAATGCTAATGTGCTGTTATAGAAAGGCTGCTGTTAAAGAGCTTATGTAAAATAAGGAGAGAAAACAAATTGCAAATTGTTTGAAAATATTGATAATTTTTGTAAATTTGCCATCTATAAGTTGAATTTTTCACAATCTGCTTTTATCAACCCATCAATATCAACATTTTTATGAAAAGAACTTTTCTATTGGCGATGGCTTTAACCGGCGCATTGATTGTCGGTGCAGCCGGCCCTGTGACTCGCACGGGGACACGCACCATGAGCGGTCTCAAGGAAATCAACAGGGCACAACATGCCATGACAGCACGCGTCAATGCAACGAAAGCACGTGCCGCAGAAGCGCCCGAAAACACAGTTGAAGTTCCCTTTACCCACGACCTTGGCAAAGCCGGCATTGAGGTAAAGAACTATACATCCATCAATGCCAACGGTGACAACCGCGAATGGAAATTCGGCACCGTGAGCGGCTACGCTGCCTGCATGCCCCCCAACGATGAAAGCATCGACCGCAACGATGACTGGCTCTTCACCGTACCCATCCACCTTACTCCCGGCAACTACATAGTATCGTTCGAGGTAGGTATCATGGGGACAGGTGCCACAGGCGTTGAAATGAACGTGGCCCTCGCTACCGAACCCACCGTCGAGGCAGCCACTACCGTCGTATCCCCCACCACCGTTTATCCCGACAAGGATATGACTAAATACGAGCGCAACTGCTCAGTGACCAAAGAGGGATACTATTATCTCGGTTTCCACTGCACCACCGCCAAAGATATGAAGGGCACTCTCAAGCTCGCGAATGTCGGCATGCGTGTCGGCTCTTCAGAACCTCCGGTGGTAGTCGACCCGCCCGCTGCCGGCGAACTGACATGGACACTCGCCCCCAAAGGTGAACTTAAAGCCACGGTCCGTTACACTGCCCCGACTCTGACTAAAGGTGGTGAGCCGCTGACTGAAATCTCCAAAGTGGAAATCACATCTCGCTGGGGCGTCGACAAATTCACCTACGAGAATGTAACCCCGGGCGAAGTCATCACGATTGATGATGTCGACATGTACCAAGGCATCAACAACCGATTCACCGGCGTAGCCTATACAGGCGATGTGGCCGGCGACATGGTTGAATACAAATCAATATGGTGCGGCCCCGACACCCCGCTCGCTCCCGCTAATGTGCATCTCGCCGTCAACCCCGACTACACTACCGCCACATTGAGCTGGGACGCAGTGCCCGCTACCGGTGAGCATGGCGGATATGTTGATACCGAAAGCATAACCTACTACGTGTTCGACGCATTCGGCTCATATTACGACCCCGCCCTCTTTACCACTACCGACACAAGCTGCACCATCGACTACTCCGCCATGACCGAGCAGGACTTCTACGCCTACCAGGTGACTGCGGGTTATGGCGAGAACTATTCGCTTGACGAAGCGTCCAACATCATCACTGCCGGCACTCCCGACGCTCTCCCCAAGAGAGAGTCATTTGCCGACGGCAATTACGAGAACATGTGGCTCGGCAACACAGCAGTCGACGGCTACATGCAGTACGGCACACTCACCGACGAATACTTCGCATCGCTCTTCGACCCCGAAGATCCCGACAGCCCCGAACCTCTCACCTCGCAGGACGGCGACGGCGGATTTTACTTCTGGCTGCCTATGGAAAGCGGTGTATCTTACGGTCTTATCTCCACCCGCGCCGACATATCGAAAGCCACAAAACCCGTGCTTGAATTCTGGTATCAGGGCCAAGGAAGCATAATCGAGGTATATGCCGGACACGAAATCGGCGAGATGAGCGCTATTGCCTCAATCGACATGAAGGAAGCTCCCACCGAAACATGGACACAGGCCCGCATTCCCCTCGACGCATTCAAGGCTGCCGGCGCAGTGATGTTCGAGATACGTTTCGTAGCCGCTCACAATGACGACGAGCATATATGGAGCGTACCCGTCGACAATATCTGCGTGCGCAACCTCGACGACAACGATGTGCGCATCGTGACTTTCGACGGCACGTCCAAGGCCAAACCCGGCGACACCGTCAAGTTCACCGCCCACGTCGAGAACCTCGGTACTTCTGCCGCAGCTCCCGTAGCCGTTTGGACAGTCAACGGCAAGACAGTTGCCACCGACGACATCGCGGAAATTGCGCCCAACGCTTTCGCTGATGTGGAACTGGCCTACACCCTTCCCTTCAATGCCCCCGATACGGCCGAGATAGCCCTCAACATCCAACTTGAAGGTGACGCAACCGCAGCCGACAACGAAGCTTCGGCATCGGTAACCGTGACCCGCGCATCATTTGCTACAGTCAACGACCTTGAGGCAACCATCGACGGTTCAAACGTGGTGCTCACTTGGAGTCACCCCACCAACGAGGCCGCCGGTCCCGAGACAGTGACCGAAGATTTCGAGAACGACGATTACACCCCCATGTCAATCAGCGGCGCCGGAGCATGGACCGTCTACGATGGCGACGGCGTAAAGACCTACAACATATTCCGTGAGCTTTACAACCCGTTCCAGACCGCTCCCATCGCCTTCCAGCTCTTCGACAACGTAGTTGCCCAAGTTCCCTCGACCTACGCCGATGACGCCGTGGCCTACAGCGGTCAGCGCTACATGCTCGCGCCGAGCGCACAGAGTGCCGATAATGACAACTGGCTCATATCGCCCGAACTCTCAGGCAATGCCCAGACCGTCACATTCATGGCCAAGAGCTACACCGTGACATGGCCCGAAACACTCGAAATCTACTATTCGACCACCGACAACGCCGTAGCTTCATTCACCGCACAGGTGACCGACTTCACCGGCCTTACAGCCGACGGCATCGTTCCCGAAGTGTGGACACTCTTCACCGTAGAACTTCCCGAAGGAGCGAAATACTTCGCCATCCATCACAACACCTACGACACCCTGGCGCTCTTCATTGACGACGTTACCTATGAAGCCGCGCCCTCGATGCCCGAAGACCTCGCCATCATGGGTTACCACGTGTTCCGCAACGGCGAAGCTGTCACTGCCGAACTCCACGACGGCGTGCTCTACACCGACGTACCCCTTACTTCGGAACATCCCGCCGGCGAATATGAATTCAACTACACCGTAGTGCCCGTCTACAACCACGGAGCTGTATCCGAAAGCAACGTAGCCACCGTCACCATGACCCACTCGGGAGTTGAAAACGTATCGGCCGACACCGACGCACCTGCCGTATGGTACAACCTCCAGGGAGTGCGTGTATCTGAATCGACACTTACCCCCGGCGTCTATATCCGCGTCAGCGGTAACCGCGCCGATAAAATCACTGTGAAATAAACCACGTAAGGTTAAGCGGTAAGTAGAAACAATATCTGATGATATTTTTCTACATCAACCTAAAAGCAGAGAGAGAGGCTGTCTAACAAGTGAACTGCACTCCAAAAGTTTTGTGTTCAACTTTTGGGGTGCAGTTCACTTGTTAGACAGCCTCGTGACATTTTTCTCGTCGGGTGCTACACCTGTCAGCGTGTCAGCGACTACAACAATATCTAGCCGGAGGATTTCACGACAACAGCAAAGGCACACCCATAATCCGGTTGATTCAGCAGAAAACACGCAACGAGGTAAAAATCCCCATAATGAATCCCAATCTCAAAGCCATTTGCGAGAAATACAACTACCGTCTGCCATCCGTAGTCGATCAGATTTTGAACCGCTACATCAAGGATATATTGAAAGATCTATCGGAAACAGTGCCGACATTAGCGGTTAAAGTACCCACTAAACTGACAATGAAGCAAAAGAAAAAGGAGGTTCTTGGCGAAATGGCAGTAGAGCGTAACGACAAAGGCGAAGTCCTGATGCTACGTTACGATTGCGTTACCACCCACACGGCCCGACGCAGTGGCATAACCAATATATACTTATCTCATAAATTTACCATCGTCCAGATGATGCACGTCAGCGGCCACAAAACTCAAAAGACCTTCATCGACTACATCAAGCTGTCCTCCGACGAAATTGCCGACAAGATCGACGCAATCATCAACGGAGCAAAAGAAGAAGTATTTTAATATGAAATGTACGATAAAAATAAGTCATGGCCGACTAACTGTCGATATTATAGCATCTCGCAGAGGAAGTAATCTATCTAAATTACAATATGTTGCAAAATTAAATTTCCAGGCATTCTTGGTATGTCCTAGCTTGTAATTTAATCTTCTGTGGGCATTGCATTTCATCATGTGAATCAGATAGTCTTTCCCCGAAACTATCTGCATACATGTTTCCGAAGTATATGGAAAAACAGTTTTAAGGTGAGTTAACTCGTTTTCTAATACCTCTGGTGTGATGCCGCCATTTGTTAGTATAGACTGTTTAATTAATGAAATATCCTGATCGACTTTAGTTAAATCAAATACATTGTTTGTATAATATCTTCCAATAGATTTTAATTCAAAGTATCCACAATATTTATCATGAAGAGCAAGATGATGAAATAACTCAATTAATTTGTCCTTATGTGAAGATATAACGGATTCATATTGAAATAAATTTTTAATATCTTCTAATTCATACTCCCCAATAAAATTACATAATGTGTTGCAGACGGCGTCCTCATCTATTACAAGATTTTCCATACAGTATGCATTCAAAACGTATAAATTGTCAATGCACTGTTTAGGATTATATATCAGATAAATATCTCCGTCTACAATATATAATTTCTTTCGAGTTGTATCTGTATCAGCGATACACGCGTTCATCACTTCGTCTGAAGAACCAAGAGGATATACATCATTGATACGAATCCCCGTTCCATCTAAAAGACGGGTGAAAAGACGTTTATAGAATGCTTTATCCTTTTCTTCGTCCTCAGTATAAATATCTATATCATTACGATACGCAGTAAAGATTGATGTAATCTGCGATTGTTCTGAAGAAAACTCTAAAGCCATGTTCAGGAATTCATTCGAGTTAAATCTATACAATTCTTTCTTCTGTCAATAGTAGAAATAATGGCTGGTGCGTGTGTTGCGAGGATGTACTGGGTATTGGGGCTAGCCTTTAATAATGCATCAACGAATAACTCTTGCCAACTTATATGAAGAGATAATTCAGGCTCATCAACAATAAAGATTGAAGCATTTTTATTGTTTCTATGAAATGCAATATGTGCAAGAAGTATTATTAATTGTTTCTCGCCTGAAGATAGTTCGAATATGCTATTACGTTTCCGTGTATTTTTTATGCGAACATATATTTCTCCTTTATTGTCAACTTCTATTATTTTCTGACTTTCGGTAAAAAATATATTTGCACTCTCAACAAATCGGATTAGAGGCTCCTTAGATTTCTGAATACTTTTACTATACTCGTTAGCGTAGCCAATTATATTGTCAATCCGTTCTAATTGAGAACTGTTGACCATCCATTGAGTGAGAGCGGTAATATACTCTTGCGTTAATTGTTTTTTTCTATCGAATGCAGGCGTTTTTGCAAGAACTTCTAATGTGGTCTTTATTGAATCAAAAAATTGGGAAAACTGTTTGGATAAATCCGCAACCTCAAGTTGTTCTATGGCTTTATCCAATTGAATTCGTCGAGAATCTAATTTCTGTAATTCTTCTTTATAATCAATAGGAGAGATATGATTAAGTTGTTCATATTTTATAGATTCTGAGAAGACTTTTTTTCTGAATCTATCCGCTAATGCATATTGACTTTGAGCGTTGTTCCTAACAAATGTATGGAACATATCCTGAATATCTTTTAGTGCAGAGTCTACGGAGTCAAATAATACATCTACATTTTGATTTCTTCTTCTAGGGAAGAATATTTCTCGCTCAAATGAACTGCCAGACATTGCACTATCTCCCGTTCTTCGATTTAATCCAAGGAACAAAGGAGTGCGCAATTTGCGAATTCTATTAACTACCTCAAGATTATCAAACTCATAAAGTACGCGAGCTAATTTTTCCGCCTCATATGATTCGTGGGCAAGATTATTACGCAATAATCCTAAATCTACAAGTTTGAACGTGTCGCAAATCTTTTCGTTTGC
Organism: Barnesiella sp.; assembly: GCA_014801075.1. Taxonomy (GTDB): domain Bacteria; phylum Bacteroidota; class Bacteroidia; order Bacteroidales; family Muribaculaceae; genus JAGBWK01. Next base: position 1,530 of record JAAVEW010000001.1, on the reverse strand, counting down.
TTTCTCACTTGTATACGTTAACATCAATGTCTCTTTTCTTTTTTCACATGAGATGCTAATGAAATTACCCGTTTCAATTTGCTCGCATACCAATTTTACATATGAAAATTCTATTTGGGCTAATTCTATATATGCCGGATATAATAATCCTGAGAGCAATTTAAGGACTGTCGTCTTGCCAGCCCCATTAATTCCGATTAAAAATGTTAGATTCTGATTAAAAGATATGTTAAAGTTCATATAACCTCTAACATCTTTCCCTATAAGTTGCTTTAGTTTCATAACTTTATTTATACGGAATGTATATACTTTTGAAAACGACTGGTGGGTTTGTCTGGGATTGTCATTTGAATACTTGTTCCAATCAAAGGATTAAGATAACGCTCTCTAAATTTACGCTTGTTCTGAAAACCGCAGTAGGTCGCAATCTCAGCTAATGAACGGGGTTCAATACAGAATTCGATTATTTTCTCTTCAATTGTCTTGTCTGTTTGACTTGTGCCCTGACTTGTGCCCTGACTTGTGCCCTTCGACAAGTCGGATTCGTTTGTGGCGTGGACATTGACGCGAAATGCGGTAATGGTGTTTACGTCAAATTCGGCGGGAGGATTGCCGTTCTCTTTCAGCATCTCTTGCACGCGGGTAACGCCTCGGTTGAATTTGTTGACGTACTTCATTACTCTCATGGCCTCTGCTACAAGAGGATTGCGATAGTCATTGACCGATGGAAAGTTCTCTGGACGAGCTTCGCCATAAAGACCTCCGGCATTCATCACTTCAATGTAGTCATCAAACTGATACAACCGGATTGGCATATTGGCTTGATAATCCCTATGCATACAGGCGTTCATCAGCAATTCGCGGATGACTCCTTCAGGATAATTCCATACAGTTCTTTCGCGGAACAAAGTTTCCGGTACAGGCCGTTGGGTTATTATACCATCACGAACAAAAGATTCCAGTGTGGGCAACATCCTATATAGAGGTCCGGCAAACTGACGTTCGTTGAGTATATCGCCTCCTTTGTCTTGCCCCGCAAATCTAACGAACTGCACATAATCACCCAGAAGAAAATACTTGGGATTCTTGCCAAAAAGAATTATTCCGGCGTATGTCGGACAATCATTGTCCCGATCATATAAATGAATGGAGGCAAGTTGTTCCTTTATGTCGCGCTTATCGTTCGCAAGAGTCTCCTCATCAAATGCCATCGGGAGATAGTTGCTCTTGATGTAATCAACATCCAAATCCTCCAGTTTGGCACTAAGGCATGGTGTAGCATCAAAGGTTGCCATGAATGAGCAACGACGTTCAGCAAGTATTCTTTCCTCAGCTTCTGTAGCAATGTCTCGTCTTGGGCCGATTCGTATAAACACTCTACCTCGATAGCGGACAGGCGGTAAATCAGAAGGACGCACCTCAGCAACCAACAAAACACCTTCGGGATAAGAGAACCGTTCAACTGACATTGTCGGTAAGGGAGGTATATTGCCGTCAGAGCGGATTCCAGCAATCTTTTTCAAAAGAGCG